>NZ_JBJFZU010000001.1:0-46259 GCF_045032955.1 Serinicoccus shuyuelongi | reverse complement strand
GAGGGTCCTCTGGGGGTAACCGCACTCGGGGTATGCGAGGTGCGGAGGGGCCAGCGCTCAGTCGGCGAAGGCCTTGGCCAGTGCGATCATCCGCGAGCCGAACTCGTCCGAGGCGGGGGCGTGCTGCGCCGCCCACAGCGCGTTGAGCACCAGCCGGACGAAGGTCCAGGCCCGGACCCGGTCCTCCTCGAGCCCCGCGGCCTCGGCGACGAGGTCCGCACGCAGCCGGGCGTGCACCCGCAGGTTGGACGCGCGCGCGGCCTCCTCGGGACGGTTCCAGACGACGGGTGCCACTGCGTACGCCCACTCGGCGGCGACCGGCTTGGGGTCGATCGCCAGCCACGTCCCCCGCCCGGGGTGCAGGGGTGCGAGCACGTTCAGGTCGTGCAGGTCCTCGTGCACCAGTCGGGTATGCCCGTCCGCACCGAGGAGCTGGTCCAGCACCGTCCGCGCCTGCTCGGTCAGTCGCCGGGGCACCAGCGGCGAGCCCGGCACCAACTGCTCGCGCCACCGGAGGGCCCGGACGGCGACGGTGTCGAGCTGCGGGGTGGCAGGGCGATCGAGCTCACGCATCAGTTCACCGATCACCTCGCAGGCCTCCAGCAGCGGCCGGTCGCGCAGGCATACCGAGGCGTCCAGCCGCTCCAGGAGCAGCGCCCCGGCCCGGGGGTCTGCCGCGAGGAGCCGGACCGCGCCCCGGCCGTCCCACAGCCGCAGCGCCAGGTGCTCGTGCCGGGCCTCGGCGTGCGGCCAGGTCAGCTTCAGCGCCGCCGGCTCGTCGTCCCGGCGCAGCACCGGCAGCACCAGCGCGCACTCCCCGTGCCTCGGCGGCCCGTCCGGCCGCAGCTCCCAGCGCTCCAGGTGGTCCTGGACGAGGACCGGCAGCCGCTCGAGCCACGTGTCGCCGTCGACCGGCTCCGGTGCGCCCCGGTCGGCCGCCGCGGCCAGCTGGTCGTCGGGAGCACGCCCGGCGACAGCGTCCCGGAAGCTCACCGGCACCAGGTCGGGCGTCGGGTCGGGCCGGCTCAGGAGTGCTCCGCCAGCGGTGAGGACTTGGCGGAGACGGCCTCCCGACGCTGCTCGGCGCTCAGCCCCTCCAGCAGGGCGACCACCGACGCGGGCCGCCCGGCGACCTCGGGCCCGTCGGGCACCGGCACCACCGAGTGCACCACCCGGTCGCCGTAGACGTGCACCATGTTCACCGACTGGTGCGCGTCCACCGCGGAGGTGAAGCGGTCCAGCGGCGCCGGGTCCTCCAGGAAGCAGGTCGCCCCCGCGACCGAGACCGGGATCCCCGCGAAGGTCGAGTGCGAGGTGAAGTGGAAGTGCCCGCCGAGGATGCCGATCACGTCCGTCCCGGCCAGCACCGCCGCCAGCCGGTCCTGGTCGAGCAGCTCGATCAGCCCGGCCGCCGGCACCATCGGCACCGGGATCGGCGGGTGGTGCAGGGCGAGCAGCGTCCCGTGCGGGGCGGGGGTGGCCAGCTCGGCCGCCAGCCACGCCAGCTGCCCGTCGTCCAGCTCCCCGTGGTGGTAGCCGGGCACGGTGGTGTCCAGCGAGACCACCCGCAGCCCGTCGACGTCGTGCACCCGGTCCTGCGGTCCGACCGGTCCCTCGCCCGGCGCCGTCCCGAACAGCTCGGCGGCGTAGGCCTCACGCTCGTCGTGGTTGCCCATCACCCAGATCAGCTGCGCCCCGAGCTCCGCCGCGACCGGCTGCACCAGCTCCCGCAGCTCGCGGTAGGCCGCCGGCTCGCCGCGGTCGGCGAGGTCCCCGGTGAGGACCAGCGCCTGCGGGGCGGGGTCGAGCCGGGTCAGCCGGTCCAGTGCCTGCCGCAGGTGGGCCACCGTGTCCACCGCCCCGAGCTGCAGGACGCCGTCGGCGAGCAGGTGGGTGTCGCTGATGTGGGCGACCACGTGCGAGGGCCGCGGGTACTGGCTGAAGTGGGGTGCGCTCACGGCGCCCAACCTACGCCCAGCCCAGCAGCGCCAGCGGCACCAGCAGGCACGCGGTCCGGGTCAGCTCGGCGGTCGCGCCCAGCACGTCCCCGGTCACCCCGCCCAGGCTCCGGTATGCCCACCGCGACACCAGCGCCGGGGTCACCACCGCGGCAGCCAGCTGAGCCAGGGCCACCCAGGGCCCGACCAGCAGCAGGGTGCCCGCGGTCGCCGCGACCGCCAGCCCGGCGGCGGCGACGACCGGCCCGGTGCCCAGCCCGGCGACCAGCGCGCCCGCGGTGCCCTCGGCGCGGGCATACCGCAGCCACCGTGCCGGGGGCAGCATCGCGGCCCGGGACAGCGCCCCCGACGCGAGCAGGAGCATCAGCAGCTGCCCACCCCCGAGCACCCCGAGCAGCCCGGCCAGCACGCCCACCTGCAGCAACAGGGCGAGGACGAGCGCGGCGCCGCCGTAGACACCGACCGCGTGGTCCTTCATGATCCGCAACCGGGCCGCCCGGTCCTGGCCACCCCCGCACCCGTCCGCGCAGTCGGCCAGCCCGTCCAGGTGCAGCGCCCCGGTCACCACCACCTCCAGCAGCACCGCCAGCGTCGCGGCCACGAGCACCGGCAGGAGGAGGTGGGCGGACCAGGCCAGCGCCGCCGTCAGCGCACCGACCCCCGCCCCGACCACCGGGAACGCCCAGGCCGCCCGGGCCAGGTCGAACCGTCGGCGCGCGGGCACCGGCAGCCGGGTCAGGAACGAGGTGGCGTCCAGCAGCGGGCCGGTCATCGCTCAGCCGTCGTGCTCTGTGCCGGCCCCCACGCCGAGGTCCGCCAGCTCGCCCATGTCCTGCAGCAGCGCCAGCGCCGACCGGACCAGCGGGATCGCCAGGGCGGCGCCGCTGCCCTCGCCCAGGCGCAGCTCCAGGTCGAGCAGCGGCTCCAGGCCCAGGGCCTCCAGCTGCATGCTGTGGCCGGGCTCGGTGGAGCGGTGCGAGGCGATCATGGCGTCCGCGCAGCCGGGCGCGAGACGCCAGGCCATCAGGGCACCGGCGGTGCTGATGAAGCCATCCACCAGCGCGGGCACCCGGTGCGCGGCGCAGGCCAGCGTGGCCCCGGCGAGCGCGGCGATCTCCAGCCCGCCGAGGGCGGCCAGCAGCTCCCAGGGGTCCTCGACGTCCTCGTGCCGGGCCAGCACGGCGTCGACCATCTCGACCTTGTGCGCCAGCGCCTCACCGGTCACCCCGGTACCGGCCCCGACCACCCGGGCCGGGTCGCGGTCCAGCAGGGCGGAGGTGAGCACCGCGGCCGTGGTGGTGCTGCCGATGCCCATCTCGCCGAGCGCGACCAGGTCGGCCCCGGCCTCGATGAGCTCCTCGGCGAGCTCGATGCCGTGGGCGACGGCCAGCTCGGCCTCGGCGAGGCTCATCGCCGGACCCTCGGCGCTGTTGGCCGTCCCGGCCCGGACGCGCCGGTCGAGCACCGGGGCCCACCGCGGGTGCAGGGCGGGTGGGTCGATCACGCCCAGGTCGGCCACCACCAGCCGGGCGTCGGCCTGGTGCGCCAGCACCGAGACCGCCGCCGTGCCGCTGGCGAAGCTGGCCAGCATCAGCCCGGTGACCTCCTGCGGGTAGGCGCTCACCCCGGTGGTCGCGATGCCGTGGTCCGCGGCGCAGACCAGCACCGCCGGGGCGTCCACCCGGGGGGTGCTGGTGCGCTGGATGCCGCCGACCCGGGCGGCGAGCCCCTCCAGGCGCCCCAGGCTGTGCAGGGGTTTCACCTTGGCGTCGAAGGCACCGGCGACGGCCGCCACGGACTCGTGGTCCAGTCCCTCGATGGCGGCGATCGTGCGGTCCACCACGCCACGGGCGCTGGCTGGGTCGGCCATGTCGGTCAGTCCTCCTGGGGGTCGAGCGTCAGGGTACGTCCGGCGACCACGAGCTGGGCGAGGTCGGCCCGGGCGGCGAGCGCCTGGTTCACCCGCCCCAGCCGGTCCCGGTAGTCGCGCGACAACGGGTGCATGGGCACGATCCCGAGGCCGACCTCGTTGGTCACCACCAGCACCGTCCCGGGGTATGCCGCCGCCCAGTCGGCGAGGGCGTGCGCCCGGTCCAGGGTGGTCGCTGCCTCGTCACCGTGCTCCATCAGGTTCGACACCCACAGTGCCAGACAGTCGATGACGACGCACCGGCCGGGCGGCAGCTCCCGGCAGGCGTCGACCAGCTCGACCGGTGCCTCCACGGTGCTCCAGGACGAGGGCCGTTCGGCGCGGTGCAGGGCGATCCTCTCGCCCATCTCCGCGTCCCGCGGCTGGGCGGTGGCGACGAAGACGACCGGCACCCCGCCTTGCTCGGTGGCGCGTCCGGTGGCGCGTCCGGTGGCGTGGGTGGTGGCGCCGGTGGCGCGGGCGGCGCGCCGCACGGCCAGCGCGGACTTTCCGCTGCGGGCGCCCCCGGTGAGCAGGGTCAGGCTCATCAGGTCCTCCTCGTGCGGCGGGCGAGGCACCACAGTGCCACGCACGCGGCGACCATCAGCAGCTCGGCGCGGTCCACCAGCAGGCGGGCCCGGGCGATGTCCGCGGGCCCCGGGCGCGGTCCCTGCCCCAGGGTGGGCCGGTGCTCCAGGCGCTCGCCGTAGCGCAGCGGCCCACCCAGCCGGACGCCCAGCGCGCCCGCGAACGCAGCCTCGGCGACCCCGGCGTTGGGGGAGGGGTGGGCCGGGGCGTCCCGGTATACCGTGCGCAGGACGTGACCTGCGTGCTGCGGCCCGGCGAGCACCGCGACCAGACCGGCGAAGAGCCGCGCCGGAACGCAGGCCAGCACGTCGTCGGCGCGGGCGGCGGCGGTGCCGAAGCGTGCGTACCGCGGGCTGCGGTGGCCGACCATCGCGTCCATCGTGTTCACCGCCCGGTGCACCAGGGCCCCGGGCGCACCGGCGACCAGCCCCCAGAAGGCGGGGGCGACCACCGCGTCCACGGTGTTCTCGGCGAGCGACTCGACCACGGCGGCAGCGACCCCGGAGGCGTCCAGCGCGCTCGGGTCCCGCCCCACCAGCCACGGCAGCCGTGCCCGGGCCCCCTCCAGGTCGTCGTCCTCCAGCCGCTGTCCGATGGCGGTGGCGGTCCGGCGCAGCATCCGCCCGGCGCTGGCCACCTGGACGGCGACCGCCACCGCCGGCACCGGCCGCCCGCCCGTCGCCCGGTGCAGCAGCACCCCGGCCAGCGCCCCCAGACCCGCCCCGGCCAGGGCGTAGACCACCCCCGGGGTCCGGGCGTCCGCGTGCACCCGCCGTTCGAGCCGACCCATGACGGTGCCGAAGCCGGCGACCGGGTGCCACCGGTCCGGCGGCTCACCGAGGGCCCGGTCCAGCAGCAGCCCGGCGGCGACGCCCAGCGAGCGTTGCGCCAGGGTGCCGGGCAGCGGGCGCCTCACCAGCGCACCCCGGCGTCGACGTCGGCGGCCGGCCACGGGCGGGCGCGCATCCCGGCGGAGACGGCGGCGTGCACGGCCACCGCCACGGACTGGCCCCATCGGGAACGGACCCCGGCGAACGCCTCCGGCGGCGTGTCGGCCCTGCCCACCTCGTGCGGCGGGCACAGCACGACGACCGCGTCGCTGGCGGTGCCGGTCCCGGGGACCCCGGCCTCCAGCAGGGCCTGGGCCTTGGCCTCGGTGAGCGTGCCGACCGCCTGCACCAGGGCGGAGCCGGAGAGCGGGCGGGGGAGGGTGACGACGATGTTGATGGTGCCCGGGGGTGGCGGCAGCCCGGGGTCGGTCGGGGGACGGCCGTCCGGGGCGAGCGCCCAGGTCGGCTTGGTGACCCCGACGGTCGCCCAGGCCCGGACCCCGTCGTGCTCGGCGTGCTCGACCTGGGTGACGTCGGCGGCGGTGAGCAGCGTGGTGCCCGGCCCCCGCAGGCCGAGGGCGGCCGCCCGCTCGGCGGCGTAGGCCGGCAGGTCGGTCCGGGTGAAGTCGTCGCCGACGCCGAGGTTGGTGACCCAGCGTGGTCGCCCGGGCCCGCCGCCGACGGAGGCCGAGCTGAGGGCGGTCCACCCGGGCGGCACCCGCCAGACGAGGGCGGCGCCACCTGCGCCGTGGTGGTCGGGCCGCACCTGCATGCTCACCACCCCGGCGGATCCTCCGGGTCGTGCGCGGTGGCCGCCAGCGCCAGCACGGCGTCCAGGTCGAGGTGGTCCTCCACCCAGTCCGCGAGGTGGTCGAGGTGGTCCTCCAGCGCCTGCGCGTAGGGCCTCGTGGTCGGCACGAAGGTGCGGCCGCGCACCGCGGCGACGGCACCGAGCAGGGCCCGGCGCAGCTCGTCGGAGTCGAGCACCCCGTGCAGCGAGGTGCCCCGGACCCGGCGGTCGTCGCGCAGGCAGCCCTCGGGGGTCCACGAGCGCACCGTCCCCGCGGCGACCGCCGCCTCGTCGCCCGGTCCGTCGGGCGTTCCGTCGCTCGTCCCGTCGGCGAGCTCCAGCCACGCCTCGCCCTCGAGCAGCCTGGTCCGTCCCAGCCGCACCTGGTAGCCCTTCGCGGTCAACCCGGAGCGTCCGGTGGTCCGGCCCACGTCCCGGCGGACCACCTTGGGGGTGCGGAAGGTCGTCTCGACCGGCAGCAGGCCCAGGCCGGGGACCGTCCCGGCGCCGGACTCCACGTCGTCCTCGATGGTGGTGCCGAGCATCTGGTAGCCGCCGCAGATGCCGAGCACGTGCGGCCCCACCGGGTTCTCCACCAGCCGCTGCAGCGTCCGGTCCAGACCCCGCTCGCGCAGCCAGCCCAGGTCGGCGACGGTGGCCCGGGTGCCGGGGACGACGACCAGGTCGACGTCGGACAGGTCGCCGGGGCGGGTGGCCCAGCGCAGCTCGACGGAGGGTTCCAGCGCCAGCGGGTCCAGGTCGGAGGGGTTGGCCAGGTGCGGCAACCGGATCGCGGCGACCCGCACCGGCCGGTCCGCGAACCAGCCCTCCTCCGGTGAGGGGCGGCCCGGTGCCTCCAGGTCCAGGGAGTCCTCCACCCCGAGCATCAGGTGCTCCCCCAGGTGCGGGAGCACCCCGAGCACCGGCATACCGGTGCGACGTTCCAGGTCCTCGATCGCCGGGTCCAGCAGGGAGACGTCCCCGCGCATCCCGTTGAGGACGACCCCGCGCAGCTGCCGCCGCAGCCGCTCGGGCAGCAGCGCCCAGGTGCCGTAGGCCGAGGCGAACGCGCCGCCGCGGTCGATGTCGACGACGAGGACCGCGGGCACCCCGGCGGCCGCGGCGAGCGGCAGGTTCACCACATCCCGGTCCAGGAGGTTCGGCTCGGCGGCCCCGCCGGCGCCCTCCATGACGACCAGCTGGTGCTCCCGGCGCAGCCCGGTCAGCGCGTCCAGCACGAGCGGGCGCAGGGTCCGGGCCCGGTCCCCGTAGCTCACCGCGTCGTCGACGGCCACCTCGTCCCCGAGCACCACCACGTGCGAGCGCCCGCCCGAGGGCTTGAGCAGCACCGGCCCCATCCGGCGGTCCGTCTCCACCCGGGCCGCGAGCGCCTGCATCGCCTGGGCCCGGCCGATCTCCCCGCCGTCGGGGGTGACCGCGCTGTGGTTGGACATGTTCTGGCCCTTGAACGGGACGACGTCCACCCCCCGGTGGGCCAGCGCCCGGCACAGCGCCGAGGTCACCGTCGACTTGCCGGCCCCGCTGGCGGCGCCGGCGACGAGGATCGCGGACCCAGCCATCCTCAGTAGTCGATCCCGCGGCGCGCCCGGATGCCCTGGGCGAAGGCGTGCTTGACGGCGACCATCTCGGTGACGGTGTCGGCGACGTCGATGACCGGCTGCGGCATCTCCCTCCCGGTGAGGAAGACGCTGACGTCCTCGGGCCGCTCGCGCAGCGCCGCGACCACGGCGTCGACCTCGATCCAGCCCCAGTTCATCGGGTAGGAGATCTCGTCCAGCAGGATCATCCGGTGCTCGCCGGCCGCGATCAGCGCGGCGGTGAACTCCCAGGCGGCGACGGCCTTGGCGCGGCTCTCGTCGAGGTCCTCGCTGTCCCAGGAGAACCCGTCACCGGCGCTGAACCACTCCACCCCGAGCTGGCGCAGCATCGCCTCCTCGCCGGTGCGCCACTTCCCCGACTTCAGGAACTGCACGGTGGCGGTCGGCCACTCCCGGGCGCGGCTGCGCAGCAGGGTGCCGAAGGCGGCGGTGGACTTGCCCTTGCCGTGGCCGGTGCTCACCAGCACCAGCGAGGGTGCCGAGCGCAGCTCCCGCCGGTCGTAGGGCCGGGTCGTGCGGGGGGCGTCGTGCTCGGTCACGAGACTTCCTCGGAGTGGGGGTCGCGGGCGCTGCGTCGGGCGGACAGGTCGAGCGGTGCGGCGACCGTGGAGGTGTGCCGGTCGCGCGGGGCCGGCAGCACGACCAGGTGGCCACCCAGCTCGTGCACCTGCACAGGGTGATCGTAGACGCGGCTGAGCAGCTCCGGCTCGAGCACCTGCCCGGGGGTGCCCAGGGCCACCGGCCGACCCCGCTCCAGCAGCAGCAGCCGGTCGGCGTAGCGGCCCGCCATCCCGAGGTCGTGCATGGCGGCGACGACGGTCAGGCCGTCCTCCCGGCGCAGCTCGTCGACGAGCTCCAGGACCTCCACCTGGTGACCCACGTCCAGCGCCGAGGTGGGTTCGTCGAGGAGCAGCACGGGGGACTGCTGCACCAGCGCCCGGGCGATGACCATCCGCTGCGCCTCGCCGCCGGAGAGGCTGCGGACCTGGCGCCGGGCGAACGAGGCCAGCCCCAGCCGGCGCAGCACGTCGGTGGCGACGACCCGGTCGGCGCGGGACTCGGAGGCGAACCAGCCGAGGTGGGCGGTGCGGCCGAGCAGCACGTACTCCACCACGGTCATCCCCGGCGGCAGCTCGGGGGCCTGGGGCATCAGCGACAGGTCGGTGGCACCGGGGCTGCGTCCGTCACCGAGCTCGACGGTCCCGGTCCGGGGGACCAGCCCGACGAGGCTGTTGAGGAAGGTCGACTTGCCGGAGCCGTTGGGGCCGATCAGGCCGAGCCACTCTCCCGGACGCAGGTCGAGGTCCACGCCGGCCACGACCTCCACCCCGTCGAAGGCCACCCGGACCTCGCGGCTGCGCAGGGCGTGCAGCGGGCTTGTCACGAGCCGACCTTCCGGCGCCACAGGACGACGCAGAAGAAGGGGGCACCGACGAAGGCGGTGATGACCCCGACGGGCAGCTCGCCCGGGGCCACCAGGGTGCGCGCGCCGATGTCGACCAGGGCCAGGAAGGCTGCGCCCAGGACCGCGGACAGCGGGATGATCACCCGGTAGGAGTGGCCCACCAGCAGCCGCACCAGGTGCGGCGTGACCAGCCCGACGAAGGCGATGAGACCGCTGACCGACACGGCGGCCGCGGTGATCAGGGTCGCCGAGGCGACGACCACGAAGCGGGACCGGGCCGGTGACAGCCCCAGCGCCCGCGCCTCGTCGTCGCCGAGGCGCAGCACGTCCAGGTGGCGGGCGTGCACCCAGAGCACCGCCCCTGCCAGCAGCACGTAGGGCAGCAGCAGGGTGACGGGCGCCCAACCGTGGGTCGCCAGCCGGCCGAAGAGCCAGGAGAGCACCTCCCGGGCGGCGGTCTGGTCGAGCCGGGTGAGGGCATACGTCTGGGCGGCGGAGAACAGCGCCGCCATCGCGACCCCGGCCAGCAGCAGGGTGGCCGGGTCGCGGAACGAGCCGCGGGCGACCAGCACCGAGCCGGTGACGGCGATGATGGCGCCGCCGAACGCGGCCATCGGCAGCGCGGCCACCGGGCCCCAGGCCAGGTCGAGCCCGAACCCCAGCGCCAGCACCGCGCCGAGACCGGCACCGGCCGAGACGCCCAGCAGGTAGGGATCGGCCAGCGGGTTACGGAAGACCCCCTGGTAGCCGGCGCCGGCCATCGCCAGGCTGGCCCCGACGAGAGCGGCGAGCACCGTGCGCGGCAGCCGGATCTGCCACAGCACCGCCTCCTGGGAGGTGGTGAGGGTGGTGGCGACGTCCACCCCGGGCAGGGCGCCGAGCAGCGAGCGCACGACCCCCTCGACCGGCAGCCCCGCCGCTCCCTGGGTGACCGAGATCAGCACGGTCAGGAGCAGCAGGGCCAGGCACCCCAGGAGCGCGGGGACCGACAGCCGGAACGCGCGCTGCGCGGTCTCGTCGAGGGCGTCGGTCGACGCGTGGGTGCGGGCGGTCATCGGTGGTCGATCAGCGTCCGGCCGGGGCGCCGACCTCGACCTCGGTCAGGGCGTCGGCCACGGTGGAGACCAGCTGCGGCAGCCGCGGCCCCCAGCGGGAGGCGATGTCGGCGTCGACGACCACGATGTTGTCGTTGCGGACGGCGTCGATCTCCGACCACCCGGGACGGTTCGCGACGTCCTCGGCGGTGTACGAGACCTGGTCGGTGATCACGATCAGCTGCGGGTCCGCCTCGATGATGGACTCCTCGGTCAGCTGCGGGAAGCCGGTGCCGTCGGTGTCGGCCTCGTCGGCGATGTTGACCGCCCCCATCTGGGCGTAGACGTCACCGATGAAGCTGGCCGAGCTCGCCGAGTAGTAGCTGTCGTCCAGCTCGTGGTAGACCCGCAGCTCCTCCCCGTCGGTCTCCGGCGCCGAGGCGAAGGCCTGGTCGACCTGCTCGCGCAGGTCGGCGATCGTCGCGGCGGTCTCGTCCACGTGCCCGGTGGCCAGGCCCAGGGCGGCCATGCCGTCCCAGCCGTCCTCGACGGTGGTCGGTGCCGGGCTGACGATGACCGGCACGTCGATCGCCTCCAGCGAGGCGACCAGGTCGTTGGCGTCGTTGCTGACGACGACCAGGTCCGGCTCGTAGCCGACGACGGCCTCCACGTTCGGCTCGAAGCCGGACAGGTCCGTGGTGGGGACGCCCTCGGGGTAGGTGGAGAAGGAGTCGACGGCCACCACCTGGTCGCCGGCCCCGATCTCGAAGAGGATCTCGGTGGCCGAGGGGGAGAGCGAGACGATCCGCTGCGGCTGCTCTTCGACGGTCACCTCGCCGGAGGCGGTGTCGACGGTGACCGGGAAGGTGCCGTCGGCTCCGGCGTCGTCGCCAGGGGCGCTGGTGCCGGCGGCGTCGTCGGTCGCCCCGGTCGTGTCCTCGGTGTCCGGCTCGGAACCCGAGGAGCTGTCGGTGGCGCCGTTGTCGGCGGACTCGTCGGCGTCGTCGCCGCAGGCGGCGAGGCCGAGGGCCAGCGTGAGCACGCCGGCGAGGGTGAGGGGGGTGCGGACGTTCATCTGTTCTCCTGTCGATCGAGGAGGGAGTTCGCTCGAGCGACGGGAGGGACTCGCGTCGTCCGAACCGGCCCTAGGTCCTCGAGGGCGAATGGTCTCGGATCGCCGTGCAGCTCGACCGGACTCGGCCACCTCGCGTCGGCGCCGGTCGGACCGGGACGACGTGGATGACTCCACCGTTGCGGGACAGTGCCGGGTTCTCACCGGACTTCGTCTACGCGACCAGCAGAGTCTAGCCCGCGCTGCGCGACCCCTCGCCCGAGCGGTCCAGGGCCCGGGCCAGCCGGGAGATCCCCTCGGTGTCCGGTACCGCGATCCGGGTGACCCCGGGCATACCGAAGCTGGTGCAGTCGCGCACCAGCACCCCGTGCGGGGCGAGGCGCTCGCGCAGTCCGGGCTCGGCGACCAGCACCCACGGGGCGTCCGCGGCCTCGACCGCCAGCCCGTGCTCGGTCAGCGTCCGGACCAGCGCGGCCCGCAGCTCGCGGATCCCGGCCGCCCACCGCGGCAGGTCGGCACCGGCGAGCAGGTCGGGCAACGCGGCCAGGGCCAGGGTGCTGACCGGCCAGTGCGGCTGCCGCGCCCGCACCCGGTGCAGCAGGTCGGGGTCGGCGAGCGCGTAGCCCAGGCGCAGCCCTGGGCAGGCGAAGGTCTTGGTGAGCGAGCCCACCGTGGCGACGGAGGCGGACGTGCGGGTGGGCCCGGAGCTCCAGCGGCCGGTGGCGAGGGCGTAGAAGGCCTCGTCCCAGACGTCCACGTGCTCGTCGGGGCCGGCCAGGCGGCCGGTCGGGGAGTGCGGGTCCGAGCGCCAGCGGGGTCCGTGCGGGGCGCGGGGGTGCAGCCCGAAGTCCGGCTCGCTGCGGACCCCTCCGCCCAGCTCGGCGGCGACCAGCTGGATCGCCTCGCTCCCGCCGTTGGTCAGCAGCACCCGGTCGGGGTCGGTGCCCAGGGCCGCGGCCAGCTCTCGGGTCGCGACCTCGGGGTCCGGGTAGCGGCCGAGCGCGTCCAGGTGCCGGCCGACGATCTGCCGCGGGTGCGGCGCCAGCGGGTTGAGGTTCTGGCTGAGGTCGAGCAGGGCGCCGGGGTCCAGCCCGAGGGCGCGGGCGACGGCGGGGGCGTCCCCGCCGTGCGCGCCTGCAGGAGGGACGAAGGGGGTCGAGGGGGTCACGAAAGCCACTCTAGGTCCGGAATTCCGCGACGCGCCGGGGGTATGAGTTGGCAAACGGGCTCGCGATCTGCCTACGGTGAGGTGACTCATTAGCGCGATGAAAGGCTGTCAACATGAGCAAGAAGGTCATCGTCGAGACCGTCGCCCGCGAGGCGAACATGACCCAGGCTGCCGCCGACAAGGTCGTCAGCTCCGTTCTCGAGGCCATCTCCGCCGAGCTGGCCAAGGGCGAGAAGGTGTCGTTCCCCGGTTTCGGCACCTTCGAGGTCCGCGACCGCTCGGCCCGTACCGGCCGTAACCCGCAGACCGGCGCCGAGATCCAGATCGCCGCGAGCAAGGCCCCGGCGTTCAAGGCCGGTTCCAAGCTCAAGGAGCGCGTCTCCGGCTGAGCAGACGCACCACACTGCACGACACAGCACGACCTGAACGACCACGAGACGCCCGGTCCTCCCCCGAGGACCGGGCGTCTCGTCGTGCCGGACCGAGCGTCTCGTCGTGCCCGTCTTCTATCCTGCAGGTATGCCCGTACGACCTGACCCCGCTCAGCCGCGCGTCTGGGAGCGGTACGTGGCACTCGGGGACTCCTTCACCGAGGGCCTGCACGACCCTGACCCGCGTGAGCAGGACCAGTACGTCGGCTGGGCCGACCGGCTCGCGGCAGCGCTCGCCGTGCGCAACGACGGCGTCGGCGCACCTTTCGGCTACGCCAACCTCGCGATCCGTGGGCGCCTGATCGACGCCGTCATCGAGGAGCAGCTGCTGCCCGCGCTGGCCCTGGAGCCGGACCTGGTCAGCCTGTCCGCCGGGGGTAACGACGTGCTCCGGCCGCGGGTGTCGCTGACCGCCGTGATGCGCCGGCTGGAGAGCGCCGTCGAGACGGTCCGGGCCACCGGGGCCGACGTGGTCCTGGTGACCGCCCCCGACGTCTCCTGGTCGCCGCTGGTCAACCGGGTCCATCCGCGGATGGCCGAGTACACCGCGAACCTGTGGGCTGTCGGGCAGCGGACCGGGTCCTTCGTCGTCGACATCTACACCCTGAAAGCCCTCCACGATGCCCGGATGTGGGGGCCTGACCGGATCCACTTCAGTACCGAGGGGCATACCCGGATCGCGGCGCAGGCGCTCTGGACGCTGGGCCTGGAGGTCGAGGACGACGCCTGGACGACCCCGCTGGAGAAGCTCCCGGCTCCCGGCCGTCTGGAGTCCCTGCAGGCCGACCGGGAGTGGGTCGCCTCGACCCTACGGCCGTGGATCCGGCGCAGGATCCGAGGGGAGAGCTCCGGCGACGGTCGGGTGCCGAAGCGCCCCCGGGTCACCCCGGTGGAGATGCCACCCTCGACCCCCTGACCGGCATACCTAGCGTCGGCCCCACTCCCACGGTGGCGTGGACAGCATCCCCTGACCGGACACGAGGGTCTCGCCGAGATCCTTGATGAGGTGGTGGGTGCGCATCGCCGTCACCTCGCCCGGCACCAGACCCTCCTCAGGATCCGCACCCCCGTCGTCCCCGTCTCCGACGGCCTCCGACAGGGCCTCGACCAGCGCCTCCGCGTGGGTGACGACGACCACCTGGGTCCGGGCCGAGGCCCGCGCGACCGCACGCGCCAGCGGGGGCAGCAGGGAAGGGTGCAGGCTGGTCTCCGGCTCGTTGAGCGCCATCAGCCGGGGTGGGACCGGGGTGAGCAGGGCGGCCAGCCACAGCAGGTAGCGCAGGGTGCCGTCGGAGAGCTCGACGCAGCGCAGCGGCCGCAGCATGCCGGGCTGGTGCAGCTGGACGTCGAAGAGCCCGTCGTTGACCGCGATCGAGAGCCGTGCCCCGTCGAAGGCGTCGGCCACGGCCGCGTCCAGCTCGGCCGGGGAGTCCTCACGGATCGTCTGCAGCGCCGCGGCGAGGTCGGCCCCCGTGTCGCTCAACGCCCAGGTGCGGGTGCCCACCTGCGGCCGCCGGGCGGGGGCGTCCGCGTCCACCCGGAACCCGTCGTAGAAACGCCACGTCCGCAGCGCCTCCCGGACCGCCCACAGCTCAGGCGCGGCCGCCAGGTCGACGACCTCGGTCAGCATGCTCGACCAGGTCGGCACGCTGACCGGGGCCTGCGTCCAGGCGCCGTCGTCGTCGCGCAGCTCCACGTGACGGTGACGGCGACGGGCGACCAGTCGGCCCGGGCGCATCACCGGGCCGCTCCAGACCGCCTCGCGCTTGATCTCGGGATCCCGGTTGAAGATCGTCATGCCCGACTGCACGGGGATGCCCAGGTCGACCAGGTAGGACAGCTCGTCCCCGGCACCTCCGACACCCAGCCGTACCGCGACCGGCCCGCTGCGCGTGGTGCCCTGCACCGCGTGGTCGCGGCGCGCCTGGCCCAGCGACTCGGGCCCGGCCCACAGCGCCGAGTCCAGTCCGCCCTCCTGGGCCAGGGCCCGCACGCCGTCGCCCCGCCCGCAGGCGGCCAGGAGCCGCAGCGCACGGTATGCCGTGCTCTTGCCGGAGCCGTTCGCCCCGGTGACGACGGTGAGCCGACCGAGCGGCAGGACGACGTCACGCAGCGAGCGGTACCCGCTGACCGCGATCGTGGAGTACATGGGACCACCGTAGGAGCAGGGTCCGACAGGGTGCCCCTGACGACGGGACGGACCCGCCGCCGGGGTCAGGCCGTGCGCCCGGCCCGCTCCGCACGGTCGGCCAGCAGCCACTGGGCGGTGAGCGACAGGAACCTGTCCTCCCCGTCCCGGAGCAGCATCAGCGCCTCCTCGACCTCCGGGGCGTCCAGCGGGGCGAGGGCCTCCAGGGCGACGAGCGCGGTCTCGCGTCCCTCGCCCTGCGCCGCTGGGGCGAGCGCGGCTTCCGCGAGGGCGGCCGCAGCCGGCCGGGCGGCCGGGTCACCGATGAGCACCAGGGCCTGAGCGGCGTGGTGACGCACCGCGGGGTCCGGGGCCGCCAGCGCGTCGGCCAGGCCCTCGACGGCCGGTGCTCCGAGCTGTTCCAGGGCGCGTGAGAGCTCGCGGCGCTGCTCCTCCTCACCCTCGCCGAGGTGAGCCAGCAGGGCAGGGGCGGCCTCGGGCGTACCGGTCCGACCCAGCGCCCACCAGGCCTTGGCGGCGACGCCGGGCTGGCGCGCGTCGGCATACCGGAGGATCTGCGGGACCGCTTCCGGTGCCTGGATCTTGCTGAGCGCGTGCAGCACCTGGACCCGGGCGTCCGGGCACCGGTCGAGGGCGTCGAGCAGGGGAGCAAGGGCTGCTTCCGGGTGCCGGACGACGGCCCAGGTCAGCGTCTCCCGCACGAAGAAGTCGCCCTCGCCCACCAGCAGCGAGACGAGGTCGGGGGTGAGCGTGGCGTCGCCGTGCGTCCCCAGGTGCAGGGCCGCCTGCTGGCGGACGGTGGGGCTGGGGTCGGAGACGGCCCGGCGGGCGCGGTCCAGGGTGGTCACGTCAACTCTCCTCGTGGTGGGTGGTCGATGAACGTCGGTGGTCCCGATCCTCATTCCTCTCCCGGCGTGAGGGTCAAGCCACCGGCCGCGACGCGGGCCTGGGGAGGGAGGCGATACTGGTCGGGTGAGCGCCGAGCACAGCCATGACCACACCGGGGGCGCGAGCGTCACCCGGTTGCTGGCCGCGTTCGCCATCACCGCGACGATCCTGGTCGCCGAGGTGGTCGGGGCGCTGGTGACCGGCAGCCTGGCGCTGCTGGTGGATGCCGGGCACATGCTCACCGACGCCGGTGGTCTGCTGATGGCCCTGGCCGCGGCGCGGCTGATGATGCGCCCGCCGAGCGCGCGCCGCACCTGGGGGTTCGCCCGTGCGGAGGTGCTCGGTGCCGGCGCTCAGGCGACGGTCCTGCTCGGGGTCGGCCTCTTCGCCCTGGTCGAGGGTGTCCGACGGCTCACGGGTGACGCACCGCCGGAGGTGGCGGGTGGCCTGCTGCTGGTCTTCGGTGTGGTGGGCCTGCTCGGCAACATCGCCGCGCTGCTGATCCTGGCCGGCGGGCGGGACGCCAACCTGAACCTGCGGGCGGCCTTCCTCGAGGTGGCCGCGGACGCCCTCGGGTCGGTGGCCGTGATCGTGTCCGCCGTCCTGATCACCACCCTGGGCTGGCAGCGGGCGGACGCGGTCGTCGGGATCCTGATCGCGCTCCTCATCATCCCGCGGGCGGTCGCGATCCTCCGGGTGGCGGGCAGCGTGCTGCTGGAGGCGACCCCGCCGGGACTCGACCTGTCCGACGTGCGCTCGCACATCATGGGTGTCGAGCACGTCGTCGATGTGCACGACCTGCACGCATCTCGCATCGGCACCGGTATGCCGGTCCTCACCGCCCACGTCGTCGTCGAGCAGGGTTGTTTCCAGGACGGTCATGCGCCACAGATGCTGGACGCGCTGCAGCAGTGCGTGGCCGGGCACTTCGACGTCAGCGTGGAGCACTCGACGTTCCAGCTGGAGCCGCCGTCACACAGCGACCACGAGCACGCCCACCACCCCTGACGCTCGGTGGGTCTGTGGGCAACCACGGGCGACGCTCGGTGGGGTGGTGGGCGCCCTGCCCTAGGCTCATCCTCATGGACGACCCCTCGAGCGAGGCCGTGGACCTGGCCCACATGCTCTTCGACCTCGCCCGGGGCGGGCAGGGCGAGCAGCTGTCCGCCTACGTGGACGCCGGTGCGCCGGCGGACCTCACCGACCCGGCGGGGAACACCCTGCTGATGCTGGCCGCCTACCACGGGCACGCCGCGACCGTCGGCGAGCTGGCCCGCCGCGGCGCCGACGTGGACCGGCTCAACGACCGCGGCCAGTCCCCGCTGGCCGGCGCGGTCTTCAAGGGCGAGGCGGACGTGGTCGCGGTGCTGCTCGAGCACGGCGCCGACCCGGACGCGGGGCGGCCCACGGCCAGGGAGACCGCGGTCATGTTCGGCCGGCCCGACCTGCTGCCGGACGGCTCCTGAGCCGATCCGGGCCAGTCGACTACGACGACCGCCTCGGCTACGTCGGCTACGTCGCGCTCATCCCGCTCGCACCGACGACCGAGAGCAGGGCCAGCTTCTCGTGGCTCTCGCTGCCGGGCACGGCCGTGTAGACCAGCAGCGTGTGGGCATGGGCCGGGTCCAGCATGACCTGACAGTTCAGCTCGACGTACCCGACGGACGGGAGCTGGTAGCGCTTGGTCTCCCGCGGCCGGAGGCCCACCTCGTGCCGCTGCCAGACCTCCCGGAACTCCTCGCTCGTCCCCAGCAGCAGGGTGGCGAGCTCGGCCGCGCGGGACCCCGGTCCCCGCTGGGCCATCACCGTGCGCAGCCCGGAGGCATACAGCCGCGAGTAGAACTCGTGGTCCTCGGGCAGGTAGACGTCCCTCGCGCCGGGCTGGGCGAACCACCGGTAGCCGATGCTGCGGAAGGGTCCGGTATGCCGGGTGAGGTCGCCGAGCAGTGCCACCCCCACCGGCGTCTGGCGCAACGTCTCACCCAGCTCGGTCACCACCTCGGCCGGGGTGTCCGCGAGCCGGTCCAGGATCCGCAGCACCCCGGGGCTGATGTGATCGCCGCCTGCGGTGGGTGAGGGCGGGGGGTGACCGGCCAGCCGGAAGAGGTGGTCCCGCTCGGCCACGCTCAGGTGCAGGCCCTGGGCGATCGAGCCCAGCATCTGCTCGGAGGGTCGCGGCCCGCGTTCCTGCTCGAGCCGGGAGTAGTAGTCGGTGGACATGTGGCACAGCGCCGCCACCTCCTCCCGGCGCAGGCCGGCGGTCCGCCGCCGCTGCCCCCTCGGCATCCCGACGTCCTCCGGCTGCAGCGCCTCCCGGCGGCTGCGCAGGAAGGTGGCGAGCCCGCTGCGATCCGTCATGGGAGCATCCTCGCGCGTCTGGGACCCGCGAGCCAGGGACCCCCGAGCCAGGGACCGCCGATCCAGGGATCAACCGACCCTGGATCGCGCCGCTCCCGCCGCGCACCCTGGTGAGAGGGGCGCACCCGCGCCGCCGGACGACAGGAGCGCCATGCCACGCAGTACCCCAGAGCTCACCCTCCCCGATCTCACCGGCCGACGCGCCGTGGTCACCGGCGCCAGCGACGGCATCGGCCTCGGGATCGCCACCCGCCTTGCGGTCGCCGGGGCGGAGGTGGTGATGCCGGTGCGGAACCGGGCCAAGGGCGAGGCCGCGGTGGAGCGGATCCGGAGGGGGCACCCGCAGGCCCGGCTCACCCTGGAGTCGCTGGACCTGTCCTCGTTGGCCTCGGTGGCCGCGTTGGGCGAGCGGCTGCACGCCAAGGGCGAGCCCGTGCACCTGCTGGTCAACAACGCGGGGGTGATGACCCCGCCGGAGCGTCAGGTGACCGAGGACGGCTTCGAGCTGCAGCTGGGCACCAACCACCTCGGGCACGTGGCGCTGACCGCGCACCTGCTGCCGTTGCTGCGGGCGGGGCGAGGCAGGGTCACCTCCCAGTCGAGCATCGCGGCCCGTAGCGGGGCGGTGCACTGGGAGGACCTGAACTGGGAGCGCAGCTACGACGGGATGGCCGCGTACCGGCAGTCGAAGATCGCCGTGGCACTCTTCGCGCTCGAGCTCGCCCGGCGCAGCAGCGAGGCAGGGTGGGGCGTCACCAGCACCCTCTCCCACCCGGGTGTGGCTCCCACCAGCCTGCTCGGCGCGCGACCGGAGATGGGTCGGGCGCAGGCCACGTCGGGGCGCCGTGTGATCCAGTGGCTCTCGGGCCGCGGGCTGCTGGTGGGGACGGTGGAGAGCGCGGGCCTGCCGGCCCTGATGGCGGCCACCTCGACGGAGGCGGAGGGAGGCGACTTCTACGGGCCGCAGGGTCCTGGCAGTGCCGGAGGCCGCCCGGGCCGGACGGCGCTCTGGCGACCGATGCGCACCGAGGACGCCACCCGGATGTGGACGGTCTCGCAGGAGCTCGCCGGCGTCACCCTCGGTTGACCGGCCGGGGCAGGGCCTCGGCTCGGGCCCGGTCCAGCACGTGCTCGCGGAACAGCTCGGCGGCCGGCAGCATGCGGCGCCGGGGGGCCCAGGACAGCCCGACGTCCCGGGTGGCGCCGCGGTCGGTCAGCCCGAGCACGTGCAGGCCCGACACCGGAGCGGCCACCGACCCGCCCCACAGCGTGGGCGCCACCGCGACGCCCAGGCCCGCGGCGACATACCCGCGCAGGGTCGGCAGGTCGTCGGCGACGAAGGCGATGTCCGGGGAGAAGCCGGCCTCGGTGCACAGCTGTTCGCAGTGCCTGCGCAGCAGGGAGGTATGCCGGATCATCACGAAGGGTTCGTCCGCCACCTCCTCCAGCGCCACCGCGTCGGCGTCGGCCAGCCGGTGACGGGGGCCTACCAGCAGCCGCAGCGGCTCGGCCACCAGGGACCGCCACCGGGGGTGCTCCGGGCCGGGGGGCGGACGGAGCGTGGACAGCTCGACGTCCACCACGCTGCCCGCGCCCACCTCCGGGACCGTCTCGTCGGTCTTGGTCCGCAGGTCGAGCCGGACCTGCGGGTGCAGCGCGCGGAAGCTGCTCACCAGGTCCGGCACCAGCCAGGTGCCCAGCGACGGCTGGAAGGCGATGGTCACGGTCCCGGTCTCGGGGTCCAGGATCTGCTGGACCGCGGCGAGCCCGTCGTCCAGGTGGTGCAGCACCGCGTCCACGTGCTGCTTGAAGGTGGCCCCGGCGTGGGTGAGCCGCAGCACGCGCCCCTCCCGGCGCAGCAGCGGGGCCCCGACGTCCCGCTCCAGCCGGGCCAGCGCCCGGGAGACCGCCGGCTGGGAGACCGTCTCGGTCTGGCTCACCTCGGTGACCGTGACGCCGTCCGCGACCAGTTGGAACCACCGCAGCGTCTCCGTCTCCATACCCATGAACCTAGCGTATGAATCACCTGCGCAAGAGGCATTAGACGTATGAGTCGCACCCGAGGACCCTGGAGACATGGCAAAGTTCCTGTACCGCATGCTCACCGGCAACCCCCGCGACACGATGGCCTTCCCCGCGACCCGCGGCGCCGCCGTCGTCGCCTGGCCCACCCGCCTGACCCAGCGCTGAGTCCCCGGCTCAGGATCCCCAGCAGGTCCTGATCCCGAACTCCACCCGCCGCGACTCCACCCCCGGTGCCGGCTGGTCGCTGACCAGCTCACTGCCGGTGTCCAGGTACCCGCTCGGAGCCTGTCCGTCCCGCACCGCGGTCACCACCGCCCGGACCCCCTCGCGGGCCATGTTCTGCGGGTACTGGGTCGCGGTGGCGTCGATGTCACCGGGGCGCACCGCCTCCCGCATCGCCCGGCAGCCACCGTCGATCGAGACCACCACCACCTGGTCCAGGTCCACCTCCGCCTCCGCGAGCGCGGCCAGTGCACCGAGCGCGGCCGGCTCGTTCACGGTGTAGACCACGTTCACGTCCGGGTGCTCGTCCAGCACCCGGGTCATCAGCACCGCCGCGTCGTCCCGGTCGCCCTCGGTGTCGACGGACGCGACCACCGCGGGGTCGTCCTCGGCCAGCCCGAAGCCCTCCAGGAAGCCTGCCCGGCGCAGCTCGCCGGAGCTGATGCCCGGTGCCAGGTCCAGGGTGACCACCTGCGGCTCCAGTCCGAGCTCGGCCACCTTCGCGGCGGCATACTCCCCGACCGAGCGGCCGGCCCGCTCGTTGTCGGTGGCGAAGAAGGCGTCCACCCCGTCCTCGGACGCCGGAGGGGTGTCCAGCGCGATGACCAGCACCCCGGCCGCCCGCGCCTCCTCGATGACCGGTGCCAACGCCTCGGGGTCCGTCGGGGTGATCAGGATCCCGTCGACCCCGTCGGCCACCATGTCCCGGACCGCGGTCTCCTGGGAGGCGACGTCGGTGTCGCTGGTGCCGGTCGCCGTGGTCAGGGTGGCGTCCAGCTCGTCCGCGGTCGCCTGGGCGACGTCCTTCATGGTCACCCAGTACGGGTTCTCCTCCTGCTTGGTGATCAGCCCCACCGAGACCGGCTCCTCCGTCTCGGTCGTGCAGCCGGCCAGGCCGACCCCGGAGAGCAGGGCGAGGACGAGGCCGAGGTGTGCGGGCCGCGTGGGTATGCGCATGGCGACCACCTCTCAGGCCTGGACCGGCGCGGCGGGGGCGCCGATCGGCGGCCGGGTGTTGCGCAGGTCGAAGACCGCGTAGGCCGCCACCAGCGCCAGGCAGATCCCGGGGACCAGGTAGCCGGCCGCCGAGCCCGCGGTGTCCATCACGGCCGCGTGCACCATCGGCACCAGCGCACCGCCGAGGATGGCCATGACCAGGCCGGCCGACCCGAACTTGGCGTCCGGTCCGAGGCCCTGCAGGGCCATCCCGTAGATGGTGGGGAACATCAGCGACAGGGCCGCGGAGATGGACACCACCGCGATCAGCCCGACGATGTTGAGGGCGAACATCGAGGTCAGGCAGCAGGCGACCCCGAAGACCGCCATCACCAGCAGCAGCACCGCGGGCCGGAAGATGCCCAGCAGGTAGGTCATCACGAACCGCGAGACGAGGAAGATGATGAGGCTCGCCTGCAGCCACCACCCCGCCTCGCCCGCGGAGGTGCCGACGACGTCCTGGGCGTAGAGGATGGTGAACGTCCACACGCAGGTCTGCGCGGCGACGTTGAAGAACTGGGCCATCACCCCGTAGCGGTAGTGCCGGTTGGCCCAGAGCCGGGCGAACGTTCCACCGCTGCCGCTGGTGAGGTCGACCGCCTCCGGGGTGCGGGGCAGCTCCATCCGGCGGAACGCGATCAGCAGCCAGATGAGCACCAGCACCGCCGCGATGACGAGGTAGGGGCGCAGCACCAGGCCGAGGTCGGCGCTCTGGCTGGCGAGCAGCTCGCTCTCGCTCATGATCGTCTTGCTCTCCTCCGGCGTCAGGCCGGGGAGGATGAGGACGGCCCCCATGAGCACGCCGATGTTGGCGCCCACCGGGTTGAACGACTGCGCCAGGTTGAGGCGCTGGGTGGCGCTCGCCTCCTCGCCCATGCCGATCACGAAGGGGTTGGCCGAGGTCTCCAGGATGGACAGGCCCGCCGCCAGCACGAAGAGGGCCAGCAGGAACATCTCGTAGGCGAGCAGCTGGCTGGCCGGGATGAAGAGGAACCCACCCACGGCGGCGAGGCCCAGCCCCACCAGCACCCCGGCCTTGAAGCCGTAGCGGGCGTTGATGAAGGCGGCCGGGACCGCCAGCAGGAAGTAGGCGCCGTAGTAGGCGAACTGCACCAGCGAGGACTGGAGGTTCGACATGTCGAAGATGCCGCGGAAGACGCCGACGAGGATGTCGGTCAGGTTCGCCGCCATCCCCCAGGCGGCGAAGCACAGGATCAGCAGGACGAACGGGACCCGCAGGTGGCGGGACACCAGGGGCGCTGCGCGCTGGTCGGTGTCCACCGGTGTCGTCGTCGCCATCGCGCCCCCTCGTTGACGCCACGTCAGCGTGGGTCGTTGGGGGGAGCGTAGCCCACCGGAGGACGGTCGACTACCCTGATCGGTCGCCCACTCTCGAGGAGGCTGCCATCCAGATCACCCATCAGGTGTTCGTCGTCACCGGCGCCGGCAACGGGATCGGTCGCGAGGTCACCCTGGAGCTGCTCCGGCGGGGTGCGCGCGTCGCCGCGGTGGACCTGCGGCCGGAGTCGTTGGCGACGACCGCGGAGCTGGCCTCGGCCGGGCACCGGCTGTCCGTGCATACCCTCGACCTCACCGACCGGGAGGCCGTCATCCGGCTCCCCGAGCAGGTGGCCGATCAGCACGGGCACCTGGACGGGCTGATCAACGTCGCCGGGATCATCCAGCGCTTCGTGCCGTTCACCCGGATCCCGTACGAGGAGATGGCGCGCGTCGTCGACGTGAACCTGTGGGGCACCCTGCACGCGACCAAGGCCTGCCTGCCGTACCTGCTGGAGCGCCCGCAGGCGTGCCTGGTCAACATCTCCAGCGTCGGCGGCCTGCTGCCGCTGCCCGGGCAGACCGTCTACGGCGCCAGCAAGGCCGCCATCAAGCTGTTCACCGAGGGGTTGTATGCCGAGCTGCGCCGGACCGCGGTGTCGGTGAGCCTCGTCCTCCCCGGCGCGGTGCGCACCGAGATCGCCGCCAACTCCGGGGTCGGTGCCCGGCACGGCGCCGAGGCGCTCGCCCCGCGGCCGCGCGGGGTCCCGTTCCGTGCGCTGTCCCCCGCCCGGGTGGCCCGCACCATTGTCGACCAGGCGGTCGCCGAGGGGCGGTACCGGGTGACCGTGGGGGCCGACTCGGCGGTGCTGGACCGGCTCAGCCGGCTCTCCCCGCAACGCGCCACCGAGCTGGTGTCCCGCAAGGTCGCGGACCTGCTGGGCTGAATGTCCTGGCCGCGGCCCTCCGGAATACCGGGCGCGCTCCTGCGTTGATATAGTTGATTCGTCAATCAACCTCAGGAGAGTCTGATGCAGTTCGGGATCTTCAGCGTCGGCGATCTCACGCCGGACCCCACCACCGGTCGCACGCCCGCCGAGGGCGAGCGGATCGCCGCCATGACCGAGTACGCGCTCAAGGCCGAGGAGGTGGGCCTGGACGTCTTCGCCACCGGTCAGCACCACAACCCTCCGTTCATCTCGTCCGCGCCGACCACGCACCTGGCCTACATCGCCGCGCAGACCCAGCACCTGCTGCTGTCGACGGCGACGACGCTGATCACGACCACGGACCCGGTCCGGATCGCCGAGGACTACGCCTTCCTGCAGCACCTCTCCGGCGGCCGCGTCGACCTGATGATGGGTCGGGGCAACACCGGTCCGGTGTACCCGTGGTTCGGCAAGGACATCCGGCAGGGTGTCCCGCTGGCGGTGGAGAACTACCACCTGCTGCGCCGGCTGTGGCGCGAGGACGTCGTCGACTGGCAGGGGAAGTTCCGCACGCCGTTGCAGGGCTTCACGGCCACCCCACGGCCGTTGGAGGACACCCCGCCGTTCGTGTGGCACGGCTCGATCCGCTCGACCGAGATCGCCGAGCAGGCCGCGTACTACGGCGACGGCTTCTTCCACAACAACATCTTCTGGAACATCGAGCACACGGCCCAGATGGTGGACCTCTACCGTCGCCGCTTCGAGCACTACGGGCACGGCTCGGCCGACCAGGCGATCGTCGGGCTCGGTGGGCAGGTCTTCATGGCCGGCTCTGAGGCCGAGGCCAAGCGGGCTTTCCGGCCCTACTTCGACGAGGCCCCGGTCTACGGCCACGGCCCGTCCCTGGAGGAGTTCACCCGCCTCACCCCGCTGACCGTGGGCACACCGGAGATGGTCATCGAGCGCACGCTCGGGTTCGCCGACGCGGTCGGTGACTACCAGCGCCAGCTGTTCCTGATGGACCACGCCGGGCTGCCCAAGGACGTCGTCCTGGAGCAGATCGAGATCCTCGGCCGCGAGGTCGTGCCGGTGCTGCGCCGCGAGTTCGAGGCGCGCCGGCCGGCGCACGTGCCGAGCGACCCGCCTACCCACGCGAGCCTGTCCGCGCAGGGCGTCTCCTCGCCGCACCGGATGGTGGTCCCGTCGCGACCGGTCCCGGTCCCGGCGGCCTCGTCCGTCTCCGCCTGAGCGCACCGCACCCCTGGAAGGAGGCAGCATGACCCGTCGCATCGTCGTCCTCACCGCAGGGCTGTCGCAGCCCAGCTCGACCCGGCTGCTCGCCGATCGGCTCGCCCACGCCACCGTGACCCAGGTCAGCGCCCGGGGCGAGGCGGCCGAGGTCGAGGTCGTCGAGCTGCGTGAGCTGGCCCACGACCTGGCCACCACCATGACCACCGGCGGTGTCCCCACCGCCGCGGTCGAGCGGGCCAAGCAGCTGGTGGCCGGCGCCGACGGCCTGATCGCGGTGACCCCGGTCTTCGCGGCCAGCTACTCCGGGCTCTTCAAGATGTTCGTGGACGTGCTCGATCCGGAGGCGGTCGCGGGTATGCCGGTGCTGGTCGCGGCGACCGCCGGCACCGCTCGCCACCAGCTGGTGCTGGACCACGCGATGCGGCCGCTGTTCAGCTACCTGCGGGCAGCCGTGGTGCCCACCGGGGTCTTCGCCGCGACGGAGGACTTCGGTGGTCCCGGCGGGCTGGACCTGGAGGCGCGCACCACCCGCGCAGCCGCCGAGCTCGCCGCGGCGGTGGTCTCGGTGGGGGTCTCGACGACCGGTCCGTCGGATCCCTCCCGGGACGAGGATGCCGGTCCGACCCCCGCGTCGGAGGGCGGCTTCGAGGCGCTGCTCGCCCAGCTGGGCCGGTGACCGCGTGACAGTCTGGTCGGCGTGAGCGGACGGCGAGGCGGTGGATGCACCAGCGTGCTGAGCATGCTGCTCGTCCTGGGGCTGGTGATCAGCATGGTCGTCTACCTCTCGCCGGCGCTCGACCTGGGCAACGTCCGGCGCACCGTCGCCGCGGACCCGATGGACGGTGTCCCCGGGTCGGGCGGGGAGGGCTACTCGTTCATGCAGGTCGCCGGTGACGGCGATCCGGTGACCTGGGGCTGCGAGGAACGGATCGAGGTCGTGGTGAACCCGCAGGGCGCGCCCGAGGGGTATGCCGCCATGGTCGAGAGCGCCGTGCGTCAGGTCAACGAGGCGTCCTCCTTCTCCTTCGCGGTGACCGGGGAGACGGAGGACCGGGAGTTCCTCGACCGTGGACGTGGGCCGGTGCTCATCGGCTGGGCCGACGAGCAGGAGGTGCCCGAGCTGGAGGGCCTCACCGCCGGTCTCGGTGGTGCCACCTACGTGTCCGGGCCTGGGGGCGCCGCCCGGGCCGTCGGCGGGATGGTGGTCATCGACACCGAGTCGCAGGGTGGCGGTTGGTTCAGCAGGGGCATCGACCAGGAGGTCGTGCTGGTGCACGAGCTCATCCACGTGCTCGGGCTGGGGCATACCGAGCAGACCGACCAGCTGATGGCAGCGGAGAACGGCGGCCAGGACCAGCTCGGCGCCGGCGACCTGGCGGGTCTGGCCGCGCTCGAGGACGCCGCCTGCGGCTGACCGTCCGTAGGGCGCTGCCGCTCGCTCATCCGGCCAGGGCGTCGCTCAGCATCTGCAGACCGTGCCGCTCGAACGGTTCGTCACCCACCTGGTGTGCCCAGGCGGCCGTCCCGACCGCCTCCGCGAGCTGGGTGTCCGGCCACCAGTAGGTGGCGCGAGGATCCTGTCCGTAGCCGGCGAAGAAGGCGGCCTCCAGATCCGGGCGGTCACGCCAGGCCCCGGCCTCGAGGCGGGCCAGATCTGTCGCCGCGGGTCGCCAGGCCGCCCGTCCGAAGTCGATGAGGCTGATCCGGCCACGGTGCACGAGCCAGTTGCGGGGCGAGAGGTCGCCGTGAGTGGGGACGAGGGTCACCCGTTCCACGCGGGCCCTGGCCAGCCGTTCCTGGATCAGATCCACCTGTTCGGGAGGGATCCGGTGAGGCTGGTCCAACCATCGCGCCGCCCGGTCCCGCTGCTCCGCCAGCCACCCCTCGTCCGGCCTGCTCGCCTGCCCGTGCCAGCGACCGAGCAGCTCCCCGGCCTGGCGGTAGGTCTCGGGCTGCACCTCAGCGGCGTGACCCTCCACCAGATGGCCGGGCAGCCAGGTGGTGACCAGCACCGACGAGGCCCGGTCCGCGTGCAGCAGTCGAGGGGCGCGGTCCGGCCGCAGCGGGGCGGTGAAGTGCTCATGCGCGTCGATCTCCCGGCCGATGTGGTGGTTGTCCGGGCCGCCGGCCTTCACGGTCAGCTCCTGGCCCTGGTGACGGACCTGCAGGACGGTGGTGTCGACGAGGCCCCAGGCATGGTCGGCGACGACCTCGGCGCCCGGCAGCCATCCGTCGACCACGGCCTGCTGTCGGGAGGAGAGAGGCATCCGCCGATGCTAGACCGGACGTCCCGAAGTGCCGACCGGGCGTCCCGAGATGCCCGACCGAGCGTCCCGACATGCCCGACCGAGCGTCCCGACATGCCCGACCGGGCGTCTCGTCGTGCCACCTCCACACGCAGAAAGAACCGCCACCCGGTGTCCGGGGGCGGTCCTTGCTGGAGGCGTCGGGGTCAGCCGCGCAGGTGCTCGATCGGGCGCCAGCTGCGACCGATCTCGAGGATCACGTGGGTGGTGCTGCGGAAAGCCTTGGTGAGAGCGGTCATGATGGCCACCTTTCTTCAGATCGGGGACTGACAACATCAATGTTGACATCCCGAAAAGATAAGCACAACCGGACATTTCTGAGACGTACCTATCAGCATCACTACATGGTCTGACGAGACCACCGGCGGGCTCGACCACGGCGTCCGGCGCTCCCGCCCGGCCGTCCCGCGATGTCGCTCAGGGTCTGCCCCACATCACCCTGACCAGCAGAAAGGACCGCCACCCGGTGTCCGGGGGCGGTCCTTGCTGGAGGCGTCGGGGTCAGCCGCGCAGGTGCTCGATCGGGCGCCAGCTGCGACCGATCTCGAGGATCACGTGGGTGCTGCTGCGGAAAGCCTTGGTGAGAGCGGTCATGATGGCCACCTTTCTTCAGGTCGGGGACTGACAACATCAATGTTGACATCCCGCAAAGATAAGCACAACCGGATATTACTGAGACGTACCTGTAAGGTGTGCTGCATGTTCTCCCCCGAGCACCTGGTCAGTCTCAAGGCCGTCGTCGAGGAGGGGACCCTGCTGGCCGCGGCCGACCGGCTGGGCCTCACCGCCTCCGCCATCAGCCAGCAGCTCACACGCCTGCAGCAGGAGGCCGGACAGCCGGTGCTGGTGCGCCGCGGACGCAACGTGGTGCCCACCGACGCGGCAGCGGTCCTGGTCCGGATGGCCTCACAGGTCGAGCAGCTGGACGAGTCCGCCCGGGCCGAGCTCGAGCTGCTCACCAGCAAGGTCTCCGGACCGCTGCGGATCTCCTCCTTCCCGACGGCGGTGGTGGGTCTGCTGGCGCCGGTCCTGCCGGTGCTCCGCGAGCTCCACCCGCAGCTGCGGCCCTCCGTGCGTGAGCTGACCCCGGAGGCGTCGCTGGCGGCGCTGCGCCGCGGCGAGGTCGACCTCTCGGTGGTGCACGACTGGACCGACCACCACATGACCCTGCCTTTCGGCCTGACCCCCCTCGAGCTCGGTCACGACGTCGTCGACCTCATCGCCCAGCACGACCACGGGCTCAAGGTCGGGCGCAACGGCCGGGTCGACCTGGACGACCTGGGCGGGCTGGACTGGGTGGACGACTCCCCGGGTGTCTTCAGCGACTGGCTGCTGTCCGCGCTGCACCTGCGCAGCCTCGACTACCGGATCGCAGCGATGGCCGACACCTTCCCCAGCAAGATCGCCCTGGTGGCGGCGGGCGCCGCCGTCGGGCTGATGCCCCGTCTGGGTCGACCGGACCTGCCGGACACCGTGGTCGCGCTGCCGCTGCGTGATCCCCCGACCCGCCGGATCATGCTGGTGCACCGCGACTCCAGCGAGCGTCGCCCGGCAGTGACTTCGGTGGTCCGGGAGATCCGCCGGGTCTGGGCAGCCGGCTCCGACTAGCCACCACCCGGTCAGCCGGAGTTCTCCCCGGCCCGGTCCAGGAGCAGGACCTCGGGCCGCTCCGCGATCCACCAGTCCCCGTCCTCGCGCAGGTCGACGTGCCACGCGGTGGCGCCGTGCACCACCGCCGAGCGGTCGCTGGCGAGCGCGTCCCCGGGGCGCAGCGTCACGGTGCGCACCTCGAGCCCGCCGTCCCCGTCGGGCCGGAACGCCTCGACGGCCAGCTCCTCCCGGACCCCCAGCAGCACCGCCGGCTCGTAGGTGTGCTCGGCGACCGGGTCCAGCGCGTAGGCGTTGCCGGGCTCCTCCGGCACCCACCAGCCCTCGTGCTCGCCCTCGGCCAGCCGCAGCACCACCGGTCCGTCGGGCACCCGGGACCGGCGGTCGAAGGCGACGTCGACGGTCTGCTCCAGCCCCAGCGGTCGTGTCTCCAGGATCTGCATGGTCCGGTCCGAGGGGTGTGGGGCCTGATCGTCGACGCGGTAGGCCGACCAGGCGTCCGGGGTCAGCCTGGCCGTGCCGTCCGGGGTGTTGTGGTGCGGGTGGTCGGCGCGCAGGAGGGCGGCGCGCTCCACCCATACCGGGTCCCGGGACATCCGGTGCAGCTGCAGGAACTGGGTCTGGTGGTAGCGGTGGTAGGTCGGCGCCTGGCCGTGCAGCCAGACCGAGTAGCGGCTGTAGCCGCCGGGCTCGCGGAACGTCGGCATCGCCGTCCGCTCCAGCGTGTGCAGCGCACCGCGCCACAGCCACTCGGCGTCCTCGTGGTCCCGGTCGTGCATCATCCAGAAGTCCCACAGCCCGAACATCGCCCACATCTGCCCGTTCAGCACCCGCTCGCTGGCCATCTCGGGGTAGCGCGGGTACTCCTCCAGCCACAGGTGCCCGTCGTCGTCCACGAAGGAGACGAACATCCCCTCACCGTCAGGGGCCTGCAGGAAGGCGGCGAAGGCCCCCTCGGCGGCCTCCTGCCACCGCTGCTCCCCGGTGACCTCGTGCAGCCGCGCGAAGACCGACAGCGCCTGCCCGGTCGCCATCCCCGACACCCACGGCGCCTCGAGGGCACCGGCCCCGCCGTCGTGGCGGTGCAGGTCGAAGTCGAAGTCGTAGGGGAAGTACCAGGCACCGTCGATCGTCTCGTGTCCCTCGACGATGCGTTCCGCGTTCGCCACCGCCACGTCCAGGTATGCCGGGTCGCCGCTGAGCCGGTACGACTCGAGCGCAGTGAGCGCGTACTGCGCCTGCGAGATCGGGTGGTCGTACACCTCCTCGGACCCCCAGGTGATCCGGAACTGGCGCACCCCCTCCTCGTCCACCCGGCCGTAGGGGACCTCCACGACCTCACCGCTCTGGTAGGGACGGAACCCCGGGGGTATGCCGTGCATCCGCCGGTCCGAGAGGCCGAACCCCTCGATCCGCTCCCGGGGCCGGTCGACCAGCAGCGGGGTGCGGGTCGTCGTGCTCGCCGGGTCGGGGCCACGGGTGGCCCGCACCTGCGCGGGCATCGGGAGGTCGGCGCGCGGGACCAGGGCCGCCTCGGGGGAGGCAGACACCGAGCTGGCGGCCTGCCCAGGCGCGGTGTCCGGGTCGCCGCCCGGCAGGGCCCAGCCGACGACGAGGGCGGTCAGGGTCCCGGCCGTCAGCACGGCGGCGGCGCGACGTCGTCGTACGCGTGCGGACGGCACCGGCGCCTCACCCCTCACTGATCTGCTCCTCGACGTTAACGCAGGTGTGCACGGCCGTGCGGGCGCACACGCCGGGGCCGGGGTGGGCTGACAGACGAGCGGTCCCGGGTGTAGGGATGGGGGATGACGACGACGTCGGCCACGCAGGCCTACCGACAGGCACGGGACCAGCTCCTCCACCTCTACGGCGAGCCCGCGCGGGCCCGTGCGGAGTTCACCTACCCGGACGTGGGTGAGCGCTTCAACTGGGCGGTCGACTGGTTCGACGCCGTCGCGCGGGGCAACGACCGTCCCGCCCTGGTCGTGGTGGCGGCCGACGGCACCGACCGGACGTACTCCTTCGACGAGATGGCCACCCGGTCCGACCAGGTGGCCACGCTGCTGGCGGGCCTGGGCGTCGGCCGCGGGGACAGCGTCGTCGTGATGCTCGGCAACCAGGTCGAGCTGTGGGACACCATGCTGGCCGTGATGAAGCTGGGGGCGGTCATCATGCCGACCACGACCGCGGCCGGGCCGGCGGACCTGCGGGACCGTCTCGACCGTGGGGGCGCCAGAGCGGTGGTGGCAGACGCCGGGGAGGTCGACTCCTTCGACGAGGTCCCCGGTGACTACCTCCGGGTGAGCATCGGGGAGGCGCCCGGGTGGACCGACCTGCGGACGGCATACGCGAGCGAGCCCCCGACCGGAGGGTTGCCGCACCCGGGCACCTCGCCCGGTGACCGGCTGCTGCTCTACTTCACCTCGGGCACCACGAACCGGCCCAAGCTCGTCGAGCACACCCAGGTCAGCTACCCGGTCGGCCACCTCTCGACCATGTTCTGGCTCGGCCTGCACCCCGGCGACGTGCACCTGAACATCTCCTCCCCGGGCTGGGCCAAGCACGCCTGGAGCTGCTTCTTCGCGCCGTGGATCGCGGAGGCGACGATCGTCGTCTACGCCTACGAACGCTTCGAGCCGGATGCGCTGCTGCGGGTCCTGCGCTCGCACCGGGTGACGTCCTTCTGCGCGCCGCCGACCGTGTGGCGGATGCTCATCAACGCGGACCTGTCGGGAGGTCCCGGCGCCCTGCGCGAGGTGATCGGGGCCGGCGAACCGCTCAACCCGGAGGTCATCGCCCAGGTTCAGCGCCAGTGGGGGCTCACCCTGCGCGACGGCTACGGCCAGACCGAGACCACCGCGCAGATCGGCAACTGCCCCGGCGAGCGCGTGCGTCCCGGCTCGATGGGTATGCCGCTGCCCGGGGTGCCCTCGGTGCTCGTCCCGGTGGGTGGCCGGGAGGCGCTCGACGGGCCGGGGGAGGGGGAGATCTGCCTGGACCTCTCGGCCTCCCCGGTGTCACTGATGACCGGGTACCAGGGCGACGACGCCCGCAACGACGAGGCGATGGCGGACGGTTTTTACCACACCGGGGACGTCGCCGAGCGGGACGAGAGCGGGATGATCACCTATGTCGGCCGGACCGACGACGTCTTCAAGGCGAGCGACTACAAGATCAGCCCGTTCGAGCTCGAGTCGGTGCTGATCGAGCACCCGGCGGTGGCGGAGGCAGCCGTGGTGCCCGCACCGGACGAGCTGCGGCTGGCGGTGCCCAAGGCCTACGTGGCGCTGGTGGCCGGGCACGAGCCGACGCAGGAGACCGCCTTCTCCATCCTGCGGCACGCCCGCGAGCACCTGCAGCCCTGGCAGCGGGTGCGCCGGCTGGAGTTCTTCGAGCTGCCCAAGACGATCAGCGGCAAGATCCGCCGCGTCGAGCTCCGGGAACGTGAGGAGGGCCTGGCCGGCGCTGGGACGCGCGAGCCCACGGAGTGGCGGGACAGCGACCTGCCCGAGCTCAAGGGGTGACCGGTAGCTCGACCGGACAGTCGCCGCCGGCCAAGGCCGGGACGGTGCTCCCCTCGACGCTGAGCAGGGTCGAGCCCCCGGCCCGCTCGGCCCGGACCCGGCCCAGGTTCCAGCTCAGCGGGTCCTCGACCAGCTCGTCGTCGACGCGCCAGCCGACGGCGCAGTCGCCCAGATCTTGCGGGAGCCGTTCGCGGATCGTCGGGACCGCGTCGGCTCCGAGCGTGCTGAGATAGCCCAGGTCGAGGCGACCGGTCTCCTCGTAGCGCTCGATGTTGCGGGCGGCGACCCACCCCTCGGGGTTGGCCAGCCCGAGCGCCAGCAGCATCGCCGCACCGGTGAGCAACCCGGCGCGGGGCAGCCACGCACCACGCAGCCGGACCAGGGACACCAGGACCAGCACGATCAGCAGGCCCAGCCAGAGCTCGAAGGCGTCTACCAGCACCCGCAGCACGGTGAACCCGTAGGCCTCCTGGTAGACCCACATCCGCGCCAGCGCCGAGGCGACGACGACCAGGGTCAGCAGGCACAGGGCACCGAGCACCACCTGCAGCAGCCGTCGGTCGCGCGGCGTCTCCCGCGCCGCCCGTCGGGAGGCGAGCGCCACCGTGAGCAGGGTGAGGGCGGTGGCGACGGTGAGCTGGCCGAAGCCCTGGTGGACCGACTCCGCATACGTCACACCGGTGGTGCGTCGGACGAACTCATGCCCACCCCACAGCGCCGCCCCCTGCGCGGCGATGAAGACGACGAAGGTGGCGATGACGACACCGACCGGCACCAGCCACTCCCAGGCGTGGGTGACACGGCGCGCCTCGGGGAGCCGGACGAGGTCGACGCGGGGCGGGTTCAGCGCGAGGTAGCAGCAGGCGAGCACCACGCCACCGACCACGAACCAGGTGAAGGTGCGCAGCACCAGCGACTCGGCGATGTCCACCTCGGGCAGCAGGGTGGACGCCCAGGCGCCGACGACGGCGTCACCGGAGGCGAAGAGGCCGCCGAAGACGACGAGAGCCACCAGCGAGACCGCGGCGGTCCGCAGCACCGGCCAGAGGAGGGTATGCCGTGAGGTGGAGCTGAGGGTGCGCCCCAGCAACGGCAGGCCACGTACCCCGCTGAGCACCCATGAGGCCGCTCCGGAGAGGATCGCCGGCAGGCCGAGGGCTCCGGTGAGCGCGGTGGTGACCAGCAGTGCCGCGGTCAGCAGGGCGAGGACGCCGATCCACTCCGCCGCGCGCAGCATCAGCAGGGCGCCGAGCCCGACGCACAGCACCACGCAGGCGCGGGTCCACCGGGTGCCGCGATGGCGGGAGAGGCCCAGCACCAGGGACCCCGCGGCGAGCAGCACGAGGACGTAGGCAAGACCGATGCCGCGGTAGGGGAGCAGTACCGCGGCCGCTGCCCCGAGGGCCACCGACGACCAGAGCGCGACCGGTGCGGTGGTCAGCCCGCGCTCGGGCCAGAACCGCCCGAAGAGCGTGTCCACGACCGACGGGGTGGGAATCGCAAGGGTCACGGGGCTCGCCGTCCTGGACGCAACGGCGTGTGGGGTATGCGGCGCGTGCGGGGTGGGCAGTGCCGCCGCGGCACCCGCCACCCGCTCGTCGTCGGGTCGCAGCGGCAGCTCAGCCCGGACCCTGGCGCCGGGTCGGTCGTCCTCGACCGCGGTCACGGTGCCGCCGTGCAGCTCGCAGACCCATCGGACGATGGCCAGCCCCAGGCCGGTGCCCCCGCTGCTGTCGTCGCCGACACCGAAGCGGGCGAAGAGCTGCTCGGACCGGCCGGGCGGGAAGCCCGGTCCCTGGTCCTGGACCGTCAACGACCAGCGGCGGTCGGCCAGTGCCTCGGCGTGCACCTCGACCCGGCCCCCGGCCGGGCTGTGGCGCACCGCGTTGTCCACCAGGTTGGTCACGACCTGTGCCAGCCGGCCGGCGTCCGCGTGGACCTCCAGGTCCGGCGGGACGACGTCCACCGTCACGGCGACGTCCCGCCCGGTCGCCGCTGCGCCGGCCCGGGCCTCGTCGACGGCCTGCCCGAGGACGTCCGTGACCCGCACCGGGGTGAGGTCCAACCGGGTGGCGCCGGCCTCGACCCTGCTGAGGTCGAGCAGGTCGCTGACCAGGGCGCTCAACCGCTCGGACTGGTCCAGCGCACCTTGCAGGGCGGTGTCGTCCGGGGTGATGACCCCGTCGACGAGGTTCTCCAGCAGCGCCCGCTGCGCGGCCAGCGGTGTGCGCAGCTCGTGCGAGACCGTCGCCAGCAGCTCGCGCCGCTGCTGGTCGGCCCCCTCCAGGTCGGCGGCCATCGTGTTGAAGGCCACGCCCAGCGTGCCTACCTCGTCGCCGGAGGTGGCGGTGACCCGCGTCGAGTAGTCACCGCCGGCCATCCGCCCGGCCGCAGCGGTCATCTCCCGCAGCGGCGAGGTCATCCCACGGGCCAGCCACTGGGTGACCCCGAGGGCCGCCGCGACGGTGACCGGGACGGTCAGCCACCCGCTCACGCCGGCGCGGACCCCGACCTGCTGGACCACCACGGCGGCCAGGATGCTGACCGCGACCAGCAACCCGATCTTGACCTTGACGGAGCCGATCCGGTCCAACGGCCGCTCACCCACCGAACCCGAGCCCGGGCTCGCTGGTCTCACCGGGCCACCTCCAGCGCGTAGCCGACGCCGTGCACGGTGCGGACCCGCCGCGCGCCGATCTTGGCCCGCAGCGCGCGGACGTGGCTGTCCAGGGTGCGGGTGCCGTGCGCGTCGGCCCAGCCCCACACCTGGGTCATCAGGGCGTCCCTGCCGCGGACGGTGCCGGGCTCCTCGGCCAGGGCCACCAGCAGGTCGAACTCGAGCGGGGTGAGGTGCACGTCGTCGTCGGCGACCCGGATCCGGCGGGCGGCACGGTCGACCTCGAGGTCACCGATTACCATCAGCGGGACCCGGGCGTCGGCCATCTCTGCGGCGCGGTCCACCCGGCGCAGCAGGGATCGGACCCGCGCGACCACCTCCCGCATCCGGAACGGCTTGGTGACGTAGTCGTCGGCTCCGGCGGCGAGGCCGACCAGGATGTCGGTCTCGTCCGTGCGTGCGGTGAGCATGAGGATCGGGACGGGGGAGTGCGCCTGGAGCCGACGGCATACCTCCAGGCCGTCGAGCCCGGGGAGCATGAGGTCGAGGACGACCACGTCCGGGACCAGGTGCTCCGCCTGCTGCAGGGCCGTCGGACCGTCGAAGGCCCGGGCCACCGTGAAGCCCTCGGCGGTGAGCCGGTCGTGCAACGCCTGGTTGATCGTCGGGTCGTCCTCGACCACCAGCACGGTGCGGCTGCGGTCCTGGGTCTGCCTCATGGATCGAGCGTAGGTCGGGGGTGCTGCAGGGTGGGTCGGGCAGATGTGGAGGTTGTGTGAATGTCGGTGGTCGGCTCTAGCGTGAGCCCGTGAGCACGATCCTCTTCCTGCACGCCCATCCCGACGACGAGGCGAGCCAGACCTCCGGCACCATGCGGCTGGCCGCCGACGCGGGTCACCGGGTGGTCTGCGTCTACGCGACCGACGGCGACCACGGGAGCGTCCCCGACGACCTGCGCGAGGGGGAGACGGTGGTGGACCGACGCCGGGCGGAGGCCCAGGCGTCGGCCACCGTGCTCGGGACGGCCAGGGTGGCCTGGCTGGGGTATGCCGACTCCGGGATGACCGGGTGGGAGCAGAACGCGCACGAACGGTCCCTGCACGGGGCCGACGTCGGCGAGGCCGCCCGACGCCTGGTCGCGATCCTGGACGAGGAGGACGTCGACGTGCTGGTCGGCTATGACTGGCACGGCGGCTACGGCCACCCCGACCACGTCAAGGTCCACCACGTCGCGCACCGGGCCGCCGTGCTCGCGGCCCGGACCCCGCGGCTGCTCGAGGCCACCATGAACCGTGACCACATGCGCCGGCTCTACCTCGCTGCCCAGGAGGCGGGCGTGCCGCCGGAGGAGCTGGACTGGGACCCGGACTCCCCGGCCGACGACGGCAACCCCTTCGGGACCCCGGAGGCGGAGCTGCACTGGCACGTGGACGTGCGCCCGGTGCTGACCGCGAAGCGGGCGGCGCTCGCCGCGCACGCCAGCCAGGAGGACGTGGGCTGGATGTTGTCGATGCCGCAGGAGCAGTTCGCCGCGATCTTCGGCGACGAGTGGCTCATCGAGCCGGGCCGGCCCGACGGGCTGACCGTGGGCCACCCGCTGGACTGACCCCCGCCCGCCTCGCCCGCCCTCCCGACCCCGCGGGTCGAGTCCGGGTGAGGGGTCGCAGGGACCGCCCAGCCTCGCGACATACCCTGGTGGGGTGAGCGACGACGCACCCCGGCCCATGTCCGACGCCGACCGTGGGCTGCCCGACGGCGCCGACCTGGGACTGGCGCGAGGCACCGACTTCTTCGGTCTGGACGACCTGCTCAGCGACACCGAGCGCGGGCTGCGCGACGGGCTGCGTGCCTGGTGCGACACCGAGGTGGTGCCTCGCGCGCACGAGTGGTGGGAGGCGGCCCGCTTCCCCGCGGAGCTGGTGCCGGGGCTCGCCGCGACCCGGGTGGCGGGGGCCGCGATCCAGGGGTACGGCTGCGCCGGGGTGTCCCCGGTGGCCGAGGGCATGATGTGTGCCGAGCTGGCGCGTGGGGACGGGTCGGTGGCAACCTTCAACGCGGTCCACTCCGGCCTGGCGATGACCTCGGTCCACCTGCTCGGCTCCGACGATCAGCGCGAACGCTGGCTGCCGTCGATGGCTCGGCTGGAGACGATCGGGGCGGTGGCGCTGACCGAGCCCACCCACGGTTCGGACGTGGTCAGCCTGGAGACGACGGCGCGCCGGGACGGCGACCACTGGGTGCTGGACGGCGCCAAGCGCTGGATCGGCAACGGCTCGATCGCCGACCTGGTCGTGGTCTGGGCGCGTGACGAGGACGGTGACGTCGGCGGCTTCGTCGTCGAGGGCGCGCAGCAGGCGGCCGGCTGGGACGCGACCGTCATCGAGGGCAAGGTGAGCAACCGCGGCGTGCTGCAGGCCCACATCCGCCTGGACGGCGTGCGGGTGCCGGTCGGGCACCGCCTGGCGGGGGCGCGCACCTTCGCCGACACCAACAAGGTGCTGGCTCGGTCCCGTCAGACGGTCGCCTGGGAGGCCCTCGGGCATGCGGTCGCGGCCTACGAGGGCGCCCTGACGTATGCCCTGCGCCGCGAGCAGTTCGGTCGGCCGCTGGCCAAGAACCAGCTGATCCAGGACGACCTGGCGCGGATGGTCACCCAGATCACCGCGATGCAGCTGATGTGCACCCGGATGTCGCAGCTGGAGGAGCAGGGCCGCTGCACCATCGAGCACGCGGCGATGACCAAGCTGCACACCACCACCGCGGCCCGCGAGGTGGTGGCCACCGCCCGGGACATGCTCGGTGGCAACGGCATCCTGCTGGACCACCACGTGGGACGGCACTTCGCGGACCTGGAGGCGGTCTACACCTACGAGGGCAGCCGCACCGTGCAGTCGCTGCTGGTGGGTCGCTCCGTCACCGGCGTGAGCGCCTTCCGCTGACCCACCCCGGACGGCCTAGGGTGTCCCCATGGGGATGACGCCGCACGACCCGTCCGCCGAGGGCCCGAGCGAGGTGCCGCCGGAGTGGCAGCCGCAGCTGCCCCAGCCGGGCAGCCGGCCGGCGCCACGGGAGGACGTGCCGCAGGACTGGCGCGGTTCCGGTATGCCGTCGGTCCCCGCCGCCGGCCCGGCGCCCGTGCGGGCGCCCACCCAGTCGGTCGTCGCCTTCTTCGGGGACGTCGTCCGCACGGGGCCGTGGACCGCCGCCGTGGAGACCTCGACGATGCAGCTCTTCGGGGACGTGAAGCTGGACCTGCGCCAGGTGCTGCAGCCGGGCGAGACCCTGCAGGTCACCGCTTACAGCATGTTCGGCGACATCCGGATCGCGGTGCCGCCGGGGACCCGGGTCGACATCGAGGGCCTCAACATGCTCGGCGACACCCAGCACGACATCGCCCCGGAGGCCCAGCAGCCGGGGGAGAACGGCGCCCGCGTGGTGCTGCGCGCCTACAGCGTCTTCGGTGACGTCCGGATCCGCACCATGCCGCAGGTGCTGCACGGCAAGCAGCCCCGCGGCTGGCGCTGGCTCGGGGGCGGCTGAGCGATCAGGGCACGTGCCGGCGGAACCACTCCAGGCTCGCGGCCCACGGACCCTTCCGCTCGACCAGGTCGGCCAGCAGCGGGGTGAGCTCGGAGGAGAAGCTGATCGAGGACTCCAGCGGCAGCAGCGAGGGCAGGTTGTCGATCGCGATGACCTCCAGCGGCTCCTGCTCGGTGCCCACCTGCCGCACCGGGTCGTCCCAGGTGGTGATCTCGGTGTTGATCGGCAGCAGGTTGTTCTCGGAGGTGACGTCGCAGGTCACGTCGCCCACCGTCCGCAGCCGGCGCGGGGAGGAGACGTCCTCGCGGGACACGAAGGGCTCCCGCCGGACGTTGCTGAAGACGCAGTTGACGAGGATGTCGTGGTCGAGCAGCACGGCCTTGTCCAGGCGCTCGGTGTCGACCCGGTCCCACCGGGTCACCGCGCAGCCGGCCAGCTCCAGGGCCTCCACGGCCCCCTGACCGGAACGCCCGCGGGCACCGATCACCAGGGCGCGCTCCGGCTCGCCGACCAGCGAGCTCTGCAACCGGGCGTCGAGCTCGTCCCGGGACATCGGGCTGACGCCGCCGCCGAGGTCGCTGCGGTGCCGCAGCACCGAGAGCGCGGCCCCGACGTAGCCCGCCCAGAAACCGAAGGCGACGACCCGCTTGCCGTCGACGGTCAGGTACTCCACGTCGAGCAGCTCGCCGCCCCCGCGACGGAACCGGTCGAGGGTCTGCTCGGCGCCCTCCTGGCCCTTGTAGGCGTGCGCGAAGTACACGTGGCTGTGCGCGAGGTCGGCGGGCTCCTCCGGGAGCTCCTTGATGCCGACCACCACGGCGCCCTCCGGGGCGTCCCCCCACGAGCCGTAGGGGGCGACCGAGCACCCGGCGGCGACGAACTCCTCGAGCGGGATGATCCGGGTCGGCGAGTCCTCCACGGTGATGGCGAAGCCCTGGTCGATCAGGGTGGCGGCGTCGGCAGGCACGATGGGCACGCGCTGCTCCGTGGGTCGGGCCTCGGCGCGGATCCACAGGTGCGGTCTGGTCATGCACCCAGGGTATGTCGCCCGGGCACCCCCTCCCGTCCGCGCCCCGTGTCCCCCGTCCGGAGAGCGAGATACGGCTTCCGAGGGTGACGTTGGGTTACCTTTGGCCGAACACATCGTCGTGGAAGGTAGTGATGAGCGGTCAGGTCGTGAGGGAACAAGGCGAGTTCGACACCGAGCCCGAGGACCGCGAGCCACCACGCTCCGCCGGTCGCACGTGGGCCTTCCGGATCGGCGGGCTGGCGCTGGCCGCGCTGGTCTACCTGCTGCTGGGCAGCGCGGAGATGTCCGGGGACGCCCGCTTCGTCGCCGCCATCGCGACCCTGATGGCGGTCTGGTGGATGACGGAGGCGATGCCGCTCGCGGCCACCTCGTTGCTGCCGATCGTGCTCATCCCCCCGCTCACCGAGCTGTCCGTGGCCGAGGCCACGGCGCCCTACGCCAACCCGATCGTCTTCCTCTTCCTCGGTGGCTTCCTCATCGCCATCGCGATGCAGAAGTGGAACCTGCACCGGCGGATCGCGCTGCTCACGCTGCGCCGGGTGGGGACCCACCCGCGCCGGATCATCCTCGGGATGATGATCTCCACCGCGTTCCTGTCGATGTGGGTCTCCAACACGGCGACCACGCTGATGATGCTGCCGATCGCGATCTCGGTGCTGGCCCTGGTGGTCGAGAACAGCAAGCGCGGCGTCATGGCCGGTGGCGGGGGCGACGACATCCAGGACGAGCTGGCACAGGGCAAGGCGGTCAGCGACGTCGTCGACGACAAGGACGTGCGGATCTTCGGTGTCGCGCTGCTGCTGTCGATTGCGTGGGCGGCCTCCATCGGCGGTCTGGGCACCCTGCTGGGCAGCCCGCCCAACGCGATCGTGGCCGGCTACGTCAGCACCGAGCTGGACCAGGAGATCGGCTTCGCCCAGTGGATGATGCTGGGCGTCCCGATCGTCGTGGTCTTCATCGGGGTGGCCTGGTTGCTCATCACCCGGCTGATCTTCCGGTTCCACCTGGACGAGATCCCCGGCGGTCGCCAGCTCATCACCGAGGAGATCGACCAGCTCGGTCCGATGAGCCAGGGCGAGAAGGTCGTGCTCTCCGTGTTCTGCTCCGCCGCGTTCCTGTGGATCGTGCCGGGCCTGCTCGTCAACATCCCCTACCTGGAGGCGAACGCCGCCTGGCTGGGGAACCTGGACGACACCGCGATCGCCATCGCCGCCGGCGTCGCCCTCTTCCTCATCCCCGGGGACCGGCAGGGTCGGATGACCATCGACTGGAACGACGCCGAGGAGGGACTGCCCTGGGGCGTCCTGCTGCTCTTCGGCGGTGGCCTGAGCCTGGCCGCGGCCGTGGCCGGCACCGGCCTGGACGAGTGGTTCGGCACCCAGGTGACCGCGCTCGGCACCCTGCCGATCGTGCTGCTCCTGCTGGCGGTCGTGCTGCTCGTGCTGTTCCTCACCGAGGTGACCAGCAACACCGCCACCGCGGCCACCTTCATCCCCGTGCTCGGTGGTGTGGCGCTCGGGATCGGGGTCGACCCGATGGCCCTGCTGATCCCCGCCGCGCTGGCCGCGACGTGCGCCTTCATGCTGCCGGTCGGCACCCCGCCGAACGCCATCGTCTTCGGCACCGGTGCGGTGAAGATCCAGGAGATGGCCCGTGGTGGCATCGTGCTGAACATCGTCGGTGCCATCCTCATCACCCTCTTCACCGTGCTGATCGGCCCGTTCGCGCTGGGGATCGTCCTCTAGCCGGAACGTCCGTGGGGATGCGCAGGAGTACCCTCGTCAGGTGACGAGCCACGGCCACCCTCCTGGGCGCCGGCGCTCCGGACGGCTGATGGTCGGTGCCTCGGCCATCACCACGCTGGGGGCCATCCCACCTTTCCTGATCGGGGCGCAGGCGGTCGAGATCCGCGACGACCTGGGCTTCGGTCTGGGCGGCTTCGGTGTCGCCGTCAGCCTGTTCTTCGCGACGGCGGCGGTCGCCACGGTGGCGACGTCCGGGGTGGTGGACCGGATGGGTCGACGGCGGCTGCTGGCGGCGGCCGGGACCCTGGTCGCCCTCGGGGGCGCCGCGATGGGCACCCTGGTCGTCGGCTGGTGGTCCCTGCTGCTGGTGATGATGGTGCTGGGCCTGGGGAACGCAGCCTGCCAGGCGACCGCGAACCTGCTCATGGCCCGCGCCCTGCCGCCCGGCCGGAGGGGCCTCGGCTTCGGGGTGAAGCAGTCGGCGGTGCCGCTGGCCATCATGCTCGGTGGCCTGGCGGTGCCGACCACGGGCGAGATCTGGGGCTGGCGCTCCACCTTCCTGATCACCGCCACCCTCGGCCTCCTGGTGGTCGTGCTGGCGGCGCTCACCGGGCGCCGTCGTCCGGCGGGCGCCACCCCGGTCGCGGTGGAGGTGGACCTCTTCGACGTGCCGCCGACGCTCCCGCTGCTGCTCGCGGCGCTCGCCATCACGTTCGCCAGCGCGGCCGCCAACTTCGTCGGGGCCTTCGCCGCGTCCTGGGGCTTCGAGGTGGGGATGACCCCGTCCCAGACCGGGCTGCTGATGGCCGCCGGCTCGGGCGGGTCGATCGTGGTGCGCATCTTCTCGGGCTGGCGGGCCGACCACCGGCACGGCGCCAACCTGCCGGTGGTGGCGGCCCAGATGTGGGTCGGCGCCGCGGCCTGCCTGGGGCTGGTCGTCCAGGCCGAGTGGGCGGTCTGGGTCTTCGGCCTGCTGGCGTTCAGCATCGGCTGGTCCTGGCCCGGGCTGCTGCTGTATGCCGTGGCGAGGCTCGGCCGGGACAACCCGGCCAAGGCGTCCGGCGCGATCCAGGCCGGGGCCTTCGCCGGTGGGGCGCTCGGACCGCTGCTGCTGGGTGGGCTGTCGGCGACCGCCGGCTTCCCGGTCACCTGGGCGGTGGCCTCGGGCTGCTTCCTGGTCGCCGGGGTGCTGATCCTGCTGTCGCGTCGCCTGTTCGTCGCCGACCTGGTGGCACGCCCGCCGCGGGAGCCCTTCACCTACGGCCGGGTCAAGGTCACCGGCCCCACCTCTTCCCGGCCCGGGCCGGGCCGGGAGGACTGACATGTTCGACGAGCTCGCGCGCCGTCGCCGGGCGCGGGAGATGGAGCGGCGGCTGCAGGAGCTGGACCGCTGGGACGAGCTCTACGGGGTCGGGTCGACCCCACCCGTCCCGTCCGCCGGGCGGGGGCGCCGCGGAGGCCGCCGCGGGCCCCGGCGTCGGGGACGTCGTGGCCTGCCGGTCGGGTGGCTCCTGGTGGCGGGTGTGGTGGTCGGGGGACTGGCCTTCCCGGAACGGTCGATGGCACTGCTGGGGCAGGCGGGTGACCTGGTCTCCGGGGTGCGCGAGCTCGCGCAGGGCGGTGGCGACGGGGGCCCGGCCATCAGCTTCGGCACGGACGTCGGTGCCCGCTCCACCGAGTCGCTGTGGGAGCCGCCGGGCGGGGACCGGGTGCTGCCGCCGGTCGCCGTCACCGGCGAGGGGGAGCACGAGTTCCTGTCGGTCCAGCCGGGCACCGGGGAACCGGTCGGGTTCTCCCCCTGCGGGGTGATCGAGGTGGAGGTGAACCCCGACGGTGCGCCGCAGGCATACCCGGAGCTGGTGTCCGGGTCCCTGGCCCGGCTCTCTGCGGCGAGCGGGCTGTCGCTGCAGCTGACCGGGACCTCGGAGGCACGCTTCGACGACCCGCGTGCGCCCGGTGACCCGGTGCTGGTCTCCTGGGCCGACGAGCAGGAGATGCCCGAGCTGGCCGGCACGGTGGCCGGCTACGGGGGACCGCTCATCGTCACCGACGGGGTCACCGGCGAACGCTGGCTCTCCAGCGGTGCCGCGGTGATCGACCGGGACGGCGTGCCCGAGGGCTCGGTCGGCGCGGTGCTCGACCACGAGCTGGGGCACGTCCTCGGTCTCGGCCACGTCGATGCGCCGGAGGAGCTGATGGCCCCGATGTTCGCCGGGCAGGAGGGCTTCGGTGCCGGCGACCTCGAGGGCCTGGCCCGGCTGGGCGCGATCGACTGCCCCTGATCAGGTCAGCGCGGAGGCCATCCGGCGGACCGCCTCGGCCATCAGCTCCTCGCTGGTCCCGATGTTGAGCCGGGCGAAGCCCGCGCCGGTGGCCCCGAAGTCCGGGCCCGCGGAGAGCAGCACCCGGCCGCGCTCCAGGAACGTGCGGGCCGGGTCGTCACCCAGCCCGAGCCGGCGGCAGTCGAGCCACGCGAGGTAGGAGGCGTGCCCCGGGGTGAAGCCGACCTCGGGCAGCTGCTCGGCCAGCAGGTCGGACAGCTGGGCCGTGCGCCGTTCCAGCTCCTGCAGGGTGCCCTCCAGCCAGTCCCGGCTGTCCGCGTAGGCGGCGACCGCCGCGTACTGGCCCAGGATGCTCGGGGACCAGTCGGCCGGCGCCAGCCGTTGCGGCCACCGTCCCGGCACCGCGGTGACGCCCACGGCCAGCTTGAGCCCGGCGATGTTCCACGCCTTCGACGGCGAGTGCAGGGCGATGCCGACCTCTCGGGCGGTGTCGCTGACGGTCAGGAAGGGCACGAACGGGCGGGGGCTGCCCGGGTGCACCAGGGGGGCGTGGATCTCGTCGGAGATCACCACCGCGTCGTGCGCGGCGGCCAGCTCGGCGACCGCCGCCAGCTCCTCGCGACTGTAGACGTAGCCGAGCGGGTTGTGCGGGGTGCACAGCAGGACGACCCGGGCGCCGGACTCGAGCGCCCGCTGCATACCGTCCAGGTCGAGGCGTCCGCCGGCGGCGACGTCGAGCATCGGCACCTCGAGGGGCTGCAGGTCCAGGGAGGCCAGCCAGGGGTAGAACGAGAGGTAGACCGGCGGGTTGATGATGACCTGGTCACCAGGGGAGGTCAACGCCCGCAACGTCTCCCTGGCGGCCTGGCCGACGTCGGCGAAGGTGCGGGTCTGGCCGGGGGTGCCCTGCGTCTCCCAGCCCCAGGTGTCGCGCGCGAAGCCGGCGAAGGCGTCCACCACCGGGGCGGGGTCACCGGCATACCCGAGGTCGTCCCGGTCGACCGCGGCGTGCAGCGCCTCCCGGATGGCGGGGGCGGTGCGCACATCCATCTCCGCGGTCCACGCCGGCAGCACGTCGTCCGGCACCCGGCTCCACTTCGCGCTCCGGTGGGTGCGCATGTCCGCCAGGCTCAGGTCGAAGGGGGTGCTCATGGTGACCAGCCTGCCACGCGCCCACCGCGGTGGATCCGGGTAGTCCTGGCAGCACATACCCACCGCGGTGCGAGGTGCCAGGATGCTGCCATGACCGATCACCCCGGGGCCACGGCATACCATCTGCGACCCGTCAGCGGCTGGCTCAACGACCCCAACGGGATGATCTTCCACGAGGGCCGCTGGCACGTGTTCTTCCAGCACAACCCGCGGGAGGCACGGCACGACCGGATCGCCTGGGGGCACGCGAGCAGCAGCGACCTGGTGACCTGGACCGACCATCCCGTCGCCTTCGGGCCCACCCCGCAGGGCCCGGACCACCACGGCTGCTGGTCCGGGGTGGTGGTCGTGGACGAGGAGGGTCCGGCCGCGCTCTACTCGGGGATCGCGACCGACGACGGCACCAGCACGGTATGCCTGCGCCGGGGCGACGCCGACCTGGTCACCTGGGGGCCGCCCACCGTGGTGGCGCCGACCCCGGACGTGGACGGGGTGTCGGTGATGCGTGACCCCTTCGTCTTCCGCCACGGCGGCCGCCGGTTCGCGCTGCTGGGTGCCGGCCTGGAGGACGGGACCCCCGCGGTGCTGCTGTTCTCCTGCGACGACCTCCTGGCCTGGGAGTACCGCGGGGTGTGGTTGAGTGCCGCCGACCCCGTGCTGTCCCGGGCCCTGCCGGCCGATGTCTGGGAGTGCCCGCAGCTGGCGGTGCGGGACGGTCGGGCGGCCCTCGTGCTTTCGCTGCACGACGCGGGCGTGCTCGGGCAGGTGGTCGCCTGCGCGGGGGAGGTCGTCGACGACGGCGGCCTGCCACGGTTCGTGCCGCAGGAGGTCGGCGTGCTGGACACGGGGACGGACTTCTACGCCCCGCAGCTGGCGGGCGACGATGGCGAGGGCGCTGGGTGGTGGCTGATGGGCTGGGTGCGCGACGAGCACCCGGACCTGACGGCCACCGACCACGCAGGATGCCTGACCCTGCCGCGGCGGCTGCTGCTCGGCGACGAGGGTGGTGGTCGTGCGGGGGGCGTCCCCCGTCTGGTCGTGGACCCTGCCGTCCCCCGTGCGCTGGTGACCGGTGAGCCTGCCCCGGTGCGGGGGCTGCTGAGCGGCAGGTGGCAGGTGGACGTCGGGCCGGCGGGGGCGGTGCTGCGGCACGGGACGCTGGGGTCCCGGGCGGTAGCCGCCGGGACCCGGCTCTTCGTGGACGGGCCGGTGCTGGAGATCTATCCACCGGGGGAGGCGCCGGCCACGTTCCGGCACCCGGAGCCGTGGGCTGTCGAGGGGGACGCCGTGGCGCGGGAGGTGCTGACTTCGGCGAGAGGAAGGAGGGTGTAGAGAAATGTTCTCGAACACTTGTACTATATGCGGTCCGGGTGTACGATTGCTGTAGAACACCAGTTCTAGTCAACGAAGTGTTGGGGGGTGGATGGTGTGGGTGCGGTAGCGGTGCAGGAGTCGGGGTCGGCGGAGTCGGGTGCGTTGGCGGTGCTGGGGGTGTTGGGGGCTGCGCGGGCGGGGATGGAGGCGCGGGTGATCGAGGCGACGCGGGTGGTGGTCG
>NZ_JBJFZU010000024.1:0-1267 GCF_045032955.1 Serinicoccus shuyuelongi | reverse complement strand
TGTCTCGTGCTATATGCCCAGGTCACCGGGCGGGACTGCTGCACCGATAGGTGACATCTGATCTGGCTTGCCTGAGGGTGGGCCTGGAAGGATGTTGCTGTGCCCAAGCCCTACCCCCAGGAGTTCCGTGACGACGTCGTACGCGTCGCCCGCAGTCGTGAACCCGGCGTGACGATCGAGCAGATCGCGACAGACTTCGGCGTCCATCCGATGACGTTGCAGAAGTGGCTACGCCAATGTGACATCGATGAGGGAGGCACGCCGGGTCAGTCCCGCGCTGAGACGGTCGAGATCCGGGAACTGCGCAAGCGGAACCGGCTCCTCGAGCAGGAGAACGAGGTCCTGCGCCGGGCGGCGGCCTATCTGTCCCAGGCGAACCTGCCGGGAAAAGGCTCTACCCGCTCGTAAAGGAGCTCGCCGATGCAGGTATCCCTGTGGCGGTGACGTGCCGGGTGCTCAAGCTCTCCCGTCAGCCCTACTACCGGTGGCTGGCGGGCCCGGTCACCGACGCCGACCTCGCGGCGGCGTACCGCGCGGACGCCCTGTTCAACGCCCACCGCGACGACCCTGAGTTCGGGTACCGGTTCCTGGTGGACGAGGCCGCTGAGGCGGGCCAGCTGATGGCGACGCGGACTGCGTGGCGTTTGTGCTCGGACAACGGCTGGTGGTCCGCCTTCGGTAAGAAGCGGGGCAAGAACGGGAGGAAGCCCGGCCCGCCGGTGCATGAGGACCGGTGCGCTGTGATCGATGAGTTGGGCCGGACCCGGCACGAGTTCACCGCCGACGCTGCGAACGAGTTGTGGGTCGGGGACATCACGGAACATTGGACTGGTGAAGGGAAGCTCTATGTCTGCGCGTTCAAGGACGTGTACTCCAACCGGATCGTGGGCTACTCCATCGACTCCAGGATGAAGTCGCGGATCGCCGTCACCGCACTGAACAATGCCGTCGCCCGGCGCGGTGACGTCACCGGGTGCGTGGTTCACACCGATCGAGGATCGCAATTTCGTAGCAGGAAGTTCGTCCACGCTCTCAACCACCACAGCATGGTCGGATCCATGGGCAGGGTCGGCGCCGCGGGCGACAACGCCGCCATGGAATCCTTCTTCGCCCTGCTGCAGAAGAACGTCCTGAACCGCGGCCCCTGGGCCACCCGCCACGGCCTGCGGATCGCGATCGTGACCTGGATCGAGCGGACCTACCACCGCCGCCGACGACAAGCCGCTCTTGGCCGGTTGACCCCCATCGAGTACGAGACCATCATGAC
>NZ_JBJFZU010000023.1:0-1440 GCF_045032955.1 Serinicoccus shuyuelongi | reverse complement strand
GGGAGGCCGGCGACGTAGGAGCCGGCTTGTGCGCCGGGTGCGAGCCCGCACGATGGAATGCCCCGGAGGAGGAGGGAAGAAGAAACCTCTGCCGCCGCGCAGCGGCGACCGCCGGTGCCCGCCAGGGCACCACCAGAGAGTGCGCGTCGCCGCGCGACGCGCCCCGCTAGGGCGCCAGCCCGAGGTGCGAGCTCCGTCGAGCACACCCCCAAGGGGGTGGTGACGATACTGGGATCGAACTAGTGACCTGACCTGGGCGGCTGCAGCCGGGCCCGGCCCCGTGGGGGCCGGGCCGCGATCCGCTTAGGCGGGGGAGAACTCCCGCCACGCTGCGGCCTTGATCCTGTTGGGTCCATCCGTGGTCAGCAGCCGCTCGGCGCGGGCCTTGCTGCGATTTCCCTTGGTCTTGACTGGCGCGAAGTGGTCGAGGTACTCGACGACGCTCTGCACACCGGCCCATCCGGTGCCGCGGATGGCGGCCTGGGTGTCGGCGTCCGCCCACAGGGACAGCAGTGCGTTCTCCCGCTCTCGCTGGGTGCGCCGCTGCCGGGTGGTCGGGTCTTCCTGCCAGCCGAACAGCTCGCGGGTGATCTTGACGAACTGCGCATCGGTCACGCTCTGGTTGAGCATGGCCTCGGCCTCGGCCTGGAACTCCTCCGCGTAGGCGAAAGTCAGCCCGAGGGCGTCGCGGGCGGCGGCGATCTTGCCTCGCGCGCTGGCGGTGTGCCGGATAGCGATGCTGGCCCGGTTGTGGTTCAGGGCGGCGTGCTGGGTGTTGGCGCACACGACACGGACCGGTGTCACCAGCAGGCGGAATGCCTGGGAGCCGTCGTGGCTGTTCAGGGCGGCGATGTTGAGGCCGACCTCATCGGTGCCAGCGACCTTCATGGTCTGCGGCATCCGCATGGTCACGAACACCTGACGTCCACCCCGCAGGCTGCCGGCGGTGTCGAAGATCGCCCCGGACTCGTCCACGAGGCGGTTCAGGACCTCGGCGTGCTCCTCGTTCTGGATGGGCTGGTATCGGTTGCCGACTACTCCCAACGGCTCGGGCTGGCCGGTCCACGGGCTGGTGCGGACGGTGGCGAAACTGTCGGGCACCTCGATGATGTGCGCGCCGTCCTCGGTGACCTCGGACGCGGTCAGGGGCAGGGCCCGCACGTCCCAGCCGCCCAGGTGTCCCAGGCGCATCGCCTCCTCAGCGGTAAAGGCGTCTCCGGCGACGGTGGTGCCCAGCTGGTGCCAGGCATCCTGACGGGCGAAGATCGCTGCGGCCTGGCCGTTGTGGGTTTCGATCTGGTGCGACATGGTGCGCTCCTTGCTTGGTTTGCCAGCATTGCTTGGGTTAGTGGCCGGTCGACCATTTCCCGCCCCCTCCGGGGCAATGGAAGAAGCTGCGGGCGCTAGAGCGCCCGGTGCAGCCACCCGTAGGGCGTACCG
>NZ_JBJFZU010000022.1:0-32499 GCF_045032955.1 Serinicoccus shuyuelongi | reverse complement strand
CCTCAGGTGTGGATGTTGAGGGGGTTCGTGTCTAGCCAGACGCCGTCGGCGCTGACAGGTCGAAAGCCCATGCCGGTAAGCAGTCGAGCCTGCGCCCTCGAGACCTGGATGCGCTCTGCGCCGTCGTCTCCAGCCTGATGGACACATACCCAGGCGAGGTCGCGAGACACGGCCTCTGGCGTGCCAGTAGCGATGTCCAGCGCGGCGAGCTGCGCGTCGCCGTTCGCGTGCCTGCTGACGACAGCCTGACCGACCACCGGCTCACCGCGCGCGTTTCTCACGCTGGCCCGAAGCCAGGTGATGAGCATTCCGCGCTCAGCAAGTTCTCGAGGGAGTCTGACATCCCAGCCGAAATGGGCCAACCACGCGCCATCCCCAAACACCCGGGAGACGGAGTACCGGCGGTCGTGCTCATACTCTGGCCCGTGAAGTTCGATGTAGCCGGTCCTCTGGCGTCGCTGGGCCCGACCGACATACCCGGTGTCCAACTCCTCGGCCAGCCACCACGACACCTCGATGGCCCACTGCTCAGCCGAGGCAACCGGCTCACCGGTACTCAAGCCCACACCCGGAGACCACGGGATCACGACGCCGAACACGTGCCGGTTCCTGCGCCACCGGAACAGCACCAACAGGTGCGCACTCTCAGGACGTACCGCGATGAGCCGGAATCCGTCGGCGAACCCCCGCCCGCTCAGCAGGGGTTCGAGCGCAGCAATGCCTTCATCCCGTGAGTACGTCATCGCGACAGTTTGGCAGGACGAATACGAAGAATCGGATCGACCACTCGCACGGAAACCGCCGACGAGGCCCTCGGCCCACGCCCCAGAGGGCCGCCTGCGAGGCGTGTCCGTCACCCAACCGACGTGCAGCACAGGTGTCAGGTGTCGGTGCGGCAGTCCCATATGGGCACATGCTCGGACTCCGAGTTGAACCCGCTCCCGAAGCAGCTACCCAGATCGGTCCCGGACAATACGTCGCCGCGAGGTGGCACCCGAAGGAGCATCTGGCCGTGTTGCGGACGGACCGCGTGCGCTGGGTCGTGGGATGCTGCGCGCGTGATCAAGAACGATCCCCCCGCCCAAGAGAGGGCTGATCGGTCGAGCACGGTGCGGGTCGTTGTGTTCGGCGCGGCAGCAAGTGGCCTGGCATACATCGCCGGAGCCGTTGTCCATGAGGCGACGCAGTCGGACGTTCTACGGATCCTGGCCATCGGGGTCGTCATCGCGGTCGTCATGGTGTTGGGCCGCCCGTACACGTCTCGGCGAGGTTGAACCCCGCCGAGGCGCCCCTGTCGTTCTTCCAGGGCAGGCGACGGCTCGTCGCTGCTTGGAGGGCTTGTCCTTGCGGGGCAGGTCTAGGCTTCGGGGTGTGCCCGAGATGATCGAGGTCATCACCGAGATTGCTGCACCCTGCGCCGTGGTCTTCGATCTGGAACTGGATGTTGATGTCCACGCTGCATCTCTCGCTGGCAGTCGTGAACGAGCCGTGACTCTCAACGGGCGGCGCGCGCTGCAGCTCGGCGACGAGGTCACGTTCCGCGCCCACCACTTCGGTGTGCCATGGCGGATGAGCAGTCGCATCACCGCGTACGAGCGTCCTCGACGATTCGTTGACGAGCAGACCAGCGGCCCCTTCACGTCCCTGCGCCACGAGCACCTCTTCGACGCCGTGACCGATGAGCACACGCGCATGACAGACCGACTACACATCACCGCGCCCTTCGGATACCTCGGCGCTGTCACTGGCCGCATCCTCCTCGCTCCCTACCTGCGCCGGCTCCTGTGCCAGCGGGCAGCCCACATCAAAGCTCTGGCAGAGGCGACAGGAACGACCGCGTAATGCAGTCGCCCCTAGCGCGCGACACATGTTGGCGTAGGCGATCGCAGAGGATGAACGTCGACAGGCGCACCACCAAGGGGCATCCGAGTAGGGTTCCGTTCGCGGCCGAGCAGCCGGTAAGGCACCACACGGGTCGTCCCTCACGGGTTCGAGAAGGGCTGCAAGTAGACCCCGGTGATGCGCCGCCGAACGCACGCACATGCCGCGGGTCGTCTCGCTGCGTAGAGGGCCTGCCGCTGAGCCGGGGCGTGTTGGTGGGTCCATTGTCCCGGGGGTGAGGTGCCCAGGTAAAGCAGTGGCTTGAACGGGGGCCAGTCCACGAGGATGCGGGCATGAACGACCGCGACGGGGTGAGGAGCTGGTCCACGGAGGACGGAGCGGTCATGAAGGCTGTGCAGCGTCCTGACGGGGCCTGGTCGATCCGGTTGCCGGAGGACCGTGTCGCGGCATGGGCGGCTCTGCTGTCCATGGTGACCTCGGACCTCAGCGGTGCGCTGCTGGTGTCCCGGCCGGGCGGTCAGAGCGTTGAGGTCGATTCGGTGTTGCGCCGGGCCGGATTCACGCCCGCGAGGTCGGAGACAGTGTGGAGGCTACCGGTGGCGGCACTCCTGGCAAGACCGTCAGTGCGGACGGTGCATCGGATCGTCCCCGTGACCTCGTTGGAAGCGCACTCCGTCGCAGCCTTGGACAACAGCATCCGGCGCGACATTCCCGGAACTGGTGGGTGGGTGGGCACTGGTGCGCAACTCACCGCGTCGCTGGACGACCCAGAGTTCGATCCAGCCCTGTACCTGGTGGCTCAGCACTCGAAGAGCGGAAGCCTGGACGGACTCATCCGCGTCTGGAACCGTTCCCCCGAGCCGAGACTAGGGTGCATAGGGGTCACGCGACCCTGGCGCCGCACCCGACTGGCACTCACCCTCGTCCAGCAGATCGCCGGGACCTTGTACGCCAGGGGCGTCACCCACATCACGGCCGAGACCGACGCGACCAATCACGATTCACACCTGATGGTCACCCACCACGGGGGTGAGCCCGTTCAGACAATCATCGAGTGGCAGAACACACGTCCCGGCCAACCAGTCTGAGCGCAAGAGACGCACTACGTTGCCGATGGTCGTCAGGTCGACCTTGTGCGGAGGAGTCGATGGACCGTTGCGGTCTTGGCGTGCGTGTAGTCGTTCCAACCCGAGGTCTCGGCCTGTGCCGCCCTCTTCGTCTGGAGGTACTCGGCCCGGGCGTCTGCATCTCGGCGCAGGAGGTCGCGAAAGGCGATCCGTCTGAGCCACTGTCTGCTGTCGCTCTCCACGACATGGATCACACACACTCGCCGACCTGACTTCCGGCGAGTCAACCACTCATGCCCCTCGCGCTGACCCTCGAGGACGAAGCCGCCGACAAGCAGACGGTTGCCAACGCTTGCGACGTGACCAGGCGCCACTCCGACCAAGACGTCCACGACATCCTTCGACGGCAGATCTGGGACCGCCGTTGACCCGATGTGCTCGATGCGAACCTCATCCCCGACAAGCTTACGCACTTCTCCGACCAGCCCCTGGAAACGCTGAGCCCATTCGACAGGACGACACTCGACCAGCTCCACACGCTCGGCATCCACCTCGCCAGTATGGCTGTCCCCGCGCTCACTATGCGTGATTCCGCTGCGGGTCGCGGGACCCGGCGCATGGCCGTCGGGTTGGATGGAGGCATGCATAACGACGCGGATCGCAGGCTACTTCTCCAGCGCCAACTCAGCATCATGTGGAGTTTCGCCGAGGAGTTCGTCCTCGGCGAGATCGACGAGGAGCTAGCGCTCTGGGAGCCTTCAACGAACGTCTGTACCGTTCATCGACGGCAGGACGGTTGGGTCGCGGACTGGCCTGACGAGGACAACCCTCCTCTGCCGGAGGTGACCATCGCGTGGCTCTTATGGCACATCGAGTGGTGGTGGAGCGACACCATCTCCCGCGTCACCGACGGAACGCCGATCGCGCCGGAGGATCACCGTTGGAGCGGAGGCACGGCCGGTATCGCAACGGCCAAGCAGCAGTGGGACACGCTCCTGGCTGCCACCGACCTGGATGACCCTGTGGACTGGCTGATGCCAGACCCCCAGCCCCTGTGGTTCGTCGCATCCTGGGTCAATGTCGAGCTGACGAAGAACCTCACCGAGATCAACCAGGTGAAGATGCGCCGAGCCAATCTCCACTCGTGACGCGTTGCCACAAGACCGACACCGAGTTCACCCTCGTGCGGTGCCCCCGCAACGACCGGGTGGCACAGGTGTAACCGGTTGGTGCAGCAGTGCTCTCCGTTCCACACTATGCAGTAGCGTTTCGGCAGTGTCCCGCGCTCCGGACCCCCACGCGGGGACGCAAAGACGAACGGATGTCGGACTGCCTGCCTGGATGCGGTGGCCATACCTCGTGCTGGGCGTCGTCTCGATCGCCGTCGGCGTCGTTTGGAATTGGCGCGAAGGCCTCAGTCACCCCCTAGCCTGGGTCAACTACATCATCGGCGCCTGCTGGCTTTTCGGCTGGGTGGCAATCTTGCGCTCCCGGCGCTGGCTCCCCGCGCCGAATGCGGATGACGCCGGATAGAAGATTGGGCGGAGCGGGACACAAAAGGTTCTCGCCCCGGCGCCTTCGGTCTCGCGACCGCTCATGCCGCGGCGCGATTGCCACCGACATTGCGGAGCGTTGGAGACGAGCGGGCATCGGCGACGCCGTGTTGGGCGTCAGGTTCCGCGTTGTGACCGTAGGTGCTGAGCAGCCAGTGCCGTCCGGGACGTCAACGCGTTCGTGCGGAGTAATGATGCGATGTGGACTGCGATGGTGCGTGGGCTCAGGTCGAGGTGCAGAGCGATCTCACGGTTGCTGAATCCTTCGACCAGGAGGTCGAGGACACGCGCCTGTGCCTGAGTGGCGACGAGGGGTTGCTCTACCTGGATCGCTTCCTGCTCGACCTGGTCAAGCAGCCAGCCGGGCCAGTCGCGCAACAGTGCACGGGAATGTCCGAGCTCATGCGAGGCCGCAGCCAACCGTCCCTCCCGTCGATAGGTGCGTGCCAGCGCCAGGTGAACGCGTGCTTGCGAGGGTGCTGGAAGTCGACGGTCGAGGACTCGCTGGGCGCGTTCCGGGTCGATGTTTTCGCCTCGGAGGTCTGCCAGGATCAGTGCCGCCTCGTCTGTCGCCCCTGCGAGTCCCCCTGGCAGGGCCAGGACCAGAAACTCCTCGACAGCCGTGGTGGGATGCCCACTCTCCAGTGCGATCCAGGCGGCCAGCCAGGCACGGTGCGGACGTGAGGCGTGACCTTCCGGGGTAGTGCACCGGGCATACGCCCGCAGGGCGGACCCAAGGTCACCCGCTCCAGCAGTGGCTGCGAGTACCCCACCGAGGTAGGCGTAGGTACGCACCCACGGGAGGTCCACCGCAACGGATAATGTATGGGCGCGGGAGCCCAGCTGGCGTGCCTGCTCGGACCATCCCCGGTGCCAGGCCAGGAGCGCGGCCTTGGTGAGGACGGCGACCACCTCATTCCGGTCGTCCTCGTCAGCGATCTGCTCCCGAGCGCTGCTCCAAGCCCGCTCCCACTGTCCGCAGTCCACGCCAAGGTCCACTGCGACCCGCAGAAGGTTGCCCGGTTCCGGGTTGCCCCGTAGCAAGGTCTTGGCCTCGCTCACCCGCATCCAGGCCTCGACCTGCGACGGTATCGACCGCATCGTGGGGGCTAGCTCGTGCAGTCGCATCACGAGAGCGTTGTTGACGGCACGGGAGGCCACCCCTGTGCCAGTCAGGTGAGCGTCCCGTGCGATGGCGTCAAGCACCTCGAGGGCCTCCGACAGACTCATTCCCTCCGCCGCGAACGGTCCATCGTCGGCCACCGATGCGAGAGTCACCCGGGCATGGGCCAGAGCTTCGTGCGACCAGCGGTCCAGGTCGTGGTGGCTGGCGAGGTGTCTAGCCACGGTGATCGCCTCACGGGCCACGTGGGCCGCCGGTTCGGGCTGTTCAGCCAAGAGGTGGAGGCCGGCGCGTGCCGCCAGGACGCCAAGGCGTAGCGTCTCGTCCTCTCCAGCCAGGGACCCAGCTTCTGCCAGCGCAGCCCATGCCTCGTCCCCGTGGCCTGCCCGCCAGGCGCGGTGGCTGCTGGACAGCAGCTCGTGAACCTCCTGAATCGTCACCTACGCATTATTGACTAGAGCGGGTTCTGCGTCTTCCACCATGCTCGCTCGGGTGAGTACCCCCGCACTGCGCGCAGATGGCCTGACCCGGACCTACCGAGTCCGTGGTCGTCCCGACCGGATCGCCCTGGACGGCGTCAACCTCAGCCTCGACTCCGGCGCTGTCCATGGACTACTCGGGCCCAACGGCGCTGGAAAGACCACCCTGTGCCGGATCGCGAGCACGGTGCTCACGCCCTCATCCGGACAGCTCCTCGTCCATGGTCACGAGGTGGAGCGGGATGCGAACCAGGTGCGCCGCATGATCGGCATCGTCTTCGGTGGGGACCGCGGCCTCTATGGTCGCCTCACCGCCCGCGAGAACCTGGAGTTCTGGTGCTCGATGAACGGCGTCCCCAGGTCGCTGACGCGCGCCCGCGTCGATGAGCTGCTGGAGCGCCTGGGTCTGACGGCCCGGACCGACGAGCTGGTCGAGACCTTCTCGCGGGGGATGAAGCAACGTCTGCACCTGGCCAGGGGCTTGGTGGCCGACCCGCCCCTGCTGCTGCTTGACGAACCGACGGTGGGAATGGACCCGGTCTCTGCTCACGAGTTCCGCCGCCTGATCAGTGCGCTACGCGCAGAGGGTCGCACCGTCCTGCTCACTACCCACGACATGGCCGAGGCTCAGGCCTTGTGCGACACGGTGACCTTCATCGACGCTGGCAAGATCGTCGGGACCGGCACCCCGGAAACTGTCCGCGCGCTGCGTACCCAGGGCGGTGTGCAGGTCCGGGTGCACGACCTGACACCCGCCTCCCATGACCGCCTCGTCCGGGCGCTGCCCCAGGTCGACGCCAAGCACGACGACCAGGCGAGGACCACCGACCTGATCGTTGACACAGGCGTCCTCTCGGACGTGGTCGGGACCGTGCTGTCGCTGGGCCACCATTCAGTCACGACAGGGAACTCGGACCTGGAAGACGTCTACCTCGGCCTGCTGTCGGACCGGGACGGGACCGCACGGGGGATGGACGTCTGATGGGTCTGTACCTCGCTGGCTGGCGCCTACAACTGCAGAGTATGCGCGGCAACCCCGACTGGTTCCTGGCCCTGCTGATCGCACCCCTGCAGACCATCGTCTTCGTGACGATCTTCCAGCACGCTGGCCGAGGGGATCTCACCGCCTACGGGGTCCTCGCCCCTGCGCTCATCGCACTGTGGGGTCTGTCCCTCCAGACCTCGGGCGAGCTGATCACCCACGAGCGAGAGAACGGCTCCCTGGAAGGGCTGCTGGGCGCGCCTGGCCGCTTCGACGTCGTCATGCTCGGCCGGATCAGCGCAGTGACGACCCTGTCGCTCCTCGCCTTCGCCGAGTGCTGGCTCACCGGATGGCTGCTCACCGGACAGTTGCTGCCGGTCTCCCACCCCGGCATGTTCGTCCTCACCGTTCTGGTCACTGCATGGGCGATGACAGGTTGGGCCGGGGTCATGGCCTCGGTCTTCGTCCTGACCCGCTCGGCCCGGACCTTCCAGAACTCCCTGAGCTACCCCTTCTACGTGCTGGGTGGCGTGCTGGTCCCCGTGAGCATGCTGCCCGACTGGTTGCACCCGCTCACCCGGCTGGTGTTCCTGTCCTGGTCATCGGACCTGCTCCGGGACAGCCTCACTCCCGAAGCCCTGAGCGGCCCTTGGCTGGCACTGGGTGCTATCGCCGTGCTCGGGCTGGCCGGGTACGCCCTCAGCCACCACTTGCTTCACCGCGCCCTGGCCCGCGTCCGCACCACCGGAAGCCTGACCCATGCCTGAGACCACCCTGCCCTCCACGACCACGATCAACCACGCACGGATCATCCTGGCGGCCGCCCGCGGTGCCATGGCCGACCTGCGCACCATCTACACCCCGCTCACCTGGACCGTAGGCTGGCTGGGACGAGTCATCATGCAGGTCATCTTCTTCGCCCTTATCGGCACCCTGCTCGACGACCGCGACGCGATCATCTACCTCTTCATCGGCCAAACGGTCATGGCCACCGTCACCGAATGCTTCATGGCCATCCCGTCCACGACCTGGGAACGCCGAGCGGGCACCCTAGCGTTGCTCACCGCCGCCCCCGGCCCGCTGTGGCCCGTATTCGTCGGCCGATCGCTGCAATGGTTGCCCAGCGGTATCGCCACCGGCTCCATCGTTCTGCTCGCCATCGGCCCGCTCTTCGGACTCACCTGGTCACCGGGGGCTGCACTCCTGGTCGTGCCGCTGCTCGCGGTTGTCGCCGTCACCATGTATGCCGTCGCCCTCACCCTGGCCGCCTTCGTCCTGCGCGGTCCACGATGGCGCAACGTCACCTCCAACGTCTCAGTCCTAGGGGTCATGCTGCTCAGCGGTGCAACCGTGCCCCCCAGCACCTGGCCGGTATGGCTGGAGACGGTCGGACAGTCCCTTCCGGTCACCCACGCACTCCACGCGATCAGGATCGTCCAGAACCAAGGACCCTCGGCAGAGATCCTGCCCCTGCTGGGGACCACGCTCCTTCTCGGACTCATCTGGTACGTCCTGGCCATCCTCGCCTTCACCCACTTCGGCGAGACAGGCCGACGCCAAGGCAGCATCGACTACGCAGAATGACACCCCCATGCCCAGGCAGAAGACTTGCGGGCGCGTCCGAAGACACTCCATCCTCCAGTCGAGACTGCTGAACGGTTCGCCACGGTCATGGTCGCCGGGCTGGCCCCGTCAGACGCGAGCTTGGGGGGCAGCCCTACCGCACCCACCGACTTCAGGGGGGCAGCGTAAGGTCCGGTTGGGCATTGACCACGGAGCCCTTGGCTGACCACAGCGAGTAGTGACGATCGGCCGCTCCCGGCCGTACTCGGAGACACCAGGAGCCGCACGAAGCGCAGCCGTGGATACCGGCAGCTGGTTCACCTGTCGGCAGGTGCGACGCGCGCTGGGAGGGTGATGTCTCTGCTCAGCCGCTGGGTGAGTGCTCTGTCACGCTCGGCGGTGGCGTGCTGGTAGCGCAGGGCGACCGAGACGTCGGTGTGGCCGCCGCGGTGGAGCAGCTCGGCGAGGGTGGCCCCCTGTTCGGCGTACTTGCTGAGGCCGGTGTGTCGCAGGTTGTGGAAGCGGAACCCGGGCCGGCCGGCTGCGTCACGAGCCGCCCTCCACGCGTTGTCGAGCGCGGTCTGCGAGACGCGCGCCCCTCGGGCCCCTGTCAGGACCGGTGCGATGTGGCCTGCCGGCGTGTAGGTCTCCAGATGCTGCCGCAGGGCAGGCAACAGCGCGTCCGGGATGGCGACCGTCCTGACGCTATCCGCCTTCGGCGGCGTGAGGGCGTTGGCCTTCACGTTCCACTGCCGTCGGACGTGCAGCACGGCGCGCTGCGGGTCGTCCAGGTGCTCCAGGTCGCGGCGCTGCAACCCGAGCAACTCACCGATGCGCAGGGCGCACCACGCGGCCAGCGGGATCGCGATCTGCAGATGTGCCGGCATCGCCTCGGTGAAGGCCCGCACCTGCTCCGGGGAGGCGACGTCCCCGTGGTCGTCCTCGGGGCGGACCCGGCGGTGCTTGGCCGCGGCCGGGAACTCGAAGTGCTCCAGTCCCCCGGCCTTCGCCTTCACCGCCGCGTTGAGCATCGAGCGCAGCACGATCACCACGTTGGGCGCGATGCCGTTGACGCGGGCACCGGGGTGGCGTCGCGACGGGCGGCGGGCCAGGGCGGCGAGATGCGCGGCGACCTGCTCGGTGGTCAGCTCGATGAGCGTCACGTCCCCGAGGTCGGGCAGCACGTGGTTCCTCAGCACGGAGCGGTAGGAGACGACGGTGGCGCGGGAACGCTCAGGGTCCGCCTCGAGGTTCGCCAGCCACGTCTCGGACCACTGCTCCAACGTCATCGCCTCCACCTGCGCTCGCGCGGCGGCCGCTTGCCGCTCGGACCGTCGCTCGGTCGGCGGGACGAACGTGCCACGCGCCGCGTCGGCCTTGGCGATGTACAGAGCCGCCTTGGCATCGGTGATGGTCTGGAAGACCCCGAGCGAGTGGGTCGTGCCCTCGTAGTCCATCCGGACCCGGTAGCGCCCTCTGAACGGGACGATGCCGCGCGGCAGTTTGGCTCTGGTGTCCCGCGTGCTCACGTCTTCCGCCTCCGGACCCGGCCAGGGTGTGTCAGCCCTGTGTCAGTTTTGTGTCAGTTTTCGTGGTCGTCTGAGCATACGAGTGACCACTCCTGTCCGGACGCACGAAACCCCCAGATCCGCGCCGTTGTGCGGAATCTGGGGGTTGACGTGCGACAACGCGCACAGCGTGAGACACGTGGGTGGAGGTGGCGGGAATCGAACCCGCGTCCGTCGCCGAGAAATCAGGGCTTCTCCGGGTGCAGTGCGCTCAGGATTTTCTCGGCCCCAGGGCTCGCGCGCACACGTTCCCTGACAGGCCCAGCCGAGTTGGAGTCCCACGTGATCCCTCGACAAGATCACGCAGCAAGTCACCTAGCTGATGCCAGTTACTGAGACGGTGACGAGCTCAGGCTGACAGACTTCGGGCTCGCTCAGGCGGCGAGGGCGAAGTCGCTGCGCTTGGAATCGGCAGCTATTGGTTTCGCAAGGAGCGTTGACGAGATGACCTTGCATCCTCGACCCGCTTCCCCTGAAGTGTCGTGCGACGTCGAAACCGATCACCCCCATGGGGGTGTCTCACGCTGTGCAGTTGTCAAACCCACGCCCTGCGGCGCGGGAGGTCAGTCTACGGGGTCAACGCCCCGGGGTCCACGGAGATTCCGCTCGGCTCAGCCGTGGCGCTTGAGGTGGGCCGACATCGCCCGGTCCGCCTCACGCCGGTCCTGTCGCTCCCGCAGCGTCTGGCGCTTGTCGTGGATCTTCTTGCCCTTCGCCAACGCGATCTCGACCTTGGCCCGACCTTCGCTGAAGTACAGCGACAGCGGCACGATGGTGTGCCCGGCCTGCTCGGCCTTGGCCACCATCTTGTCGATCTGCTCCCGGTGCAGCAGCAGCTTGCGCCGCCGCCGCGCCGCGTGGTTGGTCCAGGTGCCCTGGGTGTACTCGGGGATGTGCACGTTCTCGAGCCACAGCTCCCCGCCGTACTCCACGGCATACCCCTCGGCCAGGCTGGCGCGTCCCTGACGCAGCGCCTTGACCTCGGTCCCGGTCAGCACGAGCCCGGCCTCGACGGTGTCCTCGATGAGGTACTCGTACCGGGCCTTCTTGTTGCTGGCGACCAGCGTGCGCTTCTTCTTCTCCTGAGCCATGACCGCCCAAGTCTAGGCGAGACGCGACGCCGAATCTCCCGGTTTGTCGCCCACCGACCTCAGAGCCAGTTGCGCGGGTTCACCGGGGTGCCGTTCTCCCGGGTCTCGAAGTGCAGGTGGCACCCCGTGGAGGTGCCGGTGGTGCCCTCGAAACCGATGACCTGACCGCGCGCCACCTGCTCGCCCGGGGACACCGCGAAGCCCTCCAGGTGCAGGTATGCCGTCGTGAGGTTCACCCCGCGCAGCACGCCGTGGTCGATGACGACGTAGTTGCCTCGGCTGTCGTCGTAGGGCGTGCTGTGCACGACGCCGTCGGTGGCCGCCATGATCGGGGTGCCGCACGGTGCGCCGTAGTCCAGCCCCGAGTGCAGCAGGTACAGGCCCAGCACCGGGTGTAGCCGGTTGCCGAACTCGCTGGTGGTCGGTGCGTTCACGGGGTGCGAGAGCCGACCCGAGGAGGCGTTCTCGGCCTCCTGGCGCTGCTCCTCCGCCTCCCGGGCGGCCTGCTCCTCGGCCGCTCGACGGGCGGCCGCCTCCTGGTCCGCGGCCTGCTGCGCGGCCTGCGCGGCGCTGGCTGCGGCCTCCGCCTCCGCCTGGGCTGCGGCCGCCCGCCGGTCGGCCTCGGCCTGCGCGGCCGCGTCGGCCCGCTGCTGCGCCTCGACGGCCGCCACCCGCTGGCGCTCCGCCTCACGCTCGGCCGCGCGCTGGCGCTCCGCCTCACGGGCGGCCTCCCTGGCCGCGGCCTCCTCGGCCGCCTTGCGCTGCCGCTCCTCCTCCGCCTTGCGGGCGGCCTCGGCCTCCGCGATCCGGGTCAGCTCCGCCTGCTCCTGCGACTTCAGGCCGTGCTTGGTCTCCGCGAGCTCGGCCAGCTCGGCCTCCAGCTCCTCGGAGCGCTCCTGCTGCGCCTCCAGCGAGGCCTCGACCTTGGCCTTCTCGGCCTCCAGCTCGGCCTTGGCCGTCTCCTGCTCGGCCTCCAGCTGCTCCAGCTCCGTGGTCGCCGCGTCCGCCGCCGCCCGTGCCTGCTCCTTGGCGATGACGTTGGCCTCGGCCTTGGCCAGCAGGTAGTCGATGTCCGTCCGCACACCGGCGAGCCGGTCCTGCTCGACGACCTGCTCCGCCTCCTGGGTGGCCAGCTGCTGGATCTGCTGGTCCTGCACCCGCAGCACGGTGCGCGCCATGGACATCTGGTCGACCGCGTCCGCCTCCCCGGACAGCAGCTCGAGGGTGGAGGCGAGCGAGCCCATACCCCCCTCCTTGTAGCTCTCTCGGGCGATCGCCCCGACGGTGCTGCGCGTCTCGTCCTGGGCGGAGGCGTTCTCAGCCAGCCCCTCCTCGATCCGCGTCTCGTCGGCGCGGGCCACCGCCAGGTCGCCCTCGATCCGCACCGTCTCCGCCTCGGCGTCGGCCAGGTCGAACTCCGCCTCCTCCAGCACGATGCGGGCGGCCTCGACCTGGGCGGTGGTCTCCTGCAGCCGTTCGTCCGCGGCCACCAGCTCGCTGCTGGTGTGCTCCAGGTGCTCCCCCAGCTCCTCCGCGCGCTCCTGCGCCGCGTCCCGGTCCGAGGAGGACTCCCCCTGCTCGCGCTCGACCTGCTCCATGCGCTCCCGGATCTCGTCGAGCTCTTCGGAGGCCAGCGCCGGACCGGCGAGACCGACGACGCCGACGAGGGCCAGGACGAGGGCGCGTCGCATCCGCCGCGGGCGCACGGCCCGTCCGGCGGCTGCGTCGGCGCGCTGCGTGGTGGCGCGGGTGGTGTCCATCGTTGTTCCCTTCTCAGACCCGTACGTGGCGCAGCAGCGCCATCCAGGCGGTGACGACAGCCAGCAGAAGTGCTCCGCCGACCAGGAATGGGGTGATCATCCAGAGGTCCCGTTCGTTGACCAGGCTGATCAGGCCGCTCTCCCCCGCGAGCAGCTCGGAGAGGTAGCCGCTGACGCCGAAACGCACCGAGAACCACAGCAGCCCCACGGCCAGCGCGGACCCGAGCACCATGGCGACCACGGTCTCCAGGACGAACGGCAGGTGGATCGAGAAGGCGGAGGCCCCGACCATCCGTTGGATGGCGATCTCACGACGTCTGTTCCACGCGGTCAGCCGGATGGTCGTCGAGATGAGCAGCACGGCGCAGACCACCATCGCGACGGCCAGCGCCAGCGCCCCCCAGCTGAGCGCCCCGAGGAAGGCGAAGAGCCGGTCCACGACCTCCCGCTGGTCCTCCACGCTGTCGACCCCGGGCGCCTGCTCGAAGGCGGCCCGGATGACCTCGTACTTGCCGGGGTCGGCGAGGTTCACCCGGAACGAGGACGGGATCGACTCCTGCGGGACCGAGTCCAGCACCGAGGAGTTGCGGAACTGCTCCTGGAAGCGCTGGTATGCCTCCTCGTTCGACTCGTAGAAGTACTCCGTCACCAGCGGCTCCAGCCCCTGCAGGTCGCTCTCGATCTGCTCCCGCTGCTCGTCGGTGACGGCTCCGGACACACAGCCGGCCGCGTCGGTGGAGTCCGGGGTGCACAGGAAGATCGAGACCTGCACCCGGTCGTACCAGTAGCCCTTGGCCGTGTCGACCTGCGCCTGGGCGAGCAGCCCGATCCCGAGGAAGAAGAGCGAGACCATCGAGACCAGGACGACGGAGACGAACATCGAGAAGTTGCGCCGCAGGCCGTTGCCCATCTCGGCCAGCAGGAAGCCCGGCCTCACGGGGCCACCACCTCCCGGTAGCCGCCCTCGGCCTGGTCGCGGACCACACGCCCCTGGTGCAGCTGCACGACCCGCTTGCGGAACTGGTCGACGATGGTGGTGTCGTGGGTGGCCATCAGCACGGTGGTGCCGGAACGGTTGATCCGTTCGAGGATCGCGACGATCTCCTGGCTGGTGTCCGGGTCCAGGTTGCCGGTCGGCTCGTCCGCGAGCAGGATCGGCGGCTTGTTGACCATCGCGCGGGCGATGGCCACCCGTTGCTGCTCTCCCCCGGACAGCTCGTGCGGCAGCCTGCGCCCCTTGTCCGGCAGCCCCACCAGGGCCAGCGTCTCGGGGACCCGCTGGCGGATCTCGTGCCGCTTCACACCCAGTACCTGCAGGACGTAGGCGACGTTCTGGTAGACCGTCTTGCCGGCGAGCAGCCGGAAGTCCTGGAAGACGGTGCCGATCTGGCGGCGCAGCAGGTGCACCCGCCGGTGCGGCAGCTCGCCGAGGTCGTGCCCGGCGACCAGTACCCGTCCGCTGCTGGGGTGCTGCTCCATGATCACCATCCGCAGCAGGGAGGACTTGCCGGAACCGGACTCGCCGACCACGAAGCAGAACTCCCCGCGGGTCACGTCGAGGTCCACGTCCTGCAACGCCCAGGGGTCACCCTTGGCGTAGCGCAGACTGACGCGATCCATCGTGATCATCCGGGCAGAACTCCAACGGTCGTGGGCCAGGGAACCTGAAGGGACGTATGGGACGAGTGGGCAGACTGTGACGACCGTGGCACACGTTAACCGATGGGACGTTGCGTCAAGGGTTCCCACGCCGGGGTGTGCCGAGTCGTCGCGAGGGTGAACATCTGGTCACGACTGCGGCGGAGCCCTCCCCTTCGTCGGAGGTGGCGGGTAGGTTCCATGGCGGATCGGTGCCGCCCCGGCCCGGTCCGTGACGCCGTACCGAGGAGCCACACCACATGCAACCACCCTCCCTGGCCCGCCGCGGGCTGGCAGGCCTGTCTACCGCGGCCCTGGCCGTCACCGGCCTGGTCACCCTGGCACCGGTGGCGAACGCCGCCGGTGAAGGCCTGATCATCAACGAGGTCTACGGCGGTGGGGGCAACTCCGGCGCCACCTTCACCAACGACTTCGTCGAGCTCTACAACCCCACCGAGGAGTCGATCGACCTCGCCGACACGGTGGTGAGCTACTACTCGGCCAGCGGCAACCTCGGCAACGCCTGCACGCTCGAGGGGACGGTGGAGCCCGGCTCCTTCTTCCTGGTCCAGCAGGGCGCGGGCGCGGGCGGCACCACCCCGCTGCCCACGCCGGACGCCGAGTGCGGCGCCAACATGTCCGGCAGCCAGGGCAGTGTGGAGCTGGTCACCGGTGACACCGTCGTGGACCTCGTCGGCTACGGGGACGTCGAGCTCTTCGAGGGCACCCCCGGCCCCGGCCTGAGCAACAGCACCTCGGCCAGCCGCACCGACTTCGTCGACACCGACGACAACGCCGCCGACTTCAGCACCGACGAGCCGTCGCCGCAGAACAGCGGTGGCGGCGGCGTCGACCCGGGCCCCGGCCCGGGTCCCGAGCCGGACCCCGTGCAGGCCTCGATCGCCGAGATCCAGGGCCCCGGGGACAGCTCGCCGCTGGTCGACCAGCCCGTCATCACGACCGGTGTCGTGACCGCCGCGTACCCCACCGGCGGGTTCGACGGGGCATACCTGCAGACGCCCGGCACCGGGGGCGCCCCCAAGGTCCCCGGCGACGCCTCGGACGGCATCTTCCTCTACGCCCCTGACGACGTGGACGACCTGACCATCGGCCAGTGCGTCAGCGTCGAGGCGACGGTCGGCGAGTACTTCGGCCTGACCCAGCTCGCGGACCCGGTCATCACCGACGCGGGCGACTGCGACGCGGTGACGAGCACGCCCCTGGCCACCCTGCCGGTGACGGACGCCGAGAAGGAGGTCTACGAGGGGATGCTGGTGCAGCCGGAGGGCACCTACACCATCACCAACAACTACCAGCTGAACCAGTACGGACAGCTGGGTCTCGCCCTGGGCGAGGAGCCGCTCTACCAGGCCACCGACATGGTGCTGCCCGGCGCCGAGGCAGAGGCCTACGAGCAGGCCAACCTGGCCCGCTACATCACCCTGGACGACGGCTCGAGCTGGGACTACCTGCGCAACGAGACGGCCCAGTCGTCGCCGCTGCCCTACCTGTCCCAGGAGGAGCCGCACCGGACCCGGTCCCAGGTGAGCTTCACCCAGCCGGTGGTCATGGACTACCGCTTCCAGTGGAACTACCAGCCGACCGGCCAGGTGGTCGGCTCGGACAGTGGGTCCGACCCGATCGCCTCGGAGAACGACCGTGAGGTCGAGGCTCCCGAGGTCGGTGGCGACATCCAGATCGGCGCCTTCAACGTGCTGAACTACTTCTCCGACCTCGGCCAGGACGAGGCGGACTGCGACTTCTACGAGGACCGCTTCGGCAACCCGGTCGGCACCGACTTCTGCGAGGTCCGCGGCGCCTGGAGCGAGAGCGCCTTCGCCGACCAGCAGGCCAAGCTCGTCACCGCCATCAACGGCACCGACGCCGACGTGCTGGGCCTGATAGAGATCGAGAACTCGGCCGGCCTGAGCTACATCGACCACCCCCGCGACAAGGCGGTGGCCGACCTGGTCGCCGCGCTCAACGAGGAGGCCGGTGAGACCCGGTGGGCCTTCGCCCCCTCCCCCGAGGTCGTGCCTCCGGGTGAGGACATCATCCGCACGGCGTTCATCTACGACCCGGAGACCGTCGCGCTCGACGGGCCCTCGATGATCCAGCTGGACGACGCCTTCGCGAACGCGCGCTACCCGCTCGCCCAGGGCTTCACCACCGAGGACGGCACGTCCTTCGTGGCGGTCGCGAACCACTTCAAGTCGAAGGGTTCCGGTGAGGACGACGGCACCGGCCAGGGGCTGGCCAACCCGGCACGCATCGCCCAGGCCGAGGCGCTCAGCGCCTGGTCCGAGGAGATGTTCGCCGACGAGGCGGTCTTCCTGATGGGTGACTTCAACGCCTACAGCCGCGAGGACCCGGTGCGGGTCTTCGAGGACGCCGGCTACACCAACCTGGCGCGTGCCTTCGAGCCGATGTCGACCAGCTACCAGTTCAGCGGCCGTCTGGGCTCGCTGGACCACGTCTTCGCCAACGAGGCGGCCGGTGAGCTGGTGACCGGCGCTGCCGTCTGGGACATCAACGGTGACGAGTCGATCGCCTTCCAGTACAGCCGGCGCAACTACAACGTCGTGGACTTCCACAGCGACGACCAGTTCGCCAGCTCGGACCACGACCCGGTGCTGGTGGGTCTGGGCACCGAGGTGGACGAGGACGTGCCGGTGGACCGGATCTCGGGCAGCAACCGGTATGTCACCGCGGCCAAGATCGCGGCGGCCTACCCCGAGGGCGTGGACACCGTCTACATCGCGACCGGTGACCAGTTCGCCGACGCGCTCTCCGGTGCCGCCTCCGCCGCCAGGGGCATGATCCCCAGCACCACCGGCGAAGCAACCGTGGCACCCGACGGCTCCCCCGCCCCGGTCCTGCTCACCCGCACCGGCAGCCTGCCCCAGGCCACCATCAGCGCGCTGGAGGACATCGCCCCCGAGAACATCGTCATCCTCGGCGGCGAGGTCGCCGTCTCCGACACCGTCGAAGACACCCTCGAAGGCTACGGCGACGTTACCCGCATCGCGGGCACCGACCGTTTCGAGACCTCTGCCCTGATCGCCCGCCAGTACGGCCAGGTCGATCACGTCTACGTCGCCACCGGCCAGAACGAGGCCTTCGCCGACGCCCTGTCCGGATCAGCCCTGGCCGCCACCGAAGGCGTCCCGGTCCTGCTGACCCGTACCGACTCCGTCCCCGGATCCCTGACCAGCGCCCTGGAAGCCCTCGGTAACCCCGAGGTCACCGTCCTGGGCGGCACCGTCGCCGTCAGCGAGGAGGTCTACACCGCCCTCGGTGCCACCGACCGCCTCTCCGGCGGAAACAGGTACGGAACCTCCGTGGCCGTCGCCGAACAGTTCGGCTACGACCAGGACAACCCCGCACCCCTGGTCCACGTCGCCACCGGCCTCGACTACCCCGACGCCCTCGCCGGATCCGCACTCGCCGGATACCAGCAGGTCCCCGTCATGCTGAGCCGCACGGACGACATCCCCGCCCAGGTCCTGGACACCATCGTGGGCATCGACCCCGCCCAGGCCATCCTCCTCGGCGGTACCACCGCCCTCACCGACACCGTCCGCGACACCCTCACCGCCGCCCTCAACGGCGACGGTGACGACCTGCGCTGACGGGGCACCGGCCTGTGGCCGGTCACCTGGACGACGCGGCCCGTGGGACCTTCCGGTCCCACGGGCCTTGTCGTGCGTCAGGCGTCGTCGCGAGGGACAGTCGTCCCCAGAGCCGTCGTCGCCGTCGGTTCCCCGACGACGGTGGACTCAGCTGTCGTCCTTCTCCTGACCGCGCTTCCAGCGGATCCCGGCGTCGATGAAGTCGTCGATCTCGCCGTCCAGCACCGAGGACGCGGAACCGACCTCGTGCCCGGTGCGCAGGTCCTTGACCATCTGGTAGGGGTGCAGCACGTAGGAGCGCATCTGGTCACCCCAGGACGCCTTGACGTCGCCCGCCATCTCCTTGCGCTCGGCCGCCTCCTCGGCCTGCTTGAGCAGCAGCAGCCGGGACTGCAGCACCCGCAGCGCGGCGGCGCGGTTCTGGATCTGGCTCTTCTCGTTCTGCATCGACACCACCGTGCCGGTGGGGATGTGCGTCATCCGGACCGCGGAGTCGGTGGTGTTCACCGACTGGCCGCCGGGGCCGGAGGAGCGGAAGACGTCGATCTTCAGGTCATTCTCGGGGATCTCGATCGCGTCCGTGGACTCGGTCAGCGGGATCACCTCGACCGCGGCGAAGCTCGTCTGCCGGCGCCCCTGGTTGTCGAACGGGCTGATCCGCACCAAGCGGTGGGTGCCGGCCTCGACGGCGAGCGTGCCGAAGGCATACGGCACCTTGACCTCGAAGGTCGCCGACTTCAGCCCGGCCTCCTCGGCGTAGGAGGTGTCCAGCACGGTGGTCGGGTAGTCGTGCCGCTCCGCCCAGCGCAGGTACATCCGCATCAGCATCTCGGCGAAGTCGGCGGCGTCCACGCCGCCGGCACCGGAGCGGATGGTGACGACGGCCTCGCGCTCGTCGTACTCCCCGTTGAGCAGGGTCCGCACCTCCAGCTGGGTGACCGCCCTGCGGAGCGCGGCCAGGTCCCGCTCGGCCTCCTCGAGCAGGGCGGCTCCCTCCTCGCCACCCTCCTCGCGTCCGAGCTCGATGAGCGCCTCGAGGTCACCGACCCGGGCGTCCATCCCGGTGACCTTGTCGTGCTCGGCCTTCATCCGCGACAGCGAGGACGTCATCTGCTGCGCGTTCTCCACGTCGTCCCACAGGCCGGGGGCGCTCACCTCGGTCTCCAGCTGGGTGATCCGTGTCTGGAGCTGCTCGAGGTCGGTCACCTCTCGCACCGACGCCATGGTGCTGCGGAGCTGCTTGATCTCGGTCTCGAAGTCGACTGCCACAAGGAACAACACTACGGCAGTGCCGGACCGGTATGCCGTGGCTGCCGCCGTCCCGGTCGTCCCGACCGGGTGCGGGTACGTTGTCGCCCATGAGCGAGGCGACGGTGGACGAGCAAGGACGGCCCGAGCCGCCCCTGGCGGCCGGGGAGACACAGACGCTGCTGGGCTTCCTGGACTTCCTGCGCGCGACGGTGCGGTGGAAGACCCAAGACCTCAGCACCGAGCAGCTGCGGCGAAGCCTGCCGGGGCACCCGAGCGGGATGACGCTGGGCGGACTGCTCAAGCACCTGTCCTACGTCGAGGACAACTGGTTCACCGAGGTGGTCGGTGGCGCGGCGTCGATGCCCCCGCCCTGGGACACCGTGGACTGGCAGGCCGACGTGGACTGGGACTGGCACAGCGCGCAGGAGGACGACGCCGACACCCTGCGGGCGCTCTGGGAGGCCTCGGTGGAACGGTCACGGGAGGTCGTCGCGGTGGCGGCGGCCGCCCCGGTGACCGAGGGGACCGACGCCGGGTCACCCGACTCGCTGGCGGTGACACATCCAGCCTGGGGCGGGCGGGCCAGCGTCTCGCTGCGCTGGGTCCTCACCCACATGGTCGAGGAGTATGCCCGGCACAGCGGTCACGCGGACCTGCTCCGAGAGGCGCTCGACGGCAGCACCGGGGAGTAGCGGACCCGGGCGCACGGCCCGGGCACGGCCACGGCGCCGACCTCTCCAGGCTGAGGCTCAGGCGGAGACGCGAAGCCGCTGCTGCGCGGACAGGTGCTCCTGCAGGTAGTGCAGTGCCTCCAGGGCGCTCCAGCCCTGCGGGTGGCGGGCGATCAGCTCGGTGGCGCCGGCCAGGTCCTGACCGAGGGTGACGAGGGTGTCCTCGGCATACCCGTCCTTGCGTTCCTGGCCGAGGCCGATGTTGGCCATCAGCCCGTTGCACAGGCACTTGCGCCCGACCGTGTCGGCCTCCTCGCCGCCCTTCTTGAGGTACATGTGCACCGGCTCGGCGGCGCAGCGGTAACCGACCTCGCCGTCCTCGCGCTCGTAGGGCTGACGCAGGTAGGACAGGTCGCACAGCCGGGGGCGGGCCTCGTAGACCTCGACCTGGCTCGCGGTGCCCTCCAGGGTCGCGACCTTGAACGGGAAGCCGGTGGGGCTGGCCCGCGGGTCGTTGCGCACGGTGAGCTCACCGGTGCGCAGCTGGTCCAGCAGCCGGGTGCGGGCCTCGGGCGCCAGCCCCGAGTCGTCGGAGAGGGCGAAGAGGGTGCCGACCTGCACGCCGACCGCGCCGACGGCCACGGCCTCGGCCACCTTCTCCGGGGTGGCGTAGGCGCCGGCCATCCAGAACGGCAGCCCGAGCGCGGAGATCTTCGCCAGGTTCGCCTCGTCCCGGTCGCCGTAGATCGGCTCACCGGCGTCGTCGAGCTGCATCTTGCCCCGCGGCGGCGCGGAGTGCCCACCGGCCGGCGGGCGCTCGACCACGAACCCGTCCGGGCGGATGTCCGGGTCGCGGTGCAGGTAGTTGGCCAGCTGGTCGACCGAGATGATCGCCAGGAAGTCAGGCCTGGCCAGCGGCGGCAGGTCCTCACCGAGCAGGTCCAGCGGGTCGGCGGTGATGGTGCGACGCAGGCTGCCCCCGGCCACGTCGGCCGACAGCCGACCCGGCTCCCCGGCAGCCAGGGAGCGCAGCAGCTGCGGGATCTCCCGGGGTATGCCGGCGCCCATGAGCACGTAGTCGACGCCCCCGAGCATCGCGCCCAGGAGGGCGGTCGGGTTGGCCATCTGGACCTTCTCCAGGCAGTTGATGCCGACCAGTCCGTCGTGGCCTTCCTTGGCCAGCCAGACCTCGGCGAAGTTGCCCACCACGCCCAGCTCCTGACCGGCGCGTGCGGTGTCCAGGGTCAGCTTCGGGATCGGCTTGTACGGGGTGCCCTTCGGCTTCCCGCCCTCGATGAAGTACTTGTCCAGCACCCGCTCCGCCATCGGGCGGCTCGGGAACGCCGCGAGCGCGCGGCGGTAGTGACCGCCGGGGTCGCCGTCCTGGAGCACCCGGCTGATGACCGCGTCCATCGCCGTGCCCGAGACGACACCGAGATGACCGTCCCGGGAGACCGCCCGGGCCAGGCGCCACCCAGAGACGGCCACACCCATACCGCCCTGGATGATGGTCGGCGCGGGACGCCGGGCAGGGGTCATCGTCAGCGTCGTGGTCTCGGTCTGGACAGCGGCCATGTGAGGGGGCACCTCTCCTGGTCGGGGGTAAACCTACGCAGACGTAGGTTTCGGTAACGTAAGTTACGGTAACGTAGGTTGGCCCGTTTGTCAGGCCCATCCGTCCCCCGGGTGCGCCGCTCATCCTCGGACGGTGACCCGAACCCCCTGCTCGACCAGCTCGAAGCGCACCGCGCTCAGGTCCTCGACCACCAGGTCGGCGAAGTCCGCCAGCTCCTCCTGGGCGCCGGTGGTGCGGACGGCGAGGGTGGCCGCGCCGGCCGCCCTCCCGGACTCCAGACCCGCGGTGGCGTCCTCGACCACCAGGCACCGGGCCGGGTCCGCACCCAGCCGGCGCGCGCCCAGCAGGTAGGGCTCGGGGTCCGGCTTGCCCCGGGTGATGTCGTCTGCGGTGATCAGCACCGCCGGTGCGGTGATCCCGGCGGCCTCCAGCCGCAGCTCCGCCAGGGTGCGACCGGCGGAGGTGACGATGGCGGCCCGCTCCCCCACCGCGGCTAGCGCCTCGACGGCCCCCGGGAGCGCGACGACTCCCTCGAGGTCCTCCAGCTCACGTCGGTCGATGTCGGCGGTGGCGGCATCGACGTCCAGCTCCGGCGCCACCCGCTGGACGATCCCGCGGCTGGTCACTCCGTGCAGGTTGCCGAAGCGGTCGTAGGGGACCTGGTGCTCGATCGCCCAGGACCGCCAGGCGCGTTCCACGGCCTCGCGGGAGTCGGCCAGGGTGCCGTCGTTGTCGAAGAGGATGGCCTCGAAGGTCTCGCTGGTGATGTCTCGCACCACCGCATCGTCTCAGGACCGACGGGGCGCCGGTTCACTCCACCAGCTCGGAGCGGGCGCTGGAGCGGACGGTGATGCTGACGCCCCCGCCGAAGGCGCCCAGCAACGGGCTGAGCATGGGGATCTCCGCGGTACCGGTCAGGGCCACCACCGCGGTGCGCCCGTCCGGGGACCCGGTGCCCTCGGCGATCGTCCAGGCGCTGACCCGGCTGGGGCGTGGGCGCCGGTCCAGGTGTGCTGCCGCCGCCTCCACGACCGTGGCGTCGCTGACCGGTAGCCCGGGCCCCAGCCCGCCGCCGTACAGCTGCTCCTGGGCCAGCGCGTCGCTGGCGTCCAGGGCGGCCGCGTCGGCGGCGTCCAGCAGCTGGACCCGGCCCAGCTGCACGGCCGTGACGCCCACCACGGCCACGATGATCGAGAGGGTGACCGCGACCATCCCGATCAGCAGCACGCTGATCTGGCCCCCGTCCCGGTCCGGCACCTCAACCATCTCCCCGCCCGAACTCCTCGACGGGCTCCAGGTGCGCCGCCGTCAGGGTGATCCGGGTGGGCACCGCGTCCCCGACGAAGTCCGGCACCAGCGGCAGCGGCACGTGGACCTCGGTCTCGACCAGCACCGAGGACCCTGGTGCCAGGCAGGCGGCGTCCGGGCACCGGACCACGACGCCACCCTCACCCTCGCCGAACCCGTGGGCGTCGTAGACCAGACCCGCGGCGGCGCGGGCACGCTCCGGGGCCGCCTCCACCACCGGCGCGGTGACGAACGCCCGACCGGCCTCCCGGGCGGCGGCCGTGACGGCATACGCCCCGGCCTGGAGGCGCCCGAGGGTGCCGACCAGGTAGAACAACGGGACCACCAGCAGCACCAGCAGGAAGGCGACCTCGACCGTCATCGACCCGCGCTCCTGCAGCAGCCGTCGCCGCACCGGGACCGGGCGGGTCGTGCAGGTGGGCGGGGCAGTGCGGGCGCGTCGGGCAGTGCGGGCGCGTCGGGCGATGGGAGGCCTCATCCCTGGTCCTCGGCGTAGGCCTGCCCGGTGACCGTCATGGCCCCACCCGGGCCGAACGGACCGAGGATCGGCAGCCGCACCTCGGCGGTGAGCTCCACCACCTCGACCCCGGCGACGGAGCGTCGGGTGCCGGTGAGGACCGCGCCGTCGGCGATGCCGGACATGCTGGCGCTCATCAGCTCCCGTGCACGGGCCACCCCCTCGGCGGGGGTGGCGTCCGCACGCGCCCCGACCCGGGCACCCTCGATGACGTGCGCGGTGGCGGTGTTGTGCACGTGCAGGGCGAAGGCGAGCTGCATGGCAGCCAGCAGCAGGACGCTGACCAGACCGGCCAGCATCGCGAACTCGGAGGCTGCCGCGCCCCGGTCGGGCGCAGACCTCCTCATCTCACTGGCTGACGCTGCTCACGGCGCTGGTGAAGAGACCGGTAAGCAGGGGCTCGGCCACCAGCCACAGGGCTGCGACCAGCCCGGCGGTCATGATGGTGATGAGCACCCAGCCGGGCACGTCCCCGCGCTCCGGTTCCTCGCGCCAGGCCTGGAACCCCGCAGGGATCTCGACCAGATGGCGGGTGATCTTGTGCGACATGACTTCCTCCTTGGACGGGAACAGCGATCTACAGCGCGACCCGGAGCATGCTGACGCCGGGAAAGACGGCGAAGAGGACGGTGACGGGGAGGATCAGGAAGACGACGGGGACCATCATGGTGATCTCGCGTCTGCCACCCTGCTCGATGAGCTCCTGGCGCGCGGCTTCCCGGGCGTCCGCCGCCTGGGCGCGGAGAACCTCCCCCAGGGGCGTGCCCCGCTGCAGGGCCACGACGAGGCCGTCGACGAAGCGGGCGACCGCGGGCACCCCGGTGCGCCGGCCCAGACCCTGGAGCGCCTCCGGCAGGCTGGCTCCGGTGCGGGCGTGGGCCAGGCACAGCTCCAGCTCGGCGGAGAGCTCTCCCCGGGAGAGTCGCGCCACCCGCTCCAACGCCTGGGCGGTGCCCTCCCCCGCGGTCACCGACAGCGCGAGCAGCTCGGCCAGGGCAGGGAACTCGGCCATCATCCGGCGTTGCCGACGGGTGGCGGCCCGGCTCAGCAACGTGTCCCTCGCCACCACCCCGGCGACGAAGGCGCAGCCGACCAGCACCAGCAGAGCAGCGACACTGGCCCCCCGCGTCCACCAGAGCACCGTCCCGACAGCCACCGCCGCCCCGGCGGTCGCCGTGCCCCACACCACCTGCTGTACCCGGAAACCATCTACGTCCGCCGGGAGGCCGGCCTGGTGCAGGCGCGTCCGGACGGAGTCGGTGCCGCCCAGCAACCGGTCCAGGGACCTCGCCCCGCGCAACGCGAGGGGCGCCAGCAGGTCCCCGAACCGCCAGGGGCGAGGGTCGTCGACCGCGAGCAGCCGGGAACGGCGGGGCACCCGGTCCAGGTACGGCTCGATGCGCGCGTCCAGGTCGACCCGTCGGCCCAGCGGAAGGCCCACCCAGATCAGGATCAGCCCGGCGGCGAACGGGAGGGCCAGCACAGCCCCTGCCCAGGCCGGGCTCATCGCAGCACCCGCACTTCCTCCGGGAGCCGGCCGATGGCGACCATCACCCGGTACGCGATCAGCGACAGCCCGGCACCGACCCCCAGCACCACGGCACCCGCAGGGGTGCCGTAGGCGTCCAGCGTGCTCCCTCGGGTGGCCAGCAGCAGGAGGACCGCCCACGGCGCGGCCAGCGCCAGCCGAGCCGCGTTCACGGTCCAGGACTGCCGGGCCTCCAGCTCTGCCCTGGCGCGGGCGTCCTCCCGGAGGAACGTCGACAAGGTGTGCAGCACCCTCCCCAGGTCGGTGCCACCGACGTCCCGGGCGATCCGGAGCGCCTCCACCAACCTGTCGGCGACCGGGTCGGCGAGCCGGTCCTTGAGCAGGTCAAGGCTCTCGGTGAACCGACCGGACGCCCGGTAGTCGAGCGCGAACTCCGCGAAGGCCGGCCGCAGCTCCTCCGGCCCGCGGTCGCTGAGCTGGACGAGTGCCTCCGGCAGCGCCAGCCCCGCCCGCACGGCCGAACGGACGTGGTCGACGGCCTCGGGCCACACGTCCCGGAGCCGGCTCCGGCGCCGCCTGGCCCGGGCCAGCACCACGGCCAGGGGCAACCACCCGGCGATGAGCGAGAAGCAGAGGCTGACCGTCCACACCCGGGTCACGGCATACCCCAGCAGCAGGACCGCCAGGGCGAGGACCACGCACGAGGCGAGCAGCGTTCGCGGACCGAGACCGCGCACACCGGCCAAGGTGACCTGGTCCTGCAGGATCTCCAGGCGCCGTCGGCCGACGCGGGTCCGCACCCCGGTCTCGCGCGGCCAGAAGGACCACCAGATGCTGGCCAGCCCGAGCCCCAGCACCAGGCCCCACGCCGCGCCGGACATCAGTCGCGGCCCAGCAGCCGGGCCAGGTCGTAACCGGCCCTGGCGAATCGGTCCGCGTGCGGCGGGAACCCGTCGGCGCGCACCAGGTCGGTGCCGTCGGTCACGAAGAGGTCGGCCATCTCCACCACCTCGCCCTCGGTACGGCCCGGTAGCGCCACGATCTCCCGGACCCGCCGCTCACCCCCGGCCTCCAGCGCGAGCTGCACGACGAGGTCGATCGACCCGGCGACCGTCGGGACGACGAAGCTGCTGCTGACGTTCGACCCGGCGAGCAGGGGCAGCGTGCAGAGCTTGGTGACCGCCTCACGCGCAGAGTTGGCGTGCACGGTACACATGCCAGGAAGCCCGCTGTTGAGTGCGATCAGCAGGTCGAGGCTCTCCTCCTGGCGGACCTCGCCGACGATGATGCGGCCCGGTCGCATCCGCAGCGCCTCCTTGACCAGCCGGCGCAACGGCACCTCCCCCGTGCCCTCCAGGCTGGGTTGGCGGCACTGCATGGCCGCGACATCCCGGAGGTTGATCTTCAGATCGAACATGCACTTAGTACAGTAGTTGCCATGGGCACCAGAGCAGCCATCTACCTCCGTCAGTCCCTGGACGCGTCCGGGGAGGCACTGGCCGTCAGTCGTCAGCACGCCAACTGCCTCAAGATCGCGAAGGATCGTGGGTGGAAGGTCGTCGAGGAGTACATCGACAACTCGGTCTCTGCCTCGAACCGCAAGGTGCGCAGGCCGGCCTACGAGCGGATGGTCAAGGACTACACCGAGGGCCGGTTCGAGGCCATCGTGTGCTGGGACCTGGACCGGCTCACCAGGCAGCCCCGTCAGCTGGAGGACTGGATCGATGCTGCCGAGGAGCGTGGCCTGCTCCTCGTCACTGCAAACGGGGAGGCCGACCTGTCCAACGACAATGGCAGGCTGTTCGCCCGGATCAAAGCCTCCGTGGCTCGGAGCGAGATCGAGCGGAAGTCGGCGCGCCAGCGGGCAGCGAACCTCCAGAGGTCGGAGTCCGGTCTGCCTCACGCGGGTCGTCGGACGTTCGGCTACTCCCCCGACGGGACAGAGATCGTCCCGAACGAGGCCGAGGCCTTCAGGAGGGCCGTCGATCGTCTCCTCGCCGGAGGCGCGGTTCATGCCATCGCTCGATCCTTCAACGAGGACGGCCTCACGACGACTGCGGGCAACCCCTGGGCCGCCTCGGGCATCCGAAGCCTGCTGAAGAATCCACGTCACGCCGGGCTGCGCGTCTACCGGTCCGAGGTGGTCGGCAAGGGGACGTGGCCAGCGATCATCGACGAGGAGACTCACCACGCCGTCCGAGCCCTGCTGAGCGATCCGTCCAGGCACAAGGCTGGCCGGCCACGCCGATACCTGCTCACAGGGGTGGCGACCTGTGGCACCTGCGGGGCGACCGTCCGTGGCGTGACCGAGCCCCGAGGGCCGCTCTACTACTGCCAGACCCGGAAGCACATCGCCAGGCGAGCGGAGGACATCGATAACCTCGTCCACGAGTTCGTCATCGCTAGGTTGAGGCAGCCGAATGCCGTCGAGATCTTCGCCCGTCCCCAGCAGAAGGACAAGGCTGCCGACCTTCGCCAAGAACAGAGCCGCCTGCGCACGACCCTGAAGGGCTTGGCCGAAGCCTTCGCGGACGGTGACATCGACCGAGCCGGGCTCAAGGCCGGTAGCAAGCGCGTGAACGATCGGTTGGAGGTCGTGACCACTGAGCTGGCCGACCTGACACGGACCCCGATCCTGGCCGACCTGGCTCGATCCGACGATGTGGCAACTGCCTGGGAGCAGACCGATGTCGACACCCAGCGGACGATCGTCAGCGAGCTGCTCCACGTCACGATCCACTCCCCTGGGAGGGGCGCCCGGACCTTCGACCCTGCGACCGTGAACCTCCGCTGGCGTGAATAACCCGAGGTCAGGGGCCTAGGGAACGACACGGTTGTAACTTCCATCCGGATCGGGTTACAGTCCTGCACTACCAGCACCGGGAAACCGGTCCTCGCCATCGAGCGAGGTGCAATAAGCAATGACGCTTGGGCCTCGAGCTGGCCGAGGGTCCCTCGTGAGAGGGACCGCTGCATGTGTCTAGCGGAGTACCGCGGCTAGAGGAAATCACCCTCCTCTGATGCCGAAGGCATCCCGCTCCCAAGGACACCGCCATGCACGTCAAACTACGCCCTGTTCAGCGACTCAACGGTCTCGCTCTGCAGGCCCACCGCCGGGGTGACCCTAACGAGGTCGCTCGACTGCGCGGAGAGGTCACCCTCAACAAGATCCGCAACCTGCTCTCCCGCTCGTCCCCACTTCAGGACGGTCAAGTGGAGACCGCCAAGGCGCTGATCGACGAGGCGGTCGTCCGATGACCCGTGAGGAGATGCGCGCCTACGCCGAGGCTCAGGCGAAGGCCGCTCCGCCGTTGTCACCGGAGACCAAGGACCGGATCGCTGCTCTGCTCGCAGGGGGTGGTCGTCATGGGTCCGGGAAATGAGTGGACCCCCTCGCACTTGATGCGCGAAGAGGTCCACCAGATGACGCCGACCACGTCTGGACCTGACCCTACTGTGCCCCTGACCAGCAGGAACACCCCTCTGGGGCGCTCTATGCCCCCTCTGGTGTTCCGGCAGCCACTGGCCGTACCTGAGGTCAGATTCCAGCAGCCGGGACCAGATAGGGGCCTCCAGGCTGAGCCCTGGGTCTGCTATCACCGTGGCGATGGTCTGACGTGCGACTGGTGCGATGACATCTGCTGCCTGCTGTGCTGCGACGAAGAGTGCTGTCAGCGCACCGGCGAGGAGTTCTGCCCCTGCTGCAAGTCCGGGCCGGGCGACTGCCTCTGCCCGAGTGAGTGTGGCGAGGAGTGCGAACTCATCCACCTGGGCCTGTTCTCCGAGTCCGAGGACGACGAGGACGGTGATGACTGGTGACTGCCGCAACGAACGACAGCCCCTGGGACCACCCCTACGGCTTCATGGCTCCGTACTACGTCAACGCTGGTTGGCTCGGCGCTCTGCCGCTTCCACCGGGTCGCAAAGAGCCGGTGCCAGCAGGCTTCACCGGGTACAACGGTCTGGACCCGGTGAGGCGCGACATCGAGAAGTGGATCGCGGGTAGCCCATCGTCCAACGTGGCGTTGCGACTCCCCCGCAACGTGCTCGGCATCGACGTCGACGCGTACGAGGGCAAGTCCGGTGGTCACTCGTTGGAAGTCGCCGAGTCTCGCTTCGGCCCGCTGCCGCCAACGTGGAGGACGACGGCCCGCTACCCGGAGGACACCGTCTCCGGCATCCGTCTCTTCCAGGTGCCCGAAGGGCTGAAGTGGCCCAACACCATCGGGCCAGGCATCGAGACGATCCACCACGGCCACCGCTACGCCGTCGCTCCCCCATCCATCCATCCCAGTACCGGCAAGCACTACCTGTGGGTCGACCCGCAGGGCAAGGCCGGCCTGGACTACCCACGACCCGGTTCACTGCCCTGGTTGCCACAGGCATGGGTAGCAGGACTGACAGATGGAGAGATGGCCACGGGTGCTACGGCGCGGGTAGAGCCACCCCCGGACGCCCAGGGGTGGCTTACTCCGGGCGAGCCCTGCCGGGCCGTTCTAGGCCAGCTCGAGCGGCTTACGAGCGCGCTCTCGGTTCAAGGCTCCCGGCACGACGCCACCAGGGACCTCATGCTGTCCGTTCTGTATCTCGGGCAGCAGGGTCACGAGGGCGTCGGGTCGGCCCTGAAGTCGATGCACGACGACTACGTCCGGGCCGTCGGCAAGGACCGAGACGGTGACGTCGAGATCGAGTGGACGAGGATGCTCCACGGTGCCTTCGAGATCGTCGCTGCTTCACCCCGGGAGCCGGAGCCGTGCCGTGGTGACGACTGCGGCAAGCCAACGAAGCTGGAGACCCCGGCTGCACTGGCTGGACCGGAGATGGTCGTTGATCCATCAGCCACGAAGCAGACGCACGACGCCAGCGTCGAGGAAGCGGAGGACTCCCTCTTCTGGGACCGCAGACCGGAACTCCGTCACATCAAGGACTTCGCCCGGTCTCGGATGGCGAGCCCTTGGGCCACCCTCGGGGTCGTCCTCGCCCGAGTGGTCTGCGGAGTCGGACCTGAGGTCGTCGTCCCTCCGATCGTGGGCAAGTCCGCGAGCCTGAACCTGTACATCGGTGTCGTTGGTGCATCCGGGTCGGGCAAGCAGGCGGCGGAGGGCGCAGCCGAGGAGGCCTTCGCATGGAGGTTCAGCCTCGATGTCCTCCCGTTGGGTTCCGGCGAGGGCATGGCGCAGTCGTTCGTTGAGGTCAAGAAGGAGAAGGGACAGCCATCCAGGCTCGTCACGGTCCGGCAACGGGCGCTGTTCCGAGCGTCGGAGGTCGACAACCTCGGGGCGCAGGCTGGCCGCAAGGGGTCCACCCTCATGCCGTCGATCCGTGACGCGTGGATGGGTGACCAGCTCGGCTTCGCCTACAAGAGCGACAACAGGCTCATCGTCGAGCCGCATGCCTATCGGCTCGGCCTCATCGTCGGCATCCAGCCCGAACGTGCCACCGCTCTGCTCAGCAAGGAAGAGCGTGACGGTGGGACACCGCAGAGATTCCTGTGGCTGCCTGCTCGCGACGCGCTCATACCCGACGAGCCACCTGCTGAACCTCCGCCACCTCCGTGGTCACCTCCGGGGACGGCGAAGCTCGTTGAGGACAGGGGACGACGACTCCTGCCTGTCCCGGAGCAGGTGGCGAAGATCATCAGGCAGGCAGCAGTGGATAGGCATCGAGGCAAGACCGAAGCCCTCGATGGCCACGCTCTGCTGGCCCATCTGAAGGTCTCTGCCGCGCTTGCGTTCCTCGCTGGCCGTGCCGCCGTCGGCATGGAGGACTGGGACCTGGCCGGCGTGGTCATGGCTAAGTCCAACGCCACGCGGAGATCTGTCGAGTTGGAGTTGGAGAGCAGCAGGTCGCAGAGCAACCGAGGCAGGGCCCTTAGTGAGGCTGAACGGGACGAGACCAAGGAGGAGTACAAGGAGGACAAGGCCTTGAAGCGGGTCAGCGCGAACCTGCTGCGGAGGTTGGATGACCTCTTCAAAGGTGAGTGGACGAACGCCACGACCCTCATCCAGAAGATCGCATATCGCGACCGTGAGCGGTGGTTCCAGGAGGGCATCGACGCGCTCATGGCTGCAGGCGCCGTGGAGACGCGAGAGCACGAGGGCGTTGTGCAGTACAGGTCGTCGAAGTGAAGCCTGGGGGCTTGTACACGTTGTACATGTACAAGCCCCCAGGGTTCGAAATGCAACTTCGACACGCGCCTGGCCGAAAGCGCGATAGTTCCCTGACCTCGATAAATGAATGAAAATGTGCACTCCTAGGCGAGGAGCAAATTGCACACAGCCTTTGTACACGTACAAGCGTACAAACTTCATGAGTTCGCCACTTGCAATGCATTAATTCACGAGAGGAAATTCTCATGATTGACGAATCCTCAATTCAAGACAGGCTCGTGCCGTGACGGCGCCTTTCCCCCGGATCAGACCGACGTCGGCCCAGCTCCAGGCCCAAGCCAAGTTCCACGAGGCAGTCGAGGAGACGGGCGAAGCACCACCGTGCACTGGGCGACCCGAGTGGACGAGCACCCATCGCCGAGACCGACAGCAGGTCCTCGACGTGTGCCTCAGCCGATGTCGGGTCCTGGATGCCTGCGATGCCCTGAGGCGTGCCTTCCGAGCGAAGAGCGGGGTCTGGGCCGGCATCGACGTGAACAGGTACGAGAAGGAGTCGTGATGCGCAGCACCCGCCAGGCAGCACCCATCCCACCTCCGCCACCTCGGCCCTACCCGTGGGGATACCCCACCGCCAAGGGCAAGGCACGCAGGGACCGGCGCAGGCGCGGGCAACGACTCGGCCACCGACCTCACCGGGCCACGTCCACCACCCACACCCATCGACAGGAGCAATCCCCATGACCCACGACGACACCCCCGAGCGTCGATGCAGCTGGTGCTCATCGACCCTCGTCACCGCCACTGAGTTCGGCTTCCGCTGCCTGCAATGCACCACCGAGACCTACACCGAGGAGATGGACCGATGACCGACAACCAGGACATTGACGGACGGGCACGGGACGCCGTTGCTGAGGCAGCAGGACTCGTCCTCGCTCAAGCAGCCGGTGACAACGACCTGATCGACGCCCTGCTCAAGCCCATGGCCGAGGACCGTGACCTTCCGTCCGCCCTCAACACTCTGCGAGCTGTCCTCGTCGTCGCTGGCCGAGCCATTGAGGCCGACGTGAACTACGCCAACGCCCAAGGTGCGACGTCCACGCCGGCAGTCGAGCAGCTGATCGAGTTCACGAAGATCAGCCGTGAAGGCCACCGACCGACGACCGATGGGTAGGGGCGCTGGAATCACGAACGACGGTTCGTCTCCGCCACTCAGTTCCGGTAGTGATTCCCCACCCAGTGAAATTCAGAGTCCCGTACGCGCACACGGGGAGAACTAGAG
>NZ_JBJFZU010000021.1:0-1662 GCF_045032955.1 Serinicoccus shuyuelongi | reverse complement strand
CGTGTGATGTCGACGGATACCCGAAAGGCGCCTCGTGGTCCCCTCTGGCCACGGGGCGCCTTTCCCCTGCTCAGGTATGGGCTAGCCCGTGAAAGTGTCAGAGAGGGCGCCCTGGGGGTCCGAAATAGCGCCAGAGCGCGTTAGGGTCCTGGTTATCCGACCACCGGACGAGCGGATCGCTCTGGCAAGTCAACGAGGAGCCTCACGGCCAAGTTGACGAGGACCAGTCCGACCGAAGTTCGGCAGTGCGAGGCCAACGGGCAGTCAGCCCGTCCGTCGAGCCGCGAGGATGCCGCGACGAGCTACGTCGAAGGCCAGCCGGTCATGCCGGTCCGCCTCCGTTGCTGCGGTTCCCCTTTCATCACTGCTGCGCCCACTGTGGGCGAGATTTCGGAGAACCATCATGAACCTCAAGGAACAGCGACAGGCACTGGTCGCCAAGGGCCTGGCCCTCATCAAGGGGGCAGCGGGCGACCTGTCCGACTCCCAGGTCAGCGAGCTGGAGGAGATCAACCGACAGGTCGAATCGCTGACGGAGAAGATCGACGCCGGTCAGTCCACCGAGAAGCAGAAGTCCGCCAAGGCGCTCATCGACCGCATCGAGAACCTCGGCATGGACAACTCCGCCACGTCGAGCAAGGGCGCGGGCCGAATCTGGGCCAAGTCCGTCGCCGACAAGCTCGGCGAGAGTGCCGGTGCCAATGGGGTCAAGGCCCTGCTGACCGGTGAGGTCACGACCCCCTCGGCAGTGGCTGTCGTCACGTTGCCCGACAACCCGGTGTCGGTCCTCGACCTCGTAGGCCGCCGGGAGCTGAACGAGCACACGTACTCGTACCTGCGCCAGGTGCTGAAGACGAACAACGCCGGTCCGGTCGCTGACGGCGCGACCAAGCCCACCAGCGTCTACTCCTTCGAGGAGGTGGAGGACCGGGCACGAGTCATCGCCCACCTGTCCGAGCCCTTCCCGATCCGGTACGCCGAGGACCACGCCTCCATGATGAACGTCCTGGAGACGCAGATGGCCAACGGCATCGTCCAGGCCATCGAGAACCTCATCGTCAACGGCACCGGCCAGGGCGAGGAGTGGGAGGGCATCCTCACCGTCGACGGGACCACCCAGGTCGCCTTCGCCCAGGACACGCTCACCACGCTGCGCAAGGCGCGGACGACCCTGGAGTCCAAGGGCGAGCGGGTCACGGCCGTGGCCATGAACCCCAACGACCTCGAGGAGCTCGACATGCTCCGCGAGGACGGGACCGCTGGTGGCTTCCTCATGGACAGCGGTGCCTACGACCGCATCCTGGGCCGTGGGGTCTCCCCCGTCAGCTCCCTGGTCGTCCCGCAGGGCACTGCGATCCTCGGTGACTGGGGCACGACCGGTCTGCTCATCCGGCAGGGCGCGCACACCCTGGCTGCGACCCAGGCCGGCGACCTGTTCGACACCAACCGCATGAAGCTGCGGACGGAGGGCCGGTTCGGCTTCGAGATGCTTCGTCCGCAGGCTCTGGCCGTGGTCGACCTCCTCGCTGACTGACCCCACACCTGGCGTCAACGTCACGCTGCGGTCTTTCTGCTTGGCCCCAGTGATCGATGGTCGACGAGCCGCCCGCGAGGGCGGCAGAGACTCGTCCAGCGCCAACAACGACGCACCCCCGGCTTTCC
>NZ_JBJFZU010000020.1:0-40078 GCF_045032955.1 Serinicoccus shuyuelongi | reverse complement strand
GGGAGGCCGGCGACGTAGGAGCCGGCTTGTGCGCCGGGTGCGAGCCCGCACGATGGAATGCCCCGGAGGAGGAGGGAAGAAGAAACCTCTGCCGCCGCGCAGCGGCGACCGCCGGTGCCCGCCAGGGCACCACCAGAGAGTGCGCGTCGCCGCGCGACGCGCCCCGCTAGGGCGCCAGCCCGAGGTGCGAGCTCCGTCGAGCACACCCCCAAGGGGGTGGTGACCCACCCGCTGGGGTGGGCCACCATGGGGTCAGGCTTTGGGCTTGCGCGTCTTGACGGGCGCGATCTTCTGCTCGACGTCGCCGGGGGTGTAGCCCCAGGCGATGAACGCGGCCATGATCCGCTGGTCCCACTGGCTGGGGTTTCGCCAGGTGGCGCGGGACGCCTCGACCTCCCACTGACCGATAACTTGTAGCAGAGCCAGCATCGTCATCCGCGCCTTAGTGGTGCGGGTGGCAGTGACCTCCTGGTGCATCTTGGGCTGGTTGAGTACTGCGGCCACGTCGCCGCGACGGGGGTCGCGCGGGTAGCACCCGGTGCCGGTGATGTAGGCAGCGATCAGCGCTTCGGCTCCGGCAGGTGGGGTCTTGCGGGTGGCGAGCGTGGCCAGCCACTCGCGGCGGACCTCCACGGCGGCGTCCCATGCCTTGTTGTTGGCGATGAGTTCCTTGCGCTCTTGCTTCTGCTCCTCGGTCATCTTCTGGCCTTCTCCGGTCGCGGATCGCGCCGCGTAGGGGTCGGTGTGCCCGTGCTTGCGCCATCCGATGCACCACGGCTCGACGTTGGCGACGGCGCTGCCGTCCTGACCGCGCCGCACGTCGATGCTCACGGCGTGTCCTGGGCACTGGGCGTGCGCTTCGGGGTCGAGGGGGTTGCCCTCGGTGTCGGTGAGGCGGGAAACCTTGACGGTCTTTCCGTCGTAGGTGTACGACTCGACCACGGCTACGCCTGCGGCATCCTGTTCGGCCCGGGCCTGTTCGGAGACCTGCTCGTAGGTCTTGCTCCACCGTACTCGGGCGGCGGCGTGCTCGAACCGTCCCTCCTGGGCGGCGGTGATGAGTTCTTCGACGGCTTCCTCGTCGTCCTCGAACTCCGCCAGGGCTGCCGCCTCCTGGATCGTCAGACCATGCTCGGCGATGGTCCTGCGCTGCGTGGTGCCGACCACCGACAGGGCCGCCTCCACGCGCTCGGGCGCTTCGCCGGTGGCCTGGGCGATCTGCTCGGCGGTGAGTCCGAGGAGGCTGAACTGCTCGATCCCTCGGGCGTGGTCGTCCTCGCTCATCTCAGCGCGCCGCTCGTTCTCGTCCCACTGCTGACGCAGCGCGTCGATGTTCTCGGGCTTGTTCGGGTAGAGCACGGTGGGCACCTGCGTCGCGGTCACCAGCGCTGCCAGGGTGCGACGCTGGCCGGTGATGACGACGGGCTGGCCGTCCTCGTTGGTGTAGGCCGTGATCGGCACCAGGACACCGTTCTCCCGGATCGAGGCGATGAAGGCGGCGTCTGCCTGGACGTCCTCGGCGGTCGTGGCGCGGACGTTCTGGCCGACGATGAGCGCGGCGGGGTCCAGAGTCACGTAGGTGGCTGCTTCGGGGGACGGCTTGTTCTGCGACATGGTGTGCTCCTTGCTTGGTTTGCCAGCATTGCTTGGGTTAGTGGCCGGTCGACCATTTCCCGCCCCCTCCGGGGCAATGGAAGAAGCTGCGGGCGCTAGAGCGCCCGGTGCAGCCACCCGTAGGGCGTACCGACCTGGAGCAGGTGTGAGGAGATAAGCGCAGCGCCGAGCAGCTGCGGGGGAGGGGAGGCCGGCGACGTAGGAGCCGGCTTGTGCGCCGGGTGCGAGCCCGCACGATGGAATGCCCCGGAGGAGGAGGGAAGAAGAAACCTCTGCCGCCGCGCAGCGGCGACCGCCGGTGCCCGCCAGGGGCAGCATCGCCTTAAGCAGCCGACCAAACCGCCTCCCCGACACCTGAGGTCGTCGGCCAACCATCCTCTTCTCTGCACGCAGCTCTGACGCCCCGTAGTCTGGAAACCGCGCTCTCAAGCCCGCAGGACCGAGTTCGTTGTAAGTAGATCAAGGAGGACAGCATGGATCCGCTCACTGGCGGAGTGTTCACGATCGTCGTGCTAGGCGTAGTTGCCTATGTAGCTCACTACGTGATCCGCAAGGCCGTCCTGAGTGCTCTCCATGAGTTTTTCAGCTCTGGCAACCGCCCCTTGCCCACCCGCGACGGCAAGATCTTGCCCGAGGAGAAGAGAGAGTAGCTAGGCCCTTGCAACCCCAAAAAACTTATGTTAGCGTGAATTGAATCCTCGCTTTTCCGAGGGGGATTCACTTTAGCCAACTAGATTGGACTGGGATAGTGCAAATCAAGCGAATCGTGCCCACGGCCTTCTCTATGGCGCTTGTGGCTTCCGCCATGGCGGCACCTGCTTCAGCGAGTATTCGTGGCGAACACAGTGACGGAGAGGGAATTACCGCTGAAGAGTTCCACGATGCGATAGCTGATTATCGATTGGAAAATCCGCAAGATATTGAAGGCCTTGAATCTTTGGTAGTAAGTTTGGGGGGCGATGTCTCTATCTCGACCAGCGCCAGCGGACCCACGGATGGACGTACCGCGAACGCAGACATGCGGAACGACCCATCTGAGATGGGTGCACTGGACTTTCCCACAGACGCCTTCGTCGTATCCATTGTGAGCGCCAGCCATCCGGCGAGTACCACAGCGGACATATCCGGTCACTGGAACTGGCGTGACGACTTCGTTGGCCAAGGCGCACCGGTTGACATTGCGGCATTGCAGCTTAGCAGCGGATGTGGGCAGTTCCTCAGCCACAGTAGCGCTACCTACACGTACGACGGAACCTCTACCAATCGTGGGACCCTCCGTGAAAGTGGTGTAGGAACAAACTCGCCAACATGGAACATTGATGACGCGGTTAGCAACTTCACGAACTACGCTGACAATGGAGTTGTTGCAGTCACCTATGACAAGTCCGATTGTTCTGGAGTTGTGCAGGCGGCATTTACCTACGAAGGAAACAACGGTGGGTCGCTGACTGGAGTTAGTGTCGGTTGGGGAATCATGAACGTCACCTACAACAGCCCGAACCTGTTCCTGCAGAAGTCTTCGAGTCCAACCACCATCTGAGATACTGCCTAGCACTTCTGGGGTTGACCCCGTCTGGTGGACATCGGCTAAGCGGCTTCTTGGGCCGCGGTGGTGCTCCGGTGCTCGAACGCTACCGGAGGGATCTGGCCGAGGGCGCTGTGGCGCCGGCGGCGGTTGTAGATGTTCTCGATCCAGGAGCTGACGGCGTGGATCGCTTCGGCGTGGGTGGCGAAGTAGTGGCGGTCGTAGAACTCGGTCTTCAACGTCGACCAGAAGCTTTCGATCTGGGCGTTGTCCCAGCACACACCGGTGCGCCCGACCGAGAGCAGCACACCCAGCTCCTGTGCGGCGTTGGCAAGCTGGGTCGAGGTGTATTGACAGCCCCTGTCCGCGTGGAAGATCACACCGCCCGTAGGAGCGTCACGGAAGGTGACCGCCCGGCGCAGCGCGCTCTCCACGACGTCGGTGTGCAGGCTGGATGAGAAGGCGTAGCCGATGACGCGCCGGGAGTGCCCCTCGCGGACGGCGCACAAGTACAGCCACCCGTGTCCGGTGGCCAGGTAGGTGATGTCGCTTGTCCACACCACGTTCAGCGCACCACGGTCGAAGGCACCCATAAGGGCCTTTCCTGCCAGTCGCACTCGGCCGGTCAAGATGTCCACCCAACGGGGTCAACCTTGCTTCTGAGATTTGAGGGGGTGACAGACCGCGCAGCGGTAGGCGAGGGCGTCGGCGGGTTCCCAGCGTTGGCGGGTGTGTTCGTCGCAGTGGCCGCACCAGGTGGGCCAGGTGGCGCGGCCGCCGGCGGCGGTGTCGTTGAATCCGGCTCGGGGGTGGTCGTTGATGGGATCGAGCTGGCGCAGGAACCATGCGAGGACGGCGGCGGGGCGGGTGCGGATGCGCTCGGTCCGGACGGCCGTGTAGCCGCAGCGGACGGTGATGGTGTCGATGCCGTCGATGAGGTCTTGGGCTGTCCAGGGCCGTTCCCCGGTCGCGAAACGGTGCAGAGAGGGCACCAGGGACGCGATTTTCTCGTGCTGGAGCCACGGGATACGGTCCTGGACCGATCGAGCGAGGTGCACGACCGGGGCTGGGCGCCGCCGCCTTGGTGGGAGCGGCCGCGAAGCGGCTTCCTTCATCGCAGCGCCGCTTGCGGCGCTGTCGGTAGGACTATCCAAGGTGAGGTTAAGAGGATGCCTCGCCCTACCACTGGTAGGGGTGACACGGTCCACAGGAAGTCGGAGCCGGCGGGGGATGCTGAGAGCAGATTCTGTGGATAACCCGCGCTGTCGGGATCCTCGACGGCGGCAGGCCAAGGACTCGTCAGCGGTGAGCATTCGACCGGGTGAGACGTCAACGAGGAGGCCTAGTCGTCGGGCGTAGGCGCGGCAGCGCTGGACGGTGCGCTCGGAGACGCCCATGACCTGGGCGACGGTCGAGGGGCGGACGACGAGGCGGCGGCCGGTGCGTCGGTGCTGGACGTAGTTGGACTCGATCTCTGCCCAGAGCTTGAAGGTGTCGATGTCGATCCGGGGCCTGTGGCGTGTGCGCCCTCGGGCGCGCCGGTAATCGTCGTCGGCCAAGGCGAAGGGGATCACGATCCCCAGCCAGTGCACCCGGCCGTGCCAGACGGGGATACGGGCATATGCACCTTCGGGTGCTGGTTGGTGGTGGCCGCGGTGGCGGTTGGCCCAGCCGCGGTCTTCTTGGTGCCAGCGCGGCAGGATCGCGTGTCCTCGGGGTGCGCGGGAGGCTGCCCGGACGAGGGGTGCGTCATCGGGCAGGATCGCGCGTTGCTGGTCCAGTCCGCGCAGCGCGGCGCGGGCGTAGGCGCGGGCCGCGCGCAACTCGGCGTCGCTGGGATGCTGGCGCGCCGGTGAGGGGTGCGCTAAAGTGGGCAGCACAAAGCCGCCTCCTCACTTCTCATGCGAGGGCGTATATCGGGGCCGAGCTGCTAACTCGGCTTCACTTCGACTCCAGACCCCCTGTTGGCGCAGGGGGTCGAGTCATGTCCGGGCCTTGCCCGGATCGCGTCATCCGGTCAGAGGAAGCTCCTCGCACTGCCGGTTCTGCTTGGTCCACCAGGTGGGGACGCCCTCGCTGTCGAGGGTGTGACCTACCTGCAGGAGAGCGGCCTCCACGAACTCGGAGTTGCTGACGCCGAGTCGCTCGGCGCACTCAGCGACCAGCTGCGCGGCGGCAGGGTCGACCCGAGCGAAGAGCCCGTGCGTGTTCTTCGCCGTGCCACGAGGACGTCGTCGGGAGGTCATGCGCGGAACGCTACTGATAGCGAAAGCACAACGGAGCCGCGACACGCCGTCACCTCTGTGGTTCAGGGGACGGGTGATGTTGACAGGGGCAAGACTTGTAGGAGCGGGCAGGATGCGCCGCGTCATCACAGTCCTCCTCGGTGTGGCCGGGGTTGTCCCGGCAGCCGGCGCACATCATGAAGGAAGCCCCCGGGCCACCTCGGCCGCCGCGTGTAGCCACGCGCGCTGCGTTGCGGGACGTAACGCGTCGTGGCGGATGACGCCGGTTTGCAGCGCGGGGTCGTAGGGGACGGTGACCACGGACAGGCCCATCTCTCGGAATCCCTTGACGATGCGCTCCAGGTTGGGATCGTGTCCTGCGGTGCGCTGGGAGACGAGGACGATCGCGTTGCGGGCGAGAGCGGCGGAGCGTTCGTCGCGCGCTGCGAGAGCTTCGATGAGGCGGGCGCCCGCCTCGGCGGTGTCTTCGACGTTGGTGCAGGGCACCACGAGTCGGTCGGCGTGTTCGACCATGGCGCGCCAGTTGGGGGCGCGCTCAGAGTTGCCGGAGTCCATGACGACCATCCGGTAGTACCGGGCGGCGACCTGGTGCACCAGGTCGACTTCTTCGGCGGTGACGATGTGGTCGCCTTCGACGGACTGATCTGACCAGAGGACGTCGTACTTGTCGGCTGGCTGGTGGTGCACGTAGTGCGCCATCTCGGCGTGCTGGGCGTGGTTGGACATGAGTTTGTCTACGTGGGGAAGCAGGTCCAGGACGGTCGCTTTGTGCGCTGAGGCTTCGGTGCGCCAGGCCAGTGAGCCGCGGGTCTCGTTGTTGTCCCACGCCAGGACGCCGGCGCCGCTGTGTCGGGCGAACACCGCTGCTAGGCAAGCTGTGGTGGGCGTCTTTGCGGCGCTGCCTTTGCCGTTGACAACGGCGATGGTGCGCGGTCCGCCCCAGTGTTGGGACACGGCTTCGACGTCTCGGCGCATGGCCAGTTCATCGGGCCCGGGGGCGAGGCGCAGCCCGAGCCCGTTGAGCGTGCCTCGCCAGCCGTGCTGCGCGGGCTGGACTGCGCGGCCCGCGGTGATGAACGAGGGACGCTCGTGGATCTGCTCGCGGGCCTCGCGCCTGCTTTGCGGCTCCGGCGGTGGCGCTGATGAAGGCGCAGGGGTGTCGGTCTGGTGAAGATCAAACGCCGCCGATGACGGTGCCGGTGGGAGCGTCACCGGAGGTTCTGGTGCGGCAGCGGGGGTTGACGCCTCCTTGGCGGGGTGGGTCTTGGGTCGGTCGGTGCCGTGGTCAGAGGCGGTGACGCGACCGGCGGGGTCGATGGTGACGTGCCAGAGCCCTTCTGGGTCATCGATGGTGACCTTCGCGGCGCGATCCATGGGGGCGGCCACGTTCTCCGCGATCCAGCTGCGCGCCTGGGCGCGTGCCTGGAGGGTGCTGTCCGCCTCGAGGGTGTGGACGGTGCCCATGCGGTCGATGCGCACGACCGCAGGGGAGCTGTCTTCGCTCTGGTCTCCGGTGATGGTGACCGTCGTGATGGGCCACTGTGCTGTGTTGTAGGCGGTCATGGTGTGCCTCCTTGGGCGTCGTCGTCGTACCAGTCGGTGACTTGCCACGGTTGATCGGTGTCGGCGCGGATGAGGGTGACCAGCACGGACGTGTCCCGCGGTGGTAGGTCAGCGTCGTGTGCGGTGACGGTGGCCAGGATCGGGACCTCGGTCACGAGCCCGTCGACGTCGAGCAAGCCCGCCTCGACGGCGGGGTGCTCGGAGAGCTCCGCGGACAGGTATCCGCTGTCTCGCTCCAGCTCGAGCCAGTCGGCACCACCACTGCCCGGCCGTGGTTCGGTGAGGGTGGCGGCGTACTCGTCGGTGGCCCAGCGTGCGGCGCGACGGTCGGCGTCAACGGGGGAGAGGTCGATGGACGCGTCTGAGGTGAGGATGGTCGCTGCGAAGGCGTTGGCGACGGCGATGGGGTCCTCCTGGTCGACCTGCGCCGGGTCGAGGTCGAGGCCGCGGGGTTGTCCGTCTTGGCCGGTAGGGGCCGGCTCCGGTGTCCAGGTGGACACGTCCAGGGGTGGCGCGGCTGTGCCGATCGCCGGATCGCTGGGCGCCTGTTGGCTGGCCTCGGCGGGTGTGGTCGGGGAGTCGGTGGTGTTGTCGCCGCTGCATCCGACCAGGACGAGGCTCGCCGTCAGGGCGAGAGCGAGTCGAGCGGGGGTCATGGCAGGGCCTCCTCGGGGTCGAGCCAGAGGCCGCGGGGATGCGTTCCCTGGCGAGGCTTGTGCGGGATGAGCGGTGCGTCAGGGTCTCCGCCCTGGGCGCGGTAGGACACGTGGACGTGGTCCTGGTGGTCCAGGCTGGGGTTGACCACACCACTGTCGTGGTCATAGGGCACCCAGGCGTCGATCGCGTCGGGGTTCCAGATGTAGTTGTAGAAGATGATGTAGCGCACGCCCAGCCGTTGAGCGTTGACCTGCGTCCAGTGCGCGTGCTGCCAGTTCTGTTTGGCCCCCTCGGGGGTGTTCCAGGGTGTGCTGGCGGCGCTGTCGACCGCGAGGCCGAGCGGGTGGTCTGAGCCGGGACTGCTGCCTCTGGCACGCCACCCGCTGGTGATGAGGATGTTCGAGAAGACTGTCTCGGTGCAGCGCAGCCCGCGCAGAGCAGGGGCTTGCAAGCCGCGCTCGAGCGGGTTGCTTTGGCTGGGGCAGGACGTGGGGGCCGGGGTGTACCCGTCGAGAGGTGGTTGGCCACCGCCGGCGGTGCTGGCCGCGTACTCCACCCGCAGGTCGAGAATCTTCGGGATGTACTGCTGGGTCTCTCGGTAGGGCGGGACGCCCCCGTACTCCAGGACGGCGCCGGGACCGGCGTTATAGGACGCCAGGGTGAGGGTCATCGTCTGTCCGGGAGGCAACGATCCGTCGTCCTCCCAGGTGCGCACCAGGTCTTGCAGTGCGCACATGAACCCGGCCTGGGAGACGATCGCGTCAGCGGGGGTGAACGGGTCAGCCTGACCATCGCCGTCCCCGTCGCGGCCGTACTGGGCCCACGTGGCCGGCATGAACTGCGCCAGTCCCTGCGCGCCAGCGTTGGACACGGCGTCGGGGTCCCACCCCGACTCGGCGTCGAGCTGGGCCGCGAGAAGTGGGCCGTCGACCCCCACGCACTCCTGGTGTGCGGTGTCGATGAGTTCGGCCCACTCGGTCACCGGCACCTTGTCGTGGTCCAGGGGCCACTCCGCACCGCCGGGAAGCGGTCCGGGGTCGGGCTGGGGGTTGTAGACGTCCTCGGGCGCGCCACAGGCCGCAACGCTCAGCGCAAGGCCGATCGCCGCAAGTCTGCTGAATCCCCCTCGGTTCATGGTGCCTGCGCAGTCGGGCTACTCCCGCGCGTCCTCCTGGTGACCATCCTTCCCCCGCATGTTGTGCGCGGAGTGCAACCATGCGCGGAGCTCCTCGCGCAGGATCATCCACCCGCCACCAGGTAGCCGGATGCCCGGAAAGTCTCCTGCCTGCAGCCACCGCAGGACCGTTCGTTCACTCACCCCTAGAACCTCTCCTACCTGGCGTGCGCTCATCCGCTCGGGCTGGCCATCCACCAGGGCATCGATCAAGTGGCTCATGTCCACAGATTGCCAGGCCAACACGGATAGCACCGTATCGCATCTGAGGCGGATATGTCATGATTTGTCTGACAAGATAAGATTTGACGTACTTGGACACATCGCTTAGCGTCGTAGGCGTGTGGTACCCATGAACCTTGGGGAGCCGGTTGGGCGGAAGGGGGTCGATATGAGCAACCCATGGCTGGACACAACGGATGTTCCGGTAGCCGCTAGTGCGCCAGTTCAAACAGGGGACGAGCCTGACGTTCTGCGAGGTGTGGGTCAGCCGATCCCAGGGATTCCACCTGTAGATCAGGCAGACCGCTTGCGTGTGGTGGAGGTGCCGAGCCTGGAGCGCGTCTGCGTAGTGGGCACCCACGGCGGCGCCGGAGAGTCGACTCTCGCGGCGTGGCTGGGCGGGCGGGCGACGGAACGTTCGTGGCCCTCGTGCCCGCAAGGAAAGCCTGTGGTCGTGCTGGTGGCACGCACCACCGCGACCGGCATCGAGTCAGCACGACGGGCTGCACGTCAGTGGGCTTCGGGAGATGTGCAGGTGCAGCTGCTCGGGCTGGTGCTGATCGCTGACGCTGGGGGCAAGTTGCCGACGCAGATTCGGCACCTGATCCAGCACTTGTCGGGGGGATTACCGCGTACCTGGACAGTCCCGTGGGTGCCCAGGCTTCGGCTAGAACCCGAACCCTCACCGTCCGTCCCGACCGGGCCAAGCGCCCGGGTGGTGCGGTCCATCCAACAGCTCATCACTGAGAAAGGCTGAACCAGCATGAACACTCTTATGACCGTCTCCGCGGCGCTGCAGGCTGGCGTTCCCAACCCGTCCCCTGAGGCACCTCCCGGCGCGGACGGCTTGCTCATGGTGCTGAACTGGCTCGCGTGGATCGCCCTGGCGATGGGGGTGGTGGGCTTCATCATCACCGGAATGATGATGATGCTCCAGAACTCGGGACGCATGGGCGGTGGCGGCGAGAGCGCCGGCCGTCTCGGATGGGTCATGGCCGGCTGCATCGTCGTCGCCTCTGCCGGTGGCCTCGTGGCCATGTTCTCCTGACGCGCCTAGCTGATCGAGGAGCGAAACATGCCGCGCAGAGATGAGCTGGACGATTCCCGCCCCTGGTACGCCAAGCCCGGGTTTCTCGTGGCCGCTGCCTTCGTCATGGTCGTCCTGCTGGTCGGCCTCGTTGTGACATTCGGCTTCACGCGGGGTGGAGGTTCTGACACCGAACCCTCCGAGACGAGCACTAACGCCGCGCCGGAGCCGCCCGATGTTGACCAGGAGACCGGAACGGCATCAACAGGGACCGCAGAGGGGACAGCGGCCCCCGAAGCGGACGGCGAAACCGGGTGTGAAGCACCTGAAGGGTCGGACCCACAGGCTGCTCTCACAGTGCCCCCGGACGTCGAATGGTTACCGACCGGCGAAGTCCCCGCGGCGCTAAGTGAGCGCGACGGCCCTGAGCAGCGGGAGGCGCTGCTCTCCTGCTACGCCCAGACTTCAACCGGTGCTCTACTGGCCGCCTACAACTTCTTGGCTCAGTACCGAACCTCGTCCAATGACCCTGTGGAGGTCTTCGAAGCTCTTGCCGACGAGAGCGGTCCCCGGTACGAGGAGTTGATGGAGTACAGCCGAACGGGGTTTGACAGCCCAGAGGCCTACGGTCCGTTCTCCCCCTTGGGGTATCGCTTCTACTCCTACGCGGATGACCAGGCCGAAGTCGCACTGGTCCACGCGATATCGGACAACACCGGCACGATGACGAGTCTTGACGTTGTGACGGTCCGCTGGACCGGGGACACCTGGACGGTATGGACGTTGACCGACATCGAACCGGTCTCAGAGCTCCCTGCCGGGTTCGTGGCCTGGGGTCCTGCCGTAGACCGCGAAGAGTGACAGGGGGCTGGGCCTATGTGCCTGAGCAGAGAGTGCATGGGGGATGCGGCTAGCAACTGGTTTGACGCGCAGCTCGAGCGCTTCACGAGTCTGCTGTTCGAGGCCGCGGGGAACCTTGCAGGGGACATCGCCACTGCATGGGTGAATTTCCCGCTGGTTCCTCAGCTGGGGGAGTGGGTCGGGGGCGGTGTATGCGACCCGATCACGGGTGAATGCACAGACCCGAGGTTTCAGCCGGCGGATGTGTTCGTGTTCTTTGCGCAGGAACTGCGGTGGTGGTCCCTGGCGTTCGTGGTGCTCGGCCTGATCGTGGCGGGCATCCGCATCATGTGGACGCAGGAGGGGCGTCACCTGAAAGACGTCCTCCAGTCGCTGATCACGTTCGTGCTCATCACGGCTTCCGGTACGGCGGTCGTGGCGCTGCTGCTGTCTGCGGGCGATGAGTTCTCGGTGTACATCCTCAACCGGGCCACGGAGGACGGGGGTATCGGTGAGGGGATCACGCGCGTGCTGTTCCTCAACGAGGGGAGCGAGTTCTGGCTGGAGGAGCAGGCTCTCGGCTGGGTGATGGCCATTCTCCTGCTGCTCGTCGCGGTCCTGGTGTTTCTCCTGCAGGTGATCTTGCTCGTCGTGCGCGGTGCGTTGCTCGTCGTCATGGTGGCGATGTTGCCCGTCGCGGCGGCGGCGGCCGGTACCCAGGTAGGCAAGCAGATGCTCGGAAAGTACACGGCCTGGTTGTTAGCGTTGATCCTCTACAAGCCCGCGGCCGCGGTGATCTACGCAGTCGCGTTCCGGCTGTCACAGTCGGACGCGTCGCTGCTGGCTGCGGTCACTGCCATTGCCATCTTCATCTGTGCGTTGTTCATGCTTCCCGCGTTGCTGCGACTGATCGTGCCGGCCACCTCGGCGGTCGCCTCCGGCGGTGGCGCAGGCGGTTTGGTCGCCGCCGGGGCGGGCGCGGCCGTGGCCACTGGTGCTGTGGCGATGACCGGTGGTGCAGGGGCAGCGTCGGCGGGGGGCGCTGGCGCAGCCTCTGGTAGTGCCTCCAGGGCACCGGGCGCGGGTAGCGCTGGCGCTGGGTCTATCTCCGGTGGTGGGTCCGCCTCGGGTGGTGGGTCCGGTCGTGGTGGACCGGGCGGCAGCAAGCCGGGACCGGCAGGTGGTCCGGGTGGAGGCGGCACTTCGGGCGGGCAGGACAGCGGCGCGGGCGTCGCGCCGGCCGGTGGAGACTCGGGCCCTGGCGGCCAGCCCTCAGCGGGTGGGTCGGCTCCATCAGCGGGCGGGCCTGCCGGCGGGGATTCCGGTCCTACGGTCGGTGGCACCGGCGGGGGGACGTCAGGCTTTAGTAGCAGTAGCGCCTCTGGCGCGAGCAGCGTTTCTCAGGCCGCCGGCAGCAGTCAGGACAGTGGTTCCCCGGACGGGGGGCAGTCCGCGTCCGGGCAGGGCGGAGGGTCTGTTCCCTCAGGCGGCCAGCACGGTCCAGCTCGTCAGCGCGCCGCTGGCGCTGGGGCGGGATCACCGGCGCCTAGCGGGGAACAGGCCGCAACTGGTGGCCCGCAAGGATCACCCGCGGCTCGCGCGCCGAGCGACACTGCCAAGCGGGCGGGACGTGGGGCGGCCGCTGGGCGACGCGCGTTCGACGAAGCCCGCGAAGAACTAGACAGTGAGGAAGGTGGTCCGCGTGGTAGCAACTGAGGCGGACAAGCGCCCGCCGACGTACGGCAACTGGCGGCGACCTGACAAGGGGGGCCTCGGCAACTTCTCGACGTTGGGGACGCTGCTGCTCGTGCTCGGCCCGGTCGTGATGATCGTGCTGTTCCTGTCACCTCTCGGGTGGCAAGGCGCTCTGGTGTGGATTCTGTTCATTGGGATCCTGCTGGGTCTACTGGCGATCCGCGACAAGCACTACCGCACGGTGCTCCACCACGTAGGCGCTGGTGCCGGATACGCCTTCGCGAGGATGCGCGGTCGCGCGGTGGCCCGCACAGGCCCACTGTCTCGGGTGCCCTACGGGCGACACACGCTGCCGGGTCTGCTGGCGCAGTCTGAGCTGAGCGAGCACCGGGACTCGTTTGGGCTGCCGTTCGGGATGGTGCACATTCCTGCGACACGCAGCTTCACGATCATCATGGCCTGCGAGCCGGACGGCATGAGCCTTGTCGACCAGGAGCACATCAACCAGCGGGTGGCCCAGTGGGGAGGGTGGCTCGCCGCGCTAGGCCACGAGCCAGGCTTGGAGGCCGCCACGGTGACGATCGAGACGGCCCCGGACTCCGGGTCGCGGTTGCGCCGAGAAGTAGGAACGAACCTCCAGGAGGACGCACCGGCTCTGGCGGTCGAGATGTTCGGGGAGGTCATGGATACCTACCCAGAAGGCTCAGCCTCGGTGAAGGGGTACGTCGCGCTGACCTACAAGGGCGATGGTCGACGTCGACGCGACGCTGACGCGGTCGCCCGGGAACTAGCCTCACGGTTGCCGTCTCTGCGCGCGGGACTGTCTGGCACCGGTGCTGGTGTGGCGGTCCCGATGACGGCTCAGGAAATCTGCGAGCTGGTCCGCGTCGCCTACGACCCCGCCGCTGCAGGCATCCTCGAGCGCGCAGCTGCCGACGGACAGGTGCCCGAACTGTCGTGGGACGACTGCGGACCGGTCACCACCGCTGCTGCCTACGACTCACTTGTCCATGACTCGGGCCGCTCCCGCACCTGGGAGATGACGCTGCCTCCGCGAGGCGAGGTCTACAGCGACGTGCTGTACCCCTTGTTGGCCCCGATCAGTGAGGTCACCCGCAAGCGGGTGACCATGCACTACCGACCCTATGAGCCGGGCCGCGCAGCCCGCGTGGTCGAGTCCGACCGTGACCGCGCAGCGTTCCGGGTGACGAGCGCCAGCCGGGCCTCGGCACGAGTCAAGACGCTGCAGCGTGCGGCTGAGCAGACTGCGACGGAGGAAGCGCGCGGCGCGGGGTTGGTGAACGTAAGCCTGTTGGTGACCGCGACCGTCCCGCACGATGAGGGGATGGCGGACGCGGCCGCGGTGGTCGAAAGCATTTCTGCGTCGTCTCGGGTGCAACTGCGCCCGGTGTACGGGGCGCAAGACTCCGCCTTCGCAGCGGCGCTACCGCTCGGGTTGCTGCTGGACAAGCACACGAGGGTGCCCAGCGACGTGCGGGGGATGCTGTGAGCCGGTCGAGAGGAAGCTCGAAGGCCTCCGGTCCCGCGCGTGCGGGACTGCGCGGATGGGCCGTTGACGGTGGCGGACAACCGGGCTGGTTGCAGCCACCACCTGAGTTCCGGGCCACGACGGTGCAGGCGTGCGGCCTATGGCCGTTCGCGGCCGGCGCTGGCGCCCCGATGACCGGCGTCCCGGTGGGACGGCACCTGGCCACTGGGGCGACCGTGTGTATGGACCCCATCTCGTGGTTCATGCGCGCGAACCTCATCAGCAACCCGTCGATGTTCACCCTCGGCCTGCCTGGACTAGGTAAGTCGTCGCTGACGCGGCGAATCTGCCTAGGGCTGGCCGGCTACGGCGTGCTGCCGTTGATCCTGGGGGACCTACGCCCGGATTACGTCCAGCTCATCCGGGCGATCGGTGGCCAGGTCATCGCGCCCGGGCAAGGAGCCAGGCTGAACATCCTCGACCCAGGCGATGCCACAGACGCTGCGCGCCAGCTGACCGGGGAGGCCCGGGAGTCAGTACTGGCCGATGCGCACCGCCGCCGGGTGGTGATGATGACCGCACTGTTGACGATCAGTCGCCGCTCCGAGCCGACCGATACCGAGACCGCCGTGCTGGACCGGGCCCTGCGGGTGTTGGACGAGCGCCTCGCCACTTCGGGTCGGGCACCAGAGCTCAAAGACGTCTACCAGATCATCGAGGACGCTCCCGAAACCATCCGCGAGGTCGTCCTCGACCGCGGGTCCATCGACCGATACCAGGAGGCGACCAGCGGCTTGCAGCGCAGCCTCCAGGCGTTGCTGACGGGTCGCCTCGGAGAGTTCTTCTCCGGGCAGACCACGACCCCGATGCGTCTGGATCGGCCCGTCGCATTCGATGTGTCCGCGATCGGTGACAACGACCACGACCTGCAGGCGGCCGCGCTCATGGCGTGCTGGTCTACCGGGTTCGCCAGCGTCCATGTCTCGAACGTCCTCGCAGACGCCGGCCTGGGGCCGCGCCGTTACTACTTCGTGGTGCTGGACGAACTGTGGCGGGCGCTACGCGCTGGCGCCGGGATGGTTGATCGCGTCGACCAGCTGACGCGGCTCAACCGGGCTGTGGGGGTGGGGATGTCGATGATCTCCCACACCTTCGCCGACCTGGACTCCCTGCCTAGAGCTGAGGATCGAGCCAAAGCCAAGGGCTTCATCGAGCGCGCCGGCATCGTCGTGACCGGTGGGCTACCGAGCAAAGAGATCCCCGACCTGGGACAGATCGTGCGCTACTCCGATGCCGAGGCCGACATGCTGGCTTCCTGGAGCACCCCTCCTGGATGGTCCTCGACCGAGGGCCGGGAATCCGAGCCACCCGGACGAGGCAAGTTCTTGATCAAAGTCGGTGAGCGTCCAGGCATACCGTTCCGCACCCAACTGACTCGGTGCGAGCGGGAGGTCAACGACACCAACCGCATGTGGCACCGCGACCCTGCGGCGGCCGACCGGCTCGAGGACTCACTGAACGTGGACCCCGAGGAACAGGAGTTCTCATGAGCGCGACGAACAGGTCCAGCGGCAGCGGGATGAGCGGTGAGCAGCTGCTGCCCTGGATCTTCGTGGGCCTCGCGTTGGGCGGTGGCGGGTTGGTGTGGGTCTCGGTCACGCTCGGCTCCCGGTGGGCTGGCGTCGATCTGCCCGAGGGGAACCCGATCGAGCGGATTCTGTCCGCGTTCGGGGTGGGCGTCCCCGCCAGCACCTGGCTGCAGCCGGAGTCGACGATCGTCGCCGGAGGCATAGCCCTGGTGTTACTGGTATTGCTGGCGTTGATTGTGGTGCTGCGCGCCCGCAAGGGTGGCCGGCGTAGCCGCGTCGACGCAGCAGGTGCCCACATGGGGCGGGGCCGCGACATCTCAGCGTTGTCCCGGCAGAACGCGATGAGCACCGCGAAGCGCCTCGGCGTCGCTGAGAACAAGAGCGCCCCCGGCCTACCGGTCGCCACAACCCTGAACGGGCAACCTCTGTTCTCCACCTGGGAGGACGTGACCCTCGATATTTGGGGACCACGCACGGGCAAGACGACCTCGCGGGCCATCCCGGCGATCATGGCCGCACCGGGCCCAGTCGTGGCGACCTCGAACAAGCGGGACCTGACCGACGCCACCCGCGGGCCGCGGGCCGAGCACGGGAAGGTGTGGGTCTTCGACCCCCAGCAGATCGTTGACGAGCCGCAGACCTGGTGGTGGAACCCGCTGACCTACGTCACCGACGAGGTCCAAGCCACGAAGATGGCCCGCAGCTTCGCCGCGTTCTCCAAGGACCCCGACTCTCGCGGGGACGCCTACTTCGACACCGCCGGTCTGGACCTGCTCACCGGCCTGCTCCTGGCCGCCGCCGAGGACAATCGCCCGCTCACCGACGTGCACCACTGGCTGACGCACCCCACCGATGACGAGGCCGCGCAGATCCTGCGCGAGAAGGACTACCCGCTGCTGGCCACGTCGGTGCAAGCGACGATCAACACCCCAGAGAAGCAACGTGCCGGTGTGTACGGCACGGCCCTGAAGATGTGCGGGTTCATGGTGAACCGGCAGGCCATGGCGTGGGTGAGCCCACCGCCGGCGACGCGCCGCCACGAGGTGGCCGAGTTCGACCCTGCCCTGTTCGTGCGCTCATCCGGGACGCTGTACGCCCTGTCGAAAGAGGGCGGCGGCTCCGCCGGCCCGTTGGTGACCGCGATGACGGTCGCCGTCACCGAAGCCGCAGAAGCCTACGCACGCACCCAACCGGGCGGCCGGTTGGCGGTACCGATGGTCGCGGTCCTCGACGAGGCCGCCAACGTGTGCAAGTGGCGGGACCTACCCGACCTGTACAGCCACTACGGCTCCCGAGGAATCACCATCTCCACGATCCTGCAGTCCTGGTCCCAAGGGGTGGAGGTCTGGGGCAAGGAAGGGATGCGCAAACTGTGGTCGGCCGCAAACGTCGCCGTCTACGGCGGCGGTGCCCGCGAGACCGAGTTCCTGCGGGACCTGTCCGAGCTGATCGGAGAGTACGAACGGCCTAACCGGACCGTGAGCCACGGCAAGAGCGGGCGTCAGGTCTCCACCCAGTTCCAACGTGAGCGCATCCTCGACGTCGCGGACCTCCAGGCAATGCCCCGTGGCCGTGCCGTGGTCCTCGCCTCGGGCGCCCGGGCCACGCTCGTACAGACCGTTCCTTGGATGAACGGGCCCCACGCCGAACAGATCAAGTCCTCCATCGCCACGCACGACCCGCAGGCCGAACGCACCCTCGACACCCTCACCGGTGGTATGGACACCGCCACCCGAGAAGCAGGACGGTGGGACCACAATGTCAGCTGAGGACGAATGGGCCGACGAGCCAACACCGGCACCGGCACCGGCACCGGCACCGAAGGACGACACCACGCAAGACCAGCCCAAGGACGAGCCGGAGTTGTTCTACCCCGACCTTCCGCGCTTCGTCTCCGAGTGGCTTCTCCAGGTCTACCGGAGACCGCTTGGTCAGGGACGCACGTGGTGCCCCCAATGGTGGGAACATCCCGAAGCGATCGTGCGACTCGAAGCGCTCTGGCGCAGTTGGGAACACCTACGCCTCGACGCAGCCACCGGTATGTCCATCTGGCTCCGCGACCACGCGGACCATCACATGAGCGTGCTGCTCGACGAACACGGCCCGTTCAAGGGGTGCGGCGTTGAGCGCGGCCACACCACACGGCCGCTACCACCGTTCATCCAAGAAGGGCAAGCCCCCGCCGGAATGTTCGACTAGATACTCCCGCTCTGACTTTTCCTAGCCGCCGACAGTGCGCGCCAGCACGTGGATCTATACAGGAAACCTATATACCTTCGGAAGGTAAAAGTCCAGAGGGTCGATGGTAACGAAAACGTGACCTACATAACGTGACAACAACGGCGACGCACGCTATACGTTTATCGCAGCGCCATGCAGGGTGGCGCATGCTGGGACTTTAGGGGTTCTTGTGAACGTTTGGGCGCGTGGTCTTGCAGGTGTGGTCTCGGGGGTTTTGGTGGGGGTGGTCGCGGTGCCGGCGGGTGCTGAGCCGATCGTCACGACTTCTGGGGCGCAGACGCCGCTTGAGGAGCGGGCGGGCCCGTATGCCGAGGCGGAGGAGCCTGAGGTTGACGCCCCGCTGGAACCGCGGAAGGCTGTGGCCCAAGACCTTCCCGGTACTGGCCTGCAGACAGGCGATGAGGTGCTCACAGAGCGGACAGCCTCGTCCAAGACGTTCGTCGGTGAGGAGGCTGGCACGTTCGAGACCCGGTTGTACGGGAGCCCGGTTCATTTCCCCGCCGCTGACGGGGACACCGAGGAGCCCACCGAGTGGGTCGAGATCAACACCGACCTCGCACCGGCTGACTCTGGTCGGGTGGCCCCGACCGCGACCGATGTCGAGATGTCGATTGCGCAGTCCTCCGGGGATGAGTCGTTGGTGCACGTTGACCTCGGTGAGGATGCCGGGTCGATCTCTTGGGGCCTCTCTACGATCGGCGACGGGCAAGCGCGCGGGCAGGACGTTCCGGTCGAAGGTGAGGTCGAAGGATCCACGGTCACCTACGACGTTGCCGATGACGTGCAGGTGTTGGTTGAGGCCGTCCCGACTGGCGTGAAGGAAGACATGATCTTGGCCGGGCCGGACGCCCCGACCGCGTACGAGTTTGCGTTGACCCTGGATGGGGTCGAAGCCATCGAGGCTGGTGGCGGCGTCCACTTCATCGACGGCGATGATGAAGTGGTCGCTTCCATTCCGGCCGGGTTCATGGAGGACGCTAACGGTGTCTTCTCCGACGGCGTCGAGCTGTCCTTGGCCGGTGAGGGCACCCAGCGGGTCCTGCGCGTGGAGATCGATCAGGACTGGTTGAACGAGCCGGACCGGGCATTCCCGGTCGCAGTCGACCCCACAGTCAACCTGACCACGGGCCTGCATGACACCCACGTGCGGTCGGACGCTCAGGCCAACTTCTCCGGGTACCCCGACCTGCGCACTGGCCTGGCCTTGGGCGGCAGCAAGGCTCGGGCACTGATGAAGTTTGATTTGTCTTTCCTTAGTGGCAAGAGCATCGACGACGCTCAACTGCGCCTGTTCAACGAGAGGTCCCTGACCTGCACTCCCTCAGAAGTGGCGGTCTACGCCGCGACGCAAGCCTGGGATCAGGCCACCGTGTCTTGGCCCGGCCCAGCTCTCGAGACCGCCAAAGCCGGATCCGTGGACTTCGCCGCTGGTGGACTGGGTTGTGTCCCCGACTGGGCCAGCATCGGAGTTGACGATCTGGTGAGCGGATGGGCTTCCGGCGACATCACCAACCACGGGTTGGCTGTGGTTAGCTCGGAGACGTCCACGAACGGGTACCGGGAGTTCACCTCTTCCGAAGGGCTGAGCACGAACCGGCCCTACCTGCTTGTGTCCTGGAGCGAGCCGCTGCTGGGCAACCTGGGGTACTACACCCTGAATACCGAGCAATTGACTGACCGCACCCAGATGCACGTCAATGTGGCCACCGGCAACCTGATGATCCAGGCGGCCGACGTGCAGGTCCCCGGCGTAGCCGACATGAACCTGTCGATCGGGCGCTGGTACAACAGCCGCGAGGACACCATCAACCCCGCCAGCGCCGGGATCCCAGGTTCCGGGTGGACCCTGGACACCGGGAGCGATATCCGCTTCTCTGTACCCGGCGCAGGCCAGTCCGGCTTCTTCGAAGGCCCCTCGGGATACCGCATCATCTTCCCCGCCAACTCCGCAGCCGATGGCGGATTCGATAAGCCTGTGGGGTTGAACGCGACCGCGACCGCGCTGTCCTCAGGGCCGCAGGACTACAAGGTCGAGATGCACGAGAGCGGGATGAGCTACTACTTCATCAACGGTCCCGCCCTGGACTACGTCGAGGACAAGCGCGGCAATCGGATCAGCCTGACCTACGGCGCCGGTGAGCGAGTGTCCTCGATCACCGACACCAAGGGCGGTGTCACGACCTTCACCTACGGGTCTAACAATCGGGTCGCGACGATCACCGACCCCTTCAACCGGGTCGCGTCCTACACCTACGCCGGGCTGGCGCTGACCTCGACGACCGACTTCGCCGGCAAGAGCACCCAGTACACCTACGACAGCAACCAGAACCTGGCCAGCCTGACCGACCCCCGAGGCAACACCACAAGCTTCACCTACGACAGCTCCGACCGGCTCACCCGCATTGACTGGGCCGATGGAGGGCACACCACCTACACCCACCCCTCGGGGGGCGACGGCGGACGCGTGTCAACCGTGCAAATGACTGACCCTAACGGCGGCGAGCCCTGGGAGTACCAATTTGACAACAACGCCCGCCTGCTGAAGTTCATCTCGCCCCGCGCCGCCGATGGTGAGTCCTACGCCTACGACGCGTTCAACTCCGTCACCAGCTACACCACCAACAGCGGTGGCACCGGCACCGCCCTCTACGACGGGTACAACGTCACCTCCTTCCAAGGGGATAGCGGCGCCGAGTCCACCTTCGAGTACGACGACGACGGCAACGCACCAAACCGGCCCGTCAGCTACACCGACTCCAAGGGTGTGGCACTGGACTACCAGTACAACAATGACCAGGAGATGACTCACGTCAGCAACGATGGGGCCATGAAGGCGCAGATGACCTACCGCACCGCGTCCCAGTCCTGCTCGGGGTCACTGGCCAGCGCCAAGGACGGCAACAACAACACCACGACCTACACCTACAACTCGCGGTGCAACCTGACCAAGATCACCCGCCCCGCCCCACTGGGGGCGATCACCATGACCTACGACAGTCTGGACCGGCTGCGGACCATCACCGACGGTCTCGGGAACAGGCAGACACACAGCTACGACACGATGGACCGCCTCACCCGAGTGGACTACTTGCTTCCGAATGCAGCGGTGCCCACCAGCCGGGTCAGTTACACCTACGACGTCAACGGCAACCGGACCGCCCGCACCGACCTCCACTCCGGACAGACCAAGACGTCGACCTGGGCCCTGGATGCGCGGAACCGGTTGACCACCGAGACGCTGCCGAACGTGAGCAACAGCTACACCTACGACCTGGCCGGTAACCTGGCGACCATGACTACCCCGTGGGGTACCACGTCCTACACCTACGACGACGAGAACGACGTCGCCACGATCACCCCACCGGCCGGGAATCCCATCACCTTCGACTATGACGAGCACACCTACGCCGCTGTCATCTTCCCCAATGGCGTGCATGACGCCCAGCACTACGACACTGATGGCCGCATCCAGCAGATCGACCAGTACCGCTCCGGGGGCTTGTCGACTACCCAGCTGGCACGCTTGGAGTACTCCTACACTGACCCTGCCGGGAATCCCACTGAGTCGGTCCATGAGATCAGCGACCCGATCTTCAACGTCGAGACCGAATACACCTACGACACCGACGGCCGCATCGAGACCAGTCACGGGGTCTCGGAGGGCGACATCCTCGAGAACAACTCCTACACCTACGACAACAACTCCAACCGCACCGCCTGGTCCACGGCAGGGATTGGCAACACCACCATCGACTACACGGCCCAGTACAACGCCGCGAACCAGATGACGTCCATGACGAGGGTCGATGGGCCGACCACCGCCTACACCTACGACGCCAACGGCGCGCTCGCCTCGGCCACGGATGGCACTGCTATCAGCTACGACGTCCGAGGACGAGCAAGTTCGACCACTCACAAGTACGCCGGCAGCCTCGGCGCCCAGACCGCGACCTACGACGGGACAAGCCAGGTCGAACGCACCAGCTACGGCAACACCACCTTCAAGCATTCCATCCTCGGTGTCGCCTCAACCACGACCACCGAAGGGACCCGCAACTATGTGCGGGCACCCGATGGGCGAGTCCTGGCCGAGTACCGGCCTGACGGGTCTTGGCGGTACTACCTCACCGACCACCTCGGCTCCATCGTGGGTGGCACCGACGCCACCGGGACCCGGACCGAGTCCTACGGGTACGACGCCTACGGCGACTACACCTACGGCTCCGGCGGCGGCACCGACCTCATCGGGTTCCGCTACACCGGCGAATGGCTCGACGGCAACGCCGTCACCGGCAACGGCTACTACAAGATCGGCCACCGCAACTACGACTCCCAACTAGGCCGTTGGACCCAGACTGACCCCCTCCACCGCGCCACCAACCCCACGCAACCCTCCGAAGCAAACCCCTACAACTACGCCGGCTGCAACCCCACCAACCAAACAGACCCCACAGGAACCTGCAGTTACCTCGTAGTGGCCGGGCTAGCTACTATCGTCGCCGGTATTCTAACCGCGGGAGCAGTAGTAGGAGGCGTCTACGTAGCGGGATACTTTTTCTCAGCACAGGCACTAGGTCTTGCCGCTGGCGCCAGCGGCATACAGGCAGGAATATCAGCAATTATGGCGGTCGCAGAATGTTAAACTCGGTTGAGGGCATAGCGCTCCTCTTATTTTTCTGCCTCTGTCTCTTGCTTGCCACCTTGGTGTTCTCTAAGAAAATCCCCAAAGGCATCTTGCTCGGCGTAGCAGGCGTCGTCGTCATTGTAGGAATAGTGGCTGTTGTTTACGGCGTCAATATGCGCTAGCACTAAACAGTACTGCCATGGCGGTTGATTTTGACGAATAGGTCGTGTATTCCTGATTCTTGACCAAATGACGCGCGGCGACCGTCTTTGCGCACGCTCAGCCCTGCCGGCCTTCGTCATTCGCAAGTACAGCTTCAGGTGACAGTACCGAGCACCGATCCGCCAGGTCGCCAAGTTGGGCCGACGGGGTCGCGTGCCGGAAGGGGCGCTAGGGTGACCTGCGTGGCTGAAGGTAAGACGACCGCGACTCACGTCTTGAGCAAGGAAGCCGTCCGATGGGCCGTCGACACTCTCGGGGCGCAGAAACTGCACCCGACGTTTGTCATGTACTTGTACCTTCGCAGAGAAGATCGAGCGGGCCGTCTGCCCGAGGCATCCGCCTCATCTGAGGACGTCCTCTCGCTCATCCGGATGCCAGGGCATCCCACGAAGCCGTACTACTTTCCGTTGATTGACCGAGGGGAGCGCACCGGGGATCCACTGCCGCGCTTCTGGCGCAACGACAACATCGCTGGCAGCTGGTCCCCTGGCTCGATCTATCGTCTGAGGCGTGGCGGCTGGTTGGGTGTTGCTACGGGTGGATACGCGATGCCCGATGACCATGTCGAGCGCGCCATCGAGGATCTGCTGTACGGGATCCCGGTGTCAGCGTTGGCACTAGGAGCTTACTTCCTACGCAACGACGGCTTCGTCTTGTCTGGGGAGCCTTCAGCGCTCGACGTGGTCAGTGGGTTCCGCGAGAAATTTGACTATCCGCGGAGCGCGGACAGCGAATTCTCGAGACTGTTCACCAGCGAAGTGCCTGCGGACCGTGAGGGCTCGTGGTTCGAGCTCTTCTCGCCCAACCGAAGCCAGGCAGAGCTTGCTGGCAGCGAGGAGCCAGGCGATGCTTGAGGGACTCGTCACGGGAGTCAGGACGCTAGTCGCCGATGACTTAGACATCGGTGTGCGCGCCAAGGCCACTACCGGCCACGCGTCGTCCTCGCCCGATGCACCTGAGATTACCGCGGACCACCCGCGGGTGCAGGAGATCGTGCGACTAGCTCAGGTGTACGGCGGAGTGCTCCTCTCTGGTCCTCCTGGTACGTCCAAGTCCTTCTTCGCCGCCGCGGCAGGCCAGATCATGGCCGGTGGAGACACCCGTCGATACCAGTTCGTGCAGTTCCACGCTAGCTACCAGTACGAGGACTTCATGTCGGGCTTTGCACCGACGGAGACTGGCTTCCGCCGGAAGGAAGGCCCTTTCCTTCGCTTGGTGAAGGCCGCAGCGGCGGACCGCGACAGCACCTATGTGCTTGTGGTCGACGAACTGTCCAGAGCAGACGTGGGACGGGTCTTCGGCGAGGCACTGACCTACATCGAGCGCAGCAAGCGCGAACTGTCCTTCACCATCGCCAACAGCGAGAAGATCGTGATCCCGTCCAACTTCGTCGTCCTCGCGACGATGAACCCCTTCGACCGGGGAGTCGACGAGGTTGACGCGGCCTTCGAGCGGCGCTTCGCCAAAATCTCCATGGAACCTGACCGGGAGCTCCTCGATGAGATCCTTACCATCAACGAGATGCCAGAGGCTCTCAGGCGCCGCGTCGTGACCTGGTTCGAGCGGATGAACGGCCTTGCCAAGAGCAACCCTGCAGCGGCCGTTGGCCATGCCTACTTCTCGGACGCCAGCGACGAAGGGTCGCTGCGGGACATCTGGGACTACCAGCTCCAGTACCTGGTGCAGCGTGCGTTTCGGCGCGACCAGCCCAGCCGCGAAGCAATGGAAGCGAGCTGGGAGCACGTCTTCTCAAGTCCCGACCCTGTCGCCGAGGCGCGTCCGGAAGGAACGCCCCCCGAACCTGAGGTTTGACGCATGGCTAGTGACACGCAGGTGCAGGTTGTGGAGTGCGTCGAGTACGGGCACGTCGACGTCGAGCCCTCTCTCTGGTTCGGTGACGACCACAGGGCCGTTCTCAACTCGGAGATCGACGGTAAAGACGTTCTACGCGCCCACTTCGCAGGCGGCGTCCTCCGGCTCCAAGCGACGTCCTTCGTAGGGGTGATCCCTATCAACGACCGCGTCGTCCTGAGGGTCAGACCACGGGTTCCCCTGAAGAGCCTCACGCGCATGGTGATCGAGACTGGGCATGGAGTGATGGCCCTGTCTGCCGTCCGTGACTACGCAGGGCGTGGTCCAGCGGACGAATGGGTCATGGACCGCTACGCGGACGCCTTGCTCGACTACGTCGATGAAGTGCTTGAAGCGGGGCTGCTGCGCGCATACAGGCAGCGTCAGGACGAGGGAAGCACTCCGCACGGACGCATCGACTTTCCACTGACCTTGCACCGCTTCGCGGCGAGGGGGATCCCGAACCAGTCGGCCTTCTCGTGGTTTGAGCGCACCGTGGACACTCCCGCAAACCGCTGCATCAAAGCAGCTATGGAGGTCATCTACGACCACCTGACAAAGGCCAGTAGGAAGCCACGCAAGGGTGATCGCACACGGCTCAGGCGACTCTCGGGGCAGTTTCTCCCCTTCAGTGAGGTCGCCGACGATCACGAGCGGCACTTCCTCAACGACCCCCAGGTTCTTAACCTAACGCCGTTGCCCGACCCGCGGTCCTACTATCGACCCGTGTTAGACCTATGCGCGCTCATCGTGCGAGGCGTGGGGATCACGTTGGACCTCGGTGGCAGGGACGTACGGATGGGGTCTCTGCTCGTGAACACCAACGAGCTGTTCGAGAAGTTCGTTCGTGTCAACCTGTCCAAGTTCGCACGCACCCGTCGGCTGCCGATCGACGTCCTGGACGGCAACACGGAAGGGCGAGTGGACCTTTACGACATACCGGAGAGTTGGCCTGCGCCGCTCGGGACTCCCCTGAGGCCACTTGCTACTCGCGATGCAGGCAAGGCCCAACCCGACGTGGTTCTGCGATCCGCTGAGGGGCACGTCACGCTCATAGCTGAGATCAAGAACACTCCCACCTCCGACGACGCACTGCCGGATCGAGCCCACATGGAGCAGGCCGTGACGTACGCGCTGCGCTACGGGCTCAGCTTTACATTGCTGATTCACCCGTGGAGCAGGGGCACCAAAGGCCTTGTCTATGTCGGCAGGGTTCGATCGATCGACGTCTACGACTACCGGCTCGACCTGTCCGACGAGGACCAGACCGACCACGCCCTGGCAGACATGGGAACCGCGGTGGCGAGGCTCGCCGGGGTCCTCTCAGCTGATCAAGCTTTCGGATGATCCATCCAGTTCACAAGGTCGACGCCGACAGCGTCGCGACCCTCCTCCGTTGCGGTCTTGAGCGTCGTGCCAGTCCCAGCGAAGGGATCGAGGACAGTCGCGCGAGCCGGCGAACCATGGCCGCAGTCAGTCCAGCCGACCGTCCGCTTCTTGGCGAAAGTGAACTCGCGGAAATAGCCCCCAAGCGCGACCTTGGCCTCAGCAGCTAGGCGCTGCACCTCGACGCTGTTGCGGCCAGTTCCGTTCTGGAACTTGGTGGCCTTACCGACGTCAGAGACACCGAACGCTTGGATGGCCCGGATGTGCTCCGCAGTCAGGCCTCCCTCTTTGGCGAGCTCCATCGCACGTTTGGCCTGTGGTCGCGCCGGATCCAGATCCGCGGTGCGCTCGACGACTCGTTTCCGCGGAACGTTGCACTCGCCACAGACCTGCAGCGGCGCCGCGAGAGCGACTGCGCGTCGCACCAGCTCCCGTGGGAACGGCGCAAGGTGGGCACCCATGTTGCGTTCAGGGTTGATCGTCCAGACGTCTCCGGGGTTGGCACCGTTGCCGAGCTCCTGGGAGTAACCCACGAGGTCGTAGTAGTAGTTGGGCTTGTACGTCAGGTGGATGATGTACTCGTGCCGGTTGGCCAGGCGGTTCTTCACCGGATCAGGCATGCCCGACTCCTTGGCCCAGATGATCCGGTTGCGGATGAGCCAGTCGCCCTTCGCTGCCTGCCATTCGATCTGGCCGGGGATACCCAGCAGCGACTTGTTGAAGTACGTGTCACCCACGTTGAGGAAGATGGATCCGTGTGGCCGCAAGACGCGCTTCCACTCCGCGAGGCACTCCATGATCGAGGCGACGTACGCGTCTGCGGTGGGCTCCTGACCGATCTGATCGGTATGACCGTAGTCACGCTTGTTCCAGTAAGGCGGCGAAGTCACGATTAAGTCGATGGAGTCTTCCGGCAGCCCTGTGCTGCGCGCGTCGCCAGGCGTGAACGTCAGGCTCGGCTCGGGCAAGTCGCGTTCCCAGTCGGAGAGCTGGCTAACGGAGGCTGTCCCGAGGTTCACTCGTCTACCCGTCGGCTCCGTCGTTGCTTGCTGTGTCTTCTCAGCGCGCTTGGCGGGGCTCATCTGATGTGGCTCTCTTTCGTGGGTGCGTTTCGCATGACCTGTGCTGGACGGTATCTGGCGGGACCCACAGAGCCGGGCTCGTGGAAGTCAGTGTGCTCTGACAGGGTTGCGGTGATCATCGCTGCGTGAAACCTAGCGACTACGTTCGGCCTGGCGTTGCACGCCGCGTCCTTGGCCCTGACGTTGGCCTTTGCGGGCGCGGGGGTGACGATCGCCACCGCGCACGGCCTCGGCGGGCTCGGAGGGGAAGGCTTCGGTCCGGGCACTGAACCCCTCTGCCTGCTCCGGCGTCAGATCAGACAGACCTGCCCGAGCGCTATCCGCGATCCCCGCGAGGTGGTCCGCTTTCCCTTCGTGGTGGTCAGCGGCGCGTGCGTGCGCACCGGCGTCCCCGCGGGTCGTCCCGTGTTCGCCGTCTCGCTCGAGGCCGCTCGCCTGGGTGTTGTCCTCGGACAGGATCGCCTCACTGACGTCCCGGTGGTCGCGCGCCCGCTCGCGCTGGTCCTCGGCGGCCGGCTCTAGCTGGCGGACCATGCCTGCGAGGTCCCGATAGTCGACTGACTCGCGGTCCACGCTGATCCCGTACTTGTCGCGCAAACCATCGACCAACCGGTCCTGGGCTTGCGCTGCACGCGGGTCCTCACCCGCCCAGGTCGCTGCCCGCTCCCACTCGCGGGCGATGTGCTCAGGCTTGGCTTGCTCCCACCACGGGGACGTGCCCACCCCGCGCAGCGCCGCAACCGCCGCCGCCCGCTCGGCCTCGTGCATCTGCTGCAACTGCTGTGTGTTGCTCTGGCTGTTCTGCTCGGCCGCGCGCATCTCCTCCCGGCGCCGCTCTGCCATGCTGTGCGCTGCCTTCGTGGCCAGCAACAGCCCGAGCCGGACCTGGGACTCCACGAAATCGTCCACTCCGTCTTCGTCCGCCATGGTGTTCACTCCCTCTCTACTCCACGATCCGGAGTAACCCCCAGGGTCGTCCTGGTGCGCGCCGGCTCCGCCGGTGGGTGAGGCTGCGCTTCGTTCTCGATTCCCGGCCGGTGTGGGGCCTGGGGTTGCCACGTCGCCGCTGAGGTCGGCGCGGCGGTGCCGAGCCGTTCCAGCTGCTCGATCGGCACTGGAGTCGGCAGCGTGGCCCTCACGCTCGCCAACCGGTGACGCATGACGTTCTCGATGCGTGCGGCCTCGGTGGTGCGGCCCGCCTGCTGGTGCAGCTGGTGCACCGCCTGGCCGAGTCGGATCAGCTCGCGCAGGACGATCGCCTCGACCACCCGCCCACGACCTGAGGTCGCTGCCATCGCCAGCAGTACCGCCCCACCACCAGCGGCTGGCGACCGAGCAGGCCGGGCCAGTGCCGCCGCGGACTTGTCGTCCACCACACGCGCGGACCTGGCCAACACCCTCGACGCGTCCGCCAAGGGACCACCGTCTCGGCCCTCGACTCGCACCGACCACGCCGCCAGAGTGCCCGACGCCTCTCGCGCAGCCAGGGACCAGTCCGCCGACCCAACCGGCGCCTCCCGCAGCCGCTCCACCGTGGCCGAAACCTCGGTGTGCCACTTCTTCCACGCCTCGTCATCAGGTGCCTGCAACTCCCGGCCGGGACCCGCGGGGCGCAGCCCGCGTTGACCGGCGCGCCATTCCGCAGCCGCCGCAGTGGCGTGCTCAGGGCTGTCTGGCCACCCGGTGCGCAGCTGGTCCAGCTTTAAGTCATGCGCCAGCAACGACGCTTTACGCCACAGACCGTGCTCACCGTCGACGCCGACTGAGCGCAGTCGCAGCGAGTAGCCGGTCACGACCGAGTCACTTCCCTTGGCGAACCACGGTCGAACCTGCACATGGTGCTGGCGCAGCCGGCGCACGAACTCCGCCTCATCAGCAGAAGCGGTCGCGGCGGCGCGAGTGATGCGCTCGAGCGTCGTGCTCTCCCGCTCGGGCAGACCCAGCCGGAGCCGGCGCGCCTCCTCAGCCTGAGGTGCAGCTTTCGCCCCCACTTGACCGTCCCGGCCCTCGACCCGCTGCAGACCGAACTCAGACTCGATCTGCGCAGCGGCCTCTGAGGCACGTTGGTAATCCTTGTAGAGGTTGACCTTCGTCCCGTCGTCGCGGACGGTATTGAACACCAGGTGCACATGGTCGTTCCCGCCACTCGACAGGCCGTGACGCACGGCAACCCACCGGGCCGGGGTGCGCGGATCATCCGGGTCGGCAAACCCCATCTTCGCGGCGAACCGCTCTGCGATCGCGCCCCACTTCTCATCCGATAGCTGACCCTCGTCCGCAGCCAACGACAAGGACGCGTGATACACGTGCCGCGCCCCGTCGTGGTCGTGGACCATGCGGTTCTGGTCCTCATCCCACCGGTAGATCCGACCCTCGTCACTGACGCCGTGCGCTTCCCTGGGTGCGTCCAAGAACCTTGCCAGCGGGCCGGCGTCCTCGCCGCTCAACTCACGCTGAGCGAACCACGGCAGCACCGCCGGGTCGCCAGCCACTAGGTGCGGCTCCCGGTGCTCATCCCGACGCCCCGGACCCACCAGGTACCGGGTCAGACCAGCAAACGAACCACCCCGGCCAATTTTCACGATCACGACCGGACACCCCACCGCAACGCCGCCTCGTGCAGCTGCTCCACTGCTGCTCGCATCTGAGCCAACGTGTGATCCAGCTGATCCGGCAACTCCCCCGTCGCGTTCGCGTGTCGCGCCAACTGATTGACATTGGACGCCGCACCAGAGAGCACCCGATCCACACGGAACAACTCCGTCAACACCTGTCGGTGATCCGCAACGGTCAACCCCCGGTCCTCCGATAACGCTGCATCGACCAACAGGCGCGGCACGCTCACCCCGGCACCCTCCGCCAAGACAGCCAGCCGTCCCGCCTCCTCCGGACTCACGCGCACCTTGTGCACGTGCGACCGGCCCCCGGCAACGTTCTTCCGGCGACGACGCGTAGACCCACGAGGACTCGATTCCTCGACCACCACGACACCGCCTTTCCACAGCCAAGCGCAGCGACCCACCAACGGTGGGGTGGGGACACACACCAGTGTGCCTGAGCCTGGACCCCCGTGTCCAGGTTTTGCCGCACTTAGGGTACCTAAGTGCATATCTTGCTCTGCTTCAAAAACCGTGATACTTCTCCGCTAGGGTGGAAGCATGAGCACGCAACTGGACCCCGAGCGCGCCGCACACGACGCGCGTCAGCTCCTCGACGAGCGCGTGAACGTCGTACGCCGGTTGGCCACTGCCTCCGCCGACGCCGAGCGCGCACGTGAGGCCGCCGAGCAAGCAGACCGCGACTTTGCGAGCACCTACCGAGAGGCCACCCAGGCCGGATGGACTGAGGCCGAGCTGCGCAAGATCGGCATCCCCGCACCCAAACGCCGCGTCCCCGGCCGGCCGCGCAAGCAGCCGGCCAAAGCCGGCACCGCCCAAACCGAACAGGGCGACAACCAGAACCAGTGAACGTCGAACCGATGGCCTGACGATGCAGACTCCCGGGCCAGCATCAAGCCGGCTCCACCGGCCGCTCCCCCGGGAACTTTCCGGCACGCGCTCCGGTCGTTCTTCCCTGCGCTTATTTCGCCCCGGAAACTCCCCTCCCCCGCGCCCTACGGGTTGCCCCCGTCCCGCTCGCCCTGCGGGGATCCGCTATCGGAACGGACGCACCCTCGCGTCGAACCGACCACCCCGGAGTAAAGGGACCCCTCATGAGCGACACCAGCACCGCACTGCGACAGCAGCTACTCACCAACACACCGCAGCTAACCGTCGAGGACGCAGCGCACTACCTGCGTACCGACCCCGCCACGATCGCCCACTGGCTCGAGAACGGCCAGTTCCCCGGATACCGGCTCCCTGACCGGTGGCTCATCGCCGCCGACGAACTCGCTGACTGGCTGAGCACTCTCAGCCCTAGATCCGATTCGGGGGGGGCGGAAGGAGACCGATGCGGATGTGGAGAGGGCTTAGTCGGAAGTATCAGACTGAGGATGGTGTCCCGCAGTGCGAACCCGTCGATATACCGCCTCTCGCGGCGCTGGGCTGCGCCGCCAGGTCATCACCTGTTCCGCTGTGGGGTTGTAGTAGTTCCTGTTGCATGCAGCAACGAAACCCAGCATCGGGTACTGCTCCTCCGTCAGAATCTCCACTCACGGATGGTAAGCGTGTCTCGCCCTCCCCGGCGTTCGGCAGAGTAAGCAGATTTGGGCCTTCACCCCTGTCGAGGTTGAGCGTGGCGATCTCGCCTCGGGCTAGGCGACCCACCGCTACCCTGGATAGGCCCGTAGCCGCAGCAGCTGCCCGCTGAGTGGAGCCCTCCGCCAGAAGGCGGCGAACCATGATCGCCTGGGCTGCTGTGATGGTCGTCGGGCGACCCAGTTGCCTCCCAGCCGCCTTAGCGGCCGCAAGGCCGGCGTAGGTGCGCTCACGTATCTCGAGCCGCGCGTGGAGGCGCTATGAGCCTCAGTCGCGGCTTCGCCGCCGCAGCCCTCGTTCCCATGGAACCGGGTCCTGGGCCGGCCTGGGTACTGGACCCGAGGTGTTCGACGACCGTCGGCGCCCGGGCGGGCCACCGCCCGGGCGTGCGCGGTGGGCCGTCCCCGCCGGAAGCCGCTCGACGTTCCTGCAGCCGCCGCCGGCGGCGTTCCACGGGGACCACAGTCCAGGTGTGCGGCCTGTGGCCATGGGCAACCGGGTCTGTGGCACCGGTAGAGGGCGTGCCGCTGGGACGGCACCTCTACTCCGACGTGACGATCTGCTGCGACCCCCTCCAGTGGTTCCGCTGACCAACCTGATCGACGCGCCGAGCGCGTTCATGCTGGCCGACCTGGGCTGGGTAAGAGCAAACTCGCCGTCCGGATGATCATCGGGCTGGCAACCGTGGCTGACACCGTGCCCACCGAGGCGGCGGATAAACGTAGCAGTTGCTGGGCTCACCCTAAGTACCCACGCCCCCTCACCCGTAAGGGTGAGGTACAGATCGTTGACGTGCCGCCCCCTGGGTGCCAGTATCAGCTCACCCGCGATGGCCGCGGAAGATTGCAGGACAAGGGGCTCAAGATGAATCGGCTGCAGAAGAAGTGTGTTTCTTTCGTGGGGATGGCAGCCCTGGCCGGGGCCACATTAATTGGATTACCGGCGCAGGCGGCGGAGAATCCAGGTGAAGTTGGGGGCGGGTCTCAGGCGACGGTAGCAGCACAGGTTCCCTGCCCGATCCAAGGTGCGGCAGAGGTGGTATTTGAGGATGAGTCAACTACCTACTACGTCGAGGGAGATGGTGAACTGAGCGTAGAAGACCCTGGATATGTGTGTATGCAGAGCGCAGATGTAGTGATTCCAGACCCCACTCTCGCAGGAGAGGCGCCGCTAGCTCAGGCCGCAGCCGTCGGGCTTGGGACGAAGACCTTCACGTCAGCCAGTCGGACTTACTCACGCACCCACCCTCACACAGGCACCTTCAACGCCCAGTACACACCGGGGTCCAATAACTACGTGGCGTTCAACTTCAAGGTCATTGATTGGCTTCGACTGGCCGCCACTAGCAACGCGACTGCCAGTGTGGTGAAGTCGCCCCCCAACTGCACGTACAACAAGAATCAACCCGTCAACTATAGTTTCCACTGGTCCTGCCAGAACCCTTGGGCCCAAACGCAGAAACTAAACGGCACTTGGTCGTTCAAGGTCTTGATCAACGGGAGAAAGGGAACGGCAACAATTCGATGGGTCTTCCAGTACCGTGTGGACTCAAAAGTCTGTACGCCAGGGGGATCCTGCTAACGTTGGGGAACTAGCACCGCTAGCCTGGACGGACTGGCCGACCTGTCGGTAAGGCTTCACACGGGTTGCTCGCGTCACAGCGAGTGAGAAGGGCAGGAAGTAGACCCCGGTGCTGCGCCAGATCCAGAAACCCTCTAGTCGGAGCCGGGATGATTGTGCGGATCGATCCTGGGTCAGCGGCGCCGATTCGGACGCTGCTGGGCGACCCCTCTCGCCTAATCGGTGCGAGTTGCGGCTTGCCGGTTGGAGGCCGCCATGTAGCGGCCTCCGGGTTGACCGCGACCCGTGCGCCCTGCCGGGGCTCCGCTATCGGATGGGCCGCACCCCGCGCCGAGACGAAGGCCCCAAGGAGCCTCACCGCCATCTCGCGCCGGCCCGGCCTTCTCCCCCGTCGAGGATCTCGCCCACCACCTGTACGCCTAGAGCGCGAATCGTCGCCGCGGTGCTCTACCAGGTCCGCTCCCCGGTTACGGCTCGCCAACCGATGGCTCGAGCTGCGAACGAACTCACCACCTTCCTGCAGTTGCACCGGGTCCGTCTCACCGACCAGCTCGAGCAACGCCAGTAAGGTGAACCGTGGCCGCCGTGCTGGCAGCGCACGCAGGGTGAGGAGTGGCCGTGACCGAGGGGGAGCCGTCGCCGAGCAACGTAGCGGCAAACCAATCCTCGCCTGGAGAGGGCGCCTCGGAAGTCCCGCGATTGCGAATCCGAGCGTCGCGTAGTGCTCGAGAACTACATGGCTTGCACCCGCGCGCGCGTGCCGACATCGGGGCTGTGGACGAGTTCCTACTCGTCCTCGACGGTCTAGTGCTTGCCGCAGAGGCGCTCCTCGACGAGCACGACGAACGACCGGCGCAACAGCGACTTGTCGCGGTACTGGAGACGTTCGCTGAGATGGGTGATGCGTACGGGCCCAGGGTGAGTGAGTTTTTAATCAGTTTGGACGAGGCCAAGGTTGAGGCCTTGGCCAAGAAGTATGCCCGCCGCGGCTACCTCGACCATGTGCACAGCATGATCGGTGAGGCTGCTTTCCTCAGGCTGCACGTGGCGGTTTCTCGGGACGTCGACCTGGTGGCTGCTGCAGCTTACAAGGGCGTTGACGCGCTGATGCCCTACGCACTCGCGATGGAGGACCTGGCCGGACTGCTCTCCGAGGACGAGATCAGTGAGTTCATGGACTTCAACCCGGCGGGAGGGTTCATGATCGAGCTGATCATGTCTCTCCTCGACGCGCTCGAGGTCTCTGTCACCAAGGTGTCGCTGCCCGAGCACATGAAGGAACTTCAGCGGGTCCGTCAGGACTCGGTGACCGCACAGGACCTGATCCAACTCACAGCCGAGCTCCGTGTCCGCATCGCCGGTCAGTCTCGAGATCTCCTGCAGCAAGTCAGTTCGGTACTCGACCGCAAACTCCGCGGGGCCAAGGATGCGCTGGCGTTCTCCGCCGATTCCGTCTCTCAAGCCGCCAACAGTCTGGTCGAGTTCATCGACCGAATGCTTAGGTCGGTGTACACCGAGGCCGAGGTGATGGAGTGGTTGAGCGCCAACTACACCGACGTGAAGGGCTTGATCTATCAGGATCGGGACACACAGAGAACACGTCCTACCAAGCGCGGCCAGGCCCTCTGCATGGTGCACGGCTCCCAGTCCGTACAGGAAGAGTCCCCAATACACATGCTTGCGGCCACCAGTCTCAACGTCACTCGTCGCCGACTACAGAAGCTGAAGCACGCCGACGCTGGGACCGTTGAAGAGCGGGAGGCCGTGGAGGCGTGTCTGCTGGCCATCGAAGGCTTCGTCCAGGTGGGCTGCCGTATGGCCTGGGCGGCACTCCCGGACGAGGCGCTGGCACACCTGCGAAGGCGGATCGACCCACCGACAGCCTCGTGACACAAGTCGGCTCCTTGCCCCGCAAGTGTTGGTGCAGTAGTTCGATCGTTGTGGGCGTCAGGTGAGCAGGTCCGGGTCATCATCTATTGCATCGTTGAGCGTCGTGATCTCGCCTCGAGCTAGGCGGCCCGCTGCGGCTCTGGATACCCCGGTGGCAGCAGCCGCGGCGCGCTGTGTGGAGCCCTCAGCAAGGAGCCGTCGCACCATTGCCGCCTGAGCTGGGGTGATAGCTGATGGGCGTCCTAGCTGCTTGCCCGACGCCTTCGCGGCCGCGAGGCCAGCCGACGTGCGTTCGCGAATCAGATCAGCTTCCATCTGGCTCATCGCGGCGACCACCGTGAAGAAGAACCTGCCCATCGACGTCGAGGTGTCGATGCTCTCCCGCAACGAACGGAACTCCACCCCGCGGGTGGCGAGGTCGTCCGTGAGCTCCAGCATGTGGCGGGTCGAGCGAAACACTCGATCAAACCTCCACACCGTCAACCGGTCCCCCTCCCCCAGCCGACCTAGAAGCCCGCGAAGGCCAGGCCGCGTCGGGTCCGTGCCCGACGCCGTCTCAGTCACGATGCCCGTAGCAGGAACCCCGGCCTCGACCAGCGCGCGAACCTGCAGATCCACGCTCTGGTCACCAGTGGAAACTCGCGCGTACCCGAACTCGGCCATGTGCTCTCCCGTGCTCGAAAAGACTGTCATCGACGGCTTTCGAGCACACTACCTTTCGAGCCATGACTTTCGTGCACGCCTCACCTGCAGCGATGACCGCTGCGCCGGCTGGCTCGTTAACGGTCGTCACTGAGCCGGGAGCGCAGGTGGCGAGCAGACGAGTCACGCAGCTGCCTCGGAACGCCTACCCTCAACGCGTGTCCAAAATTCTCCAACGCTCCACAGCATGCAGCGATGTTCCGATTCGAAACAGCCTCCGGCACCACGCTGCACCCTGTAACACCCTCTGTACAGGACTGGACACACACCGTGCCGCTGCGATGTTCGGACACGAAGCCGCCTCCAGCGTCACCCTGCACCCTGTAACACCCTCTGTACAGGACTGGACACACACCGTGCCGTCGCTGCGAAGTTGAGCAACGCCTTGTAGAAGTCGGGCATGGTGTACAGTGTCCTGCAGAGGAGAGAGAGGAGATGGTTGAGGATGGGCTTCACGGTCTACGAAAAGGGCTCGGCGCCAGTGTCCACGGTGCCGACTCTGACGATCCAGAAGCGCGGGCTGCTGTCGATGAACCGGGCAGCGTACGAGATGATGGACAGTCCAGATGCTGTCGAACTGCTCTGGGATGCGGACAGGCGCGTCATCGGCCTCCGGAGTGCGCCTGTCGATGGACCCAACTCCTACCCGGTGCGTGCGCAGAGCGCCGACAGCTCTAAGGGACCGCTCCTGATTGCGGGGAGTCTCTTCACTCGCTTCATCGGATTGGACACGTCCGAGGCGAAGCGGTGGGTTCCGCAGATGGAGCAAGGCGTGCTCTGTGTCGACCTGAACAAGCCGCACCAGCGTGCCGCCAGCAACCGGTCAAAGCGGAAGACGGCGACCGAGCAGGGGGACGGCGCAGGGGGCACAGCGCCGGCGGGGTAACAGACCTCTGCCCCGCCGGTGGCTTTGTATGTCAGCGGCAGGGCAGTAGGGCGGGACTATGACCGGCATCGTCAGCCGGACGGTCACCGCTTCTCCTTGACGGGGAGAGCAGAGGGGCGAGCTACGGTTCGCCCCTCTGTCAGGTTTAGGAAGATATCACTTCAGGTCGAGATGCCGCTCTGCCGGGCCGTGAAGTCTCAGCCTTCTAACCGCGAGTCGGTGACGCGCCAGTAGAAACCTAAGGTGCCGCGGACGGGTGTGGAGGTGAGGCCCAGTTGGTCGCGGTAGTACCTGGTCGCCGCTCCCCTGAACGCGGCGCCGTGTACGGAGAGGCCTTGCTGGTGTTGCGCCTCGATCACAGTCTTGGCCAAGGTTGTGCCAAGGCCGGTGCGCCGCGGGTGGGCGCCGAAGCTGCTGATCCTCACGCGGCCACACGGGTCGGGAGCGCCAGTGGCGAGGACTGCTGTGCCGCGCGCGGGGTCGTGCGCGATCCACCATTGCCCGCCGCGTGGAGCGGAAGTGCGCGCGGTCCCTGCCCACCATCCGAGCCAGGCCAGCACAGGTGCCCCTAGAACGAGGATGGTCAGGACCAGTAGGCCTGGCATAGCGCCGGTGGCGGCGCGGATGAGCGCAATGCCGACGAGTAGGCCAGAGACGGTGGTGATCCAGCCGGCCGGGGAGGCGAGGGTCGACCAGCGCAGGACCCGGGCTGCTGTGAGGCGGGCCGCACGGTCGCTGACGGGGTAGGCCGTGATTTGTGGTGCCCGCTCGGGAACGTCCATGTCCACGACTCTGTCGGGCTCAGGATCCCTGTCGACGCCCGGAGGGGAGGACGCCGGCCGCGGCCGGCGGCCACGCTTCGCCCTCGTTGTAGGTGGCTTGAGCGTCAACGACGGCGCGCTCGAGCGCGCTCGAGACGAAGTCAGACAGAGAGGAGTATCCGCTCTTCGCTGCGGGTACTTGGTGCAGGAACGCGCGGGCCTGGCTGGCGACCTCGGGGTCGACATAGACCGTCAGCGCTGTGCGGCTGGCCTTCTTTGTCGGCTGCTGCCGGCTAGCGGTGGCCGGCCGTTGCTCCTCGACCAAGCGTGCCGGAGCGGCAGGTGCCGCGGGGTGGCGGGCACCCAGCGTCGACTTTCGGGCTGTGGGGCGGCTCATGTGTCCTCCTGGGTGATCTGCTGCAGGATCGTTCGGTAAAGGGTGGCCAGCTCGGGGCCTTCGCGGGGCCACTCGTCCAGGCCGGTAGCCGCTTCGGCGGCGTCGTTGATGGCAACCCGCTTGGGGATCACAGGGTCGATGACGCGCACGGCACCAGCGAGCTCGTCCAGTCGCTCCCGCGAAGTGATGGTGTGCTCGTGCTTGTTCACGATGACACCAGCGAACCGCAACGTGGGGTTGTAGTGCTCGCGCACCGTGTCGATGGTGCCCATGATCCCGGCGGTGCCTTGGGCTGCGAAGAGACGTGCTTCGGTGACCACGGCTGCACGGGTGGCCGCGACGAGAGCGTTGATCGTGAGTTGCCCCAACTCCGGTGGGCAGTCGATGAGGACCAGGTCGTAGTCGCCGGAGATCTCTTGGAGGGCTTGGCGAAGGCGTGATTCCCTCCCGACTGGGACTCCTACGAGCTCGTCTCGGACGTTAGCCAGAGCCGTGTCGACGGCTGGGGCCAGCGTTAGACCAGGCCACGCTCCAGGCACCAGCACCTCCGCAAGCCTCTCCCCCACCCTGGGAGAAAGGACGTCAGCGATGCTTAACGCGTCGGCGTCGACGTCCTCGGCGGCGGCGATCATGGTCAGGTTGGCCTGGGGGTCCATGTCGATCGCCAGCACCTTCTGCCCAGCCGCAACCGCGGACCTGGCGAGGTGATAGGTGGTGGTCGTCTTCCCGACCCCGCCTTTCTGGTTGCACAGGGCAAGCACGACAGCGCTCATGCGAGACAACCGTCCTTCCTGTCGGTGGGCCTGTCCCTCGACTGGGTCCCTGGGATAGTCATGGTTGCCAGCATAGACGTCTATGCCGGTTTTGCTGGCAATAGGACACGGCAGTCACCGGTCCTCGTCCTTACGGGTCCGGACTCTTGCTCGGCGGCCCATCGGCTCATCCGCTCGACTCTGGGGTGCCCACCATCGCAAGGAGAGTCCCAGATGGGTGGCCTTGATCTTGGTCTGCCCGTGCTGTTCGCCTTCGCGGGTCCAGGTGTCGGTATAGGTAGTTCCGGCGACGACGATGCGGTCCCCTCGTCGTAGGCAGTGTCCGGCGTTCTCGGCCAGGCTCCCCCATGCGACGACGGTGTGAGCGATCGGCTCTGCGTCGTGCCAAGTACCGTCTGCGACCTGGAGTCGTGGAGTTTCGATGACTCTCAGCTGAACTCCGGCACGTCCGTCCACCTCGAAGACTCGCGGGTCGGCGGCCAGGTTCGCCTCCATCACCACGCTCTCACTCATGCTTCCTTCCCTTCCTCTGCTGGTATTACCAGGATATATGGCAATACTTGTGTTTACTAGGTTCGTGGTCGTGGTGATGCTGGGCTGGCTAGACCTGGACGAAGTCGCAGACGTCGGGGTCAAAGACACGTGCGCCGGGGCACTCGGTCCGCAGGCTCGCTCTAACCTGCGTCTGGCTCCTCCCACTGAGCCGCGCGGTGCGGACGTGTCCCCCGTCCAACCAGTCGCCGTCATCGGGGAGTTGGACCAGCACGGCTCCGGCAGCTTGCGTGAGTAGGTCGTGGCCAAGCGCGGCGACGCTGTACAGGTCGCTCAGCAGGACTTCCCAAACCCATTCGGCCGGAATCTTGGCGTGGTCGCGAGCAGCGTCGCAGAAGGCGTCCCGTTCGTGGGCGCTCGTCCACGTGACCTGGGCCTGACCTCCTCCTCCGTTGCTGCGCACGGCGGCGACGCGGACGCCGGCCCTGGTGAGGGTGGCGGTGTAGGCGGGTGTTTCCTGAGCCATCAGGGGGCAATCTTGCAGGTCAGTGATCCGGTAGTCGGTGCTCAGTGCCTGTCGCAGGCTGTTCGTGGGGTGTGTCATGGGTCTGCCTTTCACTTCGGAGTTGCGTGGATGTGGTGGTGGGTCCTGGGTGAGGCGGGAGACTCGTGGTCGATCCCGCCTCTCCCTGGGTTTCAGGGGTGGGCTGTGATGCACCAGGGCTGGCAGTCCTCGCCAGGTTCGGAGCCGCATTCGTCGCATGGGAGGAGGGTCAGTCCGGCCAGGGTCGTAGCGAGATCGATCGCTTCGGCTTCGGTGCGCCGGTGGGCGGTCGGCTTTCGCGCGCCCAGCCGGCGGACGTAGAACAGGTCTTCGCTCGCCTCCGTCACGAGGTAGGTGCCGTGGGGTCCGGCGATCTGCGTGTGGTGGATGCCTGTCATCTCGTCGGTGTACGAGCTGATCCCGTGGTGGAGGGTGCTCACTGCGCGCTCCTTTTGCTTCGTTTACCAGGATTGCTGGTGATCAGAGGTCGATGCCGGCCAGTTGGCAAGCCCGCTCAAGGGCGGTAGCGGGGCTGCGGTACCTGCCCTGCGCGTTCAGTTGGTCTGATTTCCACACCTCGTACCGATCCCCCTCGTTCGTGCGGGTGATGAGGTAGGTCCCGTTCGGGCCGTCGACGGCCTTGTGGGTCCGGCCGAGCAGGTCGGTGTACGTGCGGACCGCGACATGGTGTGCTCCTTGCTTGGTTTGCCAGCATTGCTTGGGTTAGTGGCCGGTCGACCATTTCCCGCCCCCTCCGGGGCAATGGAAGAAGCTGCGGGCGCTAGAGCGCCCGGTGCAGCCACCCG
>NZ_JBJFZU010000019.1:0-48623 GCF_045032955.1 Serinicoccus shuyuelongi | reverse complement strand
CGGGACTCGAACCCGAGAAGCGCGTGCAGGTCAGAGACATTCGTGCTGGTCAGAGGCCCGACCCGACACGAGCCAATGTGCCCCCAGTACGGCCAGACCATGAAAAGTGTGCCCCCAGGGCACGCCCTGGACTAACCGACCGACCGCAGATCGATCGTCGAGCCGATGAACAACCATGACTTGTTGATCCACGCCGGGACCACGACCTGGAGCGCTTCCGCAACCTCACACACGGTCGAGTCCTGCGCCATGAGCACAGTCGTCTCGTCAGCCTTCTGCACCAACTGGACGTGCGTCCCCGGTGGCAGCTCCGACGTCGCCTCGTAACGGACCTCGATGTCCTGGCCGATGTGCATCCACGACGAGTCGACCCAGTCCCGCACGAGTGGGTCGAGCGCCGCGGCAACCTCAGCCACCGTTGCAGACGCGGACAGTAGGCCCACAGATTCGCACTCGCCCTCGACGATCACCGCTGCCACATCACAGGGCAGTTTGGACGTTGACTCGAACCTGACTCGCACAGACTTTCCTCTCCTTTGAGGGATCTCCGGCGGAGAGTTCCCCCGCCTTTGGATCACCTTGAGGTTAGGGCTCAGGTGTGACATCTGCGGCATCCTTGGTGCGATCGTGACCTTTGCGTGGCGGCAAGTGCACTTTGCCTGCACGCTTCGTTTTCTTGGGTTCACCCTTGAGGGTGGTTATGGGGGCGGGATACTGCGCATTGCCCATCAACTCCTCTGTCTGTAGGTAGCCGGCGTCGGTCAGTGCAGCGTTAAGCACGGTCAGGTATGGGACCCGAGCGAGCGACGCCAAGGCCCTCAGGTTCTCCGGTCGCGGCAACTCCCTGACGCCCGACTCCCAGTTGGTCACGGTCTGCCTGGAGACGTCGAGCTTCTTCGCTACCTGCGCCCGGCTGATGTCCCAGTCCTGGTTGTCCAGGAAGTCCTGGATCAGCTGCCCTAGACGTGTCGTCATGCTGCACCTCCCTTCGTCGTCTCGTTGTGTCCCTGGACTGTCTCCCGCCACTGGACACGACCGCAACACGCCTGGGGACCCGGCCCACACCCCAAGTGGCCCAAACGTGGGGACCCATCCGCATGTCTGCTCATCCCCCGATCCTTGCAGGTCAGCACCATCACGCAGAACTTGACGTCCACCACGGTTGACACACGTGGGGACCTTCGCTTACATTCATGTCCAGAGGTACTGGACATCAGCGAGAGTGAGGACTACTGTGAGAGCAACCCAACCAAGACACCCGCGTAAGGAAGTCTGGATGAAGCTCATCGACCACAAGCGGCTCGCGAAGCTGATGCTGATCCAAGGCATCTCCGCCCGGACACTCGCCTCGGAGGCCGGCTGGAAGTCACACACCTACATGGCGAAGCTGGCCAAGGGGACCGAGAGCACACTCAAGGTCGAGCCCGCCTGCCTCATCGCAGACACGCTCGGCGTCGGCGTCGACGATCTCTTTTTGGTCCAGACGTCCAGTGAGACCGAACACATCGTCAAGCACAACCGACGGAAGGTCGCGGCATGAGCGACATCCCCAACGGTTGGCTCACCCCCGACCAGTTCGCCGCCAGTCTCGAGCGACCAGTTCGCTGGGTGCAGGACCACATCCGCACCGGCGCCATCCCCACCGTCCCCATCGGCCGCTACCGGTACATCACCCCCGCGTGCATCGAGCAGATGGAACGCAACGCCCTCGGTGGCAGCAGCGAGATGGGCGACGACTGGGGCCGCGTCACCCGCGGCACGAAGCGCGGTGCCGCATGAACGTCTACAGCGAGCGCGAGAACGACTACTCCCTGGTGAGCCTCCGCACCGCACAGCGCATCCCCTTCTGGAATCACGTCGACTCGGCCCCGCGCTGGACCCCCGGCTGGGCCAAGGCGCTGGACGACTCCGAGCCGTGGTCCGCCACCCGCGAGGATGACTTCTGTCTGGCGATGAACAGCAACCGGGAGCGGTGCGCGAATCCGTCCGACCAGGGTGCCCCACTTTGCGGGTTCCACACGAAGAGGGCAGTGGAGTGGTTCCTGTCCTACGCCGGCCGGTACGTCCTTGCCAACTGGGAGCGAGGCGTGGAGCAGCTATCGCGCGACGCTGACGCGCTCTTCCGTGCAGTCGAGGCGCTGGAGAAGTCGCAGCACACGGGCCGCGAAGACCGTGTCTACTTCTACCTGCTCCCCGAGTCTGGTCTTGTCAAGATCGGCACCTCTCTGCAGCCCAAGGTTCGAGCCAAGATCTTCGCTCAGGGGAAGGGCTGCACCTGGCCCAAGGGTGCGTCGCCTGAGGGCGGTCACCTTCTCGGCACGATCCCGGGTGGGCGCATCGTCGAGGGTTCGCTGCACCTGGAGTTCCGGGGGTCACGCGTCGCGGGCGAGTGGTTCCGCTACGAGGAAGTACGGCCCGCCATTGACGTCCTCTTGTCTGCCGAGCTGGCCGAGAGCGAGGTCGCGTCATGACCCCCACAGCTACCCGTACGTGTCAGTGCGGTGTCCCGGCTGACTCTCCTGGCCCGTTTGTCATCTGTTCCCACTGTGACGTGCCGCGCCGTTGTCTCGCTGATTGCGGCCCGTGTCGCGTGCTGTCGAAGAAGACGGGTATCGGCCCGCGCCCCTAGTCCGGGTTGCGTCGGCGCGTGAACCGTACCGGCGCACCCGCCCCACCCCCACCGAATAGCCGAGCGGCTGCCAGAGCCCGGAAAGCACGACAGCCGCTCAACCCAACAAGGAGAGTATGACATGTCACATGATTTCAGCCCTACGTTTCCAGCGCTGCTACGTCAAGAGCGTTCGCTGCACGAGGACGGTTCCGACGAGGCGGTCGCGCTAGACCGGATGCTCGCCGAGTCCGATGAGCCCATGCCCACCGGCTGGGTTCTCGAGCACATCGGCGGGCAGTGCAGGCCGGGCTACTCCGGGCCGATCTACCAGCCGCACTGGTATGAGGATGGCTGGCTCTGGCCGGACAACTCTCCGGGGTTCAGCGACAGTAAGAGCAGGGCCAAGAAGGTGGAGCGCGCTGACCTCAAGCGCCTCACCCCCCTCCGCTCCGTGCTCGGCGTCCCCGAGATCGAGGTGCCCGCATGAGCGCCATCCTCAGCGGCGCATCTGAGTCGCCAGCGTCGGCAGTGTTCGCCCTGGCCCTCATTGCGGTGACGTTCCTGTACCCGTGGTTCGCGGCGTCGTATGTCCCGGAGCGTCCGCCGTCGCAGGACGAGGTGGCCCGGTGAGCACCATGAGGAAGTCCACCGCGCTGGCGATCCAAGCGGGCAAGGGCTGGTACTGGCCAACCAACACCCGGAAGGCCCACTACTACCTCGCCGACAACCGCACTGTATGCGGGAAGGGCGTCGTCCTAGTCCTCCCGGAAGACCTGGCGGGGTTCGGCACCTACCCCTCGCCGGATGACTGCGTGGGATGTACCCGAAGGGTCGCAGCCGCCAAGTCGGCTCTCGCGGTCGAGGGCGGTGCGTCATGAGCACCGCCACCCAGCTCGATACCCGTCAGCAGGCGAACCGGTTCCGTACGGCCTTGGATTGGGTTGACGATAACGCGGATTGGTTGCCGCCTGGTTGGTTGATCAGCCGTGAGGGTGAGCTGGTGTGGGGCCGCAAGTCAAACCGCCTCGCTGTCCTCGAGTCCGTGGCCCACCGCCTCGGACCGGCAGAAGGGCGCGCGTCGTCGTCGTACTGGCCGCGTGAGGGTTCCCGGCCCGCGTTGAGCATCCAGTGGGGGCAGCCATGAGCAGCGCGCGGAGGCTCAGGGACGCCGCGAAGGTGCTCCGAAAGGGTGCCGAGAAGGCGACGTGCGGGCCGTGGCGCGTGGTTGGGGCGTTGGTCGGGTCACCCATTGGCGACGTCACCTACTACGCCGACGACTCCGACGCGGTCTACATCGCGACCATGCACCCGGGCGTCGGTCTGGCCCTCGCCGACTGGCTCGACGACGAGTACATGCAACAGAACGGCCCCACCGAACACGCCATCACGATCGCTGACCTCATCTTGGGCGGCAACCAGTGAGCGTCTACTACCACGACGAAAGGGTCACCCTTTACCACGGCGACTGCATCGAGATCCTGCCCAACCTAGACATTGAGGCCGCAGCCCTCCTTACGGACCCGCCCTACTTCAAGGTCAAGCAGGACGAGTGGGACAACCAGTGGGACAAAGCAGGGGAGTTCCTGTCCTGGCTCGGGTCGTTCCTGGACGCGGCGAAACCCCTGCTCGCTGCGAACGCGTCCGTGTGGGTGTTCGCCTCCCCGGCCATGACGCCATCAGTCGAAAGGCTGGTCGCTGACCGGTTCCGCGTGCTCAACAGCATCCGCTGGGTTAAGGAAGCGGGCTGGCACCAGAAAGCCGAACTAGCCGCGATGCGCTCATTCCTGACCCCCTGGGAGGGGATCATCTTCGCCGAGCAGTTCAGTGAGTCCGCCCGGTCAAAGGCGCTCGACGAGGCCAAGGAGGCTTGGGCAGGAATTGGCTCCCGCCTCATGGCCGCACGGCAGTCCGCCGCACTGTCTCGCGAAGATGTGGCGTCTTCGTTTGCTGATGAGCACAAGAATCTCGCTGGAGCGAAGGCTCGAGTCAGTGCGTGGGAGATTGGGAATGAGCGGATCGCGCGCCACGCATTCGACGCCCTATCGGGAATCTGCGACCTCCCCTGGGATTCGCACTCCACACTCGTCTCCGAGTACGAGAGCGCAGACCGGCGGCGCCGGGTCGAACTGGAAAGGACTCGCCGCCCCTTCACCATCGCGGGCCGCGCACAGTCGACCGACGTCTGGTCGTTCCCCACGGTCTCTCCCTACCCAGGCAAGCATCCGTGCGAGAAGCCTGAGACCAAGGCGAGCTCGACTTCGGGAGCGCGTCGTGACTCTCACTGCGATCGCCCACCCGGAGTTGTCGCGGGTCGAGCTAATCGACGCGGCGGGTCGGACGGTCGCCGAGTACACGACTGGCGACGCACTCGACCTCGCCGACCACATCCGCGACGTCGCCTACACCACTGACGACCCCCAAGCACTCGCAGCCGCAACAGGCCGCTACGAAACGAGGACCCCATGAACGACAAGATTGTCCGCCACGAAGACCTGGACGTGCTCCGTGCCCTGCGCAACGGAGAGGCCGTCAACACCCCGGACCTTGACCCCATCCTGGACCGCTACATCCGGGCAGCCGAGGCCGACAAGCCCGCGCTGCCCGAGGGGTGGGTGCTGGTTCGGTTTGAGTCCGGCAACCACGGGGCGTACTGGCACAAGGACGGAAACCTCTACTGCAACGACGGCGCCAAGGTCTATGGGCTGGCCTATGAGGTGGGCGAGACAATCGACCGCGACCTGGTCACCCTCCGACCGTCGATCACCGGCACCGATGTGGCTGCCGCTGTGGACATCCTGCTTGATCGCCAGCCGGATGAGGCGTGCGGCGAACTGGTGCGGGACATGTTCCGTGCTGCCGGGGTCGAGGTGCAGTCATGACCGGCCTCCCACCAACCTGGCACGTCGACGAAGACAACGACGGCATCGCCATCTTCGAAGGCCCCGGCGAATACCGCAAACTCATCCTCCGCCGCTGGCAACACGAAGCCGTGTTCGACGTCCTCCGCGACCTCATCGTTGAGCGCGACGCAACCAGGGGGCGGGCATGAGCGCCACGACTCTCGGGACCGCCGTCATGCTCGGCAGCTCGCCCGACCGCAGCAAGGAGTGGCACGCGATGCGCGCCGGCCGCCTCGGTGGCTCGGAGATCGCGGCAGTCATCGGCCTGTCGAAGTGGGAGTCCCGGTTCTCCCTGTGGCACCGCAAGCGCGGCGAACTCGGGGAGAAGGAAGCGAACCCCGCGATGACCGTCGGACAGTACGTGGAGGCCGCGACCCTCGCGTGGTGGGCCGACCAGCACCCCGAGCTGAACATGCAGTCTGCGAAGGGCACCTGGACCCACAAAGATCGGGACTGGCAGGTCGCCAACCTCGACGCATGGGCGGCCGGCAAGACGAAGCGTGACGCGTCCGTGGTGGAGGCCAAGTTCTCCGTCCGCGACGACGAGTGGGGCGACGAGGGCACCGACGAGATCCCGCCGTACTACCGGGCGCAGGTGCTCTGGTACCTCGACGTCACCGGCCTCGCCCAGGCGTACGTACCCGTCCTGTTCGGCGCGTCCGGCCGGTTCGCGGAGTACGTGGTGAGGACCAGTAGGGCCGAGCAGGCATACCTGCTCTACGAGGGCCGCACGTTCCTGGACGAGGTGGAGCAGGACATCCGCCCGAACCTCGACGCGCACACCGCCACGTACAGCGCCGTCAAGGAGCTCCACCTGGACATCGACGGCGAGACGGTCACCACCGACCCCGAGGTCCGCGACGAGTGGCAGGCCGCGAAGGCCGCCCTCGAAGCGGCCAAGACCGAGGAGCGCCGCACCTCCGCCGTCCTCCTCGACCTCATGGGCGACGCCAAGTTCGCCCAGGTCGACGACGACACCTACGCACGACGCCAACCCACCGGACGCGGCTCCGTCGCGCTCTACCCGGTGACCCCGAAGCCAGCCAAGGAGAAGACAGCATGACCGCCATCCAGAACGCCGTCGCCCGCCAGCAGAACACCCCCGGTGCGATGGTCCAGCAGTACCGCTCCGACTTCGCCGCCGTCCTCCCCTCGCACATCAAGCCCGAGACGTGGGTGCGCGTCGCACAGGGTGCCCTCAAGAAGGGCCGCAAGCAGGGACAGCAGTTCGAGCTGGAGATCGCCGCACAGAACAACCCCGGCGTATTCCTCGCATCCCTCCTCGAGGCCGCCCGGCTGGGGCTCGAGCCAGGTACGGAACAGTTCTACCTCACGCCCCGCAAGGTCAAGGGCCAGCTCGAGATCCTGGGGATCGTCGGATACCAGGGCCACATCGAACTGATGTACCGCGCCGGGGCCGTGTCGTCCGTCGTGGCTGAGGTCGTCCGCGAGCGGGACACGTTCCGCTACCAGCCCGGTCAGGACGCCGTCCCCCACCACGTCATCGACTGGGACAGCGACGACCGGGGCCGCCTGCGCCTCGTCTACGCCTACGCCCGCATGAAGGACGGCGCGACCTCCCGGGTCATCGTCCTCAACCGCGCCCAGATCGAGACGATCAAGGCGTCGTCGCAGGGCGCGAACTCCGACTACTCCCCGTGGCAGAAGCACGAGGAAGCCATGTGGCTGAAGTCTTCCGTGCGCCAGCTCCAGAAGTGGGTGCCGACGTCTGCCGAGTACATCCGCGAGCAGATGCGCGCCGCCCGCGACGTCGCCTCTGAGCCGATCGGGTCCACCTCCCTGCCCACCGCCGAGCCCGAGCCGGCGCACAACCCGGACACGGGCGAAGTGGTCGACGGTGAGGTCATCGACGAGCCCGCCCCCTGGGACGAGCAGGCCGACTGATGGGCCGCCGCTACGTCACCCTCGACTACATCGACCCGCACACGGGCCGCGAACTCACGGTCGACCCGGGCGACTACGAGGACCACGACCAGGGCGTCATCGACCTCTGGTGCCCCGGGTGCCGCACACCCGAGTCCCGCTGCCGACCACCCGGCTGCTGCGACACCTGTGCCGAGCGCGCCACCACCTGCCCCAGCGGCCGCCACCAAGCAGGCTTCGGCGACCTCGACCACGAACGCGGCACCTGCGACTGCCGCACCACCCGCAACGCACACCGGGACGCGTCATGACCTACTTCCTCGCCGCCGCAACCCTCACCCTCCAAGCCGGTCTCATCCTCGGACTCACCGCATTCGCCTACGGGGTGTGGGCGCTACTCACCACGCCCTGGGACGACACCCGCCCCGCACAACACGGCGACACCTCCGTGCTCGACCACCACGCCGGCATCGGAAGAGGTGGACGGTCATGAAGCTCTTGGATCTGTTCAGCTGCCAGGGCATCGGCTCAACCGGGTACCACCGTGCCGGCTGGGAAATGACCGGCGTCGACATCGACCCCACCCACGGCCGCTACTACCCGTACGAGTTCATCCACGCCGACGCCCTCCAGTACCTCATCGACCACGGCCACGAGTACGACGCGATCCACGCTTCGCCCCCTTGCCAGGCGATGACGAGGGGCAACGCGGGCAGGGTCACGAACCACGTGAACCTCATCCCGCAGACGCGCATGGCACTCGTCGCCACCGGCCGACCATTTGTGATCGAAAACGTGGAGCACGCCAAGCGCCACCTCATCGACCCCGTCACGTTGTGCGGGTCCATGTTCGGCCTCACCACCCAAGACGAAGACGGGTGGCCGCTGTGGCTCCCCCGCCACCGCCTGTTCGAGACCAACTGGGGACTCGCCGCACCCCCGCACCCGGCACACAACACCGTCCCCGGCTGGGTCGCGGGCGTCTACAACGGCGGCCGCGCACGCAAGGCCGGCGCCACCGCAGCCGAGCACCGCCACGACTGCAGGTACGTCCGCAAGGGCGGGTACGTGCCCCGCGACCACGACGTCAAGCGCCGCCTCCTCGGGGTCGACTTCCCCACCACCGTCAAGGCGCTCACCGAGTGCATCCCCCCGGCCTACACCGAGTTCATCGGCCACCAGCTGGCCGCCCACGTCAAGGAGAACGCAGCATGAACGACTCGACCGAGCTCATCCGACCAACCTGTGCCTGTGGATGGGAAGGGTCACTCGCACCCACCGAAGCCGAAGCGAACGGGCGAGTCGGCAACCACCAACGGTCCAAGGCATGCCCGTACGCGGACACCAGGGACCTGCCCCCGGCAGGCGACTGGCGGGACGGGCCCGTCGCGTGCCGGCCCATGCTCGACGACCTGTTCTTCCCCGACACGTACTCCACCAAAGCCGAGATCGAGGAGGCGCTGTCAGCGTGCCGCCGCTGCCCCGTCCAACGCGCCTGCCTCGACGAAGCCCTCGCAACACCCGAGGAGCACGACCACGGCATCCTCGGTGGCGCAACGGAGAAGGACCGGCGCCGCATCCGCAAACTCAACCTCACCGGGCAGGCAGCCGCGGACTGGGTTGAGGACCGCCACCCCCCGCTGCTCGTGGACGCATCATGAGCGAGAGCTGCGACTACTGCTACACGTCCGAGAGCGACGCGTTCTACCTGCGGGCGATCGGGTTCACCGAGTACGACGGATACCGATCCCCGCTGGTCAAGGCGTGGTGCGGGAACTGCGAGCCCGACGAGCCGACCGACCCCGAAGCCACCGCCGCCATGTGGAAGGCCGTCAAGGCACAGCGCCGAGGTGCGTCATGAGGTCCCGCCCCGTGTCCGTGCCCACCAAGAGGGTCCGTGCGCACATCGCCCCGTTCATCGACGCCGGCTACTCCCGCAACGTCATCGCCGCCGCCGCAGCAGTCCACCCCAGGACCGTCAACAGCGTCATGGCCCTGAAGCACCGAACAGTCAAGGCAGGCACCGCCCAGGCACTCCTCGCCCTGTCGTGGGGGACCGTCGCGGCACACTCCCACACCGCCGCGTACGTGCCCAGTGTCGGCACCAAGAGGCGTGTCGAAGCTCTCGTGTGGGCTGGTTGGCGACTCGACAAGATCGCCGAACACGCAAGCATCAACCGGACCACGCTCGACCGGGCGATCCACGGCCGCACCCACCGCATCAACGGGGCCAACGCAGCCACGATCGCGGCCACGTTCGACCAGCTGTGGGACAAGAAACCCGTCGGAGTCGACTACAAAGACCGCCGCGCCATCACCCAAGCACGCAACCGGGCACGCCGACTCAACTACCAACCGGCCCTCGCGTGGGACCAAATCGACGACCCCACCGAAACCCCCGACACCGGGGCCGTCGAACCCCGCACAAACGGACGCCCCGCCCACCTCCGCATCGAAGACATCGAATGGGTCCTCAACACCGCCGGCCCCTGGACATGGGACGGGCTAGCCGACCGCCTCGAAACGAAACGGAACACCCTCGAGCGGGCACTCATCCGCCACAACCGGGGCGACCTGTTGCGGCGGATTAGGGCAGAAAGGACGGCGGCGTGAGCAGCCCCAAAACCCGCAGAAAATGGGGGCAAGAATGGTAGAATTTGAGGAGCCGAGAGCCACGAATAGACCCCCGCATCCTGCGGCTAACAGGACCGGGGGCGTGGCCGAACAGGATCGTAAGGAGTTGTTCGACATGCGAAGTCTATCCCAACACAGCTTCCCCCGTGCCACCCCTGGCGGTGCGCCATGAGCGTGCAGGCAGTGGCGTGGGCCATTGACGCCGAGAAGACCGGCCCCCTGTCCGCTGAGGCGCGTTTGGTCCTCGTAGTGATGGCCGACCGTGCCGACAAGGAGGGCCGCAACGTCTACCTGTCCGCCGGTCGTATGGCACGCACGTTGGGGACCACTGACAGGTCCGTCCGCCGACACCTGTCCGCGTTGCGCAAGGCCGGTGTCATCGTCCCGGGCGACCCCGAAGTCATCCCCGACTACTACCGCCACGACCGTCGACCAGTGGTGTACAACCTGCCCATCAACCGGGAGCTGGCGTCCAAGCGTTTTCTCGCGGGCATCGTGCCCCCGGACGACTGGAACGCGGAGGAGGGTGAAGACATTTGGGCGGAGGAAGTCAAGCCTCGCCAGAACATGCCGAGGGAGTGGATGGCGTCGTTCGAAGCCACTGCACGACCTGACAGCAATGTCATCCCGTTGAGGGGTCACGGGGTGACAGCAGTGACCGGACGACCTGACAGCACTGTCCGCCACGGGGTGACAGCAGTGTCACCCAAGACAGTATTTGATCCTCCATCAATCCCAACGTCGCTTTCGTCATCATTCATCCTCACCTGCGTAAGGCGAGCGATCGGAAGCTTGGACTTGGGGAGCCTCCGCAACGACATGATGCCGCTACGCGCAGGGGTGATGGCATGAGTAACCAGCCAGGAACACCGCTCGGCGTCGCAGGCCACCTTCCCAACGTCCCAATGTCGGGCGGGGTGCCCCCGTGGTGCTCGTGCGGCTACCGGTGGGACCGACGCGACCCGTCCAGTGAACTCGTCGGCCAGCACATGGCACGCCTCGCCTCCGAGCTTGGTGTCGAGCAGAACGTGCCGGGGTGGCTCCGATGAACCCGGTCCCGTACTACGCGCAGGGTTCGACCACCTTGCACCACGGGCGCGACCTTGACGTCCTCGAGGCCATGCGCGACGAGTCGGTCGACATCGTGGTCACGTCGCCGCCCTACAACATGGGACTCGTCCCGGGCGGCAACGGGCGCGGCATGTACCGGCCTGGCGCCAGTAACAAGGGCGGCAGGTTCCGCGACGGGTACGGCGAGCACGACGACGCTATGCCGCAGGACGAGTACGACGCGTGGCAGCGGAAGGTGCTCGCTGAGTGCTGGCGCGTGTCCCGGCTGGCCGTGTTCTACAACCACCGTCCCCGCGTCGAGCACGGCGTCCTGCGGGACCCGTTGAGCAACGACTTCGGTGGCATCCCGCTCCGGCAGCGCATCATCTGGAATCGCAAGACCGGCATCGACGTCAACCTCCGCACCTTCTGCACGCGCGGCGAGTACGTCCTGTTCTTCGCCAAGCCAGACATGCGCCTCGCGAGCCACTCCGCGTCGGGCATGGGCGACATCTGGGATCTCGGTATGGAGGTCGGTGTCAAGGACCACCCGGCCCCGTTCCCCATCTCGCTCCCCCTCCGCTGCATCGAAGCGACAGGGGCGGCCAGTGTCCTCGACCCCTACGCCGGGTCCGGGTCAACGCTCGTCGCCGCCCAGCTCGCGGGCATCACCGGCATGGGCATCGAACTCGAGGAGAAGTTCTGCGACCTCGCTATCTCACGCCTCGCACAGGGTGTCTTGGACTTCGGTGAGGCGTCATGAAGCTCACCCAATCCACAGGCAAGGCCCTGGTCCAGCTCGTGGCCCACATGCGCCGCGACTGGCAACCAGCCGGTATCGAGGCCGCCATCCGCAAAGCAGCCGCCGACGCACCGGCCTTCGACGTGTGTGTCGCGGCAGTCAGGGCAGCAGCCGACCCCGAGGCCAAGACGCCCGGCCTGATCCCAGCACCCGGGCCGCACTGGGCCACCACCGCAACCGGGCGGCGGACACCACCAACCATGTGCGGCGTCCACCCCGACCACCGCGCCGCGTTCTGCCCCGACTGCGCCCTGCCAGACGAAGAACGACCAACACCCGAACAGATAGCCGCCATCAGAGGAAAGGCAAGCGCGTGAGCAGCATCACCCTAGAAAAGGTCCACATGACGATGGGCTACTACGAGCCGGACGGGGGCCGCGTCCTAGTCAACACGAGCGGCTATGACGTCGTCGCAGGTTTCACTGCCGACGAGGTTAGGCAGTCCCTGGTGGACAAGGCCACGGACGCACTCGCGGGCCTACTCACCTCTACAGGCACAGAGAACCGCGCCGTCCTCGGCCGAATGGTCGACGTGACTGTTATGACATGGGATTCCGGCGAGAAGTTCTTTGAGTTCTGGATCGACAGGCCGCAGCACGAAGCCCACACCGAGGAGAACCCATGAGCCACATCGCCAAGGCCCGCGAACTGCACAACGCCTACCTAACCGCGAAGCAGCCCGACATCATGTTCGACCGGCTCGAACTGCTGCTCACGGCACTCCCCGACGCGCTGGACGAAGCCGAGGTGCACGAGCGTGGACGCGCCAACGCTGTCCGGCAGCTAGGGGAAGCACTGGACCGTGCCGAGCCCCTAGCGACCGTCTGGCAGGACGGCTACGAAGCCGGCCACCGCGACCGGTCTACGGCCGACGAGATCGACGCCGACTGGGACCCCACACCCAACCCACACGAGGGGGAATCGTGATCGACCGCCTCATGGACTGGCTGGCGCACGTCATCCTCGCGGCCGCCGCACTCGGGGCCGCCATAACCGTCCTCTACGTCCTCGCACTGATCGTCTGGAGGGAACTCGCATGACCACCACCGCCTACGACGCCCTCCGCCTCGAACGCCTCCACACCGCACCCACAGAAGCACAAGACATGCCCGCAAACGAACGCATCGGGGCAGCCATCCGCGAAATCTGCCGCCTCCTCGACGAAGACACCCGCAACCGAGCACAAGCACGACGACACCACGACCGCACACCCAAGGAGACCCAGTGAACTTCCTGCGCGCCACCCTCACCGCGCTCGTGGACCGCCTCATCGAACGTCGCGCCATGAACCACCCCTACTTCGTCGCCGAAGACCAGTTCGGCCAGTTGGCGATCTGGGTTGACCAAGGCACCCGCGCCACCCCGCTCTGGTGGCGAGCCAGCGGCACGCCGTCACAAGTCGAACGACGCGCCCTGTTCGACCACCTCACCGCAACCATGCCCCGCCGCGACCGCCAGGAGAACGCATGAACAACACCCCCATCACCATTGTCGGCAACCTGACGCAGGACCCCGAGCTGCGCTTCACCCCGTCCGGTGCGGCCGTCGCCAACTTCACCGTCGCGTCCACGCCGAAGAAGTTCGACAAGCAGGCGCAGGAGTTCAAGGACGGCGAGACGCTGTTCATGCGCTGCTCGGTGTGGCGTGAGGCTGCCGAGCACACCGCTGAGTCGCTGCACCGTGGTGACCGCGTCGTCGCAACCGGCACCCTCGTCTCCCGATCCTGGGAAAAGGACGGCGAGAACCGCACCGTCATGGAGATGCAGGTCGACGAGATCGGCCCCTCACTCCGGTACGCCACCGCCCAGGTCACCAAGGCCCAGCGCAACGACCAGCGTCCCGCCCAGCCCGCCCAGGCCGGGTGGGGCGGCCAAACCCAGCAGGGCGACCCCTGGGCAGGCGGCGGGAGTGGGCCGGCGAGCAGCAACCCGGCCGACGACAGCCCGCCCTTCGCCGCATGAGCGCCGCCGACGTCAAGGAGTACCGGCGCAGGATCGAGGCGTTGGAGGCCGACTGGAACATGGAGCGAGACCGACGTCAGGCAGCGGAGGCCGCACTGGCGCGGGTTGAGGCGCTGGCTGCTGCGTTTGAGGCACCCGGCGTCGGCTACCGCGGTGTGGCACTCGCCATCCGCGAGGCTATGGGGGGCACGCCATGACCTACACGATGACGCTTGCTGCGGGTATGGACTACCTCAACGCGAATCACCGCACCCACTGGGCGGCGAAGGCGAAACGGACCCGGTACTGGCGGGACCGCGCACGTCTCGAAGCACGACGCGCAGGCATACCGGCACTCGACCGGGCGCACATCACCGTCACCATCCACAAAACCCGCGGCGGGCGCTACGACCCCGGCAACCTCGCCCCCACAGCGAAGGCCATCGTCGACGGCCTAGTCGACGCAGGCGTGTTAGACGACGACGACGCCACGAGGGTCATCGGCCCTGACATGCGGGCCGGCGAGAAACGTGACGTCCGCCAACTCGTCATCACCATCGAAGCACTACCCGAGGAGAAGACCGCATGAGCCAGCACCAAGTCACCGTCACCTACGACTTCACGAGCGTGGAGGTGTTCACGGATCGACTCGACGCGATGATCGACCTCCTCGACGCCCGTCTGCCTGTAACCACCCCGCCTGGCACCCTGGGCGCCCCCGTGGACGACGTGGAGCAGTCCGGCGGGTCCGTGGAAGGTGTAGGCGCCAGCGAGCCTCCTGTGGGCTCTCAGGTGACCGACACGGATGGTGACATCTGGGAGCGGCGTGAGAATGGCTGGCACCTCCTGGACCCCGTCGGCAGCGCATGGGACACCATTCAGCGCCACGGCCCCCTCCGCCACAAGCCGACCCCGCCCCTGCCTGTGGCCCAGGACGACGAGGTCATCGTCAAGCGCACCGACCTGGAGAACGCGCTCTACCGCAACAACGCACCCAGGGCCGAATGGACCCGCACCATCACCAACCTCCGTGCTGCTCTTGACCGGGGGCAGGGCGCATGAGCTGGGACCACGAAGCACGCGAGGTTCTGGTGCAGAGCTTGGACCCGTACAACGTCGACCACACCCGGACGCACGGCGAGCGCCTGGACGACGTACTCGACTCCCTGGCCCCGGTGGTCGCCCGTGAGGTCGCCCGCGCCAAAGCCGAAGCGTGGGACGAGGGGTATAGGGCGGGCGTCAACGACGAGCGCACTTCTAGCGAACTAGGCAGGATCGCTTCACCCAACCGCGCCAACCCTTACGACACCGACACCGAGGCGGGCGGGTCATGAGCGGCACCGAAGTGGCTATCTCTGCGGTGCTCATCCTGGTCGCCTACTTCGCCATCGGCTGGTTCACGGCATGGGAGGTGGCGCGAGCAGGGCTAAGGCTCCGACCCACCTGCCGCCGATGCATGGACGGAGTGCCGACCCACGGATGCAAGCGGGGCGGCAAGGCCACCACATGTGAGAGCTGCAACGAGTACGCGTGCTCAGAGCACAGCACTGGAGGTGTGGAGATCCTTGTTGTGGTGTGGCCCGCTTACCTCATCGCCGGGGCCGTCTTCATCCTCCAGGGTGCAGCAGCTGCGATTTCTCCCACCCGAATAGCGAAGGCGCAGGACGAGAAGTCCCGGATGACGACCCTCATCCCAGGCAAGCACGCGGAGGACTCGTGAGCGCCCACGACCACTGCACCAACTGCCACTCCCCCGACCACCACCTCCCCCTCATCCCCCGCGACGGCGACCACCGACCACCAGCCAACAACGAAACCACCCAGGAGCAGTGATGACCGAGCAGCGCCTAACCGAAGACGAACGCCTAGAGATCGCCTGCGCCTGGAGCGACTTCCGCAAGGACTACGGCGCGAGCTACGACGACGAGACCATGCGCCTCGAGCACCGGGCGTTCAAGGCCGGGTGGGAAGCAGGACGCCACGGAGACCAGAGCGGCGTACTCCGATGAGCGGCCCAACGATCGAGCCCTGCACGCCGGAAGATTTCTGGGGCGACCCGGGACCACTCATCGGCCACACACGACCCCTGCCCGTCACCCAGCCAGCAGCACAGACCGACGCACCCGACCTACTGCAAGCGCTCCTCGACTCACTAAACCGGACACGCACCAAGGAGGGCACATGAGCGAGACCTGGCTGACCAGCGACCTCCACCTCGGCCACGAGAAGGTCGCCCAGATCCGCGGATTCGACAGCACCCGCGACCACGACCGGGCAGTCCTCAACGGACTCACCCGCCGCATCGGACTCAACGACAACGTGTTCCTCCTCGGCGACCTCGCAATGGGCCCTGACAAGGACAGCCACCTCAGGGCCATCCGCGACGCAGCCGGCCACGACGCACACATCACCGTCGTCCTCGGCAACCACGACCGGCCCCACCCCATGCACAACAACGGCCACCGGCAACTGTTCAAGTGGTTGCACCTGCTCGCTGACGCCGTAGTCACCACCGCCACGATCAAGCACGCCGGACAGGTCCACCTCATGTCCCACTTCCCCTACGACGGCGAAGGTGCAACCCGGCCCGACGCAGTAGACCGCGACACCCAGTGGCGGCTCAGAGACGAAGGCACCCCACTCATCCACGGCCACGTCCACGACACCGTCAGGGCACGCACCAGCCGCCTAGGGACGCCCATGTACCACGTCGGCCTAGACGCATGGGACCTCGCGCCCGTCACCATCCACGAACTGACGCAGGAGACCCCGTGACTGACCCGATCGAGCGCGCCCACCTCGTCGCCACCACACGCACCCGCATCCGCCACCAACTCGAAACCGCCCTCGACCAAATCGCCAACCACTGGCACGGCGCCCAGAACCCACCACCCGCAGCAGCAAGCACCGGGTCCAAGAAGCCCAAGCCCGGGTCACGCCTACCCATGCCACTCGACCCAGCCTCAGCAGTCGACGAAGCATGGCGCACCCTCCGCTCATGGGGCCAGCTCGTCATGGAAGAACGCGGCGTCACCGTTGGGCCACGCACCGGACACACACCGTCCTGCAGTCGCGGGTGCACCGAGAAGCACGGTCCGACAGGTAAGCAGATCGCACAGTGGCTCGCCCTCCACGCTGAATGGCTCTCCGCCCACGACGCTGGTGAGTACGCCGCACACGAACTCGCCCGCCACGGCAGACGACTCCGCGACATCGACCTCGGGTACAAATCACGCCGCTTCCAAATCGGCCCCTGCCCCGAAGAAACCATCACCGACGAGATGGGCGTCACCGAGGCCTGCACCGGTGGGCTGTGGGCGCTCATCCGCGAAGAAGACAACATGCTCCCCGACCGAGTCGTCTGCGACCACAACGGAGACCACACCTGGTCACCCAGCCAATGGGCTGCGCTAGGCCGGCGAATGGGCAACCCTAGTGCTGACGAGATGCACCGAGAGATGACACGCATGGCAGGACACACCAGTCAGGAGACAGCATGAACATCACCGAGTTCCTACGGGCACGGCTCGACGAAGACGCGAGCGACAAGTCTCTTTGGGTGGACTACGTACCCATCGGGTCCGACAACGTAGCCACCGACGCCGAGTGGGCCCGCGTCCAAGCCCAACATGAAGCGCTAGAGGAGCGGGTGCGCCGCGAGATTGCGGCCAAGATGGTCGCCTTGCTGTACTACGAGGAGCACGACACCGACAGCCTGGCGGCGATCGTCGAAGCAATGGCGTGCGTCTACTCAGACCACCCCGACTTCAACCCAGCCTGGGCATGAACACCACCTACATCACCGCTGACCTGGCCGCCTCGTGGCTGCGTGTGTCCAGGCGCACCGTGCACCGTTGGGCCAAGCGCGACGGCTGGTCAACCAGGGGCCGCAACCGGCACACCCAGTACCTACTCGACGACGTCTCACGCACCTACGAAACCGAACACACCCAACTCCTACAGGAGAAGTAGCAATGACGCGGTGGATGTGATAAGGTCGCTATGCGAGTGTGATGTATTCACCCACAACCACTCCCCCACGACAGCCCCCGACCATCACTGGCACGGGGGCTTCGTCGTACCCCCACACGTCCCGTTCGGGGCTGTCACCATCACAATCACTATCACCCCCAGGAGTAACCATGTCCAACTACCAGGTTGTTACCGTCGCCGACGAGACAGTCACCGTCGATGCCGACAAGTACACCATCGACGAGCACGGCATCCTGCACCTGTACGTCTCCTCCGGTCCCCGCGCCGCCTTCGCCCCCGGCCGGTGGTCATCCGTGGTTGAGCAGCAGGGCTGACCCAACCCCCCACACGTCCTGCCAGGTGCCGCCCGAGACCACCCAAGGCCACCCACCGTGGTGCGCACACCGCCCGGGCCGAGCACCCCAGGACCACACCAACCCCCTCGCCCAGCCACACACCAACCACCAGGGGCACACGACCATGAGTCGCAGCCACCACCTTGGGTAACGGCGCTGGAGCAGGGGACACGCGGGAGGCGACGGCATGGGTGCATCACGACGGTGCCTCACCCGCCCTGCTGCCCCCGTAGGCAGTAGTGCAGCACCCGTGCGCCCACGCGGACAGGGCCACGCCCTAGCGGCCAGCACGCCGGCCCAGCATCAGCACAAGGTCGCACCAAGCGTCACACACCGTGCGTCACCACCCGTGCGCGCCCACCATGCACCCCGCCGCCCAGCACGCACCACACCCAGCCACCCACGCGCGCACCCAGTCACCACACGGTCGGCACCCGCACCGCATGGACACAGCGCATGACAGGCTGGCAAGGCTGGACCAGACGCAACGAGCTGCCAGCCGACTGGGAAGCACGCCGCGACGCCGTCCGCACCCGCGCAGGCGGCCAGTGCGAGGCCACAGACCCAGCCACGGGCACACGCTGCACCACGACCGGCTGCGAGTGCCATCACGCAGGCCGCAGGGACGACCACAGACTCAGCGCCCTCCAATGGCTATGCACCGAATGTCACGCAGTCATCACCTACGAGCAAGCAGCGACCGTTCGAGGAGCACAGCAAGCGAAACGCGAGCACCCAAACCGTCGAAACCCCGGACTGATCGCATAGTCATACATCACTTCGGATGATTATGCACCCAAGGGTGGCCACCACCCCCCACCCCCGGTGACTCAAAGGACAGTTGGGTCCTGCTGCTCGGGCTGGCTACGGGTCTCCCACTTTTCTGATCCTGCATAAGTATGCAGTCCGCTCCGCCGCCACGGTGGTCTGGACCATCGACACACCCGACATGGGAGGTCACATCATGGCTGGTCGCGGCCCCGCACCGAAGGATTCGAGCCGTCGCGCTCGGGCCAACAAGGACCCGATGGCGCTGCGTGTCATTCACGCCCAGCCGACTGAGCAGCCTGACCTGCCGGACTTCGATGTCCAGGTCGAGGTTGATGGTGAGCTGTCGTCTCGGTCGTTTGTGTGGCCGGCTCGGACTCGCGAGTGGTGGGCGATGTGGGGTGAGTCTCCGCTTGCGGCTGAGTTCACGTCCACGGACTGGGACTACCTGCTCGACACTGCCCTGCTGCACGCTCGGTTTTGGAATGGTGATCACAAGGTTGCCCCGGAGTTGCGGCTGCGTGTCGCGAAGGTTGGCGCGACCCCCGAAGACCGTGCGCGTCTGCGGATCCAGTTCGCTCAGGCTGATGAGGCTGACGAGAAGCGGACCCGCCCATCGGCCCGTAGCCGCCACGCTGGCTTGAAGCTCGCGGAGTAGCCCGGTGCCCTGGAGGCCAGGGTTCCCCGGTGAGCGGCCCACGCTTGGTCATGCTGCGATCGAGTGGCTGGAGGACAACCTTGCGACGCCGGACCGGGTGGACTATGAGCCTCTGGTCTTGACTCGGGAGCAGGCTGAGTTCCTGCTGCGCTTCTATGAACTGGATCCGGTGACGGGCCGGCGTGTTGTCCGTCGTGCTGTCCTTTCGAGGCCGCGTGGTTGGGGCAAGTCGCCGTTCGTCGCTGCGGTCTGCATCCTCGAGGCGCTGGGTGATGTCGTCCCGGATGGTTGGGATGCAGACGGTCGCCCGGTTGGGATGCCGTGGGCTGAGGTTCGGACGCCGTTGGTGCAGATTGCCGCGGTATCTGAGGACCAGGTCATGACGAACACGTGGTCTGCGGTCAAGGAGATGTTGGACGCCGACTTGGCGCCGCCCGTGTTCGACAACTACTACGGCATTGAGCCGTTGGACACGATGGTGAATCTGCCCCGCGGCAAGATCCTGCCGATCACGGCGTCTGGCGCCACCGCAAAGGGTGCCCGGACTGTGTTCTCGGCTTGGGATCAGACGGAGGAGTGGACCCGCACTAATGGCGGGTTCAAGCTGCGCCGGATCCTGGCGGACAATGCGGCGAAGGTCGGCGGTTCGTACATCGAGACGCCTAACGCGTTCACCCCTGGTGAGTCTTCGGTGGCCGAGGAGTCGGCGCAGGCTTGGGCGGCGATCAAGGAAGGCCGCGCACGGGTCGACAAGCGGCTGCTGTACGACCACAGGGAAGCACCACCCGAGACTGACCTGACGGAGCGCGAGTCGCTACTGGAGGGCCTGCGGCACGCCTATGGTGACAGCTCGGCGGATCCCCGCGGGTGCGTCATCCACGACCCGCCGTGTGAGCCTGGGTGGGCTGACCACGAGGAGCACATCGGCCGCATATGGGACCCGGACGCTGACGAGCAGGATTCGCGTGCGAACTTCCTGGGTCAGATCACTCACGCTTCGGACTCTTGGCTGTCGGCCCCGGACTGGGGTGCTTGTTACAGCGAGAAGCAGGACAAGCCGGTGCCGCCATTGTCGGCCCGCGACGTCATCACTCTCGGCTTCGATGGTTCCCGTGGTCGCGCTAAGGGCAAGCCGGATGCGACGGCGCTGATCGGGTGCCGCGTCTCCGATGGTCACATCTTCCAGGTGCAGGTTTGGGAGGCGTCGGACCGCAAGGAGGAGTGGCCTGACTGGACTCCTCCGATCCCGGAGATTGAGGCCGAGATCGAGGCGTGCTTCAAGCGGTACAAGGTCGTCGGGTTCTATGCGGACCCTGGCCGTGACTGGCGGTCTCACGTGAACGCGTGGGAGGCCCGTTGGGGCGGCCAGGTGCCCGACAAGATGAAGGCCACCCGGGATCACCCGTTTGAGTGGTGGATGACTGGCGGTAGGGCCGTGAAGGTGGAGCTGGCTGTTGAGGCGCTTGAGGGTGCCGTGCATAACCAGGACTGCACCCACGATGGTGCCGCTGCATTGACCCGCCACGTTCTGAATAGCCGTCGTCGCTTGTCTCATGGGCGTCTAGCGCTCGCCAAGTCTTCCCCTGCGTCCACACGCAAGATCGACGCTGCCGTGGCTGCGGTGCTGGCGTGGCAGGCCCGTCTCGATGCTCTGGCTGCCGGCTTGGGTCAGGCGCGCAAGAAGTCCACTGTCCGCCGTGTCCGTTAACCACCGAGGGGAGGGCCTACCTGTGACCATCGACGTCAAGACCAAGGACTCCCCCGGCTGGTATCTCAAGCGCCTGTCGGACAAGTTGCATGAGCGTCAGCCGTTGCTCACTGATCTGTTCGACAGGTATGAGGGCAACGCACCGGTCCCGTCGTCGCTGAATAGTGCCCCGGAGTCTGCTCGTGCTTTCTTCAAGGCGAGCCGTACTGCGTTCGCGGAGATGGTCGTTAAGGCGGTCAAGTACCCGTTGAAGCTGCAGGCCGTGACGACCGCCGCCGATGACAACGAGACTGGCGATACAGCTGCGTGGCGGATGCTGGTGCGCTCTGGCATGTTGTCTGAGGCCGACGACGTGGTGCGCACGATGCTTGTCGCGGGCGATGGGTATGCCTTCACTTCGATGCATGAGGGTCAGCCGACGTATACGGCTGAGGATCCGCGTCAGGTCGTGACGATCCACGACCCGGTGGTGCAGGCGAAGATCATCGCGGCGGGCAAGTTCTTCTACCACCCTGAGGATGAGGCGTCTTACGCGTACCTGTACCGCAAGGGCCGGGTGTGGCGTGCTGTTTACCCGGGGCGTCGTACGACTGGCGCGATCCGGTTCGGGCCGTCTTGGTCGTGGGATGAGACCTACGGCGGCGTGGAGGGCACGGCGCTTCCTGACGCGGAACTGATGCCTGTTTTCCGGTACCGCAACGAGGAGGGCGTGGGCGAGTTCAAGCGTCACCGTGACCTGCTCGACCGGATGGACCACATGGTGCTGCAGGGCATGTCGATCGCGACTTACCAGGCGTTCAAGCAGCGTGCGATCAAGATCGACGACGAGGACCTGGAGGACGAGGACGGCGACGAGGTCGACCTGAACGATGTCCTGTCGGCGGATCCTGGCGCAGTGTGGAAGCTTCCTTCGACTGCTGAGCTGTGGGAGTCGGGGAACGTCGATCTGACCCCGGTGTGGACGGGCATGGAGAAGTTCATCCAGCAGCTGTCCGCGGTGACGTTCACTCCTCTGGCGATGTTCTCCCCTGATGGGCAGAATCAGTCCGCTGCGGGTGCTGCATTCGCTCGTGAAGGGCGCACTTTCAAGATTGAGGACAGGCAAGCACGGGTTGGTTTCGTCCACGCCCTCGCCTTGTCTGCGCTGTTCCGCTTGGGTAACGACGCCGATCGCACCCCGGTCGAGGACATTGAGATCGTGTGGCGGCCGGCGGAGCGTTACGGGCTGTCGGAGAAGGCGGACGCGGCGACGAAGTACAAGGCTGCGGGCACGCCGTGGCGGACGATCATGGGCGAGGTGCTGCAGTTCACTCCGCGTCAGATTGTGCGGATGGAGTCGGAGCGGTTGGACGACGAGATGTTGGTGGCGTCGTTGGCGATGTCGGGGGCTGAGCAGGCTGCTGACGATCAGGTGTCCGCTGAGGATGTCGCCGCGATCAAGGCTCGCGCTGACGCACTGGGCACGTTGATTCGTGCCGGAGTGGATCCGGTGCAGGCTGCCCAGCAGGCTGGTTACTCGACTGGGTTGCGCTTCACTGGTCGCCCGGTTGCGCTGCAGAAGACTGACGCGGAGTCCTGATGGATGCCCGGGTTGTTTCCCGGCTGCTCGACGCGCAGGCGACCGCTCAGGCCAGGATCGAGGACCAGGCCGCGCGGGTTGTCCGTGCGGAGTTGCAGCGGTTCACGGGTTGGTACGACGAGGCCGCGGTGACTGCGATCGCCGTCCGTATCGGGCAGCGCGTGATGGCTGCGCAGCGGTCGTCTGCTGCGCTCACTGACGCTTACTTGTCGCGGGTGCTGTCGGAGATGCTGGGTGGCCCCGTGAAGCCTGCTGGGGTGCTCAGGATCACCGGTCCACTTCGCCGGGGTGTCACTGATCACGCGCAGGTGTATTCGCGCCTTGGTGAGACGTACCGGTACTGGCGTTCGGTCGGTTACCCCGACGACGCGGCCTTGTCGCAGGCCATTGACCGGCTTGACGCGATGGCTCGCATGGACGTGGAGCTGGCGCGGCGTGAGCAGACTCACGAGACGTTGGTGTTGCGCGGCGAGGTGACGGGGTATCGGCGGATGATTCGCCCTTACCTGTCGAAGGGTGGTACGTGCGGTCTTTGTGTGGCTGCGTCGAATCGGGTCTATTCGACTGACGAGCTGATGCCGATCCACGACCGGTGCAAGTGCATTGCGCTTCCGGTGACTCGACTGCACGACCCGGGTGTCACGATCAACGACGCTGACCTTGGTGAGTTGTACGAGGCTGCCGGGTCCACTGAGGCTGCACGGTTGAAGGAAGTCCGGGTCCGCGTCGAGGACCACGGGGAGCTTGGCCCTCGCTTGGTGGATGTTCGTCACCGCTCGAAGACGCCTGGCTTGATCCGTGAAGCCCGGGATGCTGCGGGGCTGGACCCGCGACGCCGTCCTGACACTGCCGAGCGTGAGCGCGCCTACCGCGACCTGGCGCGACGCGCCCGCGACAACGCCCTCTGATCCCACCGTCCCGACACGGGCCGGCTTTGTAGACCCCACCACACCCGACACGGGAGACAAGATGAACCGCACCACCCTGCCGACGTCCAGCCCGATCCTGACCGCGATGCACCCCGGCAACCCCCACGGTCTCCGCTACGCAGAGGGCGATGCAGGGGAGGCCGGTGGAGAAGGCGGCAGCCCGACCGGCGAGGCGCCCAAGGCGCCCGCTCTCAACGAGCACGGCTACCCCGACGCCACGCCCGTCAAGGACATGTCCGTCGACCAGCAGCTCGCGTACCACCAGCACCACTCCCGCAAGTGGGAGCAGCGTGCCAAGTCTCGTGAGGACTACGACGACATCAAGGCTGAGCGTGACCGGCTGAAGCAGGCCGGTATGTCCCCGGACGAGAAGGCTCTCGAGGACGCCAAGCGCGCCGCCGCCAATGCCGCCCGGGCTGAGGTCACTGGCACCTACGCCTCCCGGCTTGTCGCCGCCGAGCTGCGCGCCGCACTGGCCGGGAAGGTGCCCGCTGACAAGGTCGCGGGCCAGGTCCAGTTCCTGGACCACAACAAGTTTCTCACCGAGTCCGGTGAGGTGGACGCCGACAAGGTGTCTGCGTACGCCGCTGGGATCACCCCGAGCAGCGAGCAGTGGCCCGACATGGGCCAGGGCAACCGCGGAAGCCACGCCGCAGAGAAGGGCGTGGGTGCAGGTCGAGACCTGTTCCGCGATCGCAACAAGAAGTAACCCCCACCACCAACCCCTTTAGGAGGGATCATGCCGCGTCTCACTACTGAGACCTACGGCGGCGGTGACCAGTCCTGGCTCGGGTCCGCGCATGGTATCGGCAACTGCCGCACCGGCACGCTCGACGTCTCGACTTTCACCGCTGGCACGCACTACCCGGATGGTTACATTCCGTCCGGCACCCCCGTTGACTGCACTGATGAGGGCGCTGTCGCTCCCTGGGCCGGTACCGGCCAGCTCGGGTTCGTCTTCACTGACCAGCGGGTCTCCGGGCCTGCCGACCTGCCTGCGCCGATCTTCCGGCACGGGATCGTCAAGGCCGATCGCATCCCGGGCGACTTCGAGTACCCCGCGACCGGCCACAACTTCACGTTCGTCGGTGGCACTGCCGCCGTTGAGGGAGGCGGTGTCTGATGGCTCTTTGGACTGACGTCATCGACCCGGCCAGCCTGACTGGCTACGCCCGGGAGTCCCTGTCCGACCAGGAGGCCCGTCGCGGCACCCTGGCTCAGTTCCTGCCGAACCGTGAGGTCGCTGACGTGGCCGTGCGGTTCGTTCAGGGCGCGTTTGGCCTGGTGGAGGAGGCGCAGTTCCGCGCTTACGACGCCGAGCCTGAGATCGGTCGTCCCCAGCACGGCAAGCGCGTCATGCTGGAGCTTCCCGCGATCGGGCAGAACATCCCGGTCAGCGAGTACCAGCAGCTCCGCACCCGCGGTGCCGACGACGAGGCTGTGCGGAACGCGATCCTGCGTACCACCGATCAGGTTGTTCGTGCGGTCGCCGACCGTGTCGAGCGTCTGCGCGGCACCGTCCTCGCCACTGGCCGCGCCACCATCGACCAGGACAACTTCAAGACCGACGACGACTTCGGTCGTTCTGCAGGTCACGACGTAACTGCTGCTGACCTGTGGTCCGCTTCCGACGTCGACCGGATGGCGTACCTGGAGACGCTGATGGACACCTACCGTGAGACCAACGGTGAGGACCCGGGTTCCCTGCTGATGAGCACTCGGGTCTTCCGTGCGCTCGCCAGCGGAGACCAGCTGCGCGTTCAGCTCGTCAACGGTGCGTCGCGTCCCGCGACTGCCGCTGATGTGCGGGCGATCGTGACGGGTGCCGGCCTGCCGGACATCACCCTGTACGACCGTCGCACCTCTGGTGGCCGCGTGCTGCCTGATGACACGCTGCTGCTGCTGCCGGCCCCGGTTGGCACTGACGACTGGGCTGGGTCGCAGCTCGGTGCGACGTTCTGGGGTCAGACCCTGACGTCGACCGATGCGCGGTACGGCATCGAGGCGTCGGAGCAGCCGGGAATCGTTGCGGGTGCGTACCGCAACGAGAAGCCGCCGATGATCGCTGAGGTCATCAGCGACGCGATCGCGCTTCCGGTGCTGGCGAACGCGAACCTGAGCCTCGCGGCGAAGGTTCTCTGATGGCTCGGCTCGCTGCGAACGTTGTCCTTCGTGACCCGCTTGGGTCGCCCGTGGTGCTGGTTGCTGGACAGGATCTGCCCGGTTGGGCGGACGGTCTAGTGGGAGCCCACGCGCTGAAGGATGACGTTCGCAGCGAGCCCGCCGAAGCGCAGGCCCCTGACGGTTCTTGGTCGATTGCGCGCCTGCGAGAGGTTGCCGCTGCCCGAGGGGTTGACCTGGGCAAGGCCAAGAAGAAGACCGACATCCTTACCGCGCTCGGCTAGGAGGGCACCGCCATGCAACTCCCCCTTGTCGACCCGGACGATATCCGCCTCGCTGCCTACGGCGTCAGGATTCCCGAGGGCAACGACGTCGACGACCAGCTGGCTGCCCTGATCGCGAAGGCTGGCCGGGAACTTCTCAGTAGGGTACCGAACCTCGCTGACCGGGTCGCGGCTGGCAAGGTCACCGACGAAGACATCAAGGATGTCATCGAGGCGATGGTTGTCCGGGTGATCCGCAACCCGAGCGGTTACCGGCAGGTCGGCATTGACGACTTCCAGGCCACGATCGACACGACTCTGTCTGCAGGCGGGTTGTACCTCTCGGACGACGAGAGGGAGAAGCTGGCTGGTCGACGCAAGGCGCGACGGTTCGGCACGGCTCGGCTGTCGCTCCCCCCTTGGCGGATCCCGAATGTTTGATGTGGAGGGAATCCGAGACCGCGCACGGCATGCCGCTGAGCAGCGCCTGTTGGACGTGGTTGAGGTTACCGTCGACAACCCGCACCCGGGTGAGCCGGTGCGAGACCCGGTGACCGGTGAGGTCACTTACCCGTCACCGCGAGTCATCATCTACGGCCCCACCGTTGAGCCCCACCGCGGCAAGGCGAGGGTTCGCATGGCGAACGCTTCGGCTTCTGTGATGCAAGGACCTGACGGGCAGGTCGCGCTCACCCTGTCGAGCGTTGTTGTGCCGGCCGATGTCGTCCTCAGGAAGGGCGCTGACGTGCGCGTCGTCGTCTCAGACAACCCGGCTGCGGTCGGTGTGTCTCGCACGATCCGTGCAGTGCACACCGGCTCTCAGCAGTCCACCAACCGGTACGGCTTCGAGGAGGTCAACTGATGGACAAGGTGACCTTCGACACGACTGAGCTGGACGCCTGGGCCGACCACCTTGTGAAGCACAACAGCATCGTCCGCAACGAGACCACGGCCATTCTGCGCCGTGCTGGTCGCGCGGCCGTGCGTGACTCGAAGAAGTGGGTGAACACGTCCGGGCGGTACACGAAGCACTACCGGCGTGCTATCACGATGACGGAGATGCCTGGTGGCCTCGCGGTCGAGTACGGACCGGAGATCGGCTACAAGCAGTCGTTCCTCGGCAAGATACTCGAGTTGGGGACGGTCAACAACCCGCCCCACCCGCACATGATCCCTGCTGGTGAGACTCAGGCGCCGATCATCGAGGGCGCCGTGGCGCGCGCGGTCCTGCGCGCGTTGAAGGGCTGACGTGGACGCCGCTGACCGGGTCCTGACGCTCGTGCGCGAGGCGGTCCCGACGCTGACTGTCTTCGACAGCAAGGTTCCATCGGTGGATCAGCGTCCCAGCCGTTTCGTGGTGGTCTACATTCCGCCTGGCCTGCGGGAGGCGGGCAACGTTGGTGGTGTCGCTGACCGTCGCCGTGTGACATGGCAGGTGACTTCGCTCGCGACTGGCGACGACCCGGGGAAGATCAACGACTTGGCTTGGCAGGCACGTTGGGCCGCGACCAAGATCCGTGACCATCTCGTCGCTAACAGGATCACCCCTTCCGGGTCGTTGATCGGGCACACCCTCTCAACGCGGCAGGGCGACGACGACCAGCTCGTGACGACGCAGGCCGTCGGGATGGTCGATCAGTACGAAGCCCTCGCCTGACCCACACGCCCCCGACCGGAGGAGATCCCGTCATGCCGTCTAACCCGAAGCTCGTCAAGGTCTACCGCAAGTCGACCGGGCAGAGGCTCAAGCATCCGATGAACCCCGCGGACTTGCGGTACAACCCTGACCTGGCTGTCGTCCCGTCACACCGCGACGCAGCAGCGGCCGCCGCACCCGACGACCTTGACTCGATGAAGGTCGACGCGCTCCGCAACCTCGCCGCTGAGCAGGGCGCCGACGTTCCAGCCAAGGCACGCAAGGCCGACATCATCGCGGCCATCCAAACTTCCCCCGACCTGGGGGAACAGCAGACCCAGCCCACCCATAACGACCCCACGGGGTCAGACACACGAGAAGGAGCACGCGCATGAGCGCACGCCTCGCTGACTCCGACATCACGACCCTCTGGGTTGTGCCCGGCGGAATCGCTGACATCAACGCTGGACCCACCGTGACCGAGCTGGAATCTGCCCTGAACATCACCTGCGCGGTGGTTGAGGGTTACGAGCTTGGCATGACCGCCTCCGACGCCCGCGACTCTGCCCGGTCCGTCTGTGACCAGGGCAACGTCACCGAGTTCGGTGCTGCCAACTACGCCGGCAACCTGACCTTCCTTCGGGAGGGCGACGTGGAGGCCGTGGAGAACGACTCGGCCTACCTTCGGGCTGCTGGATTCTTCGACGACCGCAACAAGCGGTTCGACCTGGTCCGGCGCGGTGCTGTCCCTGACAGCGTCGAGTCGATCAAGTCGCACGACGAGGACGCGGTTGAGGGGGACATGGTCGAGGTCTATGGCTTCGTGACCGACTACCCGCAGTACCGGTCGGGCCAGAACGCCAACTCGGACGCGACCTTCACTGTCCCGCTCGGCCAGCAGTCGCGGTTCAACACCCGCGTGGCTGTCCAGGCTGCCGGCGTCTGACCCACGATCCCCCGGTGGGGCAGGCATGGGTCTGCCCTGCCCCACCGGGTTTTACCTGCACCGCAGACCCGCGACCCAAGACCCAGGAGCAGGCCCATGAGCGACAGCATCACCATCCCCGACCCTGACGAGACCCCCACTGACCACCTCGGTGACCCCGATGACTTCGCCCTTGACGAGTGGCTAGAGGGCGCCGACCCTACGCACCGCTCAGTCGACGTTTACGCGGCGGGCCGGATGGTTGCCCAGCGTGACGACCTGGAGCGGCAGATCAAGGCTCACGAGGCGCCTGCGGTGCGTGCCCTTGGTGGCAACCCGGCGGATGACCTGCGCCGGCAGTGGCGCGAGCTGACTGACAAGATCCTTGCCTCGAAGCTGACCGTGGAGATTCGTGCCCTGTCGAAGGAACGGATTCGTGAGGTCACCGAGGAGTACCGCAAGGCCCACAAGATCAAGGACGAGTGGATGCCCGTCGGGCCGCGGGCCATGTTCGACCCCATCAAGATGAAGAAGTGGGACCACGAGGGCCAGCAGCAGGCGGCTGTCCTGGACGCGGTCGTCGCGCTTGTCACTCGTGATGGTCGCCGGATTGAGCCTGCGTTCCGTGACGCGGAGCAGGCTCAGGTGTTCATCGACAAGATCGGCCCGGCGCAGTGGTCGATGGTTGAGCAGGCGTTCGAGGATGCGGTGAGCAAGTCGCCGGTGATTGGGGTGGATTTCTCGCCCGCGTCCTCCTCGGACGACGATGGCGAGGAGTCCTAACCGACGTCAGGCTCGCTAGCTCGCTGGGTTGGACGCCGTCTGAGTTCTATGGCGGCGAGCGGGGTGCGGCGGTCACGGACCGTGACCGCATGCTCCTGCGGGCGGTCGACCTGGCGGAGCGTTCGATGCACTCGTGCGGTCACTCGTTGCTGGTCACGACCCGCATTGAGGACATGGGTCACTTCAAGGTGGAGACGGAGTATTGCGAGGCGTGCAAGAAGCGCGGCTTGTTTGACGCGACGGCTGGCGAGGACAAGGTCGGTGGTCGCGTGAACTACGTGGTCGACCGGCGCGGGTCGGAAGGTTAGGCGTCGAGGCTCACGGTGACCCCCGCCTCTTGGCACGCATCCTCGAGTTGTCCCATCAGTGTGATGTAGGCGACGCCGATGTCTTGTTCGGCTTGCTGCTGGTCAAAGTCGGACATCTTGTGCAGTCGGCTGAGGGCGATCTGCAGTTCGGGTGCTTCCGCGACTGACTGCGCCTCGGTGATCCTGTCGGGCATCCCTCGCATGAGGGAGATCAGTTGCTCGCGGTCGCGGTTATCGTCGTCCACCATCCGCGCCACGGCGTTGTCTGCGTCGATGACCGTCTCGCACGCGACGCGGTCCCCTTCGCTGGGGCCGCCGCTGCATCCCGCCAACAGCAAGGCGGCGGTGAAGGCGATCGCGGTGTTCTTCATCTCCCCATTGTGCCCTATATCACGCCTGTAGGAGGTGCCTCGCATGGCCGATCGGTCATTCTCTGTCAGGCTTGCTGCCGAGACCGCCGCGTATGAGCAGGCTATGGGCCGTGCGGAGCAGGCTACGCGTCGCATTGGTGATGCCGGTGAGAAGTCGGGATCTCTTGTTGGGCGCGCCCTTTCTGGTGGGCTGCAGGCGGTGTCGAAGGTCACGGCCGCTGCGGCTGCCGGTGCGACGATCCTGGGTGCGGCGGTCCTGAAGACGGGTGCGTCGTACAACACCCTGGAGCAGCAGGCGCGAGCTGCGCTGACGACGATCCTCGGGTCCGAGGAAGCCGCGAACCGGATGATGGACCAGGTTGCGGAGTTCGCCAAGACGAGCCCGTTCCCGCGGCAGGCGTTCATCCAGGGCACGCAGCAGCTCTTGGCGTTCGGCATGGAGGCCGAGCGCATCATCCCGACCCTGGGTGCCGTGCAGGACGCTGTCGCCGCTGCCGGTGGTGGGGCGCAGGAGATCTCCGAGATCGTCAACGTCCTCGCCCAGGTGCAGTCGTCCGGGAAGTTCACTGCCGAGACGCTGAACCAGCTTGGTTACCGGGGTGTGGACGCGGCGAAGCTCATGGGCGATGCCTTCGGTCTGACCGCTGGCGAGATGCGCGACGCGATCTCCGAGGGGACCTACGACGCGAACACGCTGCTGACGACCCTGACCGAGCAGATGGCCGTCACCTACGGTGGCGCGGCGGAGAACGTGAAGAACACGTGGATCGGTGCGACCGACCGGATCCGCGGTGCCTTCCGTGACATCTCGTCCATCATTGTTGAGCCCTTCATCTCGAAGGGTGGTGGCGGTGTTGCGCTCGACTGGGCCAACGCCCTCGCGGACTCGATGCGTGGCATCGAGGCCCAGATCGGTCCGCTGTCTGAGGCGCTGGTCGGCCGGCTCGGGGGTTCCCTAGACTCTGTCACGAGCAAGCTCCAAGGGCTGCGGCCGGCCGTCGACGACTTCGACCTGTCCGTCATCCTGGACAACCTTGACGAACTGGTCAAGTACACGCCGCTGATTGCTGGTGTGGGCACGGCGCTCACGATCATGGGCGCGAACAGCATCCCCATCCTGTCGTCGCTTGGCCTTGCGGGGATCAACCCCGTCGTGGCTGGGCTGACGGCGCTCGTTGCGCTCCACCCAGGACTGCGCGGTCTGCTCGGTGACTTCCTGGCCGACCTGCAGCCACTGCTTCCCGCACTGCAGGACACTGCGCTCGGGTTGCTGGACGCTGGCTCCGCGATCATCGACGCGCTACTGCCGGGCATCGAGTCGATTCTGGGGGTGGCGGGACCGGCTGCGGTGGCGCTCGGTACGACCCTTGGTGGGTCTGCCGTGGTGCTGGCTCAGGCGTTGGTGCCGGTCGCGGATGCCGTGTCTGCTGTCTTGGGGGTGCTGGATTACGTTCCCGGGTCGGTGACGACTGCGGTCTTGGCGTTCGCTGCTTTCCGTGGCGTGAACATGGCTGGGATGTTGACGCCGCTGCGTGGCGTGACTGAGCAGATCGCTCTGCAGCAGACTCTCGCGCGTAACGCTGGCGTGCAGGTCGGCTTCATGGGTGGCGCGATGGCTACGGCGTCGGTGTCGGCGCAGCGGCTGGGCACGTCCCTCAAGGGGATCTTCCTGTCGAACCCGATCGGGTTGGCGCTCGCGGGCATCACGACTGCGGTTGGCCTGTGGTCGAGCGCGCAGGCGAAGGCTCGCCAGGAGATTGAGGACAGTTCGTCCCGCGTGGACCAGTTGTCGGATTCACTGGACGAGAACACGGGTGCTTACACCGAGAACACCCGCGAGCTGGTCTACAACGACCTGCAGCGGCGCGGGATGATCGAGACCGCGGCCGAGCTGGGTATCTCTGCCCGGACCTTGGTCGACGCGGTGCTCGAGGAGGGCGACGCGCTGCGTGAGGTCACGACGGCCTACGACTCTGCCCGCGAGGCGCACCGCCAGGATGCGGTGGCTCGTGGTGGGGCGACTGTGGAGACGAGGGGTCAGCTGAGCGCCCTCCTCGACTTCGCTGAAGGAATGGGCATCGTCACCGAGGAGACGCGGCGCTCTGTCGACGAGATGCGCGAGAGGGAAGCGGCCGTTGCTGAGTCCACTCGCACGACTGAGCACCTTTCTGTCGAGACGCGCCGGCTCCAGGGTCAGGCGGATGCTTATGCGGCCTCTCAGGAGGCTGCGAACGCGGCGGCGGATAACTGGATTCCTCGCGCGGAGCGCATGGCCGAGGCTGGCGAGGACGCGGCGAAGGCATACGTGGACCTGATCCAGGAGACCGCGGCGGCGTCGCAGTCGTTCGTGGACTACAGCGGCGCGATGACGAACGTTCAGGACGCGACCAAGGAATGGGCCGAGAGGCAGGCGGAGGCGTTCAACGAGGCCGCTGAGGCGCACACGGAGATGGTGCGCGAGCAGGCCCAGGAGCGTGTCGACGCGGGCGAGAAGACGCAGGAGTGGGCGGATAAGCAGGTTGAGTCCACCGAGACTGCCAGCAAGTCGTGGGAAGACTACTACGACGGGCTCTCTGTCAGCGCGGACGACTGGCTGACCGAGATGGAGGAGATGCAGCAGGCCCAGTCTGACTGGGAAGTGAACATGCTCATCCTCTCCTCCCGTGCGTCTACCGGCGTGATCCAGGCGTTCGAGGACATGGGTCCGCAGGGTGCTGCCCTGCTTCAGGACTTCCTTGATGGCGGCGTTGAGACGCTGCGCCGGGGCGAGTCCGTTCTCGGCGACGAGGGCCAGCGGGGTGCTTACGCGTACGCCGAGGGGATGGCCGACAGCGACGTCCTCAGGGCTGCTGCTGCCCGTTGGGGCGACGACATCGCGGAAGGGCTCGCGGCCAAGCTGGAGGCCGGGGAAACCACGGTCGCCCAGATCGTGTCAGACTACGACCTGGCAGCGACGATCGAGCTGTTGGGTGACCCCGCCGCGTGGGACGAGACGCTGAACACGTCCCTGCGCATCGGCAACGATTCGTATGCCACGGCCGACATCCTGGGTGACTCCACCGAGTTCGGTCTCGAGCTGGGGTCGGCGCTTGGTTCCGCGGACGAGGCGGACGCTACTTCCGACATCTTCGGTGACAGCGACCCGTTCATGCTGGCCCTCGACCTGGCCCTCGCGCTGGGCGACGACGAGACGTCCACCCCGGACATCGACGGCAACCCGACCAAGTTTGAGCGGGTCCTGAACCGCTGGCTCGGCATCGCAGACGACGAGACGGGCACCCCCGATCTCGACGCCGACGACGACCCCGCCCGCGGCATCTTCCGACGCTTCCTCAACGCCGTGAACAACGCGGAACCCGTCATCGACGTGGACGCCGACACCAAGAATGCGGACTCTGCGATGCGCGGGTTCTTCACCCGGCATGACGGGAAGACCATCAAGGTCGGTATGACCTACGGGTCGGCCGATGGTGGCTACGCGGACGGTGGCATCGCTGATGGCGGCGCCCACGTTTCCCGTCAGCCGATGATGGGCGGCCCTGCGTATGGGCGCACGAACATCCGTTGGGGCGAGCCGGAAACCGGCTGGGAGGCGTACATCTCGGGCAAGCCTGGGATGCGCCGCCGCAACATCGGCGTGCTCGAGGAGGCTGCGCGGCGTCTCGGCATGACGGTCCTTGACAACTTGGGGACGCAGCAGTTCGCCAACGGCGGGTTCTCGTCGGCGATGGACCTGACCGTCGACACCCGGATGGACGACACGTCGAAGTACAGTGCGGCGCTGGCGAAGGCCGCCGAGGGCATGGGCGGTCGCGGTGGCGTCCACTACCCCGGCCCTTACGGTCAGCACCCGACGGGCATGCACTTCATGCAGATCTGGCGGATGATCAAGTCGGTCGTCCCTGAGGCGATCATGACGTCGGGGCAGCGTGGCCCGGGCAACACGGCGTCGGGGATCCCGTCGCTGCACGGCCGCGGCCGTGCCGTGGACTGGGTCATCCCTGACATGTTCAACCGGATGGGCGAGATGGTCGCCGCGTTCAACCGCGTCGGCAGCATCATGCCTTGGAGCCAGCACTTCCTGACGCAGGCTGGACCCGGATCCCAGCACGGGTTCGTGGATGCGACGATCCGCCGCACGCACCGTGACCACGCGCACACTGCACTGGAGGACGGCGGGATCATCGAGGCGCTGACCCGTGCCCCGAAGATTGCTGACACTGGCCGGCTGTCCCTGAGTCCCGGTTGGAACCCGCCCACGTACAACGGGCTGGGCCGGTACGAGCACATGGTCGACGTCGCGAAGTTCGCGCCGGCCCCGGCCCTGGCTTACGCGGGCAAGTCGCCTGACGTGTCTGGTATCACCACGCAGGTTGCCGAGCTGGCGTCTGCGGTGGCGTCGATGCCGGGCCGGATCGAGGCCGTCGTGGAGATGGATTCGCGCGTCGTTGCTCGTGGTGCGCGTTCTGGTGCTGATCGTTTGGGTGCTCGTGCTGATTGGTCGTCTGGTCCTCAACTCGGAAGGCGTTCCTGATGAGTGTGTGGGTTGGGCAGCTCGGCTCGATGGTGGAGACTCTGTGCGCTAGCGATCTGCCGACGGATACGGATAACCGGTGGTTGTGGTCGGGCGGTGAGGGGACCCTGGCGCCGGCTGAGGCGCTGATGGTGTCTTCATTCGGTGGCGGCGCCCGTGCGTGGTCGTTTTCTCGTGGCGCGCACCATGCTCACGAGGCGAACGCGCTTGTCTCTCTGGCGCGTGCTCAGCGCCGCACGGGCATGGGCCTGCGGATGGTGCCGTGCAACGGGCCGTTCATGAACATGCTGACGCCGGGTGGCTCTGAGGAGTTCGCGGGCTGGTCTGGGGTGACTCCAGGCATGGTCGCTGGTCCTGCTGTTGGTGTGGAGCCGGTGTACTCGACGCAGCGTGTGCCGGTGGCGGGCACGGTGCTCGAGCCGGGCACTGTGCTTGATGAGGACACGATCCTGACTGGCCCTGGTTGGGGCACGGCGGAGGTCTCGGCGGACGAGAGCGTGTACCCGGGCACGACGCTGCTGCTTCCTGGTGGTTCGTCGGTGACGTCTCCGGTTGTGCCGTTGCTGGGTGGGTTCACGGCGGCCCGGTTTGGTGCGTTCGTGCGCCGTACGGGTGGCCTGGGGACGTTGGGTGTGACGATGGAGGCGGTGAATGCTGCCGGTTCGGTGGTGATGTCGTCGACTGGTCCGACTGCTACTGGGACGACGTTGCGGCGGGTCGTGTGGGAGTGGGACGCGATCACGCATTCGTCGGCTGCTGGTGTCCGGTTCCGGTTCGCGCCGACCGTGTCTCACGTCATTGCGTGGCCGTCGATCACGTTGGGTGATCAGCGCCGTCGTTGGTTCCCGGGCCAGGCCGCGGAGTCCGTGGTGTTGTCGCCGCCGTCGCACTCGCCGATCCTGCTGACCCCTGAGCGGTCCCTGATAAGCACCGGGTACACGGCGCGGGAGGACGGTGTCTGATGCCTCGTCGCGCGACGGTCACGGCCCGCACTGGGCCGGTGTACACGGAGACTCCGGTAACTGAGGTCACGTGGGACCACTCGATTGCTCTTGGTTCGGGGCAGATCATGGGCATGGACGGGTCGGTCACGTGGGCTGACCCTGCCCAGCCCTCCCCGTTGGATGGGACGTGGACCCGTGAGGCGGGCCACTACGTCGAGGTCGACTGGGCCGAGGAGGGCCGCGGCACGACGCGCCTGGTCACTGGCCGGGTAGACGAATCCAGTGGTGGCACGGATCAGGTGCAGGCGCGGTCGACGTTGACGGACTGGACGTCACGGCTGGAGTCCACGTTGCCGTTGCGGCCGGTCGGGTACTGGATGCCGGCGAACCCGTTGCTGTCTGGTGGTGTGCGCCGCAAGCCTGGCTTGTTCTCGTGGTGGTTCACTCACCAGGCGCTCACCCGGGCCGGGTTTTACCCGTCGCAGGCGGTGATGACGTCGTCGGTGCTGTACGTGTCGATGTGTGGGTCTGCGTGGCCTGTGCCTGACCTTAAGCACGCGTACTCGCCGTTGGGTGAGGCGAGGCAGATTCACCGGGTCGGCGCTAACGACCAGTCTCCGGTGCCGGTGCAGGGTGATGACTGTCCGTGCACCGCGAACGTGTACGGGCTGTATCTGACGCGCACGGCGACGTCGTCGCAGCCGTGGCAGCTCACGGCCGACCTGGGCACCCGCTCACCCTCTGCGGGTGACACGGGCCGGGTGCGGATGCGTGTGCACCCGTCGGGCACGTCGAACGGTATCGGCCTGGACTGGACGCAGACGCACGTGCGGGTGTACCGGTGGAACGACGGCGGCACCATGACGCAGCTCGGGTCGTACGCCCGTCTGCGGGGCGGTCAGCAGCGGATGCGGTGGTCGCTCATTGCCCGTTCCGACGGGACCGCCCGGCTGCTGTGCGAGGACGACACCAGCGGCAACCGCACCTTCGATCAGGTCGCCACTTTCGCCTCGACGTCGGTGCCGATGCCGACGGGGTCGACCCGTTGCTCGGTCATCGTGGAGTCTGAGGGCATCATCGGCGCCGTCCAGGTGTCCCGTGGCGAGTCCACCGCCCACGTCGCCCGCATCGTCGGCGCCAAGATTATCCGCGACGACTCAATGTTCAACGTGTCGACCCGCTCGCTGGGCGCGTGGGACTACGTGGAGCCGACGCAGGCCGGCGCGATCCTCACGAAGCAGGCCGACGCCGAGCGGGGCCTGCGGGGCATGCCGTTGTGTCAGTGGATCGACGAGAACGGCAAGTTCGTGCAGGCCGACTTCGCGTCCCTCGCTGCCGGTGCGCTCAACCCGTCCGGTGACCCGGTGGAGCACTGGGTCGGCCCGGACCAGAACACGAAGCTTCACAACTTCCGGTGGGCCGTCCCCGGGAAGGGTCCGTGGCGCTCCCAGGTCGTCACTTACGTGGGTATGCGCCGCCTCGGCGACGGGGCCACCATTCCGACGTACCTGCTCGGCCAGGGGCGCCAGGAAACGGTGGAGCGCGGCACCCAGTTCGAGACGATCATCCACCCGTCGGAGGACGAGATCTGGTTGGAGCCGGAGCTGCGGCCCTACCTCGCCGGTAACCCGTACCCCTCGGAGACGTACCCGCACCCCGCGGGCCTGTCGAAGTGGCTGGACCGTGGTATTGGAACGATCGTCGGTGGTTCGCGTCGCGACGAAGATGGCAACCCGACTGGGTGGATCGTCCCTGGTGATGTTCCTGAGTGGTCGTTGACGTCGACAGGCCACATCACTGGGGCGTTGCGGATGGTTGATCCGCGCACGGTCGTCGTCTCCGGGACTGCGGCGACACCTTCGGGGCTGGACATGTCCACGATGCCGTCCGAGGCTTCACCGACGTTGCCGGAGCCGCGTAAGCAGCAGCCGCTACCTCAGTTCCGGGGGTACTCCAAGGCGGTCCGTGAGGACCGGACGGTTTCTGTGTCGGTGACTGGTGACGAGCGGCACCCGGACGCTGTGCATGACGCGGGGATGTGGGTGCAGGGCGATAACTATGCCGCTTACATCGCTTCCGAGTTGGCCGAAGCGTTGACGGACCCGGTGGAGATCGTGCAGGTCGACTGCTCCCTGGACCCGTGGATCAAGGTTGGTCAGGTCATTGAGGCGCACCAACGGAAGGTTGACGGGTCGGTCACCCAGGTCCGCGGTGTCGTTGTTGGCGCGCGTGGTTCGACGTCGTCGGCGTCGATGTCGCTTGACGTGGCTGTGACCGCGAAGGCTGTGCAGGAGCCGGAGGACCCACCTGAGGACATGTCACCCCCGGTGAACGCCCCGCCGCGGACTATTGACCCGCCGCCGGGGTACGAGCCGATCCCGTACGAACCGTCCTAGCGGCGGCGCACGTAGCGCACGAGGGCTTTGCGGATGACGTCGGACAGGTTCTCGCCGCGTTCGGCTGCAGCCTCCTTGGCGGCTGTCCAGACGTCGTCGGGTATGCGGATTGTCCGCTGCGGGGTCTCCGGCATCGTCCAGCACGTCGCCGCCGGGCAGCGCGTCATCGTGGTCCTCGCGACCGACGGTGGCGCGGCGCACGTCCCGCACGTCGACAAGCATCTCGGCCGAGACGCCACCGCTGAGGAGATCACCGCCCACCGGGACTTCGAGTTTGGGTGGACCGTGCAGAACCTTGGCGCACAGTGGGTCATCCCCCCGGTGCGCGGACGTGACGGTGCGCTCGACGACACAGCCGCCGACAGGGTCCTCGCGTGGGTCAAGGCACAGTACGGCGCTGACGTGCGCATCAAGACGCACTCGATGTACGACACCCACCCCGACCACGCGAGCCTCGGTCGCGCCCTGCAGCGCATGTGGGACGCCGACCGTTCCACCGACGCACGTTTCTACCTGGCCCCGCACAAACCAGGCTGACCCGTTGACCTTCTCGCACAAACCCATCGGCTGACCGCCCAACCCGCAAGCCCCCGTCCGGTTCACCTGGCGGGGGCTTCGGTATACCCAGGAGGCCCCATGCCCAACCTGCCCCCGCTGCCGACGACGACCTCCTGGCCCACGCTGCGAGCGTGGGCTAACGCCGTGAGCGCGCGCGTGGAAACCCTCGGTGGTGTCGATTTGGACCCGCTGCCCGAGGTGATCGAGTGGGACGACCTGCGTCCGTGGCTCGACGCGATCGAGGACCGTGTCGTCGTGGCCGAGCAGGAGGACGCACGGCTGGGCGTCGTTGAGGACGTTGCGGCTGCTGCGGAGACGCCGCCCGGTGCGCAGGCGAAGGCGAACGCTGCGCTGAATGCGGCGAAGGCGTACACCAACGGGTACGCCGAGACCCCTGCGGGCGCGCAGGCCAAGGCCAACGCCGCGGAGGCGGACGCCAAGGCATACGCCGGCACACTCGCGTACGGCACCACCCTGGAGGCGACGAACGCTGTCATCGACGCCCGCACGGGCAGTGGTGAGCGGCCGGTTGGTCGTGACGAGCTCGCCGTGAACGTGATGGACCGTGGCGCTGTCGGTGATGGTGTGACGGATGACACGGCGGCTATCCAGGCTGCGGTGAACGCCGGCGCGACGTTTGGTCTGCCCGCGTTCTTCCCTGCTGGCCGGTACCGGCTGACGTCGCTGGTCACCCTTCCGTCTGGTGCGTCGGTACGTGGTGTCGGTGCGGGGACGGTCATCGACATTGTGGGGTTGGGTTCGTCGACGGCCTCCCCGAAGACCGCGTTCCAGGCGGCCGGCACCATCGAGGCGGCGCAGGCGATCTCGGTGGACGTGCCGAAGGGCGCGAAGTCGGTGACCCTGGCCGCGTCGACAACCCTGGTGCGCGGCGACTTCGTGAAGCTCTCGTCCGACCAGCTCTTCCACGTCACGGCCAACCTCCGCCGCGGCGAGATCAAGCGCGTCGAGGCCGTCTCCGGGACCGTCGTCACGTTCGAGGACGCCACCTACGACTCCTACGCCGCCGGCTCCGGGGCGAAGCTCCAGCGCATGGTCCCGGTCCAGGACATCACCCTCGCGGACTTCACCATCGAGGGCACCGACGACGACAACCAGGAGCGTGGCGTCTTCATCGACCGCGGCGACAACATCCGCATCACCGGGGTCACGTTCAACTACACCGACTGGAACTCGATCAACCTGCGCGACGTCACCAACTTCAAGGTGACCGAGTGCACGTTCCGCAACGTCGACTGGGTCAGCAACGGCCCGAACTACTACGGCCTCGTCGTCGAGAACGCGTCCGCGCACGGTGTCTTCGCGAACAACCACGGCACCAAGTGTCGGCACCTGTTCACCACGGGGTACACGCAGACGGTGGCGGGTGTGGCCCGGTTCGTGGTGGTTGAGGGCAACGTTGACACGTACTCCCAGTCCGCGTCGTATGACACCCACGACGGGTCTGAGTTCATCACCTTCGCGAACAACACGTCCTCGTACTCTGAGGCGAACGGCATCAACTGTGAGGGTCGGGAGACGATCGTCACGGGCAACCAGATCATCGGTCACGGCACCACTGGGATCTACGTGCGCGGTGGCGCGGAGAACATCACGATCAGCAACAACCGTGTCGGCAACCCCACTGGGGCAGTGGCCTACTCCATCCTCGTCACGAAGACCCACGCCACGCATGTTCCCCGCCGCATCTCGGTCGACGGGAACATGCTCAGCAACGCCGCCACCCACGCCGTCTACGCGCAGAACGTCGAAGACCTCACCATCGGCAGCAACACGTTCGCTGGGGTCTTCACCACGTACGCGATCCGCGTCCACAACGGGGTCCGCACCAAGATCACCAACAACACCGGCTCCGGCGGCACGAACTCGTTCATCGCCATGCAGGACTGCGTCCGCACTATCATCGCGAACAACAGCGCGGGCACCCACAACTCCGGTGTGCGGATGCTCGAGACGGCGACCGGGCTGACTCAGGACACCGTCATCATCGGCAACGACCTGTCCGTGCCGAACCCGATCCTCACACCCAAGGGCACGCGCAAGGTCGTCGGAAACCTCGGCGTCGCAGACTCGAGCGCCTGATGGAACGGTGCCCCACCCCGCTCCCGATGTACATGTGGTGGAACGTCTCTCCGGGGGTCAGGCGCGTCCTGACCATCGAGGTGAGACAGGACGGCGAGTGGGCCGAGACGCTCACGACCGAGACGCACGACCCCGCGCGCGTGGCTGCGATTGTCGACGCCCTGTCATTCGGCCTTGGGGTCGCGGACTCAGCCGCCTGACCCCTGGTCGGGTTCGCCGCCGTAGTGCGCGTCACTGCACGCGTCGGAACAGTACGCGCCCGCCCCCGGCATCCCGCACGTCACGCACGGATTGTCGTCCAAGAAGTCCTCGTCGACGTCTTCCACCCCGGTCACCATCCACGCACCATACCCAAGTAGCGCCCTCACCGCACGGCTGGCACCAAGCGGCGAGGGCTAACGACCGACCACGGGAGGCCGGACGCTATGAGCATCCAACACCACACGACCACCCCCACACCAGGGGGCCACTGATGGACTGGCGATGCAGGATCGGCTGGCACAACTGGCAATGGTTCCGGGGCCTGTTCGGCAGGTACCGGATGTGCGTCCGCAACCCGAGCCATCGGTAAGCCGTGAACTTCCTAGCCACGGCGTTCACCAGCGTCTCCGGGCAGGTCACCGCCAGCGCCATCCTCATCGCCATCGGCGTCGCAGCACTAGCCGCGCTAGTCGTCGCGTACTTCGCCGACGAGAGGATCGCCAACATGCCCGAGGGAACCATCACCCCCTCACCCGCCCGCACCGCCGCACTCCTCACGTGCGTCTTCGTGTGGGGCCTCATGGCCGCAGGTGTCGCCGAAGGACTCGGGTCAACCAACCCCGACACGTGGCACACCCGCATCCCCGGTTGGGCCAGCGCCGCAATCTGGGGTGTCCCCGCCGCGATGGCCCTATGGACCCTCATCACCCGCCGCGGGGCGTGGGCGACCGTCGCACTCCTCGTCATCGGCCCCGTCGTCCGAGTCCTCTCCTACGGGTGGGCGTGGGTGATCTACCTCACCGCCGACGAAGGGCGAGGCTCAGAAGGCGGCTACTACTACGCCGGCCTGCACCTCGCAATGGTCGGCATCGTCATCACCACCGCCTACCTGACCCGGGAAGACCGGGCGGTCAGGGGTGGCCCATGAACTGGTTCGGTCCCATCGCCACCGTCGCCGGATTCCTCATCACTGGTGCTTTCGCCGTGTGGGTCGCCAGGATTCAGCGCAAGGAAACCCCGTATGACGCCCTGTCTAACCGGGTGATGCGCCTGGAGTCCTCGGACGCCGAGAAGGGCGACCTGATCCAGTCCCAAACCCGCCGGTTGCGGATGCTCGAGGAAGACACCCACATGCTCGTGGACGCCCTCACCGAGCAAGAGGACTGGCAGGAAGCTGGCGCCGACCCGCCCCCGCCGCGCATCGACCGGCGCGTGCTGGAGATCCTGCGACGCCACCGCAAGGAGCGCGCCCGCCTGGACGAGCAGGCACGCCTCACCCCGCACGCCGCCGACTGACCCCGACTTCCCCGCACCCCGGCCACCACCGGGGCCTCACGCAACCCCTGGAGGACCCGTGTCAGACATCTGGCTCAACACCGACTATGCCTGGTGCGTCCGCCAGTCGTGGTCCCGCAACGGGCGCGACTTCTGGCCGTCAGACCTACAGAACACCGGCTTCCGGCTGGGCGTCGGACACTCCACTGAGACCACCGGCTTCCCGGGGTACAACGGTGGCGCGGCTGCACCCCACTTCACAATCGACCTCGTGTCCGGTGAGGTCCGCCAGCACGTCCCCCTCAACTGGGGCTCCCGCTGCCTGGCGATCTCCGCTGGCGGCATCACGGACCGGACGGTGAACATCACGGGCGTGGTGCAGGTCGAGGTCATCGGTGCCGTCACCCCCGGGTACCCGGCCCGGTACGGCCACTACGACCTGCCGGGGAAGTTCCCCACCGACACCAAGGCCCAGTACCACCTCGCCCGGCTGGTCCGCGCCATCCACGACGCCACGGGCATCCCGATGGAGGTCAGCGGCTACGCCCACTACCAGGCGTACCCCGCGTCCTACGGCGCCCGCAACGCCCGCCGCCTGTCGAGCGCCGAGTACCGCGACGCGATGGGCTGGATCGGACACCAGCACGCCCCGGCCAACGACCACGGGGATGGCCTCTACGGGCGCGTGGTGAACGGCAAGGCAGTGGACTTCGAGAAGGCACTGGAGCTGGCACGCACGATGGGGACTGCCCCGACCGAGCCCCCGAAGTACGAGGACGGGCCGAACCCGGACAACAACTTCGGCTTCCCCGAAACCCACGTCCTGGAGTTCCAGGGCTGGCTCAACGTCCTGCACCGCATCGGCGCGATCGACCTGGCCGCGCCCCTCAAGGAGGACGGCGTCCTCACCACCAAGACGATGGCCGGCGTCCGCTCGCTGCAGGCCACCCTCGGCTTCCCCAAGGCCGAATGGGACGGACTCCCCGGACCCAAGACCACAACCCGCACGGAGGCACTGATGACCACCATCGAGAAGAACCAGGCCGAGATCCTGGAGCTGCTGCGACCGCTGTCCTACAACATGCGCCGGATCGACCTGTCCGTCGACGACCGGGCCACGCTCGGCACCCCGCTGGAGACGATCAGCCCGGCCGGCCTCATGAAGCTCTCCGCAATCCGGGCCGCCCAGACCCGGAAGCTGCTCATCGCGGCCACCGAGGAGGAGCGGGCACACGTCACGGCGGAGGCTGACCGCGCCATCGCCGAGCTCACCGCAGAGGAGGCCGTGTGATGGCACCCGTGATCCCGGACTGGGCTGACATCCAGCCGAAGGTGACCGCCGCCGCTCTGGCGTACGCGGGTGCGACGGTCGTCATGTCTGTCCTCGAGCATGAGGCTGGCCTGGAGATCTCCGCGACCACATCGACTGGTGCGTCCGGGTTCGCGATGCTGCTGTTCGCATACCTCATGCCGAACGGACGCCACGCCCCGGCCAAGCACCGTGACGCTGATGCTGATGGTGTCGCGGACGTGACCCAGGGCTGATGGACCCCGTCCTGGTGGCCGCAGCGTTGGTCGGATTCGCTGCGGTCACTTGGTGGGTCGTGCCTTGTGCCTGGCACGCTCTCCACGACTTCGACGCCCGGTACTTCATCACCTCCCGCTACTAACCCACGCCCCCGCACGACATTGCCCCCACTGGGCCTCCGCTTGGAGGTTCGGTGGGGGCATTCTTGCGTGTCCGGTTCAGGGCATGCGACCGCCCACCCCCAACCAAAACCCGCAGAAAACGCACAACAATACGCTAGAATTTGGGTACAACAAGACGGTCGCCCAACACCGACCAAACCGGGTCGGGCGACCTACGACCACCACTGAGAGAGGCCGATATGTCCAACGTTACCCCAGCCAGGCCAGCAGCGGTAGAGGCAACATGAGCCGCATCGGGATCGACCTCGACGGGGTCTGCTATGACTTCGGCTCATCCGTCCGCGAATACCTCGTCCGCGAGAACATTCGCACCCACCAGGACTGCCCCGACCCCCTCCGCTGGGAGTTCTACGAAGACTGGGGCATCAACCTCCGCGAGTTCCTAGACATCTGCCACGCCGGAGTCGACGCCGGGATCATCTTCACCCACGGCGACCCCTTCCCCGGCACCCGTGAAGCATTCGAACGGATCAAGGACGCCGGCCACACCATCCACATCGTCACCGACCGATCCTTCGGCAAGGCAGGCGCGTCCGTCGCAGCAACCGGCGCATGGCTCCACCGCCACGACCTCCCGTTCGACTCGCTCACGTTCTCCGCAGACAAGACCGTCGTCAAGCTCGACGCGATGGTCGACGACAAGCTCACCAACTTCCGCGACCTCGACCACGCAGGCGTACCCACCTGGCTCTACGACCGGCCCTGGAACCACACCCCCACCGAATGGCTACCCCGAGTCGCCACCCTCAACGACTACGCGGAGGCCGTCGCATGACCGAAGAAGTCCGCCTCACCAGCGCCACCGGAGGACAGAAGGGCAGCAAGGAAGCCCGCTACGACCTCATCCCCGCCGACCCGCTGCGGACCCTCGCCGAACTCTACGGGGCTGGCGCACGCAAGTACGCCGACCGCAACTGGGAGAACGGGTACGACTGGTCCCTCTCATTCGCCGCGCTCAACCGGCACCTGTGGCAGTTCTGGGGCGGCGAAGACATCGACGAGGAGACCGGCAAGCCGCACATGGCGTCCGTCGCCTGGCACGCCCTCGCGCTGCTGGAGTTCATGCAGACGCACCCCGGCTACGACAACCGGCCCGGAGGTGCAGCATGAGCACTCTCGCGGCTGCCCTCGCTGAAGCGCCAGCACCCCGACCAGGACGCCGCTGCGAACTCTGCACCGTCCTCCCCACCCTCACCGACGAAGACCGCGCAGCACTCACCGAACACATCATGTACAGGGCCGACCGGAACTACAGGCTGTCGCAGGTCAAGGTCGCTGAGATCATCACCACCATCGCCGGCCACAAAGTCTGCGACGGCGCAGTAGGCAGACACCGCCGCGCCGAATGCGAAGGGGCCAAGGCATGAAGTTCCCCCTAGTCAGCCGAGCCTGGGCGGCGCGCGAGATCCGCGGTTACTCAGCAGCCCTCGAACAGCTCGAGCACAGCGGCGAACACGCACAGAACGCCATCGCCCTCACCCGCAAGATCATCCGCGAGATCGCCGACCGCCACAAGCCCAGCCCCGGCGAGTGGGCGCGGCTAGGGAACAGCATCGGCGGAAACACCGAGTGGTGGTGCCAGGGCTGCCACAAGCCGTGGCCCTGCCGCGACTGGCGAGAAATGCGCCGCCTCTACTCGGCAACCCACGGGACAGAGAGCGACCTCATGCCGCCCCAAAGCATCACCATGCAGCCCGCAGCACCGGCAAAGCAGACAGTCCTGGGAGTGAACGGATGACGACGATCGCGGAAGCACTCCAGGCAGTCGAAGCCGCCCAGCCCGTGCGCGTCCCCACACCCAAGCACCCCAAAGGCTGGGAGCCCGGCCACGAATGGGACGGCACCCAAGGCACCATCACCACCCCGCCCCGCGCCGAGCGCCCCACCACCTGGGATAGATACATCCGTGAGTCTGGCCTAGACCCGGCTGACGTAGAGGTCATCGAGCCGGTGCAGGTCCGCGGCTGGCAGAACTACGACGGGGTGTGGCTGCACTACTTCCGCCTCACCCTCCGCAAGCGCCACGGCGACGGGATGCCCGACCTCCAAGCCCTCCTCAAATCCGCCCGTGCATCGAGAGCCAAAACCAAGACACCACCCGAGACCGTCGAGTCCGCGATGGTCGTCTGCTGGGCCGACCCCCAAGTGGGCAAGGTCGCGCGCCGCGGTGGCACCCCCGAACTCATCGCCCGCGTGGCTGAGTACCAGGCCAAGATCGACGCCCTAGCCAAGGCGTGGAAGTGTGACGCCGCCTACCTCCTAGACCTCGGTGACAGTATCGAGGGGTTCGAGTCCGGTGGTGGCCCGATGGCACAAGCCGTCACCAACGACTTGTCACTCATGGACCAGGTGGACGTCGCCGCCACGCTCGAGTTCGAGCTGCTACGGACGTTGGCCCAGACGCACTCACGCGTGGTCCTAGCCGGCGTCGGGTCCAACCACTGCCGGTGGCGCGCCGGCAAAACGAACCTCGGCAACCCCGGCGACGACTGGGGCATCTTCGTCCTCAAACAAATCCACCGCCGCATCCAAGACATGCCCGAAAAGTTCGGCCACGTCTCCGTCACCTGGCCCGACACCCACGAAGAAACCCTCTCCCTAGACATCGCCGGAACCATCGTCGGACTCACCCACGGCCACCAAGCAGGACGCGCCGACAAAATCCCCGACTGGTGGGCCAAACAAGTCCACGGCGGCCAACCCACCGCACACGCAGACCTCCTCATCTACGGCCACTTCCACCACCTCAACATCAAACCGTCCGGCATGAACCCCCACACCGGCAAGGCGAAGTGGGCCATCGGTGCACCGACCTGCGACAACGGGTCCGACTGGTACCGCATGACATCCGGCGCCGACTCCGACCCCAACCTCCTCGTCTTCCGCGTCACCAAGAACGGGTGGGACAGGCTGACACTGCTATGAGCCGCACCGACAAGGACACACCCGCCTTCCGCCGATCCGGCGCCGCCTGGTCCATCTACACCCCCTCCTGGTTCCATCGCATAGGCCGCCGAGCTGACCGCCGCCGAGCCAAACAACACCTACGCGCCGGCCAAGAACCCGAACCCCGCTACCCCGGCTACCGCGCCTACTGGTGGTAGGCCCTCATCCACCCCGCAAACTACCCAACCCGGACCCCCATTAGGTAGATCGCCCCGTTATACCTGTCTTACCGGAACCAGCCACAACCGGTAACACCACCGCCCCCACCACGGCCACACGGCCGCGAATGGGGGCGGTCTGTCAGGTCCGGCTGGTATCATATAAGCAAGTGCTGATCTCGTCGCATGGCGAGGGTAGGCGCTTCCCGGTGGCGGTTGCCGGGGTGACCCGGATTCGCGACGGCGGATCACCTCCTCGGAGGACGGCCCCCGGAACCGCGCACCTACCGCCTTCGCCCCGCACTGGTCTGCGGGGCGTTGCGCGTTCACGGGTCGAGCGTGAGCAGGTCACCCTCAACGATGTCCGGGACGATCTCCGCGAACTGGTCCAGGTCCGCCCGGAAGATGTGCCCGTACGTGTCACTGGTCGTCTTGATCGACTGGTGCCCCATGTGCCGCTGGATCGACGTCAGAGACATGCCCCGGGCGATGGCCCACGACGCGAACGAGTGCCGCAGGTCATGGATACGGGGACGCTCCCCCGTGCCCTGCCCGTCCCACATCATCCGCCTCGTCGTCGGGTGACGCCCGGTCGGCTTGTCACCAGCGAACGTGGCAACGGTCGGCACCCACACATTCAGGCGGAACGGTGAGTGACGCACCGGGCCACCCTTGGAGTTGATGAACAGGAACTCCCGCGGCGCCCGGCCGGACAGCTCACGCAGGTCGTCGCGGGCACGCTTCGGCATCGCGACCGTCCTCGACTGCCTGCCCTTTGTGACACCAAGGTCCGGTTGCGCCTTCCCCGACCGCTTCCACGCCTGCCTGATGCGGACGGTTCGCCGGTCGAAGTCAAGGTCTGAGATGGTCAGCGCGGTCGCCTCGCCCCACCGCATGCCAGTCTCGGCGAGAACCGTGACCAGCGGACGCCAACGTTCAGGGGCGCACTCCCGCAGGTGCATGTACTCGTCGCGGGTGAGGAACACCATCTCTTGTGTCGTGAGCGTCGACGGCATCCGCAGGCCCTTGACGACGTTCTCGGGTATCTCCTTGTCCCACACGGCCTGAGTGAGCGCCGCCGACAGGAGCGAGTGATGGTTGCGGATCGTGCTCGCTGCCATCCCTGTCCGGGTGAGCGCGTTGAGCCACCGTGCGCCGGCCTGCCGGTCGAGCATCGTGACGGGTAGTGCACCGACGTGGGGGACGATGTGACGTGCCGCCATCCGGTTGTAGTCCTGCCGGGTGCCCTCGGTGATGCCAGTCAGGTGCTCGATGTGGGCGAACACCAGCTCACCCACGGTCGGCGCCGTGGACGCCTCCGGTTGCTCGAGCGCGGCCACTGCTTGCGCGGGGCCTACCGCATCGAGGAGCCGAAGCCACCTCTCCGCGGCCTCACCCGTGGCGAAGCTCTGCACCCGCTGCTTGCCATCGACCCGGTAACGGACCCGGTATCTGGTGGCCCCGGACGCCGTGAGACGCCTCTCGATTGTTGCCATTCGTACCCACTCGTGTGCCCTAGGTGTGCCCTCGTACTCTTTCGTAGAGGGTGAAACGGCCTCTGACCTGCAAGTATACACGGTGCGCTCGACGGGACTCGAACCCG
>NZ_JBJFZU010000018.1:0-22906 GCF_045032955.1 Serinicoccus shuyuelongi | reverse complement strand
CAACCACACCCGACGCTCGTTCGGTCTGTGAGCACCCCGTCACGACGCTCGTTGGTGGATCACAGGCCACCGGGCGTCGCCGGTGGTTGCTCAGCTTCCGCTTCGCACTCGCTCTAGTTGACGTGCCTGACTAGTCAGGCATACGATCTAGATATGAACACAGAGCAGTGGCCCACCGAGTGGCTGCGCGGAGTGCTCGGGGTATGCGTGCTGCGGATCCTGCTGGAGGGGCCCAGCTACGGCTATGCGATCACCCAGCGGTTGGCGGCGTCCGGTCTCGGGGCCGTCAAGGGCGGCACCCTCTATCCGTTGCTCGGGCGTCTCGAGGAGGCTGGGCACGTCGAGGTCGAGTGGCGCCCGGGGGACGGCGGCCCCGGGCGGAAGTTCTACGCGCTCACCCTCCAGGGGCGTCGACACGCCGACGAGCAGGCCGCCCGCTGGGCCGACTTCACCACCATCACCCGCCGGCTCACCGACGGTGCGCCGGCCGACGCAGGGAGCGAGCGATGACCATGAGGACCTCGAAGGACGCGATGGACCCCCGCCACCTGGCGCCGTCCGTGGACCCGGGCTGGCTCGACGCCTTCCTGGTGGAACGCAACCTCATCGGCGTGCAGCCCGCCCGGCTCGGTGACGACCTGGTGACGGTCGAGAGCCACGTCCAGGAGTCCGGCGAGGGCGCCGAGGAGATCTTCGGCGACCCGGTCGCCTATGCCCGTGCGCTGCCCGCCGGGGCGGACCGGGAAACCTCTCTGCGCCGGGTCGACCTGTTCCACATCTGCCTCGGTCTGGCCGGTCTGCTGCTCACCAACCGGGCGATCACCGGCTGGTTGCAGAACGGGGAGCTGGCCGTCACCGGCGGCGACCTCGCCTCGACGGCCCTGCTCGCGCTGATGACCACGGTGCTGCTGGCCGCCCCCGAGGCCACCCTCCGGGTGCTGATCCGGCGGCGGTGGGTCACCGTGGCGGCGCCTGTCCTGATGATCGGCAGCTTCGTCGTCGTCCAGCTGCTCTGGCGGGAGGAGCTCTTCACCCTGCCGGTGCTCGGGTCGGCCCTGGTCGGCGCACTGGCGCTGCTGGCCTCCAGCGTCATCGCCTACCGGACCTTCCGCGACGGGGTCGTCACCGCACCGGGGGAGACGACGGCCCCCGGTGCGCAGCGGCGCCGCTGGACGTTCACCCTGCTCTACCCGGTGCTGCTGGTCTTCCTGGTGCTGCTGGGCTGGGTGCCGACCCTCTTCACCTGACCCCGACCCTGACCCGGGGCGCGCCCCCGGCGCCGCGGCACGGCGTACCCTCCCGGTTGCCTTGACGTCCGCGTCAGGTGCCATGATGGGACGGACTTGATCCCGCAACCACGAGGACGTGAGCAGTGAACATCGTCGTCTGTGTGAAGTACGTGCCGGACGCCCAGGGCGACCGCACCTTCGAGCCCGACAACACCACCGACCGGGACGGGGTCGACGGCCTGCTCTCCGAGCTGGACGAGTATGCCGTCGAGGAGGCCCTCAAGATCGTCGAGGCCGGTGAGGGGGAGGTCACCCTCCTGACGATGGGGCCGGACGACGCCGCGACCGCCCTCAAGAAGGGCCTGCAGATGGGCGCGCACAAGGGCGTCCACGTCCTGGACGACGCGATCGCCGGCTCCGACTCCGTCGCCACCTCGCTGGTGCTGGCCCAGGCCGTCCGCAAGATCGGCGACGTCGACCTGGTCCTCACCGGGTTGGCCTCCACCGACGGCGTGATGTCGGTGGTCCCCGCGATGCTGGCCGAGCGGCTGGAGCTGCCGCAGGTCACCTTCGCCTCCGAGCTGACCGTCGACGCGGACGGTCGCACCGTGGTCATCCGCCGCGACAACGAGGCCTACTCCGAGACCGTCGAGGCCACCCTGCCGGCCGTCGTCTCGGTCACCGACCAGATCAACGAGCCGCGCTACCCCTCGTTCAAGGGGATCATGGCGGCCAAGAAGAAGCCGGTCGAGACCTGGGACCTGGCCGAGCTCGGCGTGGACCCCGCGCAGGTCGGCCTGGCCGCCGCGTGGACGACCGTGACCCAGGCCGAGGCCCGTCCGCCGCGCGCCGCCGGCGAGGTCGTCACGGACGAGGGCGAGGGTGGGGCCGCGCTCGCGCAGTTCCTCGCCGACCGCCGCCTCGCCTGACCCGACCGGACACGACATACCAAGGAGCACCTGACATGAGTGAAGTCCTCGTCCTGGTCGACCACGTCGACGGAGAGGTCCGCAAGACCACCGCCGAGATGCTGACCGCCGCCCGGCGGCTGGGAGAGCCCTCCGCCGTCTTCGTCGGTCAGGGGTATGCCGCGGCGCAGGAGTCCCTGGCCCGGCACGGCGCCGTGAAGGTGTACCTCGCCGAGGAGCCGGTCTACGCCGAGCACCTGGTCGCGCCGGTCGCCGAGCTGCTCGCCGACCTGGTGGGGCGCACCGCCCCGACGGCCGTGCTCATCGCCTCCAGCAACGACGGTAAGGAGATCGCCGGGCGGTTGGCGATCAAGACCTCCTCCGGGGTGGTCACCGACGCCGTCGACGTGCAGGCCACCGACGGCGGGGTGAGCACCACCCAGTCGGTCTTCGCCGGCAGCTACACGGTGACCAGCCAGGTCACCCAGGGCAGCCCGGTCATCACCGTCAAGCCGAACAGCATCACCGCCGAGGAGGCGCCCGCGACCCCCGTCGAGGAGAGCGTCACGGTGCAGATCTCGGACGTCGCGCGCAGCGCCCGGATCACCGCACGGGCGGCCAAGGAGCAGTCCGGTCGTCCGTCCCTGGCGGAGGCGGCGATCGTCGTCTCCGGTGGTCGCGGGACCGGCGGGGACTTCGGCCCGGTGGAGACCCTGGCGGACGCGTTGGGTGCCGCGGTCGGCGCCTCCCGCGCCGCGGTGGACGCCGGTTGGTACCCGCACAGCCACCAGGTCGGGCAGACCGGTGTCTCCGTGTCCCCGCAGCTCTACGTCGCCGCCGGGATCTCCGGGGCCATCCAGCACCGGGCCGGGATGCAGACGTCCAAGACGATCGTCGCGGTGAACAAGGACGAGGAGGCGCCGATCTTCGAGCTGGTCGACTACGGCGTCGTCGGCGACCTGTTCACCGTGCTGCCGCAGGCCGCCGAGCAGATCCAGTCCCGCAAGTCCTGACCGAGCGGCTCGACGTGCCGGACCGAGCGTCTCGGATTGCTCGCCTGGCACCGGTTGCGCACGGCGAGACGCCCTGATCGGCACGGCGAGACGCCCTGATCGGCACGGCGAGACGCTCGGTCGGGATGCGCTTCTAGACTGAACGGTGATGTCCACACCTTCCACGCCCGTCACGGCACCCCAGTCCTCCTCGTCCCGCACCCCCCACCCGGGGTCCCGGGACGTGGCCGGGCACGCCTACCTCGACCACGCCGCGACCACGCCGGTGCTGGAGGAGGTCCTTGAGGTCGTGATGCGGGAGATGCGCCGGACCGGCAACGCCAGCTCCCTGCACGACCCTGGCCGCCGTGCGCGCCGGGTGGTCGAGGAGTCCCGCGAGCAGGTGGCGCACACGCTCGGGGTGCGCCCCTCGGAGGTCGTCTTCACCTCCGGCGGCACCGAGTCCGACAACCTCGCGCTCAAGGGCACGTATGCCGCCCGTCGCGCGGCGGACCCGCGCCGGGACCGCCTGGTCGTGAGCGGCATCGAGCACCACGCCGTGCTCGACCCGGTCGAGCACCTGGTGACCTCGCAGGGGGCCCGGGTCACCTGGGTCGAGCCGGACCCGCAGGGCCGGATCAGCCCGGAGGCCTTCGCCGAGGCGCTGGTGGCCGACGGCGGCCCGGACACCGTGGCGCTGGCCAGCGTGATGTGGGCCAACAACGAGGTGGGCACCGTGCAGCCCGTCGCCGAGCTCGCCGAGCTGGCCCACGCCCAGGGCGTCACCGTCCACTCCGACGCGGTGCAGGCGGTGGGCCAGCTTCCGCTCGACCTGTCGGTCGTCGACCTCGGCGTCGTCACCGGCCACAAGATCGGCGCCCCGCTCGGGGTGGGCGTGCTCACCGCCGGCCGGGACCAGAGCCCGGTGCCGCTCACCCACGGTGGCGGACAGGAGCGTCAGCTGCGCTCCGGCACCCTGGACACCCCCGCGATCGCGGGGATCGCGCTGGCGCTGACGTTGGCGGTCGAGCGTCGGGACCGGCACGTCCAGCACCTGGTCGGCCTGCGCGACGCGCTCATCGAGGGGGCGCTGGCGCTCGAGGCCGGGATCAGCGTGTCCGGGCCGTGGAGCCCCGGCGACACCACCTCCCGGCTGGCCGGTAACGCCCACCTGCAGGTGGCCGACTGCGAGGGCGACTCGCTGCTCTACCTCCTCGACGCCGCCGGGGTCGCCTGCTCGACCGGCTCCGCCTGCCAGGCCGGGGTCCCCCGGCCGAGCCACGTTCTGCTGGCCATGGGAGTCGCGCAGGAGCGGGCGAAGGGGGCCCTGCGCCTGACCCTCGGGCACGACTCCACCCGGGCCGACGTGGACGCCTTCCTGGCCGCCCTGCCCACCGCCCTGGAACGCGCCCGCCGCGCCCACGCCGCCACCCGCAGGTCCGCCTGATGCGGGTGGTCGCCGCGATGAGCGGGGGTGTCGACTCGGCCGTCGCCGCCGCCCGGATGCTGGACGCCGGCCACGAGGTGGTCGGGGTGCACCTGGCCCTGTCCCAGTCGGCGAGCACCCTGCGCGAGAGCGCCCGCGGGTGCTGCACGATCGAGGACGCCGGGGACGCCCGCCGGGTGGCCGACCGGCTGGGGATCCCGTTCTACGTGTGGGACATGGCGCAGCGGTTCCGCGAGGACGTGGTCGAGGACTTCGCCGCGGAGTATGCCGCCGGCCGCACCCCCAACCCTTGCCTGCGCTGCAACGAGAAGATCAAGTTCGCGGCCCTGCTGGACAAGGCGCTCGCCCTCGGCTTCGACGCCGTCGCCACCGGTCACTACGCCCAGATCGTGGAGGGGGACGGGGGGCGCGAGCTGCACCGGGCGGTCGACGACGCCAAGGACCAGTCCTACGTGCTCGGGGTGCTGGACGCCGACCAGCTGTCCCGCAGCTTCTTCCCGCTCGGCGACACCACCAAGCCGCAGATCAGGGAAGAGGCGAGGTTGCGTGGTTTTTCCGTCGCCAAGAAGCCGGACAGCCACGACATCTGCTTCATCGCCGACGGCGACACCCGGGGTTGGCTCGCCGGCCGTCTGGGGGAGCGCACCGGCCCGATCGTGGACGCCGACGGCGAGGTGCTCGGCGAGCACGAGGGCGCGCACGGCTACACGGTCGGCCAGCGCCGCGGTCTGGGGCTCAAGGTGCCGGCCGCCGACGGCCGCCCCCGGTATGTCGTCTCCACCGACACCCGCTCCAACACGGTGGTGGTGGGTCCCGAGGAGCTGCTGGGTGTCGACCTGGTGCACGGCGACCACCTGCGCTGGTGCGGTCCGGCCCCGACCGGCGAGGTCGGGCTCGGCGCCCAGATCCGGGCCCACGGCCAGGAGTACCCGGCGCGCGTGCAGGTGCTCGAGCGGGACGGCATACCCGAGACCGTGACCGTGCGGCTGGCCGAGCGGATCAGGGGGGTGGCCCCCGGACAGTCCGTGGTGCTCTACGACGGGACCCGGGTGGTCGGGTCCGCGACCATCAGCGGCAGCGGACGACAGGAGCGCCGGTGACGGCGAGGTCTGGGACAGGGGTGGGGATGAAGGCGTGGACACGGCCCGAGCGCTGGTTGGGCGAGCTGCCGAGGGTGAGCGCGGTGACGGTGCTGTCCACCACGGTCGCGCTGTTGCTGGGCTGGGTGGGGGTGATTCCCCGGCCGGAGACGGTGAGCAGCCTGGCCGCGGACCTGCTGGTGGTCTGGCTCATCCTCTACTTCTCCTGCTACACGCTGCTCACCGTCGTCGTCTTCCACCTGGCCCCGGCGAAGCGGGTCGAGGTGTGGGCGCGCACCGAGGAGCGTGGCAGCTGGATGCAGCGCTACGTCTACGGCACCGCACCCGGGCCCGGGATGTCGATCTCGGTCGGGGTGGCGGCGCTGCTGGTCACGGTGCTCTGGCTGCCGGGGACGATGACCATCCCCTCCGCCTTCGGCGACGACGTCCGGATGGCGCTGGGGGTGCTGCTGGTGGTCACCGCCTGGGTGACGGTCGCGGTCTCCTTCACCGTCGCCTACCTGGCCGAGGACCTGCAGAGCAGCGGCGAGGCGTTGGGCTTCCCGGACGGCTCCCGGGACGTGGCCCGGCCGCTGACCGACTACCTCTACCTGGCGGTGGCGGTCTCCTCGACCTTCGGGACGACCGACGTCGAGCTGCGCACCACCCCGGTGCGGCGCACCGCGACCGTGCACACCCTGGTCGCCTTCGTCTTCAACACCGTGGTGCTCGCGGTCGTGGTCAGCGTGCTCACGTGAGCGAGGCGCCGGGCCGAGCAGCGGGTCCGGCGCACGCGCGGGGGCTGCCTTGGGTCTGGGGCGCCACCCCACAGGAGGTCGCGGCCGACTACCGGTGCGACCAGAGGGCCCGGCGGCGGGGCGGCACGGCCCGGCGGGCGGTTCGCGCGGTCAGCGTGGCGGCCTCGCCCGGTCAGGTCTATGCCTGGCTCGGCAACCTCAGGGTGGCGCCGTACTCCTACGACTGGGTCGACAACGCGGGGCGTCGTTCCCCGCGGGCGCTGCGCTCCGACCTGGGAGCGCTCGAGACCGGTCAGCGGGTGATGACGATCTTCACCGCGGTGCACGTGGTCGAGGGCGCCGAGCTCACCCTGGAGCTGCGGCCCGGTCCGGCCCGGTGGGTCTTCGGTGAGGTCCTGGTGACGTATGCCGTGCGCCCGGCCGGTGCCGGCGCGCGTCTCGTCGCCGTGCTGAGCCTGGGCCCCGGCAGCCCGGCGGCATGCTCCGGGCGGCGTGGTCGGCTGGGCACGGCGCGGCAGCACCTGCTGGCCTGGGGTGACCTCGTGATGATGCGCAAGCAGCTGCAGACGCTGCGAGACCTCGCCGAGGGCGGCCCCTCGGCCCGCCGCCCCTAGAGTGGCCGGATGGTCGACGTCACGGGTATCGGTTCCTGGCCGGGCAGCGACGTGCGCGAGGCGCTGCGGATCATCCGTGACGAGCTCGGCCCGGACGCGGTCTCCGAGGGCGTGCGCCCCGTCCCGTACCTGCCGGAGCTGCCAGCCCGCGGTCCCGGTGCCGACCTGGTCGGCCGGTCCGCGCACCTGCTGGTGGACCTGCCGGTCGACCTGCAGCCGCAGGGCTGGCGCCTGGTGGACCGGCCCGGCCGGGACGCGGAGCGGGCGGCGTCGCTGTGGGGCCAGGACCTCGACGAGCTGGCCGAGGCCTTCGACGGGTATGCCGGTCCGCTGAAGGTGCAGGTGGCCGGGCCGTGGACGCTCGCGGCCTCGCTCTGGCGGCCGTTGGGGGACCGGGTGCTGGACGACCCGGGCGCCACCCGGGACGTGGTGGGCTCCCTGGCCGAGGGGGTGCGCGGCCACCTGGACCGGGTGTCCCGGCTGGTGCCGGGCGCGCAGCTGGTGCTGCAGGTCGACGAGCCCTCCCTGAGCGCGGTGCTGCTGGGCAGGATCCGGTCCGAGTCGGGCTACCGGGTGCTGCGCGTCCCCGAGCACGGGGAGGTGGTCGCGGCACTCGGTGAGGTGCTGAGCGCCGGCGGGCGGTCCGCCGCACTGGTGGGGGTGCATACCTGTGCCGGGGACCCACCGGTCGACGTGCTGCGCGAGGCGGGCGCCGGGTTCGTGGCGCTCGACCTGCCCCGGCTGGACACGCGGCGCTGGGACCAGGTGGCGGAGGCGGTCGAGGACGGCCTGGCGCTGTGGGCGGGACTGCGGGTCGAGGAGCCGGACGCCGAGCAGGGCCTGCTGCGGCACTGGCACGAGCTGGGGTTGCCCCGGGAGCGGCTGCAGGACCTCACCCTCACGACCCCGTGCGGGCTCGCCGGCAGCACCCCCGCCGCGCTCGCGGCGACCCGGGCGGGCCTGCGCGTCGCGACGCGGCTCGCCGAGCACGGCGAGACCTGAGACAGGTGGTTGACGTTCCCGTTAGGTTGGGTGCCGCACCGATGGTGCGCACCGCAGACCGATGAAGGGGAACCATGACGCAGAACCCGGGCCAGGACCCGAACCAGCCGGACCCGTACCACCACGACCCTGACGCTCCGCAGCCGGAGCGCACGGGCGGCTACCAGGCCGCCCCCAGTGCGGAGGGCTCGGGCTACGGTGCCGCGCCCGCGCAGGCCGTGGCCAAGCCGCAGCCGGTGGGCCTCGCGCAGAAGCTGATGTATGCCGGTGGTGTGCTGTCGCTGGTCTCCGGTCTGACGGTGCTCTTCTCCGACGAGGAGACCCTGCGCCAGCAGATGCAGGAGGAGATGGAGTCCGCCGGCCAGACGGTCGACCCCGCCATGGTCGACGCCGCCGTGATGGGCGCGATGTGGGGCGGGCCGATCTTCGGTGTCATCGTCGCCGCGATCTGGTTCCTGCTGGCCGTCTTCAACGGCAAGGGCAAGGGCTGGGCCCGGATCGTCGCCACCGTCCTGGGGGCGCTCAACATCGTCGGCACCCTCATCAGCCTGGCCGGGGTCGGTGGCATGCCCGGCATGGGCAGCGGTGGGGCTCTCAACCTGGTCCTCTCCCTGCTGAGCGCCGCGATCGCGGCCGCCGTGATCTTCCTGCTGTGGCGCAAGGAGTCCAGCGCCTACTTCGCCGCCACCCGCTGACCCGGGAGCGCCACCGCCCGAGGGGCTGGTGTCGGAGCCGTGCGTCAGACTGAGCACGTGACCGACACCAGCCCCTCGAGCAGTCCCGGCGCCGAACCCCCGGAGGGGGCGAAGCGACGATCGGCCGAGCTGGCCGAGCAGATCACGGCGCACCAGTTCGCCTACTACGTGCGGGACGCGCCGACGGTCACCGACGGCGAGTTCGACGCGTTGCTGCGTGAGCTGGAGGAGCTGGAGCGGGAGCACCCGGCGCTGCGCACCCCGGACAGCCCGACCCAGCGGGTGGGCGGCACCTTCTCCACCGAGTTCACCGCGGTCGACCACCTCGAGCGGATGCTCAGCCTGGACAACGCGTTCTCCCCCGAGGAGCTGGACGAGTGGTTCGACCGGGTCGAACGCGAGTCGGGCGGGGCCCAGGTGCACTACCTCTGCGAGCTCAAGATCGACGGCCTCGCCGTCAACCTGCTCTACACCGGCGGGCTGCTCACCCAGGCGCTGACCCGCGGTGACGGTCGGACGGGGGAGGACGTGACCCTCAACGTCCGCACCATCGAGGGGGTGCCGCACCGGCTGACGCCGCCGCAGGAGCAGGGCGACGGCCCGGAGATCCCCATCCCCGGTCAGGTCGAGATCCGGGGCGAGGTCTTCTTCCCGATCGAGGCCTTCGCCGAGCTCAACGCGTCCCTGGTCGAGGCGGGCAAGGCGCCGTTCGCCAACCCGCGCAACTCGGCCGCCGGGTCGCTGCGGCAGAAGGACCCCCGGGTCAGCGCCGCGCGGCCGCTGCGGATGCTGGTGCACGGGATCGGCGCCCGGACCGGGTTCGACATCACCGCCCAGAGCGAGGCCTACACCGTCCTCAAGGCCTGGGGTATGCCGGTCAGCGACCGGGCGAGGGTGGTCGCCTCCCGCGAGGAGGTGCACGAGATCGTCCGCTACTACGGGGACCACCGGCACGACGTCGAGCACGAGCTGGACGGGGTCGTCGTCAAGGTGGACGAGGTCGCGGTGCAGCGCCAGCTCGGGGCGACCTCGCGGGCGCCGCGCTGGGCCATCGCCTACAAGTACCCGCCGGAGGAGGTCACCACCCGGCTGCTCGACATCCGGGTGGACGTGGGCCGCACCGGCAGGGTCACCCCGTGGGGGTTGATGGAGCCGGTGCTGGTGGCCGGGTCGACCGTGGAGCGGGCGACGTTGCACAACCAGCACGAGGTGCGCCGCAAGGGGGTGCTGATCGGCGACACCGTGGTGCTGCGCAAGGCGGGTGACGTCATCCCCGAGATCCTGGGACCGGTGGCCGACCTGCGGGACGGCACCGAGCGGGAGTTCGTGATGCCGACCCACTGCCCCTCCTGCGGCACCGAGCTGCGCCCGCAGAAGGAGGGCGACAAGGACATCCGGTGCCCGAACAGCAAAGCCTGCCCGGCGCAGCTGCGGGAGCGCCTGTTCAGCCTGGCGGGCCGGGGGGCCTTCGACATCGAGGCGCTGGGCGGCGAGGGCGTCGGCGCCCTGCTGGACGCCGGGGTGCTGACCAACGAAGCCACCCTCTTCTCGCTCACCGAGCAGGACATCGCCCGGGTGCCGCTCTACACCCGGGCCGCCCGCAAGACCGACCCGCCGGAGTCGGTGGTGGAGGGCCGGGTGCTCTCGGCCAACGGGCACAAGCTCGTCGAGAACCTGCAGCAGGTGCGCAGCCAACCGCTGTGGCGGGTGCTGGTGGCGCTGTCGATCCGGCACGTGGGACCGACCGCCGCCAGGGCGCTGGCCACCGAGCTCGGCTCGATGGAGGCGATCCGCGCGGCCAGCACCGAGGAGCTGGCCGCCACCGACGGCGTCGGCCAGATCATCGCCGAGTCGGTGAAGGAATGGTTCGCGGTGGACTGGCACCGCGAGATCGTCGAGCGGTGGGCCGCCGACGGGGTGCGCATGGAGGACGAGCGGGACACCAGCATCGAGCGCACGCTCGAGGGGCGGACGGTGGTCGTCACCGGTTCGCTCGAGGGGTTCTCCCGGGACGAGTCCAAGGAGGCCATCGTCTCCCGGGGCGGGAAGGCCTCGGGGTCGGTGAGCAAGAAGACCGACTTCGTGGTGGTCGGCGCCAACGCCGGTTCCAAGGCGGCCAAGGCCGAGGAGCTGGGGCTGCCGGTGCTGGACGAGGAGGCCTTCGTGCGGCTGCTCGCGACCGGCTCGCCGGACTAGCCCAGCTCGTCCTGCAGGCGGGAGATCACCGGCCAGGCGCCCTCGGAGGTGTTGGACAGGATCGAGACGACCAGCCCGGACCGCGGGTCGACGCGGGTGCGCATCGAGGCGCCCGCGTCACACCCCTCCAGCACCACGCCCGGCCCGTCCAGGTCCAGCCAGAACCCGCGCCCGTAGCGCAGGCCCTCGTCCTCCACGGTGACCCGTGGTCGCGTCATCTCGGCCACCGCGGACTCGGAGACGATCCGTCCCTCCAGGAAGGCCCGCCAGAAGCGGCTCAGGTCGGCGGCGGTGGTGCAGGCGCCGCCATCCCCGTTGCCACGCACCGGCAGGTGCAGCACGTTGGTGCGGTCGGAGCCGTGCTCGTGCAGGTAACCGATCGCCACGTCCGCCGGCAGCTGGTCCGCGCGCGGGAAGCCCGTGCCGGTGAGGCCGGCCGGGTCCAGCACCCGCTGCTGCACCAGGTCGTGGAAGGGCAGGCGTGCGGCCCGCTCCGCCAGCAGCGCCAGCAGCACGTAACCGCCGTTGTTGTAGGCGAAGCGCTCACCGGGCGGGGACACCTGCGGGTACCCGTCGAGCTCGGCGACGAACGCCTCCGTCTCCTCCAGCCGGTGCACGGGGGTGCGCAGCACGTACTCGGTGATGTCGCCGAGCGCCTCCTCGTCCAGGTAGTCGCCGATCCCCGAGGTGTGCTCCAGCAGGTGTCGCACGGTGACCGCGTCGTCCACCAGCGGCAGGTCAGCGCCGAGCAGGGACCGCGCCGTGGTGTCCAGCGACAGGACGCCGTCCTCGACGAGGCACTGCACGGCCAGCGCGGTGAAGGCCTTGCTCCCGCTGGCCATCGCGAACCGGGTCCCCGGTCGCACCGGCACCTGGTGACGGCGGTCGGCGAGGCCGTGTCCGGCGACGTGCACCTGCTCACCGAGGTCGACGGACACGACACCGCTGAATCCGCCGTCCCGGGCGGTCTTGTCCAGGGCGGCGAAGAGGGTCTGCGGGTCGCTGGTCATGCCCGGAGGCTAGCGACCCGGCTCAGGCCCGCGCCTCCCGTTTTTCCGCACCGGGGCCCTGCTCGCGCAGGCCGAGCCAGCTGACCAGGCCGCCGGCCACCAGCAGTAGCGCGCAGATCACCATCGCCCAGCGGTAGCCAGCGGTGAAGGCCACCGGGTCGGTGTAGTCGTCGCCCGAGAGGCCGACCAGCGCCGGCAGTGCGGCCACCGCCAGCAGCGACCCGGTGCGGGCGACCGCGTTGTTGATGCCGCTGGCCAGACCGGCAAACCGGTCCGCGACCGCCGCCAGCACCGCCGCCGTCAGCGGGGAGACGAGCAGTGCCAGCCCGAGCGCGAAGACGACCATCCCGGGGAGCACCCCCCACCACCGGGTGCCCTCACCGATCCCGACCATCATCGCCACCCCGAGGCCGCAGACCAGGGGGCCGACGGTCATCGGGACACGGGGGCCGATCCGGTCCGCCAGGGCCGCCGCACGGGGGGAGAGCAGCAGCAACGCCACCGTGACCGGTAGCCCGGCGAGGCCGGAGTCCAGCGCCGACCAGCCCGAGGACACCTGCAGCTGCACCACGACGAAGAGCATCACCGCGCCGAGCGCGGCATACACCAGCAGCGTCATCGCGTTGGCGGCGGAGAAGACCCGGGAGGAGAACAGGTGCAACGGCACCAGGGGGTATGCCGTCCGCCGGGAGCGGAGCAGGAACCCGGCGGCGCCGAGGCCGGTCACCACCCAGGCCAGCACCAGGGCACCGGTGCTGGCCTCGGCCGCCGTGGTCAGCGCCCAGGTCGAGGCGCCCAGCGTGAGCACCACCAGGAGTGCACCGACCACGTCGAACGCCCCGGTGCTCTCGGTGTCCCGGCTCTCCGGCGCGGACCACCAGGTCAGCGCCGCGACCACCAGACAGATCGGGATGTTGATCGCGAAGATCCACCGCCAGGTGGTGGTGTCCACGATCGAGCCGCCGACCAGCGGGCCGACGGCGGCGGCGATCCCGGACACCCCGGCCCAGGTGCCGATCGCCCGGGCGCGCTCCCCCGGGGCGAAGCTCGCCTGGATCAGCGCCAGCGCCCCCGGGGTGAGCAACGCCGCACCGACCCCCTGGACGACCCGGGCGCCGACCAGCTGCCACGGGTCCTGGGCCAGCGCGCACAGGGCCGAGGCCACCAGGAACCAGGTCATCCCGACGAGGTAGACCCGGCGACGGCCCAGCCGGTCGCCCAGCGCGCCGGCGACCAGCACCAGGCTGGCCAGGGCCAGCAGGTAGCCGCCGATCACCCACTGCAGCTGGGGGAGGGTGGCGCCGAGGTCGTCACCGATGCTGCGCAGCGCGACGTTGACGACCGAGCCGTCCAGGATCGCCACCCCTGAGCCCAGCGTCACCGCGGCCAGCATCACCCGGCCCCGGGTGGAGGTCGCCGAGAGGTACTTCTGCGCAGGACGGGTGCTCACCCGGTTCAGCGTAGGACCAGCACCGCCGCGGAGCCCGATCTCCTTCCTGCGGGGGAGGCCACCGGGGGTGGCGTCGGTCAGGCTGGGGTGATGAGGAACAGATGGCTGTGGGTCCTGCTGGTCGCGCTGATGGTCGTGGTGGTGGCGAACTTCGCCCGGAACGGCGACCCGGCGTGGGCCGTGGGCTACGGTGTGCTGGCGCTCGCGCTGGCCTGGTGGACCTCACCATGGCGGGGTCGCGGCGGTGGCAGCACGCAGCAGGAGGTGGAGCACATGGTCCAGGAAGGTGCGTCGGGGGTCGTCGTCTACTGGCGGCCCGGCTGTGGATTCTGCGCGATGCTCAAGGCCCGCCTCGGAGGGCTGCGCGACCGCGCGACCTGGGTGAACATCTGGGACGACGAGGACGCCGCGGCCTTCGTCCGCAGCGTCAACGACGGCAACGAGACCGTCCCGACCGTGGTGATCGACGGCATACCGGTGACGAACCCGGACCCCGCGGTGGTCAAGGAGCGGCTGCAGCGGGTGTGACCTGATCGACCTCCGGCGTCGGAATAGGTTCGGCAGCAGGGGTGCTTGACCTGTCATCTACCCCGACGAAAGGTCAGTCACCCATGGACGTGCTCGTGCTCGTCGGCAGCCTCCGCGCCGACTCCTCCAACCGTCGCCTCGCGGACGCCGCCATCGCGGAGCTTCCCGAGGGGGTGCACGCCCGGGTGAGCAGCTGGCCGGCGCTGCTGCCGCACTACGACCAGGACCTGGACGTGGACACCGCGCTGGAGTCGGTGGCCGCCTTCCGCGCCGAGATCGCCGCGAGCGACGCGCTGATCCTGGCGACGCCCGAGTTCAACGGGAGCCTGCCCAGCGTGCTCAAGAACGCGATCGACTGGGCCTCACGCCCGCGCGGCGCCAGCTCGATCGCCGGCAAGCCGGTCGCGGTGCTCGGGGCGTCCGCCTCCCCGAACGCGGCCCGCTGGGCCCGGGAGGACGCCCTGCGGGTGCTGCGGGTGGCCGGTGCGGAGCCGCTGGAGGACACCGTGGGCATCGCGTCGTCGCTGGACGCCTTCGCGGAGGACGGGCTCAGGGACGCAGACCTGGCCCGTCAGGTGCGTGAGGTGCTGGCGCAGCTGGTGGATCGGCCGCAGGCGGCCTGAGCGGTCCGTCCACCGCGTGGATCTCGTTGACGAAGCTGGTGCCCTCGCCGGCGCCGTCCAGCGGGCTCACGTCGACCACGATCCCGGTGCGCACGTCCAGGCTGACCAGGTATGCCGTCGGCAGCAGCTCCCGGTCGGTCGCGGCGTTCGGGTCGTCCGGTCCGTACTCGACGAGCCGGCTCGCGACGCTGTCCAGCAGGGGGCAGCAGCCGCAACGCGGGGCATAGGCGTCGACCAGCGGACGGCATACCGCCTGCCAGGTGCGCCGCCCGCGCAGCTCGACCTCGGTGACGTCGCTGACCGCCACCCCGTCGGCCAGCTCGGCCGGGTCGAGCATCGCCGTCCACCGGTAGTTGCCGTACATCGGGTCCGAGTGGTCGTCGGACCAGCCGGGTGGGCGCGTGGTGACCAGGCCGTCGGCCCGGCGCAGCACCCCCTCGTCCCTGTCGGGCACGGCCTCGACCGGCGCTGAGCCGTTCGGGGCGCCGTCTCCCGCCCAGGCCAGGAGGAAGGTCCGGGAGCAGGGGACCCCCTCGACGGTCTCGACCTGCCCCCGGCTGCGCACCGTCACCCGCTGGGCGGCTCGGTCCATCCAGGCCTCGGCGATGTCGCCCGTGCCGCTGCGGGCGCCCTCGCCGGTGGCGCGCTGGGTCCAGTGCAGGGTCGTGAAGAGCCACGGCGCGCTCCTGGCCAGGGTCCGGAAGTCCTCCGCGTCCGGGGAACGGGTGAGGTCGTGGGGCATGGCGGCAGCGTAGGTGCGGCACGCCGGGACGCCCTGTTCGGCAAGTGGAGACGCCCGGTCGGGCAGCGCGAGGCGTTCGGTGGGCGTGCGGGGTGCGACCTAGACTGGCCCGCATGTCCCACCTCTCGCGCGAAGACGTCGCGCACGTCGCCATGCTGGCCCGGATCGAGCTCGAGGACCACGAGCTCGACGTCCTCGCCGAGCAGCTCGACCAGATCGTCGACTGGGTCAGCCAGGTCGGCGAGGTCGCCTCCGACGACGTGCCCCCGATGTCGCACCCGCTGCCCCTGGCCAACGTCACCCGCCCGGACGAGGTGCGTCCCAGCCTGAGCGCCGAGCAGGCGCTGGCCAACGCCCCGGCCTCGCAGGACGACCGCTTCGCGGTGCCGCGCATCCTGGACGAGGAGTGAGATGAGCGACCACACCACCCCCGCACAGGACGTCACCCGGCTGACCGCCACCGAGATGGCCGACCGTCTCGCGGCCGGCACCCTCACCTCGGTCGAGCTCACCCAGGCCCACCTGGACCGGATCGCACGGCTCAACCCCACCCTCAACGCCTTCCTGCTCGTCGACGCCGACGGCGCGCTGGCCACCGCCCGCGAGGTGGACGCCGCCCGTGCGCACGGTGAGCAGCTGCCCCGGCTGGCCGGTGTCCCGGTCGCCGTCAAGGACATCGCCTGCACCCAGGGCCTGACCACCACGGCCGGCAGCCGGATGCTGGAGCACTTCGTCCCGCCCTACGACGCCACCATCGTCACCCGGCTGCGGGACGCCCGGATGCCGATCCTCGGCAAGACCAACATGGACGAGTTCGCGATGGGCTCCTCGACCGAGCACTCCGCCTTCGGCCCGACCCGCAACCCGTGGGACCTGGACCGGATCCCCGGCGGGTCCGGCGGCGGCAGCAGCGCGGCGGTCGCGGCATACCTGGCGCCGCTCGCGATCGGCAGCGACACCGGCGGCTCCATCCGCCAGCCCGCCGCCGTCACCGGCACCGTCGGCGCCAAGCCGACCTACGGCGCGGTCAGCCGTTACGGGGTGATCGCGCTCGCCTCCAGCCTGGACCAGATCGGCCCGTGCGCCCGGACGGTCATCGACGCGGCGCTGCTGCACGCGGTGATCGCGGGACACGACCCGATGGACTCCACCTCGATCGACGCACCGGTGCCGGACGTGGTGGCCGCCGCCGAGGCCGCGTCCGCCTCCGGCGCGGACCTGACCGGCCTGCGGGTCGGCGTCGTCACCGAGATCAGCGGGTCGGGGACCGCCGCCTTCCAGCCCGGGGTGCTGGCCCGCTTCGAGGAGGCGCTGGACCAGCTGCGCGACCTGGGGGCGGAGATCGTCGAGGTCTCCTGCCCGCACTTCGGCTACGCGATGGCCGCCTACTATCTGATCCTGCCGTCCGAGGCGAGCAGCAACCTGGCCCGCTACGACGCCATGCGTTACGGCCTGCGCGAGACCCCGGAGGACAGCCCCAGCGCCGAGCAGGTGATGGGCGCCAGCCGGGACGCGGGCTTCGGCGAGGAGGTCAAGCGCCGGATCATCCTGGGCACCTACGCCCTGTCCAGCGGCTACTACGACGCCTACTACGGCCAGGCGCAGAAGGTCCGCACCCTCATCGCCCGCGACTTCGAGGCGGCCTTCGAGCAGGTCGACGTGCTGGTCAGCCCCACCGCGCCGACCACCGCCTTCAAGATCGGCGACAAGACGCAGGACCCGATGGCGATGTACCTCAACGACATCGCCACCATCCCCGCCAACCTGGCCGGCGTGCCCGGGATGTCGGTGCCCTCCGGGCTCGCCGACGAGGACGGCCTGCCCGCCGGGCTGCAGCTGCTCGCGCCGGCCATGCAGGACCAGCGCCTGTATGCCGTGGGCGCGGCCCTGGAGGCGCGGCTGCGGCAGAAGCAGGGTGGTTACGTCATCGAGCAGGCCCCCGAGATCGAGGTGACAGCATGAGCACGCACACGTCCACCGGATCGGCCGAGGCCGTCGTCCCCTTCGACGAGGCGATGTCCCGCTACGAGCCGGTGATCGGCCTGGAGGTGCACGTCGAGCTGGGCACCGCGACGAAGATGTTCTGCGGCTGCGCGACCGGCTTCGGAGCGGACCCCAACACCCAGACCTGCCCGGTGTGCCTGGGCCTGCCGGGTGCGCTGCCGGTGGTCAACGCGACTGCGGTGGAGTCGGCCATCCGGATCGGCCTGGCGCTGAACTGCAGCATCGCGGAATGGTGCCGTTTCGCCCGGAAGAACTACTTCTACCCGGACATGCCGAAGAACTTCCAGACGAGCCAGTACGACGAGCCGATCGCCTTCGACGGCTATCTGGACGTGGAGGTCCCGGAGAACGAGTCCGGCGGTGAGGCCTTCACCTACCGGGTGGAGATCGAGCGCGCGCACATGGAGGAGGACACCGGTAAGTCGACGCACGTCGGTGGCGCCACCGGGCGTATTCACGGTGCGTCCCACTCCTTGGTCGACTACAACCGCGCCGGCATTCCCCTGATCGAGATCGTCACCCGCCCGTTGCGCGGGGCGGGGGACCGGGCGCCGGAGGTGGCCAAGGCCTATGTCGCGGTGCTGCGCGACCTGCTGCGGGCGCTCGACGTCTCCGACGTGAAGATGGAGCAGGGGTCGCTGCGCTGCGACGCCAACGTCTCGCTGATGCTCCCGGGGGCGGACGTGCTCGGCACCCGCACGGAGACCAAGAACGTCAACAGCCTACGCTCGGTGGAGCGGGCGGTGCGCTACGAGATGACCCGCCACGCGGCCGTCCTGGACGCCGGCGACGCGATCTTCCAGGAGACCCGGCACTGGCACGAGGACACCGGCATCACCACGTCGGGCCGGCCCAAGTCGGACGCGGACGACTACCGCTACTTCCCGGAGCCCGACCTGGTGCCGGTCGCGCCCACCCGCGACCACGTCGAGCGGTTGCGTGCGACCCTGCCCGAGAACCCGGCCGAGCGCCGCCGCCGCCTGCAGGGGGACTGGGGCTACTCCGACCTCGAGATGCGGGACGTGGTCAACGCCGGTGCCGTCGAGGTGATCGAGGAGACCGTCGCCGCCGGCGCCTCCCCGGCCGCCGCCCGCAAGTGGTGGATGGGTGAGCTGGCCCGCCGGGCCAAGGGCGAGGGCCCGGACTCCACGGTGCTCGACCTCGGGGTCACGCCTGCCCACATCGCCGAGCTGGACGGCCTGGTCACCGACGGTCGGCTCAACGACTCGATGGCCCGGCAGGTGCTGGACGGCGTGCTCGCCGGGGAGGGCACCCCGGTCCAGGTCGCGGATGCCCGGGGCCTGGAGCTGGTCCAGGACGACGGCGCGCTGCAGGCCGCCGTGGACGAGGTGATCGCCGCCAACCCGGACGTCGTGGAGCGGATCCGGGGCGGCAAGGTGCAGGCCGTGGGCGCGCTCATCGGGCAGGTGATGAAAGCGATGCGCGGCCAGGCGGACGCCGGCAAGGCCCGTCAGCTCATCCTGGACACCCTCGGCGTCCAGGGCTGAGCGGGCAGCGGACCAGCAGGTATGCCCGTCGCCGCCGTCCCCGACGAGCTCGCCGACCACCTCGCGCCGGTCGACGGCGTCGAGGTGCTGCGCTACGACCCGACAGACCCGGACACGGTGCCCGGCGTGCGTCCACGCGCCGACGGTGTCGGTGTCGGTGACGGTGTGAATGACGACGTCGACATCCTGGTGCTGCCGATGGTCGGGAGCCCGTGGCTGCGACGGATGGGCGAGGTCCCCGGTGTGCGCGCGGTGGTGCTCGCCACGGCCGGGTACGACCACGCGTTGCCGTTCCTGCCCGACGGCGTGCAGCTGGCCAACGCGGTCGGGGTGCACGACACCGCCACCTCCGAGCTCGCGCTGACCCTGATCCTCGCCGCCCAGCGGCAGCTGCCGCACCACGTCCTGCGCCAGGCGGAGGGCAGCTGGCAGCGGTCGGCGCCCGACCCGTGGCGCTCGCTCGCGGACTCCCGGGTGCTGGTGGTCGGCTACGGCGGGATCGGCACCGCACTGACCCGACGGCTGCTGGCCTGCGAGTGCGAGGTGGTGGCGGTCGCCAGCCGGGACCGGGACGGTGACGGGCTGGTGGACCGGGTGCACGGCATCGACCGGCTGCCGGAGCTGCTGCCGACCGCGGACGTCGTCGTCCTCGCCGTGCCGCTCACCGACCGCACGCGGGGTCTGCTGGGGCCGGCGGAGCTGGCCGTCCTTCCGGACCACGCCCTGGTGGTCAACGTGGGCCGTGGGCCGGTGGTGGACACCGACGCCCTGCTGGCCGAGTGCAGCTCCGGCCGGCTACGGGCGGCGCTCGACGTCACCGACCCGGAGCCGCTGCCCGACGGGCACCCGTTGTGGTCCGCACCCGGGGTGCTGGTGGTCCCGCACGTCGGCGGCGCTTCACCGGCCGGGCTGCCGCGGATGGGGAGCTACCTGCGGCGTCAGTTGTGCGCATACCGCGACTCAGGGGTGCTCGAGCACCGGGTGGACCCGCATTCCTGAGGGGTAATCGGCCAGGGATTCCTGAGAATGCCATGGGTACCCACGGCGACGAATTCGGTATAGGGTCACCATGCGACACCCGGGGAGGTGTCGTCACACCACTGCCGGAGCAAGGACGCGTCGACAGGCGCCCTGGGCCGGGAGCAGAACGAACTGGGGAAACATCGCAATGAACCACCGCAAGAAGTCGGGGCCCTCACGCGCCCTCGCTGCCGTGGCCGGGCTCAGCCTGGTCGCCGGAGTGCTGCCCGTGGCAGCCTCCGCCGTCGATGGTCCGGTCTTCTCCGGGCCGATCAGCGCCACCACCGCGAACTTCGAGGACGGGCAGTACATCGTCGTCCTGAACACGCAGCCGCTGGCCACCCACCCGGCCACCGCCGGCTCCACCACGCAGAAGGTGGACACCACCTCCGCGACCGCGCAGGCCTACACCGAGACCCTGCTCGCTCAGCAGGACGCGGTGCTGGACGGCGTCTCCGCCGAGCCGACCTACCGCTACACGGTGGCCGTCAACGGCTTCTCCGCGCAGCTGACCGCCGCCGAGGCGGCCGCGCTCGCGGCCCGCGACGACGTCCGCTCGGTCACCCCGTCCACCCTGCGTCAGCTCGACAACGGCATCGAGGTCCGCCCGGGCCTTCCCTCGCCCGACACCGACGTGTCCCCCGACCTGCTGGGCCTGCGTGGCGCCGGTGGGGTCTGGGAGCAGCTCGGTGGCCCGATGGCCGCCGGTGAGGGCCTGGTCGTGGGCGTCATCGACTCCGGCATCGACTACAGGAGCGAGTCCTTCGCCGCCGAGGGTATGCCGACCCCGCCGAGCACCTTCACCGGTGAGTGCGAGGACGGCGAGGGCGCCTCTGCTGGTGACTTCCCCGCCGAGGCGTGCAGCGACAAGCTCGTCGGCGCCCGGTACTTCGTCGAGGGCGCCGAGGCCAACGGCTTCACCCCGCTGCCCACCGAGAGCGTCAGCCCGCTGGACACCGACGGGCACGGTACCCACGTGGCCGGCACCGCCGCCGGCCGCGAGGTCCCGCTCGAGGACACCGGGGGCAACCAGTTCGACATCGCCGGCATGGTCCCCGGTGCGCACCTGTCCGCCTACAAGGTGTGCTTCGACTTCGTCCAGGGCAGCGGCTGCGTCGACGAGGACTCGATCGCCGCGATCGACGCCGCGATCGCCGACGGTGTCGACGTGCTGAACTTCTCGGTCAGCGGTGACCCGGAGACCTACGAGGACCCGGTCGACCTGGCCTTCAAGAACGCCGCCGCGGCGGGCATCTTCGTCGCCGCCTCCGCCGGCAACTCCGCCGAGGACGGCGTCCCGGTCGCGCACACCGGACCGTGGCAGACCACGGTCGGTGCCGCCTCGCACCGCGAGGAGGACGGCCCCGTCCCCTCGATCGGTTCCTTCTCCGGCCGCGGCCCGGTGGCCGTCGCCGACGCAGAGCAGACCATCGTGAAGCCGGACATCGGTGCTCCCGGCATCGAGGTGCTGGCCCCCGTCGTCGGTGGCTACGGCTACATCACGGGTACCTCCATGTCGTCGCCCCACATCGCCGGTCTCGGCGCGCTGCTGATGGCGGAGAACCCGGAGTGGTCGCCGATGGCGGTCAAGTCGGCCATCCAGACCTCGGCCGGCGACTACGCCGACGACGTCAGCAACGACCCGTTCGTGGGTGGCAGCGGCTTCGTCGCCCCGCGGGACTTCCTGGCCCCCGGCCTGGTCTTCGACTCCGCGGAGGCCGACTGGGACGCGTTCCTGGCCGACCCGAGCACCGGGTACGACCTGAACGCCGCGTACCTCTCGGTTCCCGCCCTGGGCGCCGAGGCCACCACGGTGACCCGGACGGTCACCAACCCCGGCTCGGCCGAGGCCACCTTCGACGCGACCGTCACCGGCCCGGAGACCCTCGAGGTCGTCGTGGAGCCGGCCAGCGTCACCGTCCCGGCCGGCGGCTCCGCCGAGGTGACCATCAGCGTCGCCAACACCGGCGCCGACACCACCGCGTGGCAGCAGGGCGAGATCGTCTGGACCTCTGGTGAGACCACGGTCGCGATCCCGGTCGTGGCCCGTGGCGAGGTCGCCGAGGAGGAGCCCGAGCCCGACCCCATGGTCGAGCGGGTCTCCGGCAAGGACCGTTACGGCACGGCCGCGGACATCGCGGACCTGTACGCCGGTGCGGACACCGTCTACATCGCCTCCGGTACCGGCTTCGCCGACGCCATGTCCGGTTCGCCGGCAGCGTCGCGTGGGGTGCTCCCGCAGACGATGAACACCCCCGACGGCGACCCCGCCCCGGTGCTGCTGGTCCGGAACGACAACCTGCCGGGCGCGACGATCAACGCGCTGAACGCGATCGAGCCGTCCAACATCGTCATCCTGGGTGGCACGGGCGCCGTCTCCGCGGACGTGGAGGGGCAGCTCGAGGCCTGGGGCGATGTCGAGCGGGTCGCCGGTGACAACCGGTACGAGACCGCCGCCAACCTGGCGATGCTCTTCGGCGACGTCGACACCGTCTACGTCGCCTCCGGTGCGGACGAGGCGTTCGCGGACGCCCTGACCGGTTCGGCCCGTGCGGGTAGCGAGAACGCTCCCGTCCTGCTGACCCGCCCGGACGGCGTCCCGGGGTCCACGATGATGGCCCTGGAGGAGCTGGCACCGGAGCGCATCGTCGTCCTCGGTGGCACGCAGGCCATCAACGACACCACCTTCGACGCCCTCGGCGCCGACGAGCGGCTGTCCGGTCTGGACCGGTACCGCACCGCGGTCGCCGTCTCGCAGATCCACGAGACGGACGTCCCGGTCGTCTACATCGCCTCCGGTCTGAACTTCCCGGACGCGCTGGCCGGCTCCGCGCTCGCGGGCCACGAGGAGGTGCCGGTGCTGCTGACCCGTCAGGGCGACCTGCCCGGCCCCACCCTCGCCGAGCTCGAGCGTCTGAGCCCGGAGCGGGTCGTCATCCTCGGTGGCACGACCGCCGTGTCCCAGGATGTCGAGGACATGCTCAACGAGTACTACCCCGGCTGGGTCGGCTGACCAGCGACAGGTCCTCTGAACCCGGCTCCGGCCGGTAGCTGACCAGGAGGGCCGGGACGGCATCGCCGTCCCGGCCCTCCTGCGTCTG
>NZ_JBJFZU010000017.1:0-32221 GCF_045032955.1 Serinicoccus shuyuelongi | reverse complement strand
GGGGTGGGTGTCGGTGGGGGCTGGCGATACGTTCTCCCCCTCCCTCCCCCTCCTGCGTCTGTCAGGCTGGGACCCGACGCGACGACACAGGAAGGTGGACCCATGGGCACCCTGGTGCTGATCCGGCACGCGAAGGCGGTCGACGCCGACCCGAGGGGCGACCACGAACGGGCCCTCGCCGGGCGCGGGCGCCGGGACGCCGCCGCCCTGGGGGCCTGGCTGGCCCGGAACGAGCTCCTGCCCGACCTGGTCCTGGTGTCGACGGCGACCAGGACGCGGCAGACGCTGGAGTCGCTGCTGGAGGGCGCGGCCGAGGGGGATCAGGTCGAGGTATGGCCCACGCGCCGCATCTACGAGGGCGGCACGGACGGGGTGCTGGAGGCGGTGCGGGAGGTGCCGGAGTCGACCGGCGTGCTGTGGGTCGTCGGTCACGAGCCGGTGATGTCGACGACGGCCTGGGACCTCGCCGAGGCGGCCACCGTGCCGCACGAGGTGGCCTCGAACCTGGCCAGCGGGTTCCCGACCGCGTCGGCCGCGGTGGTCTCGGTCACGGACCCGTGGGTGGAGGTCGGTCCCGGGCGCGGACAGCTGGTGACGGTGCATACCGCCCGGGCCTGAGGGAATGTCGGCGCGGCGTCGTACAGTGTGCGTTTGTGCCTGCAGTGATCACAGCCCGCGAGCTGCGCAAGACCTACGGAGACTTCACCGCCGTCGACGGCATCGACTTCGAGGTGGAGGCGGGGGAGAGTTTCGGCCTGCTGGGTCCCAACGGGGCCGGCAAGTCCACCACGATGCGGATGATCGGCGGAACCCTGGACCGGAGCTCCGGCCACCTGGACGTGCTGGGGATGGACCCCGCCCAGCAGGGGCCGCAGGTGCGCGCCCACCTCGGGGTGATCCCGCAGCAGGACAACCTGGACGAGGAGCTGCGGGTCCGGGAGAACATCGTCATGTACGGCAGGTACTTCGGTCTGTCCCGGGAGTTCCTGGCGCGCAAGGCCGACGAGCTGCTCGAGTTCGCCCAGCTCGAGTCGAAGGCCAAGGAGAAGGTGGGCAACCTCTCCGGGGGGATGAAGCGGCGGCTGACCATCGCCCGCGGGCTGGTGAACGAGCCGCGGGTGCTGCTGCTCGACGAGCCGACCACCGGGCTGGACCCGCAGGCCCGGCACGTCCTGTGGGACCGGCTGTTCCGGCTCAAGGAGGCCGGTACCACGCTGGTCGTGACGACCCACTTCATGGACGAGGCCGAGCAGCTGTGCGACCGGCTCATCGTCATCGACAAGGGCCGGATCATGGCGCACGGCTCCCCGTCCTCGCTGATCCGGGAGCACTCCACCCGTGAGGTCCTCGAGCTGCGCTTCGGGTCGGCGCGCAACGCGACCGTGGTGCAGCAGCTGGAGGGTGTGGGGGAGCGCAACGAGGTGCTGCCCGATCGCATCCTCGTGTATGCCCACGACGGGGAGGCCGCCCTGGAGGAGGTCTCCGCCCGGGGCCTGCACCCGGTGACCTCGCTGGTGCGCCGCAGCTCCCTGGAGGACGTCTTCCTCCGGCTCACGGGGCGGTCGCTCGTTGACTGACGTGGACAGCACCCGGCTGGCGTACTCGGGGCGGGCGCCGGCGCATACCGAGATGGGGGCCCGGGCCGCGCGGTCCGGGGCGTGGTTCTACACCGAGACCGTGCTGCGGGCGATGCGCGCCTACTTCTGGCCGATCCTGCTGTACTCGGTGGGGCAGCCGCTGCTCTACATGGTGGCGCTCGGGGTGGGGCTGGGCGAGCTGGTGGACAGCGGCAGCGGACCGGTGGACGGCGTCGACTACCTGGTCTTCGTCGCTCCCGCGCTGCTCGTCTCCACCGTGGTGATGTCGGCGTCGGCGGAGATGACCTACCCGGTGATGGCCGGGTTCAAGTGGCACCGGCTCTACCACGGTCCTGCGGCCTCGCCGGTGAGCCCCGGGCAGATCGCGGTGGGTCACCTGGTCGCGGTGATGATCCGGTTCGCGGTGCAGGCGGCGATCTTCTGGTTGATCATGCTGGCGTTCGGCGCGGCACCCTCGGGCTGGTCCTGGCTGGTGGTGCCGATCGGGGTGCTGACCGCGACGGCCTTCGCCGCGCCGCTGCAGGCGTATGCCTCGACGCTCAAGGACGAGGGCTTCCAGTTCGCGCTCATCCAGCGCTTCGTGGTGATGCCGATGTTCCTCTTCGCCGGCACCTTCTTCCCGCTGTCCGCGATGCCCGTCTACCTCCACTGGATCGGGTGGATCTCGCCGATCTGGCACGGGACCCAGCTGGCGCGCCTGGCCTCCTACGGTGCCGAGGTCGGTGTGCTCATGGTCATCGTGCACCTGGTGTTCCTGCTGGCGTGCACGCTGCTGGGGGTCCGCTGGGCCGTCCGTTCCTACACCCGCAGGTTGACGTCGTGAGTGCCGTGACCCGGCGCCGCCGGGCACCCGTGCTGGCCTCGTTGGCCTCCGGCAACGTCGGTGCGGTGATGGAGCGCGGCTTCAAGGTGGTGCTCAACCAGAACTGGATGGTGCTGGTCTCGGGCTTCTTCGAGCCGGTGCTCTACCTGCTGGCGATGGGGATCGGCATGGGCTCGTTGGTGGGGGAGGTGACAGGTCCCGGAGGTGAGCCGGTCGCGTACGCGGCCTACATCGCCCCGGCGCTGCTGGCGACCTCGGCGATGAACGGGGCCATCTACGACTCCACCTGGAACGTCTTCTTCAAGCTGCGCTTCGCCAAGCTGTACCAGGCGATGCTGCAGACCTCGCTGGGCCCGCTGGACGTGGCGGTGGGGGAGATCCTGATGGCTCTCTTCCGAGGCTTCCTGTATGCCCTGGGCTTCCTCGGCGTGATCGCGGCCCTGGGTCTGGTGACGTCGTGGTGGGCGCTGCTCATGGTGCCGGCAGCGGTTCTGATCGCCCTGGGGTTCGCCTCGTTCGGGATGGGGGTCACGAGCTTCCTGACGACGTTCCAGCAGATGGACCTCATCAACTTCGTGCTGCTGCCGATGTTCCTCTTCTCGGCGACCCTGTACCCGATCGAGGTCTACCCGGACTGGATCCAGTGGATGATCATGGCGATGCCCTTGTGGCACGGCGTCGAGCTGATGCGGCAGCTGTCCGTGGGGTACTTCGACGCCATGACCTGGGTGCACAGCCTCTACTTCCTGGGGATGACGGCGCTGGGGCTGGTCCTCACGACCGTCCGGCTGCGGTCGCTCTTCCTGCGCTGAGCGTCAGAAGGGTGGGGGTTCGTCGCGCCAGGCGTGGTGGGTGTCGTCTGCGGTGGTGTCGTCGCTCGGGGTGCTGTTGCCGGTGCTGGTGGTGTTGCGGCCGGTGAAGGGGTCGGTCCAGTGTTCGGCTGCCAGGATGGTCTCGGGGGTGTGCTGGATGAGGTGTTCGGGGGTGGGGGTGTCGGGGTGGGGTCCGGTGGTGCGGCGGTGGTCGCGGGTGCGGGTGTGGCGTAGCTGGATGGCGCGGTGGGTGTCGGTGATGGGGCCGATGAGGTCGGTGTCGCTGTCGGGGTCGTCGTCGCGTGCTTGCAGGGGTGCACCGCGTTGGCGGGCGGCGAGGGCGGCGTAGACGAGCAGGGAGGCGAGGTGTCGTCGGGCGTCAGTGCTGAGAAGGCGCCCGGGAGTGTGACCGAGTGTCGGTGGGCCCACGTGGTCTGGTGTCCCTGAGTCCAGGGCAGCGGTCCCGGAGGTTCGAGACTCGGCGTGCGTGTCATCAGCGCCTGCATCTGGTGGGCTGATGGTGCCTGTGGTGAGGTATTGGGTGTAGTCGTGGGCTCGGGTGCGGTAGGTGCGGTCGAAGAAGGAGGTCCAGGTCACGTGCCGGGTGGTATCGATCTGGGCGTGCCAGAACTTCTGGGTCTTCAGGGCGTGGAACACGGTGTCCAGGCCTTGCAGGTTCATCTCGGACGTCGCCCCGCCGAGGAGGTATTCGTGGACGTGGTCGAGCTGGCCGTCCCTGACGGGCAGGGTCTGGCCGGGGGCGCGGGAGAGCAGGTCCGCGGCCATCACCTGGGTGCGCATCGCCGCATCAGGGGTGTACCGGGCGATGCTTCGTTCCAGGCAGCGTCCGTCGGCGGGGTCGGTGAGCACCCGGTGCAACGTGGTGCCCGGCGCCGCGACCATTCGTCTCATCTGGCCGGTGGTGAAGAACCTCGGGAACCTGCCCACCAACCGCCCCACTCCCGACACGATCTCCCCGCCCGGGGCTGAGGGGCCCCCAGGGCCGGGTGGGGCATCCGCGCTGGCCGCCGGCACAGCTAGGGCGGCGGTGTTGGTGGTGGCGTCCCAGGGGATCACGACTTGCAGGTCGTAGGTGGGGGTGCCGGAGATGATCTGGGCCAGGGACGCGATGTCCTCGGGGGTCACCAGCCCGGCCAGGTCAGCGCCCACGCCCAGCTCCTGATCGCAGCCCTGGTCACCGCCGTGCTCACCACCCGGAGGGCTTGCGTGGGCGAGGTCGGGCAGGGGCAGGGTGCCGTGCAGGAGCAGGGCGCGGCCGATGTCGGAGCGCAGCTGGGTCTCGGTCCGCGCGTCCCCGGCGAGGCGTGCCCGACGGGCCAGGACATGCAATCTGTCCACGCAGGCCGCGGTGGAGGCCGCGTCGCCGGTGATGATGACCTGGCCGGTGCCGTCGTCATCGATGACCCCGTACGCGCACCTGGCCCGGTGCACCTCATCGCGGCGTGCGGCGTCCGCGACCGGGTCGCGCCCCTGGGCGCGGGTGACCTCCCGCTCCAGGGCTTCGACGTAGACCTTCGCCGGCCACGCCTCCGCTGACACCGCGCCACCGGGGCGCAGCCGTTCGACGGCGACCTTGTCCGCCGTGGCCCCGGTCGCGAACAAGGCCGTCGCCACGTCCGCAGCGTGCTCGTGCGGCAGACCCCCGGCGCGGCGCCAGAAGTGCTCCACCTGCCCCCAGGTGACGACCCCCGCGACCAGACCTTCTCGTACCGGGCCGGATACGGCTTTCGGTGCGAGGGCGACCGCGACGAGCTGGCGGGCCTGCCACCGGCCCATCCCCGTCAACGTCGCGACCTCGGTCGCCGCCAACGACTTGCACCTGCCCCGCCACCGCTCCCTGCCCGTCGCCGACAGCTCCCCCGGCTCACTCACCCCGGCCCGGGCCAGCAGGTCCTCACCCGTGCGCGCCGCCAGCTGCGCGACCACGTCCACCCGCACCGCGTCCACCACCCCCGACAACCGGTGCAACGCCTCCAACACCTCCAGGCACTCATTCGCGCCCATCCCCTGCACCCCCGACTGCAGGCTGCCCACCCGCTCCAGAAGCGTTGCCAGGTCGCCATGGTCCTGACCCACCCCAGCACCAGGCCCGTGACCTCCGGGCTTGCCCGGCTCTTCCTCGATCGGCTGCGTCGCCATCGCACTTCACCCCCCTGGGCTCCTCGATACCCCCATAGTAGTACATGTGTTCGAAAAACACGGAGAGCGACACGCATCTGTGGATAAACCCACCACTGCTCTTGACGCGGCGGCATCCCTTGCTAGGGTCGTCGCAAACGTTTGTGGTCAGCGGACGAGGGACTTGGGAGGTCAGGCGTGCGGCGTCAGTTGTCGGTCGCGGCCGCCCAGGTGGGCGGCATCCAGCCCGGGGAGACGCGCGAGGAGGTCGTGCGGCGCCTGATCCTCCTGCTGGAGGAGGCGGCGGCCCGATCCACCCGTCTGGTGGTCTTCCCCGAGCTCACCCTCACGACGTTCTTCCCGCGGTACTGGGCACAGGATCTCGCCTCGACCGACCGCTGGTTCGAGACCGAGATGCCCGGTCCGTCGGTGCAGCCGCTCTTCGACCGGGCACGCGAGCTGGGCGTCGGCTTCTACCTCGGCTACGCCGAGCTGACGGGTGACGGCCACCGCTACAACACCTCGATCCTGGTGGACTCCACCGGTCGGATCGTCGGCAGGTACCGGAAGATCCACCTGCCGGGCCACGCCCGGCCGGTCGGCGACGAGCAGGCTCCGCAGCACCTGGAGAAGCACTACTTCGAGGTGGGGGACCTGGGTCTGGGGGTCTTCGACGTCGACGGCGTCCGCATCGGGATGTGCCTGTGCAACGACCGCCGGTGGGCCGAGGTGTACCGGGTGCTGGCCCTGCAGGGGGCGGAGGTCGTCGTCCTCGGGTACAACTCCCCGCTCGGGCTGCCGGGGTGGCAGCCGGAGCCGCACCACATGATGTCGGCGCACCTGCTCTCGCTGCAGGCGGGGGCATACCAGAACTCGCTCTGGGTGGTGGCCGCGGCCAAGGCCGGGGTGGAGGACGGCGCCGAGATGATCGGCGGCTCCGCCCTGGTGTCGCCGGCGGGTGAGGTGGTGGCCCGCGCGACCGGCACCGGCGACGAGGTCGTCCAGACTGTCGCCGACCTGGACCTGGCGGCTGCCTACCGCGCCGAGATCTTCGACTTCGAGGCGCACCGCCGTCCCGACCAGTACCGGCTGATCACCGAACGCACGGGCAGGGGAGCCCCGGTCCCGGTCCCCGGCCAGGTGCCCGAGCCTCTCACCGGCCACGGACCCCGGATCGCCACCACGACGCAGGAGACCCGATGAGCACTCACCAGCAGACCTGGCTGACCGGTGGGACCGTCGTCGACGGGACCGGCCGCCCCGGCGAGGCGCGCAGCGTCGTGCTCCGGGGGGGCAGGGTCGAGGCGCTGCCGGCCCCGCGCGAGTCCCCGCCGCAGGACGCCGAGGTGGTGGACGTCACCGGCCTGGTCGTCTGCCCCGGGTTCATCGACACCCACTCGCACGCCGACAACGTGCCCTTCCTCACCCAGGACGACACCTCCAAGATCCTGCAGGGCGTCACCACCGAGGTCGTCGGCAACTGCGGCTTCAGCCTGGCACCGGTCGACCCGGCCGGAGCTGCTGACCTGGCCACCCTGATGGGCCGCATCTTCCCGCCGATGGAGTTCGCCTGGACCTCTTTCGGCGAGCTCCTCGCCCACGCCGACGCCGGCGGCTACGTGACCAACTACGCGCCGCTGGTCGGCCACAACGTCCTGCGGATCGCCGCCTTCGGCAGCCTCGACCGGGCGCCCACCCCGGACGAGTCCACGGTGATGACCGCGCTGCTCCAGGACGCCCTGGAGGCCGGTGCGTTCGGGCTGTCCAGCGGGCTCATCTACCCGCCGGGGGTGTTCTCGCTCGCCGAGGAGCTGCAGGTGCTCACCGATGCTCTCGGCCCGGACCGGGTGTATGCCACGCACATGCGCAACGAGAGCCTGCACCTGCGGGACTCGGTCCGGGAGGCGCTGGACACCACCCGGAACGGGCGCCGTCTGCACATCTCCCACCTCAAGGTCGCGGACCGGGCCCAGTGGGGCCGGATGGGGGACGTCCTCGACGAGCTGGACGCCGCGTGGGAGTCGGGCAGGCTGGTCACCCAGGACGCCTACCCGTACGCCGCCGGGTCCACCATGCTGACCGCGATCCTGCCGCCGTGGTTCCACGACGGCGGCTCCGAGGCCGTCCTGTCCCGGCTCCGCTCCCCGGAGGCCCTCGACCGGGCCGAGCGCGACCTGGCCCGTCCGGGGTCGCGCTTCGAGAACTTCGCGCTCTCCGCCGGCTGGGAGAACGTCGTCGTCTCCAGCACCGCCAGCGACCGGCACGTCGGCAGCAGCATCGCCCAGCTGGCCCGGGAGGCGGGCACCACCCCGCTGCGCGCCGCCGCGCAGCTGCTGGTGGAGGAGGATCTGTCCGCGACCATGGTGATGCACATGATGGACGAGGCCGACGTGCGGACGGTGCTGGCCCACCCGCGGACCGCGATCGGCTCCGACGGTCTGCCGCCCGGCACCGGTGGCCGGCCCCACCCGCGCACCTTCGGCACCTTCCCCCGGGTGCTCGGCCGGTACGTCCGTGACGGCACCGTGCTCCTCGAGGAGGCGGTGCGCCGGATGACGTCGCTGCCCGCCGAGATCTTCGCGATCCCGGAGCGCGGCACGTTGCGCCCCGGTCTCGTCGCCGACGTCGTCTGCCTGGACCCACGGACGGTCGCGGACGGCGCGACCTACGAGGACCCGACCGTGCCGCCGACCGGGATCCACCGCGTCTACCAGGGCGGCACGCTGGTGGCGCTGGACGGGGCGTGGCAGGGCAGGCGCGCCGGGCGCCGTCTCACCCCGGGGGACAGGTGAGAGCGGTGGTGGACACGCATACCCAGGTGGCGGGACCGGACCTCGCCCTCGACCATCTGCCCACCCCGTACCTGGTGGTGGACCACGACGTCCTGTCCGCCAACATCACCCGTCTGCACCGGCACCTGGCCGGTGCGGGCCTCGCGGTCCGTCCGCACGTCAAGACGCACAAGGTGCTGGAGATCGCCGCGCTGCAGGTGGCGGCCGGGGCGCGCGGACTCACCCTGGCGACCGTGGGCGAGGCCGAGGTCTTCGCGGACTCCGGGTATGCCGACCTCTTCATCGCCTACCCGCTCTGGGTGGACGAGGGCCGGGCGCAGCGGCTGCGGCAGCTGGCCGGGACGGCCCGGATCGCGATCGGGGTGGACTCGGTGGAGGCTGCCGAGCGGCTGACCGGGCTCCTCGACCCCCGCGTCGAGCTGATGGTGGAGGTCGACTCGGGCCACCACCGGACCGGGTGCCGGCCGGGGGAGGCGGGCGCCGTCGCCGCCGCCGCTCGCGCCGGCGGGCTCAGCGTCCGCGGCGTCTTCTCCTTCCCGGGCCACTCCTACGCCCCCGACGCGGCCGCGGGGGTCGCCGCCCAGGAGGAGGAGGCGCTGCGGGTGGCCGCGGAGTCACTGAGGGCGGTGGGTGTGCTGCCGGAGGTCATCTCCGGCGGGTCCACCCCCTCGGCCGCCGAGATGGGTGCCGGCGTGCTGACCGAGGCCCGGCCGGGGGTCTACGTCGTCAACGACGCCCAGCAGTGGGAGCTCGGACGGTGCGCCCGTGAGGACGTGGCGCTGACCGCCTACGGCCGGGTGGTCAGCTCCCGCCCGGGCCGGGTGGTGCTCGACACCGGGAGCAAGGTGCTGGGTGGCGACCGGGCCGGCTATGCCACCGGGTACGGGCGTCTGCTGGACCACCCCGAGGCCCGGATCGTCCAGCTCAGCGAGCACCACGCCGTCGTGGACCTGCCAGAGGGCCTCCACCGGCCGCCCCTGGGTGCGCTGCTGCGGGTCGTCCCCAACCACGTCTGTGTCGCCGTGAACCTGGTCGACCACCTGAGGGTCGTCCAGCGCGGCCACCCGCCACGGACGTGGTCGGTCGCCGCCCGCGGCGCCCATACCTGACCCGGACCCACCCGAAGGACCGAGGAGAACCGATGCAGACCAGAGCAGCACGCACCTCCCCCGCGGAGGACTTCGAGCACGATCCCCGGTATGCCGTCTCGCTGCGCGAGGCGTGGTGGTGCGTGGCCTACTGGGCGGCGTTCACCACCGTGATGGTGGTCATCGCGTGGGGGATCGCGGGAGACCGTGACCCGGCGGAGACCACCTACATCATGGGCTTCCCCGAGTGGTTCTTCTGGACCGGGATCGTGACCGTGGCCGTCTTCTGCGTCGTCCCCTTCTTCATGGTCCGGTTCTTGTTCACCGACCTGGACCTCGAGCCCGAGCCCGAGCGGACGGGGGAGCGCTCATGAGGTGGGACGTCGCCGCACCCATCATCCTGCTGCTGGGGGCGATGGCGCCGATCGCCTACTACGCCTACACCCGCTCCAGCGGCGCGACCGACCAGACCGGCAGCTACTACCTCGGCGGGCGCAGCCTCGGTCCGTGGGTGCTCATCTTCACGGTGCTCGCTTCCGCGGCCTCCGCCGGCACCTTCATCGGCACCGCGGGCCTCACCTACTCGCAGGGGTACGGCTGGGTCTGGGGCGGACTCATGCAGGTGCCCTCAGCGGTGCTGGCCCTCGGCCTGCTCGGCAAGAAGTACGCGATCGTGGCCCGCAAGCTCAACCTGCTCACCTTCACCGACTTCTTCAGGGAACGGTACGAGTCGCGCGCGGTGACCCTGTTCACCGCCATCGGCATGGTGGTCTTCCTGGTCGCCTACATGGTCGCCCAGTTCGTCGGCGGAGCCCGGGTGCTGCAGTCGATCACCGGCATCCCCTACTGGGCGCTGGTGGTCGTCTTCGCCGGAATGGTCGCCCTCTACACCAGCTTCGGCGGCTTCCTCGCGGCCGCGTTCACCGACGCCGCGCAGGGCATCATCATGTTCCTCGGCGGGATCGCCCTCTGGGTCGTCGTGCTGAGCACGGTGGGCGGCTTCACCGCCGTCGAGGAGGAGACCCGATCCCTGGACGGACAGCTGGTGGTGCTGCCCGGGGCCAGCGGCTTCGACCTGCCGATGATGCTCTCCTACGCGCTGATGTTCGGCCTGCTGCTGGCCGCGCTGCCGCACGTCTCGGTCCGCGCCATGTCCTACCGCGACAGCAAGGCGCTGCACACGGCGCTCATCGTGGGCCCGGCCATCATGGCGGTCTTCACTCTCGGCTTCGGCGCGATGGGCGTCTTCGGGCGGGTGCTCTACCCGGACGCGGAGCTGGCCGACCTGGTGCTGCCCACGCTGATCGTGGACCAGCTGCCCGGGGTGGTGGCCGGGGCCGTGCTGGCCGCGCCGCTCGCGGCGGTGATGTCGACCGTGGACTCGATGATCCTGGTGGTCTCCGGCGCCATCGTGCGCGACCTCTACGTCGGGTTCATCAAGCCGGACATGCCCGACCACCAGCAGTACCGGGCCGGCACCCTGGTCTCGCTCGGGATCGGGCTGGTCGTCCTGGTCGCCGCGCTGCGCCCGCCGGACTTCCTGCAGTACCTCATCAACTTCGCCATCGGCGGCCTGGAGGCCGGGCTGTTCGTGCCGCTGGTCCTGGGGCTCTACTGGAAGCGCGGCAACGCCCTGGGCGCGATGGCCTCGCTGCTCGGCGGGATGGGCTACTACCTGGTGGCGTCGAACGTCGTGCCGGCCCTGGCCTTCGGCATGATGCCGGTCGCGCCGGCGGCGGCCTTCGCGCTGCTGCTCTACGTGGCGGCGGCCTACCTGGGGCCACCCCCGAGCCGTCGGGTCCTGGTCAAGTTCTGGGGCACCCAGCGCGCCATCGACGAGATGCGGGAGCAGGAGGCGGCGCGCTCCTGAGCCGCGCCGCTCCCGACCCGGTATGCCCTCGCCCGGCCGCAGGCCGACCCCCACGATCGTGACCGTCGCGCGGGAGGCGGGGGTGCACCCCTCCACCGCCTCCCGCGCCCTCAGCGGTGACCCGGTGACCCGGGACGGCGTCGCCGCTGGGACCCGGACCCGGGTGGAGGCTGCCGCCGGACGTCTCGGCTACCGTCGTAACCGGGTCGGGGCCAGCCTCCGCACCGGACGCACCGGGGTGATCGGCGTCCTGGTGCCGCGGATCACCGACATCGTCGTGGCCCTCGCCTACGAGGGGCTGGACGCGCGGGCCCGCGAGGACGGCTACGTCACCCTGGTCAGCGGCACCCAGGAGGACCTGCGCACCCGCGGCGAGCGGATCGAGATGCTGCTGGACCACGGGGTCGACGCCATCCTCTTCAGCGACGGGCACCTGGACGAGCCGCCTTCTGAGGACGCCTGGCCGGTGCCCGTCCTGCCGTTCATGCGCACCGCCGGCGACCGCAGGCCGGTGGTGGCCCTGGACGACGCCGACGGAGGGCGGCAGGTCGCGCGCTACCTGCTCGGCCTGGGGCATACCGACCTCGGGGTGGTCGCCGGGCCGAAGGCAACCAGCTCGGCCCGGGACCGCGCCCGAGGGTTCACCGACGAGCTGGCCCGCGCCGGGATCCGCCTGGCGCCGGGGCGTTCGGTGCACTGCGCCTTCGACGTCGAGGGTGGCAAGGAGGCAACAGCGCGCCTGCTGGACGGTGCCGGCGCCCCGACGGCGATCTTCGCGGTCAACGACGTGACCGCGATCGGGGCGATGTCCGCCGCCCGGGCGCGCGGGTTCGCGGTGCCGCAGCAGCTGTCCGTGGTCGGCTTCAACGACACCCCGCTCGCCGCCGAGCTGCCGGTGCCGCTGACCACCGTGCGCTCGCCGCTGCGGGCGGCCGGCGCGGCAGCGGCGGAGGCCGCGCTCGAGGCCGTCGCCGGACGGGAACCCGGCCACCGGGTGCTCCCGTTGGAGCTGGTGGTCCGCGGCTCCGCCTCTGCACCGAGGCCCACCACCTAGGCTGGTGGGCGTGACCTCCACCCTCGACCCGGACAGCGCCGACCTCACCCTGCTGCAGGACCGCCAGGTGGCCGTGCTCGGCTTCGACTCCCTCGCCGCGGCGCACGCCCTCAACCTGCGCGACAGCGGCGTCGACGTCTGGGTCGGCACCGCCCCGGACAGCCGGCTGGCCGGCCGGGCCGAGGTGGAGGGCCTCGCGGTGGCCGAGCCGGAGGAGGCCGTGCGCCGCTGCGACATCGTCTTGGTGCCGGAGATGTCGCACGGCGAGCACGCCCCCGACGTGCTGCGCAGCCTGGTCGCGGGGCATACCGAGGAGGGGGACCTGGTCATCGTGACCGGGCCCTCCACGGTGCGCGAGGGCGGTCTCGTCGTCCCCGACGGCGTCGACCTGGCCATGCTGCGCACCATCGGGGACGGGCACCGGGTCCGCGAGGAGTACCTCGACGGCCGCGGCTGTCCCGCGCTGGTCGCGGTCGAGCGGGACGGCTCGGGGGCGGCCTGGGCCACCCTGACCGCGTACGCCGCCGCGATGGGGTCGCTGCGCTCCGGCGCCGTCGTCACCACCATCGAGCACGAGGCCCGGGCCATGGGCGTGGCGCAGGACCGCATCCACGTCCCGCTGCAGCAGGCGCTGGAGTCGGCCTACGAGGACCTGGTCGGCGGCGGGGTCGAGCCGGAGGTCGCCTACGTCGCGCTGGTGCACGACCTGAAGACCCGGGTGGACCAGATCTACGCCTCCGGCTTCGCCAGCCAGCACGGGCCGGCGGGCCAGGCCCGTGCGGAGGCGTCCACCAGCCGCCGGGACGCGGCCCGGTCGGCGCACGAGCTGGAGCAGGCGGGCCGCCGGGTCAGGGCGATGACGAGCTGGTTGCGCTGAGCGTTAGTCTCGGGGCATGAGCCAGACAACGTCGTCCACCTCGTTCGCGGTCACCGAGGCCGCCGACCGTCGCAGCGCCGACGAGATCGCCCACCTGCTGGCCAACCCCGGTTTCGGCAGCCTCTTCACCGAGCACATGGTGCTGGTGGAGTGGACCGGGGACACCGGGTGGCAGGAGGCGCGGGTGGTGCCCTACGGCCCTATCCCGCTGGACCCCTCGGCGGCGGTGTTCCACTACGCCCAGGAGATCTTCGAGGGGATGAAGGCCTACCGGCACAGCGACGGGACCGTGTGGACCTTCCGGCCCGAGCGCAACGCGGAGCGGTTCAACGCCTCGGCGCGCCGGCTGGCGATGCCCGAGCTGCCGCCGACGATCTTCCTGGACGCGATCAAGGAGCTCGTCACCCTCGACCAGGGCTGGGTTCCGCCCGCGGACTCGGGGGAGACCTCGCTCTACCTGCGCCCCTTCATGATCGCCACCGAGGAGGCACTGGGGGTCCGGCCCAGCAACCGCTACCTCTTCAGCGTCATCGCCTCCCCGGCCGGCGCGTACTTCACCGGTGGCCTCACCCCGGTCAGCCTGTGGGTGAGCGACCAGTACGTGCGGGCCGCGGCCGGCGGCACCGGCGCGGCCAAGTGCGGCGGCAACTACGCCGCGTCGCTGGCCAGCCAGGCCGAGGGCATCGAGCACGGCTGTGACCAGGTGGTCTTCCTCGACGCGGCCGAGCACCGCTACGTCGAGGAGCTCGGCGGGATGAACCTCTTCTTCGTGTATGCCGACGGCCGGGTCGTCACCCCCGAGCTCACCGGCACGATCCTGCCGGGCATCACCCGCTCGTCCCTCATCGACCTGCTGCGCGAGCGCGGCCACGACGTTACCGAGCGACGGTTCACCATCGACGAGTGGCGCGACGGGGTCGCCGGAGGCGAGATCACCGAGGTCTTCGCCTGCGGCACCGCGGCGGTCATCACCCCGGTGGGCCGGCTGGCGTGGAGCGGTGGCGAGCTGGCCATGCCGCAGGACCACAGCCTCACCCTGGACCTGCGTCAGGAGCTGCTGGACATCCAGTACGGGCGCGCCGAGGACCGGCACGGCTGGCTCTACCAGCTGGTCTGAGCGAGCTCATCCAGGGCGGCGACCAGCCGCCGGCGCAGGTCGTTGGTGCGGAGGGTGAAGCCGCGCTGGGCACGGGCGTACTCCTGCTTGCCCTGCACCGTCTCGATCCGGACCGGCTCGTAGCCGAGCTCACGCAGGTCGTAGGGCGCCGCCCGCATGTCCAGCTCGCGTATCTCCCGGGCCAGCCCGAACGCCTCCAGGGTCAGGTCGGAGGGCACCGCGGGGGCGAGCTTGAAGCACCACTTGTAGAGGTCCATCCCGGCGTGCAGGCAGCCCGGCTGCTCCATCGCGACCTGGGTCTGACGGGTGGGGGTGAGCGTGTTCAGCGGCGCCGCCTCCGGGGTGAAGAACCGGTAGGCGTCGAGGTGCGTGCAACCGACCTGATGGCCCTCGACGACCGCGTCGGTCCCCTCCCGCCCGAGCCGCAGCGGCCAGTCGGTCCCCTCCCGCCCGAGCCGCAGCGGCCACCCGTCGTGGCGCACCTCGTCCGGGTCGCTGCGGTAGACCATCGCCCACTCGTGCAGCCCGAAGCAGCCGAACCGGCCGGGCCGGGACAGGGTCGCGGTGAGCAGCTCGCGGACGAAGGCCACGGCTGCGCCCCGGCGCGCCAGGAACCCCTCGGCGTCCAGCCACGCCGTCCCCTCCGCGTCGAGGCGGTAGCGGCTCCAGCCCTCGCGCTCGGAGCCGTGCTCCAGGCCCACCCCGGGGCCGGGGTGCCATCGGGCGAGCTGCGCGGGCCGGAAGGAGTAGTACTCCCAGAGGAAGTCGTCGACCGGGTGGGTGCGGCCCTCGAACCGCCGGGCGAGCCGGTCCGCGGTCAGCCGCTCCACCCGCTCCGCGTGCACCGCGGCCCGCTCCCGCCACCGTGCCTCCGGCAGCACCGTGCGCGAGCGCGTCGGAGCAGGGCGGTGCGGCAGGGAGGACACGGCAGACGAGCCTAGCCGTCGTGCTGGACCGGGTGCGCCGGTGAGTGAGACGCTGAGGGTGGACACCGGTCCCCGGCTGTCCCCGGACGAGGCACGTCGTACCCGGAGCCGACGACGACGTGACACGCCCTGGAGGGGCGTCATCATGGTTGCTCTGTCGTGGGTCGTGCTCGTCCTGTCCGGTGTCCTGGAGAGCGTGTGGGCGGCAGCGCTCACCCGCTCCGAGGGCTTCACCCGGCTGTGGCCGAGCGTGCTCTTCGGGGTCGCGCTCGCGTTCAGCATGGCCGGTCTCGGCTGGTCGTTGCGGACCATCCCGCTCGGCACCGGGTATGCCGTCTGGGTGGGGATCGGGGTGGTCGGCACCGCCGCCTTCGGGATCGTCGCGCTGCACGAGCCGCTGACGGTGGCCCGGATGCTGTGCCTGGTGGCGATCGTCGGGGGCATCGTGGGGCTGAAGCTCACCTCGCCCTAGGCTGGGGCCATGCGTATCTGCCGTTTCACCGATGGAGACGACCCCCGCTTCGGCCTCGTGGACGGGGCCGGCGAGAAGATCGCCGAGATCTCCGGTGATCCGCTCTACACCAAGATCGACCTCACCGGCGCCACCTTCGAGGTCGCCGACGTGCGGCTGCTCGCCCCGGTCATCCCGCGCAGCAAGGTGGTCGCGATCGGGCGCAACTACGCCGACCACGCCAAGGAGATGGGCAGCGAGCTGCCCGCCGAGCCGCTGATGTTCTTCATCCCGAACACCTCCGTCTGCGGCCCGGGCGACCCGGTGGTCATCCCCGGCTTCGCGCAGGAGATCTCCTACGAGGCCGAGCTGGCGGTCGTCATCGGGCGGGTCTGCAAGGACGTCTCCGTCGAGGACGCCGCGTCGGTGATCTTCGGCTACACCTGCGCCAACGACGTCACCGCCCGTGACCTGCAGCGCAGCGACGGCCAGTGGGCCCGGGCCAAGGGGATGGACACCTTCACCCCGCTCGGCCCGTGGGTGGAGACCGACCTGGACGTCGCCGACCTACGGATCGGCAGCACCGTGGACGGCGAGGTGCGCCAGGACGGCACCACCGCCGACCTGCACTTCGGGGTCCCCGAGCTCATCGCGCACGCCTCCGCGGCCTTCACCCTGCTGCCCGGTGACGTCATCCTCACCGGGACCCCGGCCGGGGTGGGCCCGATCACCGCCGGGCAGCGCTGCCAGGTGGAGATCGAGGGCATCGGCGCCCTGGCCAACCCCTTCGTGGCGGCGGACGCCGACTGAGATGACCGACGGTCCGATCGGGGTCTTCGACTCCGGGTTCGGAGGGTTGACGGTCGCGCGCGAGGTCCTCGACCAGCTGCCCCAGGAGTCGGTCCTCTACCTCGGTGACACCGCACGCACCCCGTACGGCCCGCTGCCGATCGCCCAGGTCCGGCAGTACGCCCTGGAGTGTCTGGACCGGCTGGTGGACCACGGCGTCAAGGCGCTCGTCATCGCCTGCAACAGCGCCTCGGCCGCAGTGCTGGCCGACGCCCGGGAGCGGTATGCCGTGCCCGTCGTCGAGGTGATCCGCCCGGCGGTGCGCCGGGCGGTGGCGCTGACCCGCAACGGCCGGATCGGGGTCATCTCGACGCAGGCCACCCACCAGTCCCGGGCCTACCTCGACTCCTTCGTGGCGGCGCCCGCCTCGGTGAGCGTGACCAGCCAGGCGTGCCCGCGCTTTGTCGAGCTGGTCGAGGCGGGTGTGACCAGCGGGCCGGAGGTGATCGAGGTGGCACAGGCATACCTCGCGCCGCTGCAGGAGCAGCGGATCGACACCCTGATCCTGGGCTGCACCCACTACCCGCTGCTCACCCAGGCGCTGCAGTACGTGCTGGGCGAGCAGGTGAGCCTGGTGTCCTCGGCCGCGGCCACCGCCGCCGACCTGTTCCGGGTGCTCACCGACGGGGGGCTGCTGGCGCCGGCCGGCAACGTGCCGGTGCACCAGTGGCTGACCACTGGCGACCCCGACGGCTTCCACTACCTGGCGCGCCGGTTCCTCGGCCCCGAGGTGCACCAGGTGCACCGGGCGTTCGTTGGTCGGGACGAGGAGTGGCGCTGAGCGGGCCGGCCGCGGTGCTGCTCGACCTGGACGGCACGCTGGTCGACCACGCCGGCGCCGCGGATGCCGCCGTCCGGGGGTGGGCGGACGCGCTGGGGGCACCGGCTGCGTGACCTCCTGGGGGCGAGGCTGTCGGACGAGCAGGCGGACGAGCTGTTCTCCGACTACCTGTGGCGGTACGAGGCAGGATGGCGTGCGTTCGACGACGCCGTGCCGACGCTGCGCCGGATCCGGGAGCACGGGCTGCTGGCCGCAGTCCTGACCAACGGGGATGCCGAGCAGCAGCAGCGGAAGGTGGAGGCGCTGGCGCTGTCCGGCGAGATCGGCGTCCTCGTCTGCTCCTCCGAGCTCCCGGCGGCCAAGCCCGACCCACGCGCCTTCCGCGCGGCCCTGGACGCGGGACTGTCGGCGGTCCTGCTGGACCGGGACGACCGGCATACCGGGGTGACCGTGCCGCGGGTGCGCTCCCTGACCGACCTGCGGTTACCCGTCAGCGACGACTGACAGTTGCCGGTTGATGACGACTCCGAGTCTGAGTCCGTGCTGAGCGTGCGGGACGTTACTATTCTGCTCATGTCTCCTGGCCAACCCAGCGGTCCGTGCCCACCCCCCGCACCTGAGGGATGGAGCGCGTGACCACCGCCATCCTGCTGCTGCTCGCCGGCATTCTCGCCATCGCCGTGATCATCGCGGCCAACGGCTACTTCGTGGCCCAGGAGTTCGCCTACATGTCGGTGGACCGGCTGCGCCTGGAGGCCGAGGCGGAGGCCGGCGACGATGCGGCCGCCCGCGCACTGAAGGTCACCCGACGCACCTCGTTCATGCTGTCCGGCGCCCAGCTGGGGATCACCGTCACCGGCCTGATGGTCGGCTACGTCGCGGAGCCCCTGGTGGGACGTGGCCTGGCGATCATCCTCGGTGACACGGGTGTGCCCGAGGCGCTGAGCATCACCGTCGGCACGGTCTCCGCGCTGGCGATCGCCACCATCGTGCAGATGATCTTCGGTGAGCTCTACCCGAAGAACCTGGCGATCGCGAACTCCGGGCCGCTGGCGCGGATGCTCTCCCGGTCCACGATCATCTACCTGGCGGCCTTCGGCTGGCTCATCAAGATCTTCGACTGGTCGGCGAACGCCCTGCTGCGTCTGGTGCGGATCGAGCCGATCCACGACCTGGACACCACCGCGACCGCCGAGGAGCTCGAGCAGATCTTCGCCGATTCACGGGACAGCGGTGACCTGCCGCGCGAGCTGTCGGTCCTGCTGGACCGGATCCTCGACTTCCCGGACCAGGACGTCGAGCACGCCCAGGTTCCCCGGTCGCGGGTCGACGTCATCGACCCGGACACCACGCTGCAGGAGGTCCGGGTGCTGATGGCGCACGGGCACACCCGTTACCCCGTGGTCGATCCGGACGGTCAGCCGGTCGGCGTGGTCAACCTGGTCGACGTGCTGCGCTCCTCGATGGAGGGGACGGTCAGCGACATCATGCGCGAGACGGTCATCGTCCCGACCCTGATGCCGTTGCCGGACGCGGTCCACGAACTCACCCGCTCCGGGCAGCAGCTGGCCTGCGTGGTCGACGAGTACGGCGGCTTCGCCGGGGTGCTGACGATGGAGGACCTCGCCGAGGAGCTCGTCGGCGAGATCACCGACGAGCACGACGAGACGGTGCCCGAGGGCATCGTCGCCTCGGGGGACGGCGGCGGGGACGACCACGTGTGGCGGATGGACGGTGACGTGCACATCGACGAGATGCAGCGCGCCGTCGAGCACCACCTGCCCGAGGGCGACTACGAGACGGTCTCCGGCCTGGTCATCGCCGAGCTGGGAGCCCTGCCCGAGATCGGCCAGACGGTCGTCATCGAGCTGGGGGAGGAGCCTGCCGAGATGGTCTTCGACGAGCGGGTGGCTCGCACCCTGGAGATCGAGGTGCTGGAGATCACCCGGCACGTGCCCAGCCTGCTCTCGGTCCGGCTGGTGGAACGGGCCTTGGACGACAAGGACGACAAGGACGACCACAGGCCACCGGACGGGGACCACACGGACCCGCCGAGGGGCGACGATCGGCCCCCGGGTGACCCGCGGGACGGGCATACCGGCACCACGACTCAGGAGGAGGGCCGATGAACGGACTGACCGTCACCCTGATCACGGTGGGGCTCATCGTCGCCAGCGCCCTCTTCGTCATCGTCGAGTTCGCGCTGCTGGGTGCCCGCAAGGCCCGGCTCGAGGCGGAGGCGGAGCACTCCAGCGCCGCGCGCTCGGCGCTGCGCAGCATGCACGAGCTGACCGTCATGCTCGCCGGTGCCCAGCTGGGCATCACCGCGTGCACCTTCGCCCTCGGTGCGGTCACCAAGCCGGCCATGGACTACTGGCTGGGCCCGGTTCTGGTCGGCATCGGTCTCCCGTCCTGGGTGGCCGGCAGTACGTCTTTCGCGCTCTCGCTCTTCATCGTGACCTTCCTGCACCTCGTGGTGGGAGAGATGGCGCCGAAGTCGTGGGCGATCGCCCACCCGGAGCGGGCCGCCAAGCTGGTCTCGCCGCCGATGCGGGTCTTCATCTGGGTGGTGCGCCCGCTGCTGCTGTGGGTCAACCACATCGCCAACAAGCTGGTCTCGGCCAGCGGCGTCACCCCGGTCGACCGGGCCGCGGTCGGTGGCCAGGACGTCAACACGATCCGGGTGCTGGTCGAGCAGTCGGCGGCCAAGGGGGCCCTGGAGACGGCCTTCCAGGAGCAGATCTCGGACGTGCTCGAGCTGCAGGAGCTGACGTTGGCCGAGCTGGCGCCCAAGAACCCTGATGTGGCGGCGGTCGGCACCGGGGCGAGCATCGCCGAGGTGCAGGCGGTGGGTGCCCGCACCGGCCACAAGCGCATCCTCATGCTCGACGACGACACCGCCGAGCCGCGGGTCGTGCACGTGCGTGACACGCTCGTGCACGCGGACGACGAGTCGGCCGAGCCGTTGGCACGACCGGCACTGGTGCTGGCCGGCACCACCCCGGTCTATGAGGCGCTCAACAAGATGCGCGCTTCTGGGGAGCAGCTGGTGGTGCTGCGCGAGGAAGGGCGTCTGGTCGGCCTGGTCAGCGTCACCGACATCATGTTCCGCATCCTGCCCCGTTCGCGTCAGCAGGCCTGAGGGTCGGGGTGCGGCTCACCGTCGTCGGGTGCTCGGGCTCCGTCCCGGGGCCCGACGGCGCCGCCAGCTGCTACCTGGTCACCGCGGACGACGGGGACCGGGAGTGGCGCCTGCTGCTCGACCTCGGCTCCGGCGCGCTCGGGCCGCTGCACCGGCATACCGACCCGGTGGCGCTGGACGCGGTGCTGCTCTCCCACCTGCACCCCGACCACTGCCTGGACCTGAGCGGTCTGCACGTGCTCCGTCGCCACGGCCCGGCGCCGGCGACCTCCGGCCTGCCCGTCTGGGGTCCGCCGGGGGCCGCGGAGCGGATGGCGCGGGTGCACGGGGTCCGACAGGCCGAGCCGCTGCAGGGGATGACCTGGGGCGAGCTGGTGGACCGACGCCCGGTGCGGGTCGGCCCGTTCACGATCACCCCGTATGCCGTTGCGCACCCGGTCCCGGCGTTCGGCTTCCGGGTGGAGGCGGCCGGCAGGGTGCTGGCCTACACCGGCGACACGGACAGCTGCCCGGCGCTGGCCCCGCTGCTCGCCGGCGCGGATCTGGCGCTGGTCGAGGCAGGGTTTCCCGCGCAGGAGACCACCCGGGGGATCCACCTCACCCCGGCCCGCGCGGCGGAGGCCGCCCTCGAGGCCGGCGGGGTCGGCACGCTGGTGCTGACCCACCTGCCGCCCTGGGCCGACGCCGACGCCGCCCAGGAGGAGGCGTCTGCGCTCTGGGCGGGACCGCTGACGATCGCCGGACCCGGACGGACCTACGAGGTGGGGGCCGGACCGTCGAGGTGACCGACGGGTCCGGTGATCTTCCAGGTTGGGCGAGGATGATGGACCCATGGTCCTCACCCGCGAGCCCGACACCGCCTCCGCCGCCACGCCCGAGCGCGGGACGTGGGTCGCCGCGGCCGTGGGGGTCGGGGCCGGGGCGCTCACCCTGGGCACCGCCGAGCTGCTCGCCGCGGCCTGGGTGCGGCTGGTCGGATCGGCCGGGGTGTCCTCGCCGCTGCTGGCCGTCGGGGGCGCGTTCGTCGACCTGACCCCACCGTGGCTCAAGGACTTCGCGGTCGAGACGTTCGGGACCGCCGACAAGCTCGCCCTCGGGGTCGGGATGGCGGTCGTGCTGATCCTGCTCTGCGCCGCCATCGGGGTGCTGACCCTGCGTCGCCGCCCCTGGGGGACGACAGCCTTCACCCTGGTCGGGGTGGTCGGCGCGGTCGCCGTGTTCTCCCGGCCGGCGACCGGCGTGCTGGACCTGGTGCCCACCGTGGTGGGTGTCGGCCTGGGGGCATGGCTGCTGGGGCGCCTGGTGGACCGGCTCCGGGCCGCCGACTCCGTCGAGGCCGCCTGGGCTCAGGAGGCTGCCTCCGAGGGGACAGGGGGGAGCGGGGAGGCCAACCCGGTCACCGGGGCCACCCGACGCGCCGTCCTGGTCTCGGCCGGTGGGCTGACCGCGCTCGGGGCCGTCGGGATCCTGGCCGGCCAGGCGCTGGCCACCGTCGGGCGCACGGTGCAGCGGGGCGCCGAGGCGCTGGGGATCCCGGTGCCCACCCGGACGGTGAGCGTGCCGGAGGGTGCCGGCAGCGACGTCGGCGGGCACTCGGCATACGTCACCCCGAACGAGGACTACTACCGGATCGACACCGCCCTGCGGGTGCCGCGGGTGGACGCCGCGAACTGGTCGCTGCGGGTCACCGGGCTGGTCGACGAGGAGATCGAGATCAGCTACGCCGACCTGATGGAGGAGGAGCACGTCGAGGCGCTGGTGACGCTCACCTGCGTCTCCAACCAGGTCGGCGGCGACCTCGTCGGCAACGCCGTCTGGCAGGGCTGGCCGATCCGTGAGCTGCTCGCCCGCGCGGGGGTGCAGCCGGAGGCCGACATGGTCCTCTCCCGCAGCACCGACGGCTGGACGGCCGGCACCCCGATCGAGGCCCTCACCGACGAGCGCGACGCCCTGCTGGCGGTCGCGATGAACGGCGAGCCGCTGCCCGCCGAGCACGGCTTCCCGGTCCGCATGGTGGTGCCGGGCCTGTACGGCTACGTCTCGGCCACCAAGTGGGTCACCGAGCTGAAGGTCACCCGGTTCGACGCCGACGAGGGCTACTGGACCCCACGCGGGTGGGCCGAGCTCGGGCCGATCAAGACGGCGTCACGGATCGACGTGCCGCGCGAGGGCCGCGGGCTGGCACCGGACGCCGACGGGGCGGTGGTCTTCGCCGGGGTGGCCTGGGCCCAGCACCGCGGCATCGACCGGGTCGAGGTGCAGGTCGACGGCGGGCAGTGGGAGGAGGCCTCCCTGATGGAGGAGCCGAGCGTGGACTCCTGGCGGCTGTGGACGCACCGTTGGGTCGGCGAGCCGGGGGAGCACTCGCTCGCCGTACGTGCCACCGACGGCACCGGCGAGGTGCAGACCGACATCAGCGCGCCGCCCGCGCCCGACGGTGCCTCCGGCTGGCACCGGGTGGGCTTCCAGATCGGCTGACCGCCGGCCCCCTCGGGAGTGCGGTCACGGTAGCCGGACCTTCATCGCCCTCTAGCGCGATGAAGGTCCCCCTAGGGTGACCGCACTCCGGGTATGCCGTGGGTCGCCGTCGCTCAGGGCGTGGGCTGCAGCGTGTCCTGCGAGATGGGCGCCTCGGCCTGCTGGCCAGGCCGGCCGGCGGCAAGCGCTCTCAGCACGACCCGGCCGCCGAGGGTGGCCAGCGAGAACGCCGACACCGTCGCCAGCACGGTGACGGCGAAGGCCGGGCGGTGCCCACCCAGGTCGGCGAAGGTGCCTGCCAGGGCCGCGCCGACGGCATACCCGATGCCGGTGCTGGCGGCCAGGACGGTCATCGCCGCACCCAGGCGGCTCGGGGCCGCGGTGCGCTCGGCGAGGGTGAACGTGGTGATCATCGACGGGGCGACGGCCACGCCCAGCGCCAGCAGGACGACCGCCAGCCCGCCCAGCGAGCCGACCGCCAGCAGCGGCAGGGACAGCACCACGAGGACGCCCGAGAAGACCCGCAGCCGGCGCACGTGCCCGATCGACTCGGGGAGCGCCACGACGGCCAGACCGGCGATCACGCTGCCGACCCCGAGCAGGCCGTGCAGCAGACCGGTGAGCCCGGGCTCGCCCGCCTGGGTGGCCAGCACCGAGGTGCCGGTCTGGATGGAGCCGAAGATCATCCCGATGCTCAGCTGCGTCGCGGCCAGCACCAGCAGCGCCGGGGTGAGCAGCCGGAACCCGTCCCCCGAGCCCGTCCCGGACGGGGTGACCAGGGCCACCGTGGGGTGCAGCGCGAACCAGGTGCCGAAGGCGCCCAGCAGCACAGCTGCGACGACCAGCGCGGTCACCGGGGCGGTGGCGGCGACGATCAGCCCTACCAGGGCCGGACCGAGCACGAAGGAGGCCTCGTCGGCGGCACCCTCGTAGGAGAAGGCGGCGTCCATCACGCGGGGGTTCTGCGACGAGCGGGACCGGCTGATCGGGCGCCAGCGGACGCGGGCCATGGTGCCGACCTGCGGGACGAAGGCGCCGCCCAGCGCGGCGACGACCGGCAGCGGCCACCAGGGCCGGTCGGGGCCGGCGCCCAGGGTCAGCGCGGCGAGCGCGGCCAGACCGAGGGTGCCGACGACGCTCTGGACCAGCAGCACCGGCCGCTGGCCGAGCCGGTCGGTCAGGGTGCCGGCGACCGGGGCGCCGACCGCGTTCGCGACGGCGAGCGCACCGGCGGTCACGCCGCCGGCGGTGTAGGAGCCGGTGGCGGCGGTGACGGCCAGCAGCGCGGCGATCTGGGACATCGCCAGCGGGAGCCGCCCGAGGAAGGCGACGGCGACGTAGAGGGGACCGGTGAGACCGAAGAGGTCCCGGTAGGACTGCAGGGGGGACAAGGGGTATGCCTTTCGCGCTGCCCGTGTGCCACGGACGTGCGCGCCGTCCCAGCCACCCGGCGCACGAAACCCTTGTCGTCACTCATTCTACCGCCTCCGAGACCCCACCCTGTTCCGACCGGGCGCGCGTCGTGCTCCGACCGGGCGCGCGTCGTGCTCTGACCGGGCGCGCGTCGTGTCAGGCGATGATCTGGTGCACCGGCGCACGGGACTCGCGGACCCGGCCCGAGAGCACGTCCTCCCAGGCCATCGCCACCCGGGGAGCGACCTCGGCGAGACGGTCGGGGGACAGCACGTAGGGCAGGCGGACCCATCCGTCCAGACCGCCGCCGGCGGCGAAGTTCGGCCCGGACGCCAGCGCCACGTCATACCGGCGGGCGGCGCTCGCGAGCGCGGTCGACCCGCCGCCCGTCGGCAACCGGCACCACAGCGCCATGCCGCCGCCGGGGACCCGGACCTGCCAGTCGGGGAGCTGCTCCGCCAGTCCCCGGAGCAGCACCTCGCGCCCCTCCCGCAGCCGGGCCCGCTGCTCGACGAGCGTCTCCTCGGCGCGGTCGAGCAGGTGGGCCACGGCGAGCTGCTCGAGGACCGGCACCCCGAGGTCGAGGCGCAGCCGGCTGGCGGCCATCGTCTCCATCCGGGCCCGCGGCACCCTCATCCAGCCGACCCGCAGGCCGCCCCACAGCGACTTGCTGGCGCTGCCCACGGTGATCGAGTCGGGGACGTGCCGGCCCAGCGGCTCCGGCATCACCTGTCCGTCCAGCGGCAGGTCGACGAGCGACTCGTCGATCACCGGCACCACCCCTCGCGTGCGCAGCAGCCGACCGGTCCGGGACCGCTGCTCGCCGTCCATCAGCGCCCCCGTCGGGTTGTGGAAGTCCGGGATGAGGTATGCCGCCCGCGCACCGCTCGACTGCAGCGCGTCACCGAGGTCGGTCACGTCCCAGTCGTCGTGCAGGTGGTCGATCGGGTGCGCCACGATGCGCGCCCCGGCGCCCTCGACGGTGGCGATCGCATTCGGGTAGGTGGGCGTCTCCACCAGGACCCGGTCCCTCCGGGAGATGAGGGCGCGCATCGCGATGGCCACCCCGGCCAGGGCCCCCGGGGTGATGATCACCTGCTCGGGCGTGGTGGCCAGGCCGCGACGGGTGAACTGCTCGGCCACCCGCTCGCGCAGCACCGGCAGGCCCCCCGGGTAGTAGCCGGTCCCGGGCAGGTAGGCACCGAGGTCGTCGAGGGCGCGCTGGTAGGCCTCCCGGGTGCCGGCCGGGGCAGCCGGTGCCGTGCAGGTGAGGTCCAGGGCGTCCGCGTGCAGCGCGCTCGGGGTGAGCAGGTGGTCCACCCGCCCGCCGGGCACCTCCGGGACCTGCACCACGCTGCCCGAGCCACGGCGGGTGAGCAGATACCCCTGTGCGCGCAGCTCGGCATACGCCCTGGTCACGGTGGTGCGGCTGAGGTCGACCCGGTCGGTGAGCTCGCGCTCCGAAGGCAGTCGGCTCCCCGCGGGCAGCCGACCGTCGGTGACCGCCTGGCGCAGCGCGTCGGCCAGCCGGGCATACGCGGGTCCCTCCGTCCGCCGGGTCAGCAGCGGGGCGACCAGACCGGCGACGTGATCGGGGGCGAGACGTCTCATCCGGACACTCTCCCGACGAAGTGGCTCCCCTGTCCATAGCCACTTCGTGGCCACCGTCCCGGAAGTGGATATGGAGCAGGTGTCCACCCTGGCGCACACTGGACGCATGAGCACCATCAGCCACCTCGGCGTCGTCGCCCAGACGAGCAACCGGGTCCTGTCGGGGGCGCGGCGGCGCGCCGCCGACCCACGTCGTCAGCTGGCGGCGCTGGGGCCGATCGAACAGCTGCGCGCGGGCCGGCTGGGGCGGCGCATCCTGCAGCTGGTGGTGGGGCTGGCCCTGTACGGCGCGTCCATCGCCTTCATGGTGCGGGCCGTGCTGGGGAACATGCCGTGGGACGTTCTGCACCAGGGCATCGCCCGACAGCTGCCGCTCAGCCTGGGGACCATCATCATCGTCGTGTCCGTCCTGGTTCTGCTGCTCTGGATCCCGCTGCGTCAGCCGCCGGGTCTGGGCACCATCGCGAACGCCCTGCTGGTCGGGGTCGCCGCCGACGCGGTGCTGGTGCTGCTGGACCCGGCGCAGGGCCTGCCGGCGCGCGCCGGTCTGCTGGCCGCGGGCGTGCTGCTCAACGGGGTCGCGAGCGCGATGTACATCGGGGCGCAGCTCGGGCCGGGCCCCCGGGACGGCCTGATGACCGGGGTGGCCCGGGTCAGCGGCCGGTCGCTGCGCCTGGTCCGCACCACGATCGAGGTCACCGTCATCGCGCTCGGCTGGCTGCTGGGTGGGGTCGTCGGTCTGGGCACCGTGCTGTATGCCGTCGCCATCGGCCCCCTCACCCAGGCGCTGCTGCCCTGGTTCACGGTTGAGCTGCACCGGAGGCGCTGAGTCGTACGGCAGGACGGGCCGGGGGTTGCCTGGCAGGGTGGCGCCATGAGCACCCACACGCAGCGACCGGTCAGGATCGGGATCCAGCTGCAGCCGCAGCACGCCACCTACGAGCAGATCCGCGGGGCGGTGCGCCGTGCGGAGGACGCCGGGGTGGACGTGGTGATGAACTGGGACCACTTCTTCCCGCTCTCCGGGGAGCCGGACGGTCTGCACTTCGAGTGCTGGACCATGCTCGCTGCCTGGGCCGAGCAGACCTCGCGGGTGGAGATCGGTGCCCTGGTGACCTGCAACTCCTACCGCAACCCCGATCTGCTGGCCGACATGGCGCGCACCGTCGACCACGTCAGCGACGGCCGGCTCATCCTCGGGATCGGGTCAGGATGGTTCGAGCGCGACTACACCGAGTACGGCTACGACTTCGGCACCGCTGGCTCCCGGCTGGACGACCTGGCCGCCGCGATGCCCCGCATCAAGGCACGCTGGGCCGCGTTGAACCCTGCCCCGACGCGCGACATACCGGTGATGATCGGCGGCGGTGGGGAGCGCAAGACGCTGCGCATCGTCGCCGAGCACGCCACGATCTGGCACTCCTTCGGCGACGTCGAGACGCTGCGGCACAAGCTCGGGGTGCTGCACCGGCACGGCGAGGACGTCGGCCGCGACACCTCCGCCATCGAGGTCTCCGTCGCCGCCGGCAGCCTGGACGAGGCGCCCGGGTCCGAGGTCGAGGAGCTGTATGCCGCGGGGGCGCGGTTGCTGACGCTCTCCACGAGCGGGCCGGACTTCGCGATGGGTCAGCTGGACGCCTGGCTCGCCTGGCGGGACGCGCACAACGGCTGAGCAACCACGAGCGACGCCCGGTGGGGTGGTGAGCAACCATGGGCGACGCTCGGTGACCGAACGCCTACCCTGGCCGTATGACCCGTCATGACGGCCGTAGCGCCGACCAGCTCCGAGAGATCCGCATCACCCGCAACTGGCTCGACCACGCCGAGGGCAGCGTGCTGGTCGAGTTCGGCGCGACCCGGGTGCTGTGCGCCGCCTCGTTCAGCGCCGGGGTGCCGCGCTGGCGCAAGGGCAGCGGCAAGGGCTGGACGACCGCGGAGTACGCGATGCTGCCCCGCGCCACGCATACCCGCTCCGACCGGGAGTCGGTGAAGGGGCGGATCGGCGGACGGACGCACGAGATCAGCCGTCTCATCGGGCGCTCGCTGCGGGCCGTGGTCGACCTCGATGCGCTGGGGGAGAACACGATCCAGCTCGACTGCGATGTCCTCCAGGCGGACGGCGGCACCCGCACCGCGGCCATCACCGGTGCCTACGTCGCCCTCGTCGACGCCGTCGAGACCGCCCGTGCACAGGGCCTGATCCCGGACAAGGCCGAACCGTTGACCGGCTCCGTCTGCGCGGTCAGCGTCGGCATGGTCGCCGGTGAGCCCGTCCTCGACCTGGACTACGTCGAGGACTCCGGCGCCGAGACCGACATGAACGTCGTGATGACCGGGGACGGCCGCTTCGTCGAGGTGCAGGGGACCGCCGAGGGCGTGCCCTTCGAACGCGAGCAGCTGGACGCGCTGCTCGACCTGGCCGCCGAGGGGTGCGCCGAGCTCACCGCCCGTCAGGCCGCCTCCTTCGGGGCCGACGACATGGGCGGTGCCGACTCGCACGCGGCCGGCGCCGACGTGGACCAGGGGCCGCCCACGTGGTGAACCGGCTGGTGCTCGCCACCCGCAACGCGCACAAGGTGCAGGAGCTGCGGGAGATCCTGGCCGAGGTGCTGGAGCGGTCCGGGCTGGAGCTGGTCGGCCTCGATGCCTTCCCCGAGCTCGGGGACGTGGTCGAGTCCGGCGTGACGTTCGCGCAGAACGCGCTGCTGAAGGCGAGGTACGCCGCCTGCGCCACCGGCCTCCCGGCGCTCGCCGACGACTCCGGACTGACGGTCGACGTCCTCGGTGGTGCACCCGGGATCTTCTCCGCCCGCTGGTCGGGGCCGCTGGGGGAGGCCACCGGGACGGCCAAGGACGAGGCGAACAACCGGCTCCTGCTGGCCCAGCTGGCGGACGTGCCGGAGGAGCACCGGGGTGCCGGCTTCGTCTGCGCCGCGGCGCTGGTGCTGCCCACCGGTGAGGAGGTCGTGCGCGAGGGGCACTGCCGTGGCGTCCTGGGACGAGAGCCCTTGGGGGACAAAGGATTCGGCTACGACCCGCTGCTGGTCCGCCCGGACGGCCGCACCCTGGCCGAGCACTCGAGTGCGGAGAAGCACGCCGTCTCCCACCGGGGGGAGGCCTTCCGGACGATCGCCGGGGACGTCGAGGCGCTGCTGGGGTGAGCGCTCACCGGCATGGAGCACCCCCTACTCTGAGGTCTTGACCCGAGGTCACGCGAGAAAGAACAGAGGGCCCCATGGCGCACCAGTGGCGCGGCGTGATCGCCGAGTATGCCGACCGTCTCCCGTCCACGATCACCGAGCACGTGATCACGCTCCGGGAGGGCGGCACCCCGCTGATCCCCGCGGAGCACCTGTCCGAGCTCGTCGGGGCCCAGGTGCACGTGAAGTACGAGGGGCTCAACCCGACCGGCTCGTTCAAGGACCGCGGGATGACCGCGGCCATCAGCGACGCCGCCCGGCAGGGTGCTGAGGCGGTGATCTGCGCCTCGACCGGCAACACCAGCGCCAGCGCCGCCGCCTACGCCACCAAGGCCGGCATGCGCTGCGGGGTGCTGGTCCCGGACGGCAAGATCGCGATGGGCAAGCTGAGCCAGGCGATCGCCGGCGGTGCCACCCTCATCCAGGTCGAGGGCAACTTCGACGACTGCCTCACGGTCGCGCGCAAGCTCGCCGAGGCATACCCCGTCGAGCTGGTGAACTCCGTCAACCCGGCGCGGATCGAGGGGCAGAAGACGGCGGCCTTCGAGATCGTCGACGCGCTCGGTGACGCCCCGGACATCCACTGCCTGCCGGTGGGCAACGCCGGCAACATCACCGCCTACTGGAAGGGCTACAGCGAGTACGCCGACCCGCACGCCCTCGGGGCGGGTGGTGCCGCGGTGTCCACGCACCGGCCGGCGATGTGGGGCTTCCAGGCCGCCGGGGCCGCGCCGATCGTGCTGGGCCACCCGGTGGACGAGCCCGAGACCATCGCCACCGCGATCCGGATCGGCAACCCCGCGTCCTGGGCGCAGGCCGAGGCCGCCCGCGACGAGTCCGGCGGGGTGATCCACTCCGTCACCGACGAGCAGATCCTCGCGGCGCACCGGCTGCTGTCCTCGCGGGAGGGGATCTTCGTCGAGCCCGCCTCGGCCGCCTCGGTCGCCGGGCTGCTGGCCATGCACGAGGCGGGCAAGGTGCCGTCCGGTGCCCGGATCGTCTGCACGGTGACCGGGCACGGGCTCAAGGACCCCCAGTGGGCGCTCAAGGGGGCGGACGGCGCGGACGTCGACCCGGTGCGGGTCTCGGTGGATGCGATGAGCGCCGCGGCGGCGCTCGGCCTGGAGTGATGTCCGCCCTGCGGCCGGGTGCCGGGGTGCGGGTCCGGGTCCCGGGGAGCAGTGCCAACCTGGGGCCCGGTTTCGACAGCGTGGGGCTGGCGCTGGGGATCTGGGACGAGTATGCGGTGGACGTGCTCGACCAGGCCGGTCACCTGGAGGTGGTGCTGGCCGGTGAAGGGGCGGACGAGTTGCCGACCGACGGCAGCCATCTGGTGGCCCGTCGGTTGCGGGAGGCCCTGGAGGCCTGCGGCATCGGATGGCTCGAGGGCTACGGTCTGCGGCTGACCTGCACCAACACCATCCCGATGTCGGCCGGGATGGGGAGCTCGGCGTCGGCGATCGTCGGCGGCCTGGGGCTGGGCTTCGCGCTGGTGCGTGGGGGAGAGCTGACCGAGGCTGACCTGGGCCTGGTGAACACCCACGCGGGGGTCGCGGAGGGGCATCCCGACAACTCCTCGGCCTCGGTCCACGGTGGCCTCACGGTGTCCTGGATGCCGTCGGCCCAGGTGGTGCGCACGGCCCGGCCCTCGTTGCACCCGGAGGTGGTGCCTGTCGTGCTGGTGCCGCAGGTGCAGCGGCTGGACACGGCGACCGCTCGTGCCGTGCTGGGACCGGCCGTCCCCCGCCAGGACGCCGTCCGGCAGGCGGGGCGCTCCGCCCTGCTGGTGCACGCGCTGACCAGCGAGCCGAGCTGGCTGCTGGACGCCACGAGCGACTGGCTGCACCAGGAGCAGCGCCGCCGGGTCTACCCGGTGACCATGGGGGCGGTCGACACGCTGCGGGCGCTCGGCCATGCCGCGGTGGTCTCCGGGGCCGGCCCCACCGCTCTGTGCCTGACGACCCGGGAGATGGCGGACACGGTCGTCGCCGAGGCCCGCGGCTGGGGACGCGACTGGCGCGTGCTGACGCCCGGCGTACCGCGCCGCGGACTGCATACCCTCTGACCGGGCGTCCCGTTGTGCCTGACCGGGCGTCTGGTTGGATCTCGCCATGGGCGAGTACAGGTTCAGCCAGGTCGACGTCTTCAGCGCACACGGGCTGCGCGGCAACCCGGTCGCGGTGGTGCACGGTGCGGACGGGCTCGGCGACGAGGAGATGGCGGAGTTCGCGCGGTGGACGAACCTGTCCGAGACGACCTTCCTGCTCGAGCCCACCGACGCCGCGGCGGACTACCGGCTGCGCATCTTCACCACTGGCGGTGAGCTCCCGTTCGCGGGGCACCCCACCCTCGGGAGTGCGCACGCCTGGCTCGAGGCGGGCGGGGCGGCCACCCACGCGGACCGGGTGGTGCAGGAGTGCGCCGCCGGTCCGGTCACGGTGCGCCGGGACGAACGGCTCGCCTTCGCCGCCCCTCCGTTGACGCGCTCCGGGGAGGTGGCAGCCGGCGATCGCGCACCCATCCTGGCCGCGCTCGGCCTCGACGACGACCAGGTGCTGGGTATGCAGTGGATCGACAACGGCCCCGGTTGGGCCGGCATCGAGCTCGCGTCCGCCGGGGAGGTGCTGGCGGTGGAGCCGGTCCTGCACCTGTGCGGGCAGCTCAAGGTCGGCCTCGTCGGGCCCTGGGTCGACCCCGGGCAGGCGGGCAAGGACGTCGAGGTGCGCGCCTTCTACGGCGACGGGACCGACTTCATGGAGGACCCGGTGACTGGCAGCCTGCAGGCCGGCCTCGCCCAGTGGCTCATCCCCGCAGGACGACTGCCGCAGCGGTATGTCGCGGGTCAGGGGGTGCGTCGGCAGCGCGACGGCCGGGTGCACGTCGAGGTCCGGGACCAGCAGGTATGGGTCGGTGGCGACACGGTGACGACCGTGGCGGGGACGGTGCGGATCGGCAGCGCCTGAGCCCGGCTCCAGCGGCGGTGCGGCCGCGCCCGGCCGTTAGGCTGGTGGGCGCGCGCTCGTGGTGGAACTGGTAGACACGCAGGATTTAGGTTCCTGTGCCTCGCGGTGTGCGGGTTCGAGTCCCGTCGAGCGCACCGTGTATACTTGCAGGTCAGAGGCCGTTTCACCCTCTACGAAAGAGTACGAGGGCACACCTAGGGCACACGAGTGGGTACGAATGGCAACAATCGAGAGGCG
>NZ_JBJFZU010000016.1:0-56148 GCF_045032955.1 Serinicoccus shuyuelongi | reverse complement strand
AGAACACCTACGACCGGCTCGGCATCCCCGAGGCGGAGAAGCAGCGCCTGGTCGCCGGTGTCGCCGCGCAGTACGAGTCCGAGGTCGTCTACCACCAGATCCGTGAGGACCTGGAGGAGAAGGGTGTCCTGTTCCTGGACACCGACACCGCGCTGCGTGAGCACGAGGATCTCTTCCGGGAGTACTTCGGCTCGGTGATCCCGGCCGGGGACAACAAGTTCTCCGCGCTGAACACCGCGGTCTGGTCCGGTGGCTCGTTCATCTACGTCCCCAAGGGCGTGCACGTGGACATCCCGCTGCAGGCCTACTTCCGGATCAACACCGAGAACATGGGCCAGTTCGAGCGGACCCTGATCATCGCCGACGAGGGCTCCTCGGTGCACTACGTCGAGGGCTGCACGGCGCCGATCTACAAGACCGACAGCCTGCACAGCGCCGTCGTCGAGATCATCGTCAAGAAGGACGCCAAGGTCCGGTACACGACCATCCAGAACTGGTCTAACAACGTGTACAACCTGGTCACCAAGCGCGCCACCTGCGACGAGGGCGCGACCATGGAGTGGATCGACGGCAACATCGGCTCCAAGGTGACGATGAAGTACCCGGCCGTGTTCCTGCTCGGCGAGTACGCCAAGGGCGAGACCCTCTCGGTCGCGTTCGCGGGCGAGGGCCAGCACCAGGACGCCGGCTCGAAGATGGTGCACGCCGCACCGCACACCTCCAGCACCATCGTCAGCAAGTCGGTGGCCCGTGGCGGTGGCCGCAGCTCCTACCGCGGCCTGGTGCAGATCAACGAGGGCGCGCACCACAGCCGTTCCTCGGTGGTCTGCGACGCCCTGCTGGTGGACCAGATCTCCCGGTCCGACACCTACCCCTACGTCGACATCCGCGAGGACGACGTGCAGATGGGGCACGAGGCGACGGTCTCCAAGGTGTCCGAGGACCAGATGTTCTACCTGATGTCCCGAGGCATGTCCGAGACCGAGGCCATGGCGATGATCGTGCGCGGCTTCGTGGAGCCGATCGCCCGTGAGCTGCCGATGGAGTACGCCCTCGAGCTGAACCGCCTCATCGAGCTGCAGATGGAAGGAGCCGTCGGCTGATGTCGTTGCTGATCAACGAGGAAGACACCCACGCGGGTCACCTGGACCCGCAGTCCCAGCTGGGTGGGGACCACCGCATCCCGGACCAGTCGCGCGCCGCGCGCACCCGGTCCTTCGACGTCGACGCCTTCGGTGTGCCCACGGGCCGCGAGGAGGAGTGGCGCTTCACCCCGGTGGACCGGCTCGGGAACGTCTTCAGCGACGCCCCGACCGACGTCCGCGACGGTGTCGAGGCGGCAGACTTCGCCCTCGAGCTGCCCGACGGCGTGCTGCAGGCCCCGCTGGCCCCCGGCCAGGCCCCGCGCGGCAGCGTGCTGGTCCCCGAGGACCGCGGCGCAGCCGTCGCGAGCAGCAACACCGCCGAGGCCCTGCACCTGAAGATCGCCGACGGGGTGGAGCACGACGCGCCCCTGCGGGTCACGGTCGACGGTCTGGGTGCCGGTCGCCGCAGCAACTCGCACGTGGTCCTCGAGGCCGGTGCGCACAGCAAGGCGCTGCTGATCCTGGACCACACCGGCTCCGCCGACCACACCGGCAACGTCGAGATCGTCGTCGGTGACGGCGCCAACCTCACCGTGGTCTCCCTGCAGCGCTGGGACGACGAGGCGGTGCACCTGGCTCAGCACGAGGCGCTGGTCGGCCGGGACGCCACCTACAAGCACATCGCGGTGAGCATCGGCGGCAGCATCGTCCGGATGAACTCCAACGTGCGGTATGCCGGTCCCGGCGGCGAGGCCACCCTGCTCGGCGTCTACTTCGCGGACGCCGGTCAGCACCTGGAGCACCGCTCCTTCGTGGACCACAACGCCCCGCGCTGCACGTCGCTGGTCACCTACAAGGGTGCCCTGCAGGGCGAGTCCGCGCGGACCGTGTGGGTCGGCGACGTCCTCATCCGCAAGGAGGCCGAGGGCATCGAGACCTACGAGCTGAACCGCAACCTGGTGCTCACCGACGGCGCCCGCGCCGACTCGGTCCCGAACCTGGAGATCGAGACCGGGGACATCGCCGGGGCCGGGCACGCGAGCTCGACGGGTCGCTTCGACGACGAGCAGCTGTTCTACCTGATGTCGCGCGGCATCACCGAGGACGAGGCCCGCCGGCTGGTGGTCCGCGGCTTCTTCGCCGACATCATCGCCAAGATCGGTGTCACCGAGGTGGTCGAGACCCTGATGGTCGCGATCGACGAGGAGCTCGCGCTCACCATGGGTGCCGAGGCAGCCTCGCGCGAGGCATGAGCGCACCCGTCCGGGTCTGCACGGTCGACGAGCTCCCCACCTCGGTGGGGGCCGTCGTCGCCCTCGTCGACGGCCGCAAGGTCACCATCGCGAGGGACTCGCAGGGACGTCTCCATGCGTTCGACGACACCTGCAGCCACGCGAACGTCTCCCTCGCCGAGGGCGAGATCGAGAACGGCTTCATCGAGTGCTGGCTGCACGGCTCGCAGTTCGACATGACCACCGGCCGGCCCGTCCAGCTGCCCGCCACCCAGCCGATCGCCGTCCACGACCTCACGGTCGATGACGACGGCGGCGTCTACGTCACGGTCAACGGCTCGGCCGCCGGCGCCTGACGCACCCACCCCACGTCATACCAAGGAGAGAGCATGACCACCCTGGAGATCAAGAACCTGCAGGTCAGCGTTCAGACAGAGGATGCAGCCAAGCAGATCCTGCGCGGCGTCGACCTGACCATCAACTCCGGCGAGACGCACGCCATCATGGGCCCCAACGGCTCCGGCAAGTCGACCCTGGCCTACGCCATCGCCGGCCACCCGAAGTACACCGTCACCGGTGGTGAGGTGCTGCTGGACGGCGAGGACGTGCTGGCCATGGGCGTCGACGAGCGTGCGCAGGCCGGGCTGTTCCTGGCCATGCAGTACCCGGTCGAGGTCCCCGGCGTGACCGTCTCGAACTTCCTGCGGACCGCCAAGACCTCCATCGACGGCGAGGCCCCCAAACTGCGCCACTGGGTCAAGGAGGTCAAGGGCGCCATGGAGCTGCTCCGGATGGACCCGACCTTCGCCGAGCGGAACGTCAACGAGGGCTTCTCCGGCGGTGAGAAGAAGCGCCACGAGATCCTGCAGATGGAGCTCATCGAGCCCAAGATCGCCATCCTCGACGAGACCGACTCCGGGCTCGACGTGGACGCGCTCAAGGTCGTCTCCGAGGGCGTGAACAGGGTCAAGGAGAAGACCGGGCTGGGCGTCATGCTCATCACCCACTACACCCGCATCCTGCGCTACATCCAGCCCGACCACGTGCACGTCTTCGTGAACGGTCGGGTCGCCGAGTCCGGCGGGCGCGACCTCGCCGACCGCCTCGAGGAAGAGGGCTACGACCGCTTCCTCACCACGGCGGACGTCTGAGCCGAGTGACGATGACGACCGGCCGACCGATCACGCAGCCGCTGAGCGAGGTGGAGCTCACCCGCGTCAGGGCGGACTTCCCGCTGCTCGCGCGGACCGTCCGTGACGGTCGGCCGCTCGTCTACCTGGACAGCGGTGCCACCTCCCAGAAGCCGCGCGTGGTGCTGGACGCCGAGCGCGAGTTCTACGAACGGCACAACGCCGCCGTGCACCGGGGGGCGCACCAGCTGGCGGAGGAGGCGACGGACGCCTTCGAGGGGGCGCGCCACCGGGTGGCGACCTTCCTCGGTGCGGACGCCGGCGAGGTGGTCTTCACCAAGAACGGTACCGAGGGCCTGAACCTGCTGGCCTACGCCTTCTCCAACGCGGCCGCGCCGGGCGCCCTGGACGGCGTCGACGAGGACTGGGCGCGACGGCTGCGCCTCGGCCCGGGTGACGAGGTCGTGGTGACCGAGATGGAGCACCACGCCAACCTGGTGCCCTGGCAGGAGCTGTGCCGACGCACCGGCGCCACCCTGCGCTGGGTCGGGGTCACCGACGACGGTGAGCTCGAGGACCCGCGCGCAGTGGTGGGGGAGCGGACCAAGGTCGTCGCCCTCACCCACGTGTCCAACGTGCTGGGCACGCTCAACGACCTGGGCCCCACCTCGCCCGTGCTCGCCGCGGCCCGCGCGGTCGGTGCGCTGGTCGTCGTGGACGCCTGCCAGTCCGCGCCGCACCTGGACATCACCGCGCTGACCGCCCCGGACTCCGGGGTGGACGCGCTGGTCTTCACCGGCCACAAGACGCTCGGCCCCAGCGGTGTCGGCGTGCTGTGGGCCCGCCGTGAGTTGCTCGAGGCGATGCCCCCGTTCCTCACCGGCGGCTCGATGATCGAGATCGTCCGGATGGAGGGCTCCACCTGGGCGCCGCCGCCGGCCAAGTTCGAGGCCGGCGTGCCGATGGCCGCCCAGGCGGTCGGCCTGGCCGCGGGCCTCGACTACCTGACGGACCTGGGGCTGGACCGGGTCGCGGAGCACGACCAGGAGCTGATGCGGCATACCCTGCAGGTGCTGTCCGCGCGGCCCTGGGTGCGTGTGCTCGGCCCGGCCGACCCGGCCAGGCGCGTCGGCTGCGTCGCCTTCGTCGTGGACGGGGTGCACCCGCACGACGTCGGGCAGGTGCTCGACGACTCCGGCGTCGCGGTCCGCACCGGCCACCACTGCGCGTGGCCGCTGCACCGGCGCCTGCGGGTCCCCGCGTCCACCCGGGTCAGCTTCGGGGTCTACACCACCCCGCAGGAGATCGACACCTTCGCCGAGGCCCTGGACCGGGTGCCGGAGATCTTCGGGATGGGGGTGAGCGCCTGATGGACCTGTACGGCGAGCTCATCCTCGACCACGCCAAGCGACCCCAGCACGCCGGGCTCCGGGAGCCCTTCGACGCCGAGGTCAACCACGTCAACCCCACCTGCGGTGACGAGATCAGCCTGCGGGTGCACGTGCGCACCGTCACCGGCGGCGCCCAGGACGGCCAGCAGGTGCTGCAGGACGTCTCCTACGACGCGCTGGGCTGCTCGATCTCCGTGGCCTCCGCCTCGGTGCTCGCCGAGGAGACCCTGGGTGAGCCGGTGCCCGACACCCTGGTGACCTACCGGCACCTGCACGCGATGCTCACCAGCCGCGGCACCGACCCGGGCGACCCCGAGCAGATCGGTGACGGAGTCGCCTTCGCCGGGGTGGCCCGCTACCCCGCGCGGGTCAAGTGCGCCCTGCTGCCCTGGACCGCCTACCTGGACGCCCTGGCCCGGGCCGGCGTCGACATCTCCGGCGCCAGCCGGGACACCTGAACCCTGACCGCGACACCCACCACCCCGACCCCGGATATCCTGGAGGGACCATGACCCAGACCACACCGCCCAACGTCGCCGACGTGGAAGAGGCCCTGCGCGACGTCGTCGACCCCGAGCTCGGGATCAACGTCGTCGACCTCGGCCTCGTCTACGGGGTGACCGTCGACGCCGCCAGCCACGCCGTGGTCGACATGACCCTGACCTCGGCCGCCTGCCCGCTGACCGACGTCATCGAGGACCAGATCGCCCAGAGCCTGGAGGGGCTGGTCACCAGCCACCGGATCAACTGGGTCTGGATGCCGCCGTGGGGACCGGACAAGATCACCGACGACGGCCGCGAGCAGCTGCGCGCCCTCGGGTTCAACGTCTGAGGATGCTCCGACACCGATGAACGCACCCCGCCTCGTCGAGGTCGCCCCCGAGCGCCTCGACGGGTGGGTCGAGAGGTTCAGCACCGCGCACGGGGAGGTCTTCCGGTCATGCGACCGGGGGACCTCCCCGTCGTCGTGGGAGCTGGCCGCGGCCGACGGCTCCTGGGCCAGGCTGACCGGCTGGCAGGAAGCCGAGGACCCGTCCTGGCCGCGGCCGCCGGTGCTGCTCGTGGTGCTCGTGCGGCGCGGCGGGTATGCCGTCGCCCTGGTCTCCGAGGCCGGTGAGCTCGTCGCGCACAAGGTCGGCACCCGGCACGTCCAGTCGCGCACCGCGGCCGGCGGCTGGTCCCAGCAGCGGTATGCCCGCCGCCGCGGCAACCAGGCCGACGCCCTGGTGGAGGCGGTCGCCGGGCACGGGGCCCGGGTGCTGGAGGAGGGGGAGACCAGGCTCGGCCGCCGGGCCGCAGGTCTCGTGCTGGGTGGGGACCGGAGCCTGGCCGGGCAGACCCTGGACATGCTCGCGGCGGGGAACCTCCGCCGTGTGCTGGAGGTTCCCCGCCGCGAGCTGTGGGACCTGCCGGACCCTCGCCGCGCCGTGCTGGACGACGCCGTGCGCTCCGGCCGTGCGGTCAGGGTCGAGGTCCGGAACGCCTGATCTCAGGCGTCGGCCGTCGCCGGCTCCTCCTGCCGCCATGGCAGACCCTGACGGTCGGCGTCGTAGGCCTCGCGGTCCAGGATGCCCTCACGCTTGGCGACGATGGTCGGCACCAGGGCCTGACCGGTGACATTGGTGGCGGTGCGGCCCATGTCCAGGATGGGGTCGACGGCCAGCAGCAGACCGACGCCCTCCAGCGGCAGCCCGAGCGTCGACAGGGTCAGCGTCAGCATGACCGTGGCCCCGGTGACGCCGGCCGTGGCGGCCGAGCCGATCACCGCGACGAAGGCGATGAGCAGGTAGTCGGTCACCCCGAGGGAGACGCCGAAGAACTGGGCGACGAAGATCGCGGCGATGGCCGGGTAGACGGCGGCGCAGCCGTCCATCTTGGTGGTCGCGCCGAGCGGGACGGCGAAGCCGGAGTAGGCACGTGGGACCCCGAGGTTGCGCTCGGTGACGGCCTGGGTGACCGGCAGCGTGCCGATCGAGGACCGGGACACGAAACCGAGCTGCATGGCCGGCCACACGCCGGTGAAGAACTGCTTCACCGAGAGCCCGTGCAGGCGCAGCAGCACCGGGTAGAGCACGCCGACCACCAGCAGCAGACCGACGTAGATGGCCAGCGTGAAGCGTCCCAGCGAGCCGATGGTGCCCCAGCCGTAGGACACGATCGCGTTGCCGAGCAGGCCGACGGTGGCCAGCGGGGCCAGCAGGATGACCCACCACAGCACCTTCTGCACGACCGTCAGCGCAGACCGGGTGAAGGAGAGGAAGGGGTCCGCGTCCTTGCCGACCTTGACCACGGCGATCCCGACGGCGATCGCCAGGATGAGGATCTGCAGCACGTTGAAGGACAGGCTGACCCCCTCGTCACCGGCGTCCGCCGAGAGGCCCAGGGCGTTGGCCGGGACCAGCCCGGTGAGGAAGTCCAGCCAGCCGCCGGTGCTCGCCGGGGCGGCCGCGTCGGCCGAGGTCACGCCCGCACCGCTGGCCGGGTCGATGAGCCAGCCGACGACCAGGCCGATGGAGACGGAGATCAGCGCGGTGATGGCGAACCACAGCAGGGTCTGCCAGGCGAGCCGGGCCGCGTTGGTGACCTCCCGCAGGTTGGCGATCGAGGAGACGATGGCCAGGAACACCAGCGGGGGCACGATGGTGCGCAGCAGGGTGACGAACGAGGACCCGATGATGCTCAGGGTCTCGGAGAGCCAGGTGGGGTTGTCGGCACTGGCGCCGGTGGCGCGGGCCACCAGCCCCAGGACGACACCCAGCACCAGGCCGATCAGGACCTGGGCGCCGAACGAGACACGGCGAAGTCGGGACAACACGGGGAGAACCTTCCGTCGGGCAGGACCCGGCCATCGTGGCCGGGGACGGTGCCCACGCACGGAGGAGCAGGGCACCCTCGTCCCAACAGGTGCTTATCGATGTCCTATTCCGGCGTTGGGGTTGTGAGGTCGATCACCCGTTGAAGTCGTCCACGCTGGCGGCATTCAGGACGTCGCAGGTCCCGGCGTCGCCGGACTCGTAGCCGCGCAGGAACCACCCCATCCGCTGCTCCGAGGACCCGTGCGTCCAGGTGTGCGGGGTGACCTCCCCCTGGACCTGCTCCTGGATCGAGTCGTCGCCCACGGCGGCCGCCGCGGACAGCGCCGACTCGATGTCCTGGCGGCTCAGCGGTTCCAGGAGCGCGGTGCCGGCGTCGTCGGTGGTGGCGGTCGCGTTCCCCGCCCAGGCTCCGGCGAAGCAGTCGGCCTGCAGCTCCACCCTGACCGCCCCGGACTCCGGTCCCTGGGTATCCTGGCGGCTCGCCTGCAACGCGCCGGTGTGGTTCTGCACGTGGTGCCCGTACTCGTGCGCGAGGACGTACATCTGGGAGAAGGCGCCCCCGTCCGCGCCCAGCTGCCCCTCGAGCTGGTTGAAGAAGGAGGTGTCCAGGTAGATGCGGGAGTCCAGCGGGCAGTAGAAGGGGCCGACCGCGCTGGTGGCCGAGCCGCACCCCGTCTCCACGCCCCCGCTGAAGAGGACGGACTCGGTCGCCGGCGCGTCCGGCAGCACCTGGGTCCAGTAGTCCTCCAGCGAGACCATCGTCGCCTTCATCCGGCAGTCCACGTCGGCGTTGGCGTCGGCGCCGCTGCGGCACTCCTGCAGGTCGGTGTTCTCCTGGGCCACCGGCGAGGAGGACTGCCCGCCGCCGAGCACCTGCCCGGGGTCGCCGCCGAGCAGCAGCACGACCAGCGCCAGCACCAGGGCACCCAGGCCGCCGCCGACGGCCAGCCCCGTCCCGCCACCGCCGCCCCGGCTCGCCCGTCCGGTGCTGATGTTCGCGTTCTCCCTGAACGTCATACCGCTCGCCTCCGGTCTCGGGGGCCGGGACAGGGGCCCCGGCCTAGCGCGTAGACTAGAGCAGTCCTGTGGATGAACCCGCTCCGCCGGACCGTACGACCCCCACCCCCATATCTGCGCCCTCCGTGACGAGGTCGCGCCCGCCCGTGGAAGAGAGTGCCCCTCGTGATTGCCGCCTCCGGAGTCGAGATCCGTGTCGGGTCCCGCCTGCTCATGGAGGACGTCACCTTCCGGGTCGCGGCCGGGGACCGGGTGGGCCTGGTCGGTCGTAACGGTGCCGGGAAGACGACGCTGACCAAGATCCTGTCCGGGGAGGGGCAGCCGGCCGCCGGCACGATCACCCGCAACGGTGAGGTCGGCTACCTGCCGCAGGACCCGCGCACCGGGGACCTGCAGGTGCTGGGCCGGGACCGCATCCTGTCCGCCCGAGGGCTGGACGAGGTGATCCGGGGGATGCGGACCGCCGAGGAGCGGATGGCGGCGACCGACCCGGAGCAGCGGGAGAAGGCGATGTCGCGGTATGCGCGGCTCGAGTCGGAGTTCACCAGCCGCGGCGGGTATGCCGCCGAGTCCGAGGCCGCCACCATCGCCAGCAGCCTGGGGCTGCCCGATCGGGTGCTGGCCCAGCCGCTGAGCACCCTCTCCGGTGGTCAGCGCCGCCGCATCGAGCTGGCCCGGATCCTCTTCTCCGGTGCCGACACCCTGCTGCTCGACGAGCCGACCAACCACCTGGACGCCGACTCGGTGGTCTGGCTGCGCGAGCACCTCAAGACCTACACCGGTGGGCTGATGATCATCTCGCACGACGTCGAGCTGATCGAGACCGTGGTCAACAAGGTCTTCTACCTGGACGCCAACCGCCAGATCATGGACATCTACAACATGGGCTGGAAGGCCTACCTCACCCAGCGCGAGGCGGACGAGCGGCGTCGGCACCGGGAGCGCGCCAACACCGAGAAGAAGGCGACCGCGCTGCTGGCCCAGGCCGACAAGATGCGGGCCAAGGCCACCAAGGCCGTCGCCGCGCAGAACATGGCCCGGCGGGCCGAGCGGATGATGGCCGGGCTGGAAGGGGAGCGGCAGTCGGACAAGGTCGCCAAGCTGCGCTTCCCCAGCCCGAGCCCGTGCGGCAAGACGCCCCTCACCGCCCAGGGGCTGTCCCGCTCCTACGGCAGCCTGGAAATCTTCACCGACGTGGACCTGGCCATCGACCGCGGCTCGCGGGTGGTGGTGCTGGGACTCAACGGTGCGGGCAAGACCACCCTGCTGAGGCTGCTCGCCGGCGTGGACGCGGCGGACACCGGGGAGGTGCGTCCGGGGCACGGCCTGCGGCTGGGCTACTACGCCCAGGAGCACGAGACGTTGGATGTCGACCGGAGCGTGCTGCAGAACATGAAGTCCGCGGCGCCGGACCTGGACGAGACCGAGACCCGCAAGGTGCTGGGCTCGTTCCTGTTCAGCGGCGACGACGTGGACAAGCCGGCCGGGGTGCTCTCCGGCGGGGAGAAGACCCGTCTCGCGCTGGCGATCCTGGTGGTCTCGGCGGCGAACGTGCTGCTGCTCGACGAGCCCACCAACAACCTCGACCCCGCCTCGCGGGAAGAGGTGCTGGGCGCCCTGCGTTCTTACGAGGGTGCGGTCGTCCTGGTCAGCCACGACGAGGGTGCCGTGCAGGCCCTGGAACCCGAGCGGGTGCTGCTCCTGCCGGACGGCGTGGAGGACCTCTGGGGCCGCGACTACGAGGAACTGATCTCGCTGGCATGAGTCCGCGCCGGCGAGAACCCCCACCGGCGGGCCGCCGGGACCATGACGGGAGGGCCGGATGAGCAGCGTCGGGATGCGCGGGGGGACCTTCCGGTCGTTCGCCAAGGACCGGGACGTCCGCAACCACAGGATCGGCCGGGAGACAGCGCTGCGGGTCGCCGGCTACGGACGACCGTTCGTCCGTGACATCGCGATCTACCTGGCGCTGACCATCCTGGCCGGTGCGCTGGTCACCGCGGTCCCCCTGCTGCTGCGCCGGATCATCGACGACGGTGTCGACCCGGGCGTCCGTGAGGTCGTCATCCAGCTTGGCTGGGTGGTGGCCGGCCTGGCGGTGCTGGAGGCGCTGGTCACCGTGGTCAGCCGGTGGTTCGGGTCCCGGATCGGCGAAGGGCTGATCTACAACCTCCGCCGCGAGGTCTTCGCGCACGTGCTGCGCCAACCGATCGGCTTCTTCACCCGGGCGCAGACCGGGGCCCTGGTCTCCCGGCTGAACACCGACGTCATCGGTGCGCAGACCGCCTTCACCTCGATCCTGTCCGGCCTGGTGAGCAACCTCGTCCAGATGCTGCTCATCCTGGGCGCGTTGTTCACGATGAGCTGGCAGATCACCCTGCTGGCGCTGCTGCTGCTGCCGATCTTCCTCATCCCGGCCCGGCTGATGGGGGCCCGGCTGTCGTCGCTGACCCGCCAGCAGATGATGCTCAACGCCGACATGCAGAGCCGGATGACGGAGCGGTTCAACGTCGCGGGCGCCCTGCTGGTCCGGCTCTTCGGCCGCCCCGCCCAGGAGAACCAGGAGTATGCCGAGCGGGCCGCCGGCGTGCGTGACGCAGGGGTGTCGATCTCCGTCAACCGGGTGGTTTTCATGGCGGGGCTCGGGCTGGTCGCGGCCCTGGCCACGGCACTGGTCTACGGGATGGGAGGCCTGATGGCGGTCTCCGGGGAGCTGACTACGGGGACCCTGGTGGCGATGGCGGCCCTGCTGTCCCGGCTCTACGGGCCGCTCACCGCCCTGTCCAACGTGCGGGTCGACATCATGACCGCCCTGGTCAGCTTCGAGCGGATCTTCGAGGTGCTGGACCTGCGGCCGCTGGTCCGTGAGGCCGAGCACCCCCGTCGCATCCCCGGCGGACCGGTCGCGGTGAAGCTGTCCGGCGTCAGCTTCGCCTACCCGGCCGCGGACGAGGTCTCGCTGGCCTCGCTGGAGCACCGCCCCGAGGCGGAGACGCTGGACGGCCACCAGGTGCTCACCGACGTCGACGTCGAGATCGAGGCCGGCTCGATGGTGGCCCTGGTGGGGCCGTCCGGGGCTGGCAAGACCACTCTCACCACCCTGGTCACCCGGCTGTACGACCCCACCGCCGGGAGCATCACGATGAACGGCGTCGACCTGCGGGAGGCGTCCTTCGACTCGGTGCGCGAGACGTTGGGGGTGGTGACCCAGGAAGCCCACATGTTCAACGACAGCGTGCGCGCCAACCTGGTGTACGCCCGCCCCGAGGCCACCGAGGGGCAGCTGTGGGCAGCCCTGGACGGGGCCAGGATCGGCGACCTGGTGCGGCGCCTGCCGGACGGTCTGGACACCGTCGTCGGGGACCGGGGGCACCGGCTCTCCGGCGGTGAGAAGCAGCGGCTGGCGATCGCCCGGCTGCTGCTCAAGTCACCGGCGGTGGTCGTGCTGGACGAGGCCACCGCCCACCTGGACAGCGAGTCCGAGGCGGCCGTGCAGCGGGCGCTGGACGAGGCGCTGCAGGGCCGCACGTCGCTGGTGATCGCGCACCGGCTCTCCACGGTGCGGGACGCGGACCTGATCCTGGTGATGGAGGGCGGACGCGTCGTGCAACGCGGCACCCACGAACAGCTGCTCGCCGAGGGCGGGCTCTACCACGCGCTCTACCGCACCCAGTTCCGCGAGTGAGCAGAACCGGCTCAGGCGTCCTCCTCGTCCCAGATCCGGACCTTCCGGGGGCGGCCGGCCCGCTCGCGCCGTCGGCCGGACGCGGGCGCCGGTGAGCCTTCCTCGGTGGGCTCCTCCGCCTCGCGGCGGGCCATCACCAGCACCAGCACCAGCCCGACCGGCACGGTGAGCCACCACTGCAGCGCGTAGGCGAGGTGCGACCCCAGGCCGGTGTCCGGCGGGTCCAGGGGGGCGGGACGCGCAGCCGGGGCGGGCGTCTCCTGCTCGAGGACGACATACCCTCCGCGGAGCTGCTCGCCGGTGGTCTCCGCGAGCTGCGGGAGGTCGATGGAGGCGAGCTGGCCGGGGACCATCTCGCGCCCCAGGTCGGGCTCGGAGGGGCGGAGCCACCCGGTGACGGTGACCTCTCCCTCCGGGGCGGGAGGCACCTCGGGGAGCTGCTGGGCGGAGGCGGCGTTGGGCACCCACCCCCTGTCCACGGCCAGCGCGGTGCCGTCGCCGAGGACCAGGGGGACCAGCACCTCGTACCCGTAGACCCTCTGGTGCGGACGGTTGCGGACGAGGTGCTCGTCGTCGACCGCGTAGCTACCGGTGACGCTGACCCGGGTCCACTGGTCCTGCGGGTCCAACGGCTCGGCGTCGGGCAGCACGCTGTCGACCGGGACAGGGTCGGCGAAGTAGTTCGACTCGACCACGGCCCGCCGCTCGACCTTGTCCTCGTGCCGGTTCCACTGCCACAGCCCGAGGAGCGAGGTGATCACGGCGAAGACGACCGCGAGCCCCAGGTAGCCCATCCACCGGGGGCGGCGCAGGACCCGCCACACGTCAGCCGTCCTCCTCGGTGAGCTCGTCGACGCTCTTGACCTCGAGCAGGAAGCCGCGCAGCTGCACGAAGTCCCGCAGGTGCTCGCGGTGGTCCTCACAGGCGAGCCAGACCTTGCGCCGTCCCGGCACGTGCAGGGAGGGGTTGCGCCAGACGACGGCGTGCCGGGCGGTTCCACGGCAGGCCTTGGCGCTGCAGACGAGGTCGGCGGGCTCCCTGGGCGTCACGAGGGTGTGGTGCTCCCGGTGGAGCTGGGCGGGCCGGGGTCGCGTGGCGAGGGCCCGCCGACGACAGTGCCGCTGATCACCTCACCCGCGGGGCGCCGGTCCTGGGCGGGGGCCGGTTCGGGGGCCGGACCCAGCCCTCGGGTGGGGGAGCGCGGCGTGGAGCTCGGCCCCTGGCGGGTGTCGACGGCGTTGGCCAGCATCACGGCGAAGGACGGGATGACCACGGCGAGGAACACCGCGATCCAGGCCAGCACGACGTGCTCGTTGAGGAACGCCCACACCGCCACGGGGAAGGCGGCCGTACGGATGCCCATGGCGATCAGGTACTGCCACATCCGGCGGTTGCGGTCGTCCTCGACGGAGCGGCGTGCGCTCGTCGCCGACTGCGCGGGACGACGCGCGCGGACGCGGCCGGAGGAGTTGCTGGGCACCCTTCCACGATACGGCTACGGTGTCCGGGTGACGAATCAGAGCAGCACCCGCACACCGTCCGCCGTCCTGGTCACCGGGGGCAACCGGGGGATCGGTCTGGCCATCGCGAGGGCGTTCGCCGCCACCGGTGACGACGTGGTCATCACGCACCGCAGCGGACAGCCTCCCGAGGGGCTGCAAGGGGTCGTCTGCGACGTCACCGACTCGTCCAGCGTGGACGCGGCGTTCACCCGGGCCGAGGAGCTGCTGGGGCGTCCGGTCGACGTGCTGGTGGCCAACGCGGGCATCACCAAGGACACCTTGCTCATGCGGATGAGCGACGAGGAGTTCGACAGCGTCATCGACACCAACCTGGCGGGGGCCTTCCGCTGCGCCCGTCGGGCCTCCAAGGGGATGATCCGGGCGCGGGCCGGCAGGATCATCCTGATCTCCTCGGTCGTCGGGCTCTACGGTTCCCCGGGGCAGACCAACTACGCCGCGTCCAAGTCGGCCCTGGTGGGTCTGGCGCGGTCGATCACCCGGGAGCTCGGGGGGCGGGGGATCACCGCGAACGTGGTGGCCCCCGGGTTCATCGAGACCGAGATGACCGAGCAGCTGCCGCCGGAGCGGCGGACCAGCTATCTGGCGGGCATCCCGGCCGGCCGTTTCGCGACCCCCGAGGAGGTGGCCGGGGCGGTGCTCTTCCTGGCCGGCCCGGACGCGGGGTACATCTCCGGCGCGGTCATCCCGGTCGACGGCGGCCTCGGCATGGGTCACTGACCACCACGGGACGCCTTCCACGGGTTCGGTCCGGCACGGACTAGAGTCCTCCTCATGCTCCTCGAGGGAAAGAAACTGCTGATCACCGGCGTCCTGATGGACTCCTCCATCGCCTTCCATGTCGCCCGGTTGGCGCAGGAGCAGGGTGCCGAGGTGGTGCTCACCTCCTTCGGGCGGACCATGCGGATCACGCAGACGATCGCGCGGAGGCTGCCGCGCCCGGCGCCGGTGGTCGAGCTGGACGTGCAGAACACCGAGCACCTGGACACCCTCGCCGAGCGGGTGGGCGAGCACGTCGACCATCTGGACGGGGTGCTGCACTCGATCGGTTTCGCGCCGCAGGGTGCCTTCAACTTCCTGGAGGCCGAGTGGGACGACGTCGCGACCGCGATGCACGTCAGCGCCTACTCCCTCAAGGCCCTGGCGGTGGCCGCGCTGCCCCGGATGAGTGCCGGTGGCAGCGTCGTGGGTCTCACCTTCGACGCGCAGTACGCCTGGCCGGTGTACGACTGGATGGGTGTGGCCAAGGCCGCCTTCGAGGCCACCAACCGCTACCTGGCGCGTGACCTGGGACCGAAGGGCATCCGGTCGAACCTGGTCTCGGCGGGACCGATCGGCACGACCGCAGCCAAGTCGATCCCGGAGTTCGACCAGTTCGCCAAGTGGAGCGACCACTCCCCGCTGAACTGGGACGTCAAGGACCCGGTGCCCGCCGCGCAGGCGTGCGTGGCGCTGCTGTCAGACTGGTTCCCGATGACGACCGGGGAGATCGTGCACGTCGACGGCGGGTTCCACGCGACCGGCTTCTGACGCCCGGGCATGCTTCTGGCCCGACCGTGTCTGGTCGGGTGCGGGGCGGGGTCATCGCAGGTGCCATCGGACGCCGAACTCGTCGATGGTGGCGCTGTGGTCGTGCTCGTGGACGAAGGTGTGGTGCCTGGGACAGGCCAGGGCGTAGTTGGACAGGTCTGATCGGCCGACGCGGGCCCAGTGCACGACGTGGTGGGCGTCGCACCAGGTGGCGGGCACGGTGCACCCCGGGATCGTGCACCCACGGTCCCGGACGGCGAGCTGGAGCCGTTGCCCCGGCGTGACGAGGCGTCGGGCGCGTCCTTGGTCGACGATCTCGCTGGGTCCGCCCAGGACCATCGGGATGATCTCCGCCTCGCACGCGAGGCGCCGGATCACCGACGCCGCGATGCTGGCGCCCTCCAGCGTCGCACCCGCTCCGGGTGCACCATCGGCGGAGGACGTCCCGACCTGCCGGCGCAGCGCCTCCAGGTCCATGGTGACGATGAGCGTGGCCTTCGGCGTGGCCGGCTGTCCCTGGGTCCCGGCGACCCCTCGCGTCAGGACCGTCATGAACGCGTCGTAGCGGCGCTGCCCCGGCGTCCGGGTCTCCGGCTGCCCGGTGGCCTGCTGCTCCTGCAGCGAGGCGGGCGCGGCCAGCGGTGAGGTGATGATCGCCCGCACCGCCTCGTAGTCGGCGTCGTCGCCGAACGTCAGGATCATCCGCCGGAGCGACCCACCGGCCGGGGACGACTCGTGCAGATCCCGCAGCCCCCGCTGTGCCAGTGCCCGGTCCTCGTGCTCACGTTCCGGCATACACCGGCGGACCACCTCGTCGATGACCCGCTGCACGTCCTTGTCCCCGAACACCTCGTCGGTCCCGGTCTCGGTCAGCAGCTGCACGGCGTCCTGGTGCTGCGCCGGGGTCAGCGCACCCCGGATCCCCTCGGTGGCCCGGTGGATCCGCGCGGCGCGCGCGATCGGCATACCCCCGTCCAGGACCGCGTCCACCAGCGGGGCGTGCACGCCCTCGCGTGACGCGTCGGCCAACCTCGCCAGGTCGCGCACCACCGGCGCCTCGAGCTCGGGGCAGCGGATCTGCAGCCAGTCGGCCAACCCGAAGCCGCTGCCCACGTGCAGCCCTCGCCGCGCCACCTCGCACGCCAACCGCAACCGGGCCCGCACCAGCAACTCCTGAGCGGAGGCGACCGCGACCAGACCCGCCTCCACGTCAGCGTCGGCCAGCTCACCGACCTGCATCCCCGCCAGCACGCCCAGGGCCAGCTCCCGCTGCGCCGAGCGCAGCGTGCCCAGCAGCACCTCACCCACCGGCGCCGCGGCCGGCAACCCCTCGCGCAGCACCTCGGCGGCCCGCCCCCGGACCACTTCACCACCCCACGACTCCGACATAGGACAACCGTACGAAGCCCCACCGACAGACCTTGTCGGCCGTCGTCGTCCTGCCGGGGCGGGCGCCGTGACGCTCAGGACTCGATGACGGTGCCCTTCCCGACCACGACGATCCCGGAGTCGGTCACGGTGAACCCGCGCGCCCGGTCGTGGTCGTGGTCGACCCCGATGTGCACCCCGGCCGGGACGAAGACGTCCTTGTCCACGATCGCGCGGTGGATCTGGCAGGACCGCCCGATCTCCACCCGGTCCATCAGCACCGAACCGGTGACGTGGCTGAAGCTGTGCACCTTCACCCGCGGCGAGAGGACCGAGTCGCTGACCGTGGCGCCGGAGATGACGCAGCCGGGGGAGATGGCCGAGTTGACGGCGTGGCCCACCCGGTCCCCGGAGCCGTGCACGAACTTGGCCGGCGGGTGCGGCCCGGCGTTCGTGTAGATCGGCCACTCCTCGTTGTAGAGGTTGAAGATCGGGTGCACCGAGATGAGGTCCATCTGCGCCTCGTAGTACGAGTCGAGCGTCCCCACGTCGCGCCAGTACCCGCGGTCCCGGTCCGTCGCGCCGGCGATCTCGTTGTTCTTGAAGTCGTAGACCCAGCCGTCCCCCTGCTCGACGAAGGCCGGGACGATGTCACCGCCCATGTCGTGCTTGGAGCCCTGGTTGAGCGCGTCGGTGCGCACCGCGTCCTCCAGCGCGTCCGCGGTGAAGACGTAGTTGCCCATCGAGGCCAGCACCTCGCCGGGGGAGTCCGGCAGCCCCTGCGGGTCCTGCGGCTTCTCCAGGAACTCCTTGATCTTGCGCGGGTCCTCCGGTTGCACGTCGATCACGCCGAACTGGTCCGCCAGCCCGATCGGCTGCCGGATAGCGGCGACCGTGCATGCGGCCCCGGTCTCCACGTGCTGCTCCACCATCTGCGCGAAGTCCATCCGGTAGACGTGGTCCGCGCCGACCACGACGACGATGTCGGGCCGTTCGTCGTGCACCAGGTTCAGGCTCTGGTAGATCGCGTCGGCGGACCCGGCGAACCAGTTCTTGCCCAGCCGCTGCTGCGCCGGGACCGGCGCCACGTAGTTGCCGAGCAGCGTCGACATCCGCCAGGTCTTGGTGATGTGCGCGTCCAGGCTGTGCGACTTGTACTGGGTCAGCACCACGATCTTGAGATAGCCGGAGTTGACGATGTTCGACAGGGCGAAGTCGATGAGGCGGTAGATCCCGCCGAAAGGGACCGCCGGCTTGGCGCGGTCGGCGGTCAGCGGCATCAGCCGCTTCCCCTCCCCGCCCGCCAGGACGATCGCCAGGACCTTCAGCCGAGTGCCTCGTTGCGCTGCCATGGGAACAACCTAGACGCTGCGTCAACCTCTGGCGAGGGGCGGCTCCGCCCGGCTAGGTTGGGCGGGTGCGCATCGACATCCTCACCCGCGAGTACCCGCCCCACATCTATGGAGGGGCCGGTGTCCACGTCGCGGAGCTGACCCGTGCGCTACGCGCCCGGGAGGGGATGGAGGTGCAGGTCAGGGCCTTCGACGAGCCGGTGGACGAGCCCGGCACCACGGGGTATGCCGTCCCGCCTGACCTCGTCGACGCCAACGGGTCGCTGCGCACCCTGGGGGTGGACCTGCTGATGGCCAGGGACGTCGCCGAGGGAGGCGCCGACCTGGTGCACAGCCACACCTGGTACGCCAACATGGGCGGGCACCTGGGGGGTCTGCTTGCCGAGGTGCCGCACGTGGTCAGTGCGCACAGCCTGGAACCCCTGCGGCCGTGGAAGGCCGAGCAGCTCGGCGGCGGCTACGGCATCTCCTCGATGGCGGAGAAGGTCTCCTACGAGGGCGCCGCAGGCATCATCGCCGTCTCGGCCGGGATGCGTTCGGACATCCTGACGGCATACCCGTCGGTGGATCCGGGGAAGGTGCACGTCGTGCACAACGGCATCGACGCCGGTCTCTGGCAGCGGGACACCTCCCCGGGAGCAGCCCAGGTGCTGCGCGACCGGGGCCTCGACCCCGAGGCGCGCAGCGTGGTCTTCCTCGGCCGGATCACCCGTCAGAAGGGCCTGCCCTACCTGCTCAAGGCGCTCCGGGCCCTCGACGACGACGTGCAGATCATCCTGCTCGCCGGTGCCCCGGACACTCCCGAGATCGAGGCCGAGGTGATCGCCCTCGTCGACCAGCTGCGCGAGGACCGTGGCCCGGATGCCGCCGCGGTCGTCTGGGTCGGGGAGATGCTGCCCCGGGACAAGGTGATCGCGGTGCTCTCGCACGCCACCGTCTTCGTCTGCCCGTCGGTCTACGAGCCGCTGGGCATCGTGAACCTGGAGGCGATGGCCTGCGGCGCGGCGGTGGTGGCCACCGCCACCGGGGGCATCCCCGAGGTCGTGGTGGACGGGACGACCGGCTGGCTGGTGCCCATCGAGCAGGTTCAGGACGGCACCGGCACCCCGGTCGACGAGGAGGCCTTCGTCGCGGACCTCGGTCGCGCGCTGGTCGAGTCCGTCGCCGACCCGGAGGAGGCGCGCCGTCGGGGCGAGGAGGGACGCGCCCGCGCGGTGGAGCACTTCAGCTGGACGACGGTGGCCGAGCGCACGGTCGAGGTCTACCGGGCCGTGCTGGAGGGCAGGGCACCCCGCCTGGGCTGAGCGCCCCGCCCTCCGGCCCAGAGGTCCGGTCCGGCTCAGATCGCCTGGTCGGCGAACCCGCGGGCCGCGATGCCCCGCAGCAGGGTGCCCACCGCGGTCTGGTTCGTCTGCAGGTCCCCGGCGACCCCCAGTCGGCTCTTCAGGGTGTCCACCTGTCCCTGCGTCTGCGGGCCCCAGATCCCGTCCACCGCGATGCCGGCACCGAGGAAGTCGTTGGCCACCGCCTGGAGGTAGACGACGTCCGAGCGCGAGCCCTGCAGGAGCCGGCGCTCCGGCATACCCCCGACGTCCGCGTGGAAGTGGTTGGCGTGGGCGGCGTTGTAGTTGCCGTCCAGCACGAACCGGAAGTGCTGGCGCAGGGTGGCCTCGACCGCGAAGTACCGGCGTCGCCGGGTGCGGCTGGCGGAGGCGTGGTCACCGGTGAACATGTCGCTGACCTGGCCACCGGTCCACCGCACGATGCTCACGTCCATCGCCGTGCCGGCGCCGTGCTGACCGGCCTTGTCGACGTAGAAGCCGGCGCTGCCCATCGAGGACACCGCGCCGTAGCCGGCGGCGCCGGACCACGACGCCAGGGTGCTCATCCAGGTCTGCAACCGGCTGCTGAAGGTCGACGTGCAGTACCAGGTGCGGGGAGAGGTCTGCAGCCCGAAGTAGACCGGCACGCCCTGGATGCTGGAGAAGGCGATGAGGTCCAGCGGTGCCATCGACGCGGGGGCCGGGACGTGCGACCCTCGGCCCGTGGTGGCGCGTGCGGCCGTGGGGACGCCCAGCAGGCCGGCCCCGGCCACCGAGGCAGTTCCGAGTACCGCCCGTCGTGACATCCGCCGGCCCGGCCGATCGGCCCGGGTTCCGTCCTGTGATCCGTGCGTCATCGTCAGCTCCCCTCAGATGGCCTGGTCACGGAAGCCGTGGACGGCGATCCCGCGCAGCAGCTTGCCGACCGCCGCCTGGTTGCGCTGCAGGTCGCCGGAGACGTCGAGCCGGTTCTTCAGCTTCGTGACCTCCTGCTGGGTGCGCGACCCCCAGACCCCGTCGACCGCGATCCCGGCCCCGAGGAAGTTGTTGGCGACCGCCTGGACGAAGACGGTGTCCGCGCGGGACCCGTGCAGCAGCCGGCGGTTGGGCAGACCGCCCACGTCGACGTGGAAGTGGTTGGCGTGGGCCGCGTTGTAGTTGCCGTCCAGGCAGTAGCGGAAGTGCCGCCGCAAGGTCGCCTCCACCGCGAAGTAACGCCGCCGCCGGGTGCGGTTCCCCGAGGCGTGATCGCCGTTGAACATGTTGCTGTTCCGCCCGCCGGACCAGCGCACGATGCTGAGGTCCATGGCGGTGCCCGCCCCGTGCTGACCGGCCTTGTTCACGTAGAACCCGGCGCTCCCGATGGACTTCACCGGCCCGTGACCCGCCTGGCCGGACCACGCCGACAAGGTGTCCATCCAGTCGCCCAGACGGCCGTAGAAACCGGACGTGCAGCTCCACGTGCGCAGCGGTGAGGTCTGGGTGCCGTAGTAGACCTCCACCCCGCGGATCCGGGAGAAGCTGCGCATCGCCTGCGCGTCCATCTCCCGTGCGCTCGGCAGGTGCTCCGCGGGCAGTGCCGCAGCGTCCCGGGTCTCCTCGGCCCAGGCCGGCGTCCCCAGCATGCCGGCACCGGCGACCGACATGGCCCCCAGCACCGTCCGGCGACTGACCCGCCACCCCCGTCCGTCCTGCTGGTTCCCGGTCTCGTGCTCCCCGGCCCCGTGGTCATCCCTGGTGCTGGCCGTGTCCATGACGATTCCTCCCGTTGCGTCCAGTGGATACCCACGACGCTAGGGAGGTCGCGCTCGGCTGTGGGTCAAGGGAGGGTATGCACTGGGCAAAAGTTGGGTCTGTTGACCCTTCACCTACATCGGTGCAGGTCAGCGCCACCCCGCGAGGTGCAGAACAGCGGTGTTGGTGGCATCGGCCAGGGCCCCTGAGGCTCTGCGCTGCAGCTGCTGCAGGGCCTGGGCGCGGCTGCGCGTGGTGGCCAGGTCCGCGGACTCCGAGGCCGGGTCCAGCCCGGCGTCGGTGAGCGTGAGCACCGTCCCCGCCAGGCTGATCAGCCGTGCCGCCCGCCCGGGTATGCCCTCGGGCAGCCCCCACCTGCCCTGGTCGGTGGCGCTGCGGGCCCGCGCCAGGCCCTCGCCGGCTCCCGGACCGAAGGGCGCGCCGCCCACCGCCAGCAGCTGCTCGGTGAGCTCGGCCAGCTCGGTGCGCAGCGACAGCTCCACCTGCCCGAGGTCGAGGGCCTCCACCCGGTGGGTGGCGACCGGCCCCGCGGGGTAGGTGTCCCAGCGGACGGACCAGCCGCGGTCCGCGACCGGACCGTACTCCTCCAGCGTCGGCACCAGCGCCCCGCCGAGCGCCGGGATGTAGACGCACTCCTGGGCCAGCGCGGCGGCGGCCTGCAGCTCCGGCCCGCTCGGCGGCAGGCCGGTGAGGTCGCCCGGGCGGGGGAGTGCCACCAGGACGGCATGCTCCCCGAGGCTCTGCCAGAGCGTCAACGTCTCCAGCAGGCCGGTGCAGTCGTCGAGGTCGGGCAACGCCCTGGGCGCCACCTCGGCAGGGTCGATGCGACCGGAGAGGGCGGTGGTGGCCCACAGCGCGACGCGGACGCTGGCGGGCAGCTCGTGATCGGGCATGGGGGCGATGGTAGGTCGTCGGGCGTTGACTAGAGTGATCCGCCATGAGCGATGTCCTGGAATTCGCCGGTGTCGGAGTGCGCCGGGGCAGCACGGACCTGCTCACCGGGGTGGACTGGTCGGTCGAGGAGGGTGAGCGCTGGGTGGTGATCGGCCCCAACGGCGCCGGCAAGACCACGCTGCTCCAGCTGGCCGCGGCCAGGATGCACCCCACCACCGGCGTCGCCGGGGTCCTCGGTGAGGTGCTGGGCACCGTCGACGTCTTCGAGCTGCGCCCTAGGATCGGTGTCTCGAGCGCCTCGGTGGCCGACCGGATCCCCGCCGAGGAACGGGTCAGCGACGTGGTGGTGACCGCCGCCTACGGTGTCCTGGGCCGCTGGCGTGAGGAGTACGACGAGCACGACGAGCGCCGCGCCGCAGAGCTGCTCTCGACGCTCGGGGTCTCGCACCTGGCCACCCGCCGCTTCGGCACCCTCTCCGAGGGTGAGCGCAAGCGGGTCCAGATCGCCCGTGCGCTGATGACCGACCCCGAGCTGATGCTGCTGGACGAGCCCGCGGCAGGCCTCGACCTGCGCGGCCGGGAGGACCTGGTGGGTCGTCTCAGCGAGCTCGCCCTCGACCTGGAGGCCCCGGCGATGGTGCTGGTCACCCACCACGTCGAGGAGATCCCGCCCGGCTTCACCGACATCCTGATGATCAGCGGCGGCCGGGTCGTCGCGGCCGGCCCGATCGAGGTCACCCTCACCGCGGAGAACCTGTCCAGCACCTTCGGCATACCCCTGGTCGTGGAGCGGCACGGCCAGCGGTGGGCGGCACGGGCCGCGCAGCCGGAGGCGCCCCAGCCGGAACCGCGGTGAGCGCGTTCGAGATCGCGGCGATCGTGCTGGCCGGCCTCGCGGCCGGCACCATCAACACCATCGTGGGCTCGGGCACGCTGATCACCTTCCCCACCCTGCTGTTCTTCGGGTATGCCCCGGTCACCGCCAACATCTCCAACAGCCTGGGACTGGTGCCGGGGGGCCTCACCGGCGCCTGGGGGTACCGGCACGAGCTGCGCAGCCTGGGCCCGATGCTGCGCCGGCTCGCACCGGCCAGCCTGCTCGGCTCGGTCACCGGCGCCCTGCTGCTGCTGGTGCTGCCGCCAGCGGCCTTCGAGGCGATCGTGCCCGTGCTGATCCTGCTCGCGCTGGTGCTGGTGCTGGCCGGGCCGCGGCTGCAGCGCTGGGCCGCCACGACGAGCACCGGACGCACCGGCCAGGTGAGCACGGGACGGTGGGTGGCGCTGCTGCTGGGCGTCCTGGTGGCCGGCATGTACGGCGGCTACTTCGGCGCCGCCCAGGGGGTGCTGCTGCTGGGCCTGATGAGCATCCTGCTGCCGCACTCGCTGCAGCAGATCAACGGGATCAAGAACGTGCTCGGGATGATCGTCAACCTGGTCGCCGCCCTCGTCTTCCTGGTCGTCGCGCCGGAGGTGGTCGACTGGACGGTGGTGCTGCTGATCAGCTGCGGCTCGTTGCTCGGTGGGGTGCTGGGGGCCCGGGTCGGGCGTCGGATGCCACCGGCCCTGCTGCGCGGCGTCATCGTCGTCATCGGCACCGTCGCCATCGTCAACCTGCTCCTCACATGAGCGAGGTGGCGCCCGAGGACCTGCCGGACGGGGTCGTCCTCGTGGACGACCCGGACGACCCCCGGGTCCGCGACTACTTCCGGCTCACCGACGTGGCCCTGCGCCGGGTGCTGGAGCCGGAGCAGGGCCTCTACCTGGCCGAGTCCGACAAGGTGATCGCCAGGGCCCTGGGCGCCGGGCACCGGATGCGCTCGCTGCTGCTCACGCCCCGCTGGGCGCGCGACCTCGGCCACCTGGTCGGGCCGGCGCTGGCCGCGGGCACCCCGGTCTACATCGGCCACCCGCGGGTGATCGAGGAGATGACCGGCTTCCACCTGCACCGGGGGGCGATCGCGGCCATGCACCGCCCCGAGCTGCCCGCCCTGGACGAGGTGCTCGCCGGCGCCCGCCGGGTCGCCGTCCTCGAGGACGTGGTGGACCACACCAACGTCGGTGCCGCCTTCCGCTCCGCCGCCGCCCTCGGGGTCGACGCGGTGCTGGTCACCCCCCGCTGCGCGGACCCGCTCTACCGCCGGTCCGTGCGGGTGTCGATGGGCACCGTGTTCCAGGTGCCCTGGACCCGGGTGGACCCCTGGCCGGAGGGTGTCGCCGCGCTGCAGGAGCGCGGCTTCACGGTGGCGGCCCTGGCGCTGGCCGACGGGGCCGTGAGCCTGGCGGAGCTCGAGCGGGACCCGCCAGGGCGCCTGGCCCTGGTGCTCGGCACCGAGGGGGACGGGCTGTCCCCCCGCACCGTCGAGGCCGCCGACCTGGTGGTGACGATCCCGATGGGCGGGGGAGTGGACAGCCTGAACGTCGCCGCGGCTTCCGCGGTGGCGTTCTGGGCCCTCAGGTAGCGTCCCGCGCGGCGCGGGCGTCCCGGCGCCGGAACCACCCGGCGAGCATCGCGCCGGACAGGTTGTGCCAGACCGAGAAGACCGCGCCCGGCAGGGCCGCGACCGGGGTGAAGAAGGTCGCGGCCAGCCCGGAGGCCAGGCCTGAGTTCTGCATGCCGACCTCGATCGCCATGGTGCGCGCCGAGCGCTCGCCGAGACCGGTCAGCCGGCCCAGGGCATACCCCAGGCCGAGACCGAGCCCGTTGTGCAGGACGACCGCGACCGTGACGAGCAGACCGGCGGCCAGCAGCTGGTCCGCCGACAGCGACACCACGACGGCCACCACGACGCAGATGACCAGCACCGAGAACCACGGCAGGGCCGGCAGCACCCGCCGGACCAGGCCGGGCAGGAAGGTGCGCACCAGCAGTCCGCCGACGACCGGGATCAGCACGATCTGCACGATCGTGGTGGCCATCCCCATCCCGTCCACCGGGAGCCGTTCCCCGATCAGCCACAACGTCAGCAGCGGTGTGAGCACCGGCGCGAGCAGCGTGGACACGGAGGTCATCGTCACGGACAGGGCGGTGTCGGCGCGCGCCAGGTAGGCCACCACGTTGCTGGCGGTGCCGCCGGGGACGCAGCCGACGAGGATGACCCCGGCGGCGATCTCGTCCGGCAGCCCGAGCGCGAGCGAGATCCCCAGGCCGACCAGCGGCATCACCGCGTACTGGGCGGCCACCCCGAGCACCACCGGCAGCGGGCGGGTCAGCACCAGACGGAAGTCGGGCAGCGTCAGGGTCAGGCCCATCCCGAACATGATCACCCCGAGCAGCGGGGTGATCAGCCCGGACTGGGTCGAGATCGGGCCGGCGAAGGCATACCCGAGGGCGCCGGCGGCGAGCACCAGCAGCGGGAAGATGGTCACCGCCCGGTAGGCGCTGCGGTCCTCGGCGGCCGTCGGCGCGGTCGTGACGCTCATCCGGCCGGGACCTCCACGGCGAGCCCGTCGACGACCCGGGCGCCCGGCAGTTCCGCCGCCATCGCCCCCGGCAGACGCAGCTTGCTGCGGCGCACCCCGGAGCCGATGACGATGTGCTCGCGACCGGTCACCCGGGCGTCGACCAGCACCGGCCAGTCGTCGGGGCGGCCGACCGGGGTGATGCCGCCGTACTCCATGCCGGTGCGTTCCACCGCGGCGTCCATCGGCATGAACGAGCACTTTCGGACGTCCAGCGTCTTGCGGATCGTGGTGTTCACGTCGGCCCGGGTATGCCCGAGCACCAGCGCCGCGCACACCCGCTCCTCCCCGGCCCGGCTGCCGGAGATGACGATGCAGTTGGCCATGTCCTCCATGGCCCACCCCGTGGCCTCGACGAGCACGGCCGTGTCGGCCTGGTCAGGGTCGATCTCGGTGACCTCTACCCGGTCCACGTCGGTGCCCGCGTCCTGCATCGACCGCAGGGCGTGCAGGACCGGTGCGGCCAGCAGGTCCGGGCGATCCAGGGCGGGGACCCAGTCCGTGCTCACAGCTGGTAGGTGCCGGTGACCGAACCCCGGGCCAGCACGTTGCCGAGGGTCTGGAACTGCGCCTTGGCGACCGAGGCCGAGGAGTCCAGGCCGGTGTTGTCGGTGTCCAGGGCCCACACGGTGAAGACGTAGCGGTGGGCCACGTCGCCCTCGGGCGGGGCGCAGCCGGCCCAGTCCTTGGTCCCGAAGTCGTTGGCCAGCGTCGCGGAGCCCTCCCCGTGCTGGCTGCCGTAGCTGCCGGCGCCGGTGGCCAGCTCGGTGACCTCGGCCGGGAGGCCGACGATCGCCCAGTGGGTGAAGCCGCCGACGATCGGGGCGTCCGGGTCGTGGCAGACCAGCAGGTAGGAGCGGGTGCCCTCCGGGGCGCCGCTCCAGGACAGCTGCGGGGACGTGTTGCCGAAACCGAAGCCGGCGCTCTCCGGCAGCGGCCCGCCGTCGGTGAAGTCGGTGCTGGTGACCGTCAGCTCCGCCGGTGCGGCGGGGAGGTTCTCGGTCGGGTGCGGTGCGAGGGTGCGCTCAAGACTCATGCTCCGAACCTAACCCGGGCCGGTCGGCGCCGCACACGATGGTCGGTGCCGCGTGACACAGTTGGCGGTATGCCGGGTGAGACGCGTCGGTGCATCCTGCACCTCGACCTGGACGCCTTCTTCGCGGCGGTGGAGCAGCGCGACAAGCCCTCGCTGCGGGGGCGCCCGGTGGTCGTCGGCGGCACCGCGGGCCGCGGGGTGGTGGCGACCGCCTCCTACGAGGCGCGCCGGTTCGGGGCGCGGTCGGCGATGCCCACCGCGGAGGCCCGGCGCCGGTGCCCGCCCGGCACCGCGTTCCTGGGTGGCCGCTTCGAGGCATACCGGGCCAGCTCGCGGGTGGTGATGGAGCTGCTGCGGGAGCAGTCCCCGCTGGTCGAGCAGGTCTCCGTGGACGAGGCCTACGTCGATCTCGGGGCGGCCCCGGACCCGCCGGGCTGGGAGGGCGACGAGCTGCGGGGCTGGTGCACCGCGCTGCTGGACCGGATCACCGCGGAGACCGGCGGGCTGACCGCGTCCATCGGCGTCGCGACCAGCAAGATGATGGCCAAGCTGGCCAGCGAGATGGACAAGCCGGCCGGGATCACCCTGGTGCCCCCGGGGGAGGAGCTGCGGGTGCTGCACGCCCTCTCCGTGCGGGCGATCCCGGGCATCGGACCGGCCACCGCCTCCCGGCTGCACGGCTTCGGGGTGGACACCGTGGCCGAGCTCGAGCGGATGTCGGAGCCGGACCTGGTCGCCATCTTCGGTGCCGCCCAGGGAGGGGCGCTGCACCGGCTGGCCCGCGCGCAGGACGAGCGTCCGGTCGTCACCGAGCGGGAGGCGAAGTCGATCTCCTCGGAGGAGACCTTCGAGACCGATGTCACCGACAGGGCCCGGTTGGAGGCCGACCTGGCCCGGATGGCGCACGGCCTGGCCGGCCGGCTGGCGGCCACCGGGGTCTTCGCCCGCACCATCACCGTCAAGGCCCGCCAGCACGACTTCACCACGCAGACCCGCTCCGGGACCCTGGCTTTCGCCACCGGGGAGGAGGCAGTCATCCTCCGGGAGGCGCGGAGACTGCTCGGGGCCGTCGACGTGAGCTCGGGGTTGCGGCTGCTGGGCCTGGGGGTGGCAGGGCTCACCGCGCACGCGCAGGAGGAGCTCCTGCTGGACACCGCCTACCCCGGTGCGGACGTCGCGGACCTGCCCGACGTCGTCGGCGGAGCGGACGAGCCCGTGCCGGCGGGCGCCGACGACCTGGTCGAGCAGGGCGCCGACGGGCAACGCCCGGGGTGGCGGACCGGTCAGGACGTGCACCACGCGCAGCACGGTGCCGGGTGGGTGTGGGGGAGTGGTAGGGGTGTCGTCACGGTCCGGTTCGAGGGCCCGCTGACCCCTCCGGGGCCGGTGCGCAGCTTCGCCGAGGACGACCCGGCACTGGTCCGCACCGGGCCTCCGGACTGGCGCGGACCGCCCTCCTGAGCGTGCTAGCCTTGTCTGTCGTTGCCCACTCCCCACGAGTGAGCAGCACACCCTGTCCGGGTGGCGGAATGGCAGACGCGCTAGCTTGAGGTGCTAGTGCCCTTAACGGGCGTGGGGGTTCAAGTCCCCCTCCGGACACCAGAACGACCGGAAGCCGCTCATGCGGCTGGTGAAGGTGTGATCAGTTCCACTCACGGCAGCCCCGTCGCGGCGATCATCAGCAGGATGGCGAAGAGGGAGAACAGCCCGGCGGCCGCGCCGACGACGTATCGCCAGGAGCTGCCCGCCTCCTCGCGCAGGTAGCCCCGCAGTCCCAGGACCACCGCGACGAGGGCGACCGGCACCGCGACCACGTCACCGATGACGGGGACGATCACGAAGAGCAGGGCCACCACCCCGGCCAGGAGAGCGCCCTCACCCCTGCTCGGCGGCCGCGACGAGTCGTGACGCCGTGTCACCACCGCACCCTCCTCGTGCCCGAACGTCGGGGGACATCGTCCATATCGTCATCGGACGGTCGAGCCTCGCACCCGCGTGCGACGAGGCTGCTCTCTCAGGGTCTTCGGGTGAGGTCCGGGTGGCTGGACGTGTCCACGATGACCTCGGAGGCCACCTCACCGAGCCGTTGCCCCGTGCGGCGACAGTACGCCCGCAGCATCAGGAAGGCCTCGTCCACGCTGACCCCGCGCAGCTGGGCCAGCGCACCCTTCGCCTGCTCCACGATGATCCGGCTGTTGAGGGCCCCCTGGAGCTGCTCCGAGAGCACGTGGCTCCGTCGGATGCTGCGCTCCTGGAGCAGCCCGATCGTCGCGATGTCAGCCAACGCCTGCACGATGCGGACGTCGCTGGGCGCCAGGTGGCCGACATCGGTGCCGAAGAGGTTGAGGGCTCCGATGACCTCGGAGCGGTGGCGCAACGGGATGGCGTGGACCGAGCGGTAGCCGGCGGCGACAGCTCGGGGGGCGAAAGCCGGCCAGGAGTCGCGCGCGTGGCGTAGGTCGGCGTTGACGACCGGTGCCCGCTGCCGGAAGCAGTCCTGGCACGGACCTTCCACCTTCTGGACCTGGAACAGCTCCAGAAGCTTGACCGACTCGTCCGAGGCCGCCATGAAGGCCAGGTTGCCCTGCGGGTCCGCGAGGAGCAGACCGGCGGCAGCGACACTGGTGAGTTCGGTAGTCCGGGTGGTGACCATCTGGAGGAACTCGATCAGGTCGAACTCGTCGACCAGGGTGTCGGCGATCTCGACGAAGGCCGCCGCCAGACGGTCAGCGGGAATGGTGCTCATTGCGTCTCCTCAAGCATCTGGTCGGGTCCCATCGACGTGATCCCCGTCCAGGGTGGTCCTGTTGGCCACGATATCGGTGGCCAGCCGCGACAGGGGGATGTTGTGGCCATAGGCGTGCGCGCGCATCCGGACCATGGCCTCGTCCAAGGGGATCCCGAGCTGCACCATGACCATGCCCTGGGCCTGGTAGACCTCGGCGTGGTGGTCCAGCACACCCTCGGCGTCCTGGATGAGGTCGCCGTTGGGTGCGCTGGTGAGCATGGTCTCGACCCCCAGGGCGGCGAAGTCCAGCGCGTCGTTCAAGGATGCCGAGGGCAGTGGCCCCGTCTCTTCACGGTAGAGGGCCAGCACCGCGAGCCGCGCGGCACCCACCTGCATCGGGAACGCGAACACGGACCGGACCCCCAGCTCGGAGATCGCCGGCGTATACCCCGGCCAGCGTGTCCCACCGCCGATGCTGAGGTCCGGCTCCAGCACAGGACGGCGCAGGTCGAAGGCCTCGAGCGACGGGCCCTCCCCGACGGTGAACTGCAGTCCGTCGAGCTCGGTGGCCCGCGGCCCGGAGGTGGCCAGGGACATCCCGAGGCGTTCCGCGTCGATGACGCTGATCCCAGCACCGCAGGCCGACACCGCCCGAGCCAGGGCGCGGCACTGCCGCGTCAGCTGGCCGACAGCAGTGCTGGGGTCCGTGTCCGCATCCCCTTCGTGGCTCAACAGGTGCCGGATACGGCCCATCCGCCCTTCATCCATGTCGCTCCCGTGCCGCTCGAGCTCTGAACTGGTGTGTCCGGACGTCGGCCCTCACCGTAGTCGCTCGGGCGCACTCGCCACCAGTTGCGTCCGCCACCGGTCGCCTCATGTCTCGAACCCGTACCTGACCGGCATGTAGATGAGGTTTCCCCCATGGTCACGGGCCGGCCGGCGGGTCACCGGATGGTGCACCAGCCGGTAGCTCACACTCCCCGTGTCCGCACCTGACTCCCACAGGAGGGGCGGAGCGGTAGCCCCCTGGAGGTCCCACGCCTGCCCGTGAGCAGGCCCGCAGTATGCCCGCGCCCGCCGCTCCGACGACGACGCTCTCCCGACGCCTCCGCCGACCATCTACCGACGCTCGGTCCACGGTGGCGAGGTGCGCGGTCGAGGCGAGGTGGATGCAGTCTGCGATGTCTCGGGATGCGGCTCATCCGGTGCAGGGGACCTGCCCGGGTTCCGCCGTGCCCGGCGTTCCTCCTGCGGCACGTCCTCACAGGTACGGCCGATCTCCCAGGGGTAGGGGATCATCTGCGAGCCCCCCTGTCGGTGCGGTCCTGTCGGAGCAGCGGCGGCAAGGAGATCTCGTCGACCTCGTCGGTGGCGTGGGTGCGCGCAGGCGCCAGGAGCGCGAGAGGTGGCGGACGACGATCTAGATGTGCTGACAAGGAAGACCCCCGTGACTGGTAGCTGCGTCAGGCGTGCATGGACGCGCTGCCGGGTCCGGGGCAACGACCGCCAACAAGTGGCGACGGGTAGACGCTAGAGCACCGGGGCGCACGTGTGCAAGAGACCGCGCCACCCCGAGCTCAGGAGTCGATGCCGGTGAGCCGACGGGTGCGGACGACCTCCTCGGCGATGCTGTAGAGCTTCCGGTTCCCGTGCCTGGACAGACGCTGTAGGACGGCGAAGGCGCGCGCGTCGTCGAGGTCGTGCTGGACCATGATGATGCCCAACGCCTTGCCGATGGTCGTTCGTCTGTCGATGGCGATCGTCAGGTGTTGGACCTGTTGTGCCGCCGCGACGGTGAGCGCCGCGTGCACGGCCAGCAGCCGCGCGAGCTCCTGTGCCTCCTCGTCGAAGGCATCGCGGTCGGTGGAGTAGATGTTCAGGGCACCGAGCTGTTCCCTCGTGGTGAAGAGCTGCGTGCACAGCATGCTGGTGATCCCGTACTCACGCACCATGGTCGGACCCCAACGCGGCCACCGCTGCTCGTGGGCCAGGTCGGAGGCGACGACCTGCTCCTGGTTCCAGGCGGCGTCCAGGCACGGACCTTCGCCCAGCTCCACCTGCAGCGCGTCCCCGTGTCGGACAGAGTCCGAGGTGGCACCGATGTTCTCCACCCCCCGACCACGTTGGGCGTAGGAGATCCCAGCCTCAGCATGTCCTCCGAGCAGTTCCACGGCTGCAGCACAGATCCGGTCGCCGGCCTGCTCGAGGTCGTCGGCAGCGTCCACCTCGCGGGCGACCTGACGCATGCGCGCGTGGATATCTCCTCCTGGCATGGCGGACACGTTACCCAGCCCACCGGCGTCGGCACACCCTGGTCTCGACGGGTGTCCGCTCCGCAGCGAGCCCTGATGTCCTCCCTCGGGTGGGCTCGCTGCACGCCGGTCCAGGTGGCGGCGGTCGGTGTCCATGCCGTCGGCGGAGAGGTCAGCAGCATGCAGGAACAGGGAGGTCGGGGTGCGACCGAGCCGTCGGCCCGGAGTCCGACAGGCCCATGCCCCTGCCCGTCGCTCCTCAGGCCCCGGCAGCCGCTGCGACGGCGGTGCGCGCGGGAGACCCGTGCTGACGGTAGGCGACGCCGCCGCTGACCGTGCGCATCTGTACCCGGCAATCGCGCAGCACCTGGGTCACGGCCGCCAGGTCGTTGGTGAACGGCAGCTCCTGCTCGACCCTCGACCAGACGGAGGACCAGTCGGTGGCACGCACAGCGAAGGCCTCCGACCAGGGTGGGGAGGTGCTGTCCTCCTGGATGCCCGGTGCCCGCAGGATCAGCTCATCCAGCTGACGCACCGGGTAGGCGGGACCGGGGCAGGGCATCAGTGGGACCACCTTGCCGGACCACAGCGTCGGTGCCGTGGACGGGTTGGCCATCGCCTCCTCCACCAGAGTCCTGATCAGGCGCGGGGACGGTATGCAGTGGACCGACAGGTAGATCAGCACGTCGGGTGCATGCCGTAGCGCCCGAGCTGCGGCGAGATGCATCGCCGGAAGGAGCCAGTGGGGGTGCCGCGACGCCAGGACGTGCACGTCGGTGCTCCACCGGTCGCTGCGGATCGGCAGGCGCCCGCGGGTCAGCGCGCGGTCCTGGACCGAGACGACGACGTGTGCGTCGGGTGGCCAGGTGCTGACGGCCAGGCCGTCGACGTGGCCGAGGAGGTGGTCGTGGTCCCGCGAGGCGGCCGTGAGCACGGCGATCCGGGGGCGGTCGCGGAAGGAGGGGTAGCTGGACATGCACACGCTTTCGGCGGTGGTGGCTGCCCATCCCTCTAGAGGCGAGACCAGGATCGCCCATCCGGGCGTGATCCGCAACCGACCCAGCGACGGGTCTGCCTGCAGGCTCTCCCCGCCCGGCCCGGGAGGCCCTTCCTCCGGGACCTTCGCCCCTGGTGCGGCCGCGCACCCGCGCCTAGCGTCGACAGGGGTCCCGGCATACCGGCCGGAGGACCGGAGGAGGACCGATGAACGATACCGAGGGCACGGTGGTCGTGGGCTACGACGCGTCACCGGAGTCGGAGGCGGCGGTGCGCTGGGCTGCGCACGAAGCACGCCGACGCGGGAAGGAGCTCGTGGTCGTCTTCGCCTACGACCTCGACCTGTGGACGGCACCGCACCTCGTCCGGGCCTGGACTCCCTCGGATGCGCGGACCCGGGCCGAGGAGCGTGTGGCTTCGGGTGTCCGGCTCGCCCGGGAGGTCGCCCCCGGCCTCGTCGTCCGCGGTCGCACCAGCACGCTGGCGGGGGCCGCGGCGCTGGTCGGCCTCTCCCACCGGGCCGACCTGGTCGTCGTCGGGGACGGTCGTCACGATCGGGTGACCGGGGCCGTGGTCGGGTCGGTAGCGTTCGCGGTGACGGCCGGCGCGGACTGCCCGGTGGTGGTCGTGCCCCCGGAGACACCCGGGCAGTCCGGCACGCAGGCACCGGTCGTGGTCGGCCTGGACGGCTCCGAGGGCAGTGCACGCGCCCTGTCGGCTGCAGCAGATCTTGCCGTCCGTGACGATGCCCCGTTGCACCTGGTCAGCGCCTGGGACGCTCCTGCCGCGGACCACTGGAGCCGGGTGTACCTGCTCGACGACGAATGGCGGCAGGAGAGCCTCGAGTCCGCCCGGCGAGGCGCCGAGGCGCACGTGACGGCGGCGCGGGCGAAGCTCCAGGAGGAGCACCCGGGTCTCGTCATCGAGGAGCACGTGCTGCAGGGCCGACCGGCGTCGGTGCTCGCGGAGGCCTCTCGGGGTGCGGCGGTGGTCGTCGTAGGAGCCCGTGGCCGGGGTGACCTCCGGTCGCTGCTGCTGGGGTCGGTGAGCCGGGGCGTGCTGGAGTCGGCGCGCTGCCCGGTCCACGTCGTGCGCTGAGCCGAGGATCACCGCAGGGGGACGCGCCACCGCAGGGTCGTACCCCCTCCTTCGGCGGACTCCACCGCGAGGTCCCCACCGTGATGCTCGGCGCGGTGACGCAGGTTGGCGATCCCGCTCTCGGACACGCCCTCAGGGATCCCGCGACCGTCGTCGGTGACCGTGAGGACCACCTCGTCACCGACGGCCAGCACGACGTGCACCCTCGAGGGGTCGGCATGCCGGCTGGCGTTCGACAACGCCTCCCCGACGACGGCGAGCAGGTCGGGCACCAGGGCCTCGGGGATGAGCGTGCGCACCGGTCCGTCGAAGCGCAGCTCGGGGCGGAACTTCAGGGTCGCGGCGGCCCGGTCCACGATGCGGCTCACCTCGGCCTGCACGTCCTCGGTCGGGTGCGCGGCGCCGAGCGCGAAGATGGTCCGCCGGATGTCCTTGATCGTGGTGTCCAGCTCGTCGACGGCGTTCTCCAGCCTAGGGCCGATCTCCGGACCGGTCTGCGGGGCGATGACCTGCAGCCGCAGCCCGAGCGCGAACAGCCGCTGGATGACCAGGTCGTGCAGGTCCCGGGCGATCCGGTCCCGGTCTTCGAGGACGGCGAGCCGGAACTGGTCCTCGCGGGCTCGAAGTACCTGCAGCGCCAGCGCGGCTTGCCGGGCGAACCCGGCCGGCATCTGCTCCTGGACGACGCGGTGCCGGTCCGCGTGCTCGGGCGTCCAGGCGAGAACCAGGGCACCCTGAAGACCGGAGGGTGGCCCCAGGGGCACCAGGACCGCCGACCGGAGCAGCGGCCACCCCTGCGGGTGGCCGTCGGGGAACAACCCCTCCTCCTGGTCCAGGTCCTCGATCGAGACGGACTCTCCCTGCTCGATGACGTGGCGGACCGTCGGGGACGCGGGTGCCGACGGGAGCCCGTCCTGTTCCGGTATGCCGACGCCTGCGACTGCCCGGATGCTGAACGTGGTCGTGTCGGTGCCGGTCACGATCCACACCACGTCCGCCTCGGCGGCCACCCGCGCCGTGCCGACCACCATCGCGAGGGCCTCGGTCAGGTCGTCGGAGCCGGACAGCAGCGCCGTCACCTCCGCGGTGGCCTGCAGCCAGCGCTCCCGCCGGGCCGCCTCCTCGTACAGCCTGGCGTTCTCGATCACCACACCGGCGGCGCCGGCCAGCGCGACCACGATCGCCTCGTCCTGGGCGGTGAAGTCGACCCCGCCCCCCTTCTCGGTGAGGTACAGGTTGCCGAAGACGGTCTCGCGGATGCGCACCGGGACCCCGAGGAAGGAGTGCATCGGGGGGTGGCCGGGGGGGAAACCGTAGGACTGGGGGTGGTCGGCCAGGTCGTGCAGGCGCAGCGGCTCAGGGTGGTCGATCAGACGACCGAGCAGCCCGTGTCCCGCCGGGAGCTCCCCGATCTCGGCGACGACCTCGGCGCCGACCCCGTGGTGGATGAAGGTGCGCAGCCGTTGCCCGGGTCCGGTCTCGAGCACCCCCAGCGCGGCATACCGGGCATCCACCAGACGGCTGGAGATGCTGACGATCCGGGCGAGGACGCTGTCCAGGTCGAGGTCGGCGGCCATCGTGACCACGGCGTCGATGAGCAGGCGCAGACGAGCCTGCTCATCGCGGGCGCCGTCCATCCGGTGGCGGACCTCCTGGACCAGGTCCTCGAAGTCGGCCTCGCCGAGGGGCCGGTCGACCGCCGGTCCCTGGTCCGTGTAGTTCGCGTCGGTGCCCGTCACAGCGGTCGGCCAGGGGGTGTCATCGCGGGGGGTGCGGCGGGTGCTGGACGGCGAACACGGCGGCCTGGGTCCGGCTGGAGAGGCCGAGCTTCGCCAGCATCGACGAGACGTAGTTCTTGACCGTCTTCTCGGCCAGGAAGAGCTCGGCGCCGATCTGCCGGTTGGTCAGGCCCTGGGCGATGAGGTCGAGGATGCGCTGCTCCTGCCCGGTCAGCGCATGCACGTCCGCGCCCCCGGAACGGCCACGGCGCACGCCGTCCAGGACCTTCGCGGTGACCGCGGGGTCGAGGGTCGACTGGCCGGAGGCGACGGTGCGGACCATCTCGACAAGGCGGCTCCCGCGCACCTGCTTCAGGACGTACCCCGAGGCACCGGCCATGATCGCGGCGAACAACGCCTCGTCGTCGTCGTACGAGGTGAGGATGAGGGCGGCGACACCCGGGACCTGGGAGAGCACGTCCCGGCACACGTCGATGCCGGATCCGTCGGGGAGCCGCGCGTCCAGGATCGCCACGTCCGGCTGCAGCGCGACGATGCCCCGGGTCGCCTCGGCCGCGAGTCCGGACTCGCCGACGATCTCGAGGTCCGGCTCGGCCTCCAGCAGCTCCCGGATGCCCCGCCTCACGACCTCGTGGTCGTCCAGCAGGTAGACCCGGATGTGCTCGGGGGCCGCGCGGGTGGTGGTCATGCCCTTCACCGTATCGGGTGGGCGGTCCAGAGCGACGGTGTCGGGCCTTTGGGCCCTGCTGATCGGTCCCGAAGGCCTCTGCCGTCAGCCCCCGGTGCACCGGAGGATGGAGTGCACGACGACCGAAAGGTTCCCATGACCACCCAGGCCCGCGCCGGCCCCTGGTTCCGGCGACGACCCGGTCTCACCGTCGCCGTCGGCGCCGCGCTCCTCCTCACGGTCGCCCTGCTGGGGGTGGTGCTCGACGACGCGTCCGTCAGCGTGGCGATGCTCTACGCGCTCCCGGTGAGCCTCGTGGCGATGGGGTGCGGTCGGGCCGGCGGGATCGGCACCGGTCTGGTGGCCGCCGGGCTCGTCGTCGTGGGGGTTGCGGGGACGTCGGAGGCACTGTCGTGGCTGGCGTGGCTGTCCCAGACCGTGCCGGTCGTGATGGTCGGCGCACTGCTGGGAGACGCGTCGGAGCGATTGGCCCGTGCCGAGGAGTCACGGTCGCGGCTCGAGGGGCGGGAGCTGCGCCACCGGCAGGCGGTGGAGATCAACGACAACCTGATCCAGGGCATGGCCGCCGCGAAGTGGTCGATGGAGGCTGGACGGGTGGACGCCGCGCTGGTCGCGCTGGAGGAGACCCTGGACCGTGGCCAGAGGCTCGTCTCCCAGCTGATCACGGACGCGGAACGCAGGTGAGGACCTTCGACCCTGGTACGCCCTGCGGGCCGGGAGCAGGCTGGAAGCCGAGCCGGCACAGACCGGCCGCCCCCCGTCGAGAGGAAGCATCATGAAGGCGCTCGTCTACCACGGCCCCGGTCGCACGGCGTGGGAGGAGGTCCCCGACCCGGTGCTCCTGCGGCCCACCGACGCGATCGTCCGGGTGGACACGACCACCATCTGCGGCACCGACCTGCACATCCTCAAGGGTGACGTGCCCGCCGTCACGGACGGGCGCACCCTCGGGCACGAGGGCGTCGGGACGATCACCGAGGTCGGGTCCGCGGTGACCTCGGTGGCGGTGGGGGACCGGGTGCTGATCTCGTGCATCAGCGCCTGCGGTGCCTGCTCGTACTGCCACCAGGGTCTTTACGCCCACTGCCTGGCGGAGGAGGGCGCCAGCGGTATCGGCTGGATCCTCGGCCATCTCATCGACGGCACCCAGGCGGAGCTGGTGCGGGTCCCCTTCGCCGACAACTCGGTCTACCGGCTCCCCGACAGCGTCAGCGACCGGGCTGCGGTCATGCTCTCCGACATCCTGCCGACCGGGTTCGAGATCGGGGTCAGGTATGGCCGGGTCACCCCGGGTGACGTGGTCGCCGTCGTCGGGGCGGGGCCGGTGGGTCTGGCCGCGATGATGACGGCGGAGCTCTACGGCGCGGCGCGCGTCATCGCGCTGGACACCAACGCGCACCGGCTCGAGCAGGCGACGGGCTTCGGGGCGACCGACGGCGTCGACAGCTCGACCGACGACTGGCGCGAGCAGGTGATGGCCCTGACCGACGGACTGGGTGTGGACGTCGCCATCGAGGCGGTCGGCATTCCCGAGACGTTCGAGGCCTGCACCCGGATCGTCCGACCCGGCGGCTCGGTGGCCAACGTGGGGGTGCACGGTGCACCGGTCGAGCTGGCGCTCCAGGACCTGTGGATCATGGACCTCACCATCAGCATGGGACTGGTCAGTACCTCCACCACGCCGATGCTGCTCAAGCTGGTCACCCAGGACAAGCTGTCCGCCGAACGGTTCGTGACCCACGACTTCGCACTGGCCGACATCCTGGAGGCCTACGACACGTTCGCCCGGGCGGCCGACACGGGGGCGCTGAAGGTCATCCTGAGCCGATGACACGGTGCCCGCCAGGCTGCCTCCCCGCCACCGTCGCGGGCGTCAGGTCCAGACGGCGCAGCACCTGGGCGTTGAGGGCGACGACGACGGTGGAGGCGGACATCAGGATGGCGCCGACACTCATGGGCAGCACGAAGCCCACGGGGGCCAGGACCCCGGCGGCCAGCGGGACGGAGAGCAGGTTGTAGCCGGCGGCCCACCACAGGTTCTGCTTCATCTTGCGGTAGCTGGCTCGGGAGAGCTCGATGACGGAGAGCACCGCGCGCGGGTCCGAGCTGGCCAGGATGACCCCGGCGGAGCCGATGGCCACGTCGGTGCCTGCACCGATGGCGATGCCGACGTCGGCCTGGGCCAGGGCCGGGGCGTCGTTGACCCCGTCGCCGACCATGGCGACAGCGCGTCCCTCGGCCTGGAGCTCGGCGACCGTGGCGGCCTTGTCCTGGGGTCGGACCCCGGCGAAGGCACGGTCGATCCCGAGCTCCCGGGCGACCGTGTCGGCGACGGCCCGAGCGTCGCCGGTGATCATGACGACCTGCACACCCCGGGCGTGCAGGTCGTCGACGGCGTGGCGGGACTCGGGCCGGATCTCGTCGGCCAGCCGGAGTGCGCCGATGACCTCGGCATCGGCCAGGACGTGCAGGATGATGGCGCCCTCGGCACGCCAGGTGTCTGCGACGGGTAGCTCCGGTAGGCCGTGCTGCTCCAGCAGGTGGGGGCCGCCGACCTCGACCACGGCGCCCGCGACCACGGCCCTCACCCCGACCGCAGGCGAGGACGAGAAGTCCTGCGCGTGGGCCACGTCCAGATCGCGGTCCTTCGCGGCTCCCGTGATAGCCCTGGCCAGGGGGTGCTCGCTCGTCGACTCGGCGGCCGCCGCCAGGGCGAGCACCTCGTCGCCCCCGTGTTCTCCCACCGGCTCGACGCCCGTGACGGTGGGCTGCCCCTCGGTCAGGGTGCCGGTCTTGTCGAACAGCACGACGTCGACGTTCCGCATGGACTCCAGCGCGAGCCTGTCCTTGACGAGGATCCCTGCGCGGGCGGCACGTTCGGTGGCGATGGAGACCACCAGGGGGATGGCCAGGCCGAGCGCGTGGGGGCACGCGATGACCAGCACGGTGACGGCCCGCACCACCGCCGTGTCCGGAAGACCCGCGAGGCTCCAGACGAGCGCCGTGAGCGCGGCCGCGGACAGGGCGAACCAGAACAGCCATCGCGCAGCGGTGTCAGCAAGGCGCTGCGCCCGGGAGGAGGACCCCTGGGCATCCGACACCAGCTTCTGGATCCCCGCCAACGCCGTGTCACCCCCGGTCGCGGTGATCTCCACGCGCAGGGCCGAGTCGGTCGCCACGGTGCCGGCCACCACGTCGTCCCCTCGCTCGCGTCGCACGGGCCGGGACTCACCGGTGACCATCGACTCGTCCAGGTGCGCCGACCCGTCGATGATGCGTCCGTCGGCCGGCACGCTCGCGCCGGGGCGGACGAGCACCACGTCCCCCACCACCAGGTCGGTGGGGGCCACCGTGACGACGTCGTCGCCGTCGACCTTCTCCGCCTCGTCCGGGAGGAGCGCGGCCAGGGAGTCCAACGCGGAGGTCGTCCGGGCCAGGGAACGCATCTCGATCCAGTGGCCCAGCAGCATGATGACCACCAGCAGCGCCAGCTCCCACCAGAAGTCGAGCTCGGCGTCCAGCACCCCGAGGCTCGCTCCCCAGGAGGAGAGGAAGGCGACGGTGATGGCCAGGGCGATGAGCAGCATCATCCCGGGTGCCCGGGAACGGACCTCGTCGACGGCACCGGTGAGGAACGGTCGCCCGCCCCAGGCATACATCACCGTGCCCAGCACCGGGGAGACCCAGCGGGCCCACCCGGCCTCGGGCAGGTGGTAGCCGATCAGGTGCGCGAAGGTCTCGTTGAACCCCACCACCGGCACGGCCAGGGCCAGCATGAGCCAGAAGAGCTGCCGGAACTGGGCGACATGGTCACCGTGAGCGGGGTGCCCGCCGTTCTCCGCGTGGTCGCCGGGCGTCGGTGAGGTGGTCTGCCCACCGTGGTGCTGGTGCGAGGTCATGCCTCAGCGTATACCCCCTAGGGGTATTAGGGACACCTCGGCGGCCGCTCGGGACGGTCACTCCTGCGTGCGGACGGGGTCAGGGTCGGCGTAGCCGAAGAGTTCGCCCTGCTGCAGCGCGTCGCGGTCGTTGCCATAGGTCGGGAGGCCGCCGGCGCGGCGCAGCATGGCGGCGGTATGCATGAGGTTCCAGCTCATGATCGTCGCGTTCCGGCGGGTGAAGGCGTGGTCGAACCCGACCGGGGTCTCACCCTCCTGCGGGTCGCCGTAGGAGGGTCCGGGGCCGATCATCCCCAGCCAGCCCACGTCCGCCTGGGGCGGGATCATCAGGCCGAGGTGCTGGAGGGCGAAGAGCAACGACATCGAGGTGTGCTTGACCCCGTCCTCGTTGCCGGTGATGACCGCTCCGCCGACCTTTCCGTAGAAGATCGACTGTCCGGCCTCGTTGAGCTCGCCGGACATGGCGTAGAGCCGCTCGACGACCCGTCGGCAGACGGAGGACTCCTCACCCAGCCACAGCGGGGTTCCGATGACCAGGATGTCTGCTGCCGCCACCCGGGGCCACAGGTCCGGCCACGCGTCACGTTCCCAGCCCTGCCCACGCATGTCCGGCTGCACACCGGGGGCGATCTCGTGCTCGACCGCGTGCAGCCGGTCGACCTGCACCCCGGCGCCGGTCATGAGGTGGTCCACCACGTCGAGCAGCCGCCCGGTGTGGGAGCGGTCCGCATCGGGGGTGAGCGAGCAGTTGACGAGCAGGGCGCGCAGGTCGTCGTAGCGGGGTGCGTCCATGAGGATGACCTCCTGGGTAGGGGGCGGACGGCCGTACGGGTGGCCGTGGGGTCCTCTCGCACCCTGTCATCGCCCGGTGGGCCGTGCCAGGCGGACGACCCCGCCGGGCACCGGCCGCCCCGGTGGGGCAGGCTGAGGTGGGCGCCACCGGCGCCTACCCTTCCCCGACCCCGTCCGGAGACCCGATGAGGCCAGCAGACCTGCGCATCCGCTACTGGCGCATCGTCCTGTTCTTCGCCCAGGTGACACTGGCCTTCATCTGGTGGGAGATCGTGCTGCGGCGGCTGGGGCTGCGACGGCTCACGGAGCGCACCCGCACCGAGCGGGCCCGCCGCACGGCCGTCCGCTTCCGCGCGCTCGCCGTGTCCATGGGGGGCCTGATGATCAAGGTGGGCCAGTTCCTGTCGGCGCGCCTGGACGTGCTGCCGCCCGAGGTGACCCAGGAGCTGGCAGGACTCCAGGACGAGGTTCCCGCCGAAGACGTGGCTGCGATCCGCGCCGTCGCCGCCGCCGAGCTGAACCGTCCCGTGGACGAACGCTTCGCCTGGTTCGAGGACACCCCGCTCGCCGCGGCGTCCTTGGGACAGGTGCACCGCGCCCGGCTGCGGCAGGTGCAGGCTGACGAGCTGGGTTTCCAGGACGTCGTGGTCAAGGTGCAGCGTCCGCACATCCAGCAGGTCATCGAGGTCGACCTTGCCGCGCTGCGGCGCGTCGGCGGCTGGATGGAGCGCTACCGCCCCATCCGTCAGCGCGCCGACGTCCGGGCGCTCGTGGAGGAGTTCGCCACCACCACCCTGCAGGAGGTCGACTACGTCGCGGAGGCCGGCAACGCGGAGACCTTCGCCGCGAACTTCGCGGACGACCCCAGGGTGGGTGTGCCCGCCGTGGTGTGGGAGCTCAGCAGCCGCCGGGTGCTCACGCTGCAGGACGTCTCGGCCATCAAGCTGGCGGACACCGCCGCGATCACGTCCGCCGGCATCGACCGCGGTGAGGTCGCCCAGGTGCTGGCACAGGCCTTCCTGCAGCAGATCTTCACGGACGCCTTCTTCCACGCCGACCCGCACCCGGGCAACCTCTTCGTGACCCCCCGGCAGGGCGCGGCACCCGGTGCGCCCGACTGGACGCTGACGTTCATCGACTTCGGCATGGTCGGCCACGTCCCGGGCGAGCTGCGGGACGGGTTGCGCGAGATCCTGGTCTCGGTGGGCCTGCGGGACGCCGGCCGATTCGTCGGGGGACTCACCCGGCTGGACCTGCTGCTCCCCGGCGCCGACCTCTCCCTGGTCGAGTCCGCGGCCGAGCAGGTGTTCCAGCGTTTCGGCGGGCTCCGGATGGATGAGCTCCAGCAGATACCGCCGGAGGACCTGGTGCGCTTCGGTCTGCAGTTCCGGGAGCTGCTGCGTGAGCTGCCGTTCCAGGTGCCGGAGAACCTGCTGCTGCTCGGTCGGTCGATGGGGATCCTCTCCGGTATCTGCACCGGGCTGGACCCCGAGTTCGACGCCTGGGGCACCATCACCCCCTACGCGAGCAGGTTGCTCGAGGAGGAGCGGCAGGGCCTTCCCCGGACGGTGGCCGACGAGGCCCTCACTCTGGGTCGCCTGGCGCTGGTGCTGCCGGGCCGCGCCGATCGGGTGCTGACCCAGGCCGAGCGGGGCGAGCTGGTGGTCCGGATCCCCACCCTGACCGCCCAGGTGGCGAGGGTGGAGCGGTCGGTGGTACGGCTGACCTCGGTGCTGGTCTTCGCCGCACTCCTGCTCGCCGGAGCGGTCCTGCACTCCTCGGACCCGGGCTTCGGGCAGATCCTGATGGGGGCCTCCCTGCTGCCCCTGGCGTGGTCGGTCGTGGGCGGGCGGCGCCGGGGCCGCTGAGGGGCCGGGCAGGTCCTCAGGCCCGGTGCACGGTGCGGGTCTCGGACCTGCGCTCGCCCAGCACCTTCCGGAACAGCACCAGGGGGAGCAGGATGGCGGCGACCAGCACGAAGGCCCACACCACGAAGGGTGCCAGCACCCAGGTCAGCACCCCCTCGATCCGGAGTCCGTCGGTCAGGACACTGGTCAGCAGCAAACCGACGAAGGTGGTGACGAGGGCGATCCCGCCGCGCAGCGCGGGGGCATACCGGATCGCGACCTTGAGTACGAACGGTCCGAGCAGGGTCTCCACCGCGGTGAAGATGAGCACGCTCAGCACGAACCCCAACGGCCGCAGCGTGAAGCCGTCGAGCAGAGTGGCCGCCGCGAGCAGCCCGAGGGCGTTCGCGAGCAGGTAGAGAGCCGTAGACGCGAGGAAGCGGACCATGGCCCCAGCCTGCGCCGATCCGGTCCTGCCCGGGCCACCCGAAGCGGGTGGTGCCGACCTCCTCCACCGCGGTGACGCTGGTCACGACCTGTCGCCGCCTTCGAGGGGAGGACCGATGAACCCCATCCTTGCCTTCGTCGTCGTCATGCTGGTCTGGACCGTGAGCGACTTCGTCGCGAAGAGGACCCAGTCCCTGCTGTCGTCGCTCTTCGTCGCCTCGATCATCTTCCTGGTGGGCTTCCTCACCGACATCTTCCCCGAGGACCTGCTCTCCAGCTCCTCCCTGCTCGGGCTGGCCGGGGTGGTGGTCGGCTTCATCATCGTTCACCTCGGCACGATGATCAGCCTCGACGACTTCAAGAAGCAGTGGAAGACGTTCCTCGTCGGAGTGGCCACCGTGCTGGGGATCGGGGTGTCCCTGCTGCTGGCGGGTCTCATCTTCGGTCCCCGGATCAGCGGCACCGCCGCGGACGGGTATGCCCAGGCGCTCGACTTCATCGTCGCCGGCACCGGCTCGCTCAGCGGGGGCACCATCTCTGTGCTCATCGTGCAGGAGGCCGCCCTCGGGGTCGGGCTGACCAGCATCGCGATCTTCCCGGTCCTCATCGCCGCTCTCCAGGGGCTCGTCGGGTTCCCGCTCACCTCGCTCATCCTGCGCAAGGAGGCCGGGCGGCTCCGGGAGGAGTACCGCGCCGGGCGGCTCGCCGCGCCCGCGACGCAGGAGCAGGCGGAGGTCGCGCCCTCGCGCCTGCCGGCCGCGCTGCAGACCACCCCCGGGACCCTGGTGGTGGTCGGGGTCGTCGTCCTGGTCAGCCTCGGGGTCAACAACCTCACCGACGGCATCCTCAACACCTTCGTGGTGGCGCTGTTGCTCGGCATCGCGCTGCGCACGGCCGGTGTGCTGCGGCCCTCGGTGCTCTCCGGCATCGACGCGCTGGGTCTGATGATGCTCGCCATCATGATCCTCGTCTTCGCCCCGCTGGCGACGGTCGAGCCCTCCGACGTCGCGGCCCTGGCGTTCCCGCTGCTGCTGGCCTTCCTGTTCGGGGTGGTCGGGATCGCCGGTTTCGCGGCCCTGGTGGGCAAGCTGGTGGGCTACAGCGTGCCGATGTCGGTGGCGATCGGGCTGACTTCGCTCTACGGCTTCCCCGGCACGATGATCCTGTCCCAGGAGGCGGCCAAGGGAGCGGGGGAGAGCCCCGAGGAGGTCGCCGCGATCGAGGGCGAGATCCTGCCGAAGATGATCGTGGCCGGGTTCTCCACGGTCACCATCACCTCGGTGGTCGTGACGAGCATCCTCGCCGGCGCCATCGGCCGCTGAGACCCGAGGGACCGCGCACGTGGGCACCTCGATCCCGGCCGGGAGGCCCTCCCGGCTGCACCTGTGGGGGGTCCGCGGCTGGCTGCTGGGCGGTGTCGCGGTCGGGGCGTCGGTCGTCGTCACCGTGCTCGGGCAGGTCTCCGGCCTGGCGGTGCCCCTGGTGATCGCCATGGTGCTGGGCGCGCTGTTCGCGCCGGCCGTCGACCTGCTGGCCCGGCACCGGGTGCCCCGGTCGGTCGGGGGGTTGCTGGTCATCGCCTTCCTCGCCGGGGTGCTGGCCGTCTCCGGATGGCTGATGGTGGTCGGTGTCGCCGAGCAGGCGCCGCAGATCGGCGCGTCCATGGCGGCCGGGCTGGACGCGGTCGAGGGGTGGCTGGGGGCGCGCGGCGTCCCGGTCGTGGAGGGGTCCTTGCGCGAGCAGGCCGACGAGCTGGTCTCGGCCTCCCTCGGTGGCGCGTCCGCCTACCTCCCCGGCCTGCTCACCGGCACCGCCTCCTTCGCCCTCGGCACCGCGGTCGGGACCTTCCTGGTCTACTACGTGATCACCGACTGGCACGCGCTCACCGCGTGGGTTGCCCGGCACCTGGGTCCGGACCCGGAGTTGGGCACCGGCATCGTGCTGGACACGATCGGCGCGGTCCGCACCTACTTCGGCAGCCTGACCCTGTCCGCCCTGGTCACCGCGGTCCTCATCGGTGGTGCCGCGCTGGTGCTGGACGTGCCGCTGGCACTGACCATCGCCGTCGTCACCCTGGTCACCTCCTACGTCCCCTACCTGGGGGCCATCTTCTCCGGCGCCTTCGCCACCCTCATCGCCCTGGGCGCCACCGACGCCGGGACCGCCCTCCTCATGCTGCTGGTCGTCCTCGTCGTCCAGAACGTGGTGCAGACGATCGTGCTGACCCGCCTCACCAGCACCGCGCTCCGGCTGCACCCCATCGTCACGCTCGGGGCCACGATCGTGGGGGCAGCGCTGGCCGGTGCGCTGGGCGCCATGCTGTCCTCACCCGCGGTCGCCGTCTGGGTGCTCGTGCTGGGACGGCTGCGGCGCTACGAGGAGCAGGCTCAGAAGCGCCAGACCAGCGGCACGTAGAGCACGGCCACGCCGAGGAAGAGCAGCAGCAGCGGCAGTCCCAGCCTCCAGTAGTCGCCGAACCGGTACCCGCCCGGCTCGAGCACCATCGTGTTCGCCGGGGTCGCCACCGGGGTGAGGAAGGAGGCGGCGCCGCTGACCGCCAGTGCCATCAGGAAGGGCAGTACGGAGACGTCCAGGTCCGCTGCCACCACGGTCGCGATCGGCGCCATGATCAGCACCGTCGCGGTGTTGCTGATGAGCTGGCCGAGCACCATGGTCAGCAGGCACACCGCCAGCAGGGCCAGGTGCGCGGACCCGGTGCCGACGAGGTCCAGCAGCGCGGCGGCGATCACGTCCGCGGTGCCGGTCACGACGAATGCGGTCGACAGCGGGATCATCCCGGCCACCAGCACCACCGTGGTCCAGGACACCGACCGGTATGCCTGGTGCGGGCTGAGCACGCCGGTGAGCACCACCGCGGTGGCGGCGAGCAGGCCGGCCACCACCGCGGGCACCAGGCCGGTCGCCAGCAGCAGCACCATGACGAGCAGCACGCCCGTCGCGCGCCGGGCGGCCCTGCCCAGGGGCACGCTGCGGCGCAGCACGCCCGGGTCGTCGACGACCAGCACCTCCTCGCCGCTCGTGTGCTGGGCGAGCTTGTCCCAGGCACCGCTGAGGACCAGCGTGTCCCCGGTGCGGAGCACGTCCTCGGGATCCCGGAGGTCCTCCCCGCCGCGGTGCACGGCCAGCACCACCAGGTCTCCGCTGGGCGTGGCCATGCCGGGGAAGAGGTGCGTCCCGATCAGCGGGGAGCGGGGCGGGACCAGGACCTCGGCGACGCCCCGCTCCAGACCGACCAGCTCCTTGCCCACCGGGATCGCGTACTGGGTGCGCAGCGTCTCCGCCAGCTCACCCAGGTCCTGGGGCAGCGACGTGGGCGCCCGCTCCGGCAGCAGCCGGTGTCCGAGCAGGACGACCACCGCCAGCGTCCCGACCAGCAGCGGGACCCCCACGGCCGCGAACTCGATGAAGCCGAAGCGGCGCGCCCCCGCGTCGGCGGCGGCCTCGCTGACGATGATGTTGACCGGGGTGCCGGTGAGGGCGAGCATCGACCCGGCGTGCGCGGAGAAGGCCAGCGGCATCAGCATCTGGGACGGTGCGATCCCGGCCCGCGCGGCGACCACCACCACGATCGGCAGCAGTGCCGCCACGGCGCCGTTGACGCTGATGAGTGCGGTGAGCACCGCCACCAGGACACCGATGACCACCAGCAGCGAACGGCGTCCTCCGCCGCCATGGGTGAGCACCTGTTGGCCGGCCCAGGCCGTGACCCCGGTGGAGTCGAGCGCCTCGCCCACGACGAACAGGGTGGCGATGAAGATCACCGTCGGGTCGCTGAAGCCCGCCAGCGCCTGGTCCAGGTCCAGCAGCCCGGTGAGGAACAGCGACAGCGACACCCCGATCGCCACCACGCCCAGCGGGATCCGGTTGGACATGAACGCCAGGACCGCCAGAACCAGGATCAGCAGGGTCAGCGTCACCGGGCCCATGGCCGCCCGGCGCCGAAGCCTGTCGCCAGCTCCACCAGCAGGCGCGCACCGAAGCCGGTCGGCCCCTTGGGCAGCCACCGGCTGCCGGTCTCGACCTGTGCCGTCCCGGCGATGTCGATGTGCGCCCAGGGGGTGCCGTCCACGAAGTGCTCGAGGTAGAGCCCGGCAGTGATGGAGCCGGCATACGGGCCGCCGAGGTTGGTCATGTCGGCGACCGTCGAGTCCAGCTGCGCGCGGTAGCGGCGGATGAGCGGCAGCTCCCAGACCGGTTCGTCGGTCGCCTCACCCGCGGACCGGACCAGGTCCACCATCCGCGGGGAGTTGCCGAGCACCCCGGCCACCTCGGTACCGAGCGCCCGCAGGCACGCCCCGGTGAGGGTGGCGATGTCGACGATGGCGTCCACCCCGTCCTCGACGCACAGCGCCAGGGCGTCGCACATGACCAGCCGTCCTTCGGCGTCGGTGTTCATCACCTCGACGGTGGTGCCGTTGCGGGTGACGAGCACGTCCCCGAGCTGCACCGCGGAGCCGGACGGCATGTTGTCCGTGCACATCAGGTATGCCGTCACCCGGCTCCGGCAGCCGATCTCGCGCAGCGCCGTCATCGCCGCCAGCACGGCCCCAGCGCCGGACATGTCGTTCTTCATCTGGGAGTGCGAGGCGTCACTGGGCTTGAGGTTGATGCCCCCGGAGTCGTACATGATGCCCTTGCCGACGAGACCGAGATGGCCCTCGGACCCGCCGCCCTCGGGCACGTATGACAGCCGGACCATCCTGGGTGGTTGCACGCTTCCCCGGTTCACCCCCAGCAGGCCCCCGCAACCCATCGCCTCCAGCTCCTCCGTGCCGGACACCTGCACCTCGAGACCGGCGTCCGGGCCCAGTGCCAGCGCCAGGTCGGCCATCGCGGTGGCGGTCAGCATCCCCGCCGGGCAGGTGGCCAGGTCACGGCTCAGCATCGCCACCCGGGCCATCAGTCGCCCACGGTCCGCACCCTCCCGGACCGCGGCTTCCTCGCCGGCCGGTGCCACGAGCGTCAGCGTGGCGACGTCGACCACCTCGGTCGTGGCGCTGCGCAGGCTGAACCGGTACCGCGCGAGCAGCACCCCCTCGACGACCGCCGCGGCCGCCGCAGCCGGGCCGAGGTCTTCCGACACCGGGACCCGCGTCGCCAGGTGGGCGTCGAAGGGCACCGCCGAGGCGAACGCGGCGGCCGCGTCCCGGACGCCGGCCGCGTCCAGCGCGTCCAGGTCCCCCACCCCCACGGCGACCGGCACGGGCATACCGCCGCCCGGGAACGGCAGCGCGTGACCGACCGTGGGCCGGAACCCGGCCCGACGCAGGCCCTCGTGGTCCACCCCCAGCAGCGGTGGCACCGGGTGCGTGCTGGTGACCGGGACGCTGACGGCGTCGATGCCTTCCAGCGGGTCGTCGTGGGCGACCACCCGGATCTGGACCGGGTGCTGCAGGGAGGGTGCGACGGCGCTGACGCCGGTGAGGGTCTCCATGGTGGTCAGCGTGCTCCGCCCCGGACGCAGCGGTGCTCACCCGTTCCGGGTGGTCCGCCGCAGCCGAGATGTGGGCAGCCTTGGCAACTGGGGCAGTGCGATGCCCGACCTGCCCAGGGACGGAGGACGACCCGTGGTGACCGACATCCGGCACGGCGGCCCGGTCCGACGCGCCGTGCGCTGGCTGGGAGGTCGACCGCTCGACCTCGTCGACGTCGCCGTCTACGTCGTCGTGCTCAACCTCGCCGTCGAGTACCTGCCCTCGGTGATCAGCGAGACGTTCACGCTGTCCCTGCTGACCGCCGTCCTGCTGAAGGTCGTACTGGAGGGCGTCCTGCTGCTCAAGGCGGCCGTCCTCGCCCGGTTCCGTGCGGCGCGGACCCGGACGGGGAAAGTGGTGGCCGGCGCCCTGCTGTGGGTGGTGGCCGCCGGCAGCAAGCTGGTGCTGCTGACCCTGATCGACCTGGTCTTCGGTGACGCGGTGGACCTAGGGGGATTCGTCCCGGTCACCCTGCTAGTGGTCACCCTGCTGTTCTGCCGCGCCACCGTGCGCAGGATGCTGGACGAGCCGGACTGAGGGATCAGTGCTCCGCCGTGGCGAGCTCCTCGGCCAGTCCCTTCTCGTCGTCGTCGGACAGCGACGTCTGCAGGACCGTCCCCCCGAACTCGCCCATCGCCGCCGAGAACTTGTCCTCGGTGAGCTTGCGGGTCATCACCACGACAGCGGCACCACCCGGCTGCAGCAGCCCGTCCACGCGCTCGCGGAAGGCACGGTCGATGCCGCTGCGGGCCAGCTTGCCGCTCAGCGCCCCCATGGCACCGCCGACCAGGGCACCGAGCCCGGGGACGAGGAAGAGGATGCCGACCAACATCCCCCACAGGGCTCCCGAGGCGGTGGATGTGCCCCGGGGTGGAGCGGCGGTGTCCACGTGCTTCTTGCCGTCCTCGTCGACCCGGACGACGGCCAGGCCGGCCAGGTCGACGACGAAGTCACGCTGCAGCTGCTCGACCCGCGCGAAGGCACGGTCGGCGGTCCGGTGGTCCTCGTAGCCGATGATGATGAGTTCTGACATGCGCTGCTCCCTGGTCGCGGTCGGGACACCGCGAGCGCGGCACCCCGACCAGGGTGCGGGGGTCTCGGGGCCGAATGGACACCCGTTCCGGGTGGTTCAGGTCCGGTAGCGTGACCGGCAGGGCGGTGGCCGCCCTGGCGCAGAGGAGGGCCCGTGACGCTCCATGCTTCCCCGGTCGGCTTCCACGACGCCCGGTCTTCCGCCCCGGTGCCCGCTGAGGACGCCGTCGCCCGCCCCCGTCTCACGCGCCGGATCGCCGCGGCGCTGCGCAGCGCACCGCTCGTGGTCGTGGTCGGTCCGAGCGGCGCCGGCAAGACGTCCGCGGTCGCGATGTGGTCAGCCGGTCCGACCCAGGAGGGTATGCAGGTCTGCTGGGCGTCGATGGACGCGGCGGACGCCGATCCCCGCCGCTTCTGGCTGACCGTGGTCGGGGCCCTCCAGAGTGTGCTCGACGCACCGGGGGTCCAGGGGTTGGCCGTGCCGGCCAGACCGGGTCAGGACTTCGTGGACCGGCTGGGCTCCGTGCTGGTCGCACTGAGCACCCCCGTGGTCCTGGTCCTCGACGACCTGCACGAGCTCGACGACGACAGGGCGCGGGTGTCCGTGGAGCAGCTGCGCAAGGCGCTGCCCCGCCAGCACCGGCTGCTGCTGATCTCGCGTCACGACCCGCCGCTGCGCCTGCAGCGCATGCGGCTCGCCGGCACCCTCGCCGAGATCCGCACCGCGGAGCTGGCCTTCACCCGGGCGGAGGCCGTCGAGCTCCTGGACGCCGCTGGTCTCGACCTTCCGGCGGAGGCGGTGGACCACCTGATGGCGACCACGGAGGGCTGGGCGGCCGGGCTGCGGCTGGCGATCGCCGCGGTCGACCTGGACCGGGACCCGGCGACCGTGGTGCGACGGTTCGGCGGGCGCACGCCGCTCGCCACGGCATACCTGCTGGAGGAGGTCGTCGGCGGCCTCGGCGCGGACCAGGTCGAGGTCCTGCTGCGGACCAGCGTCGTCGACCGGGTCTGCGCGCCGCTCGCGTATGCCCTGACCGACCGCCCGGACGCGGGCGAGGTGCTCCAACGGCTGGTCTCGGACCAGGTGCTCGTCTCCGCCCTGGAGGACACCGGGTGGTACCGCTATCACCCGATGCTGCTGGACATGCTCCGGGCCCGGCTGACGTCCGGGGACCCCACCCTGGTCACGGACCTGCACCGCCGGGCGCAACGGTGGTTCGAGGACGCGGGGGAGTGGCTCGAGGCGCTGGCCCAGTCCGTCCGTGCCGGCGACGAGCAGCTGGCGGCGCAGCTGGCCCTGCGGTCGGCAGCGGTGCTGGCGTTCACCCCCGAGCGGGCACGCCTGACCCAGGCGCTGCTCGCGCTCTCCGCCTCCCCGGCACACCCCGACGACGCCGAGCGCCAGCTGTGCCGGGCGCTCGCGCACTACGGCAACGGTGACGACGAGGCCACCCTGACGTGGCTGCGGTGGGCCGAACACGGTCTGGACGTGCTCCCGGAGCCGCGCCGGCAGATCGCCACGGCGGAGCTGCAGATGCTCCTGGCCGCCCAGTCCCGGCGCCTGGGGGACCCGGGGCGGATGCGCACCGCCGCGCTGGCTGCGCTGACGGCCGCCGAGGCGGTGCCCGCCGACGCGAGCCCGGTGCTGCCGCAGCTGAGGGTGGTGGCCATGAGCCTGCTCGGTGCCGCAGAGCTCTGGCTCGGGCACCAGGGTCAGGCGGAGGAGCTCCTGCGCAGCTCTACCCTCGAGACGGGGGACGGGGTGCTCGGCCCGAGCGCCGCCGCTTACCACGAGGGCCTGGTCGCCCTGTCCGAGAGTCTGCGCGGACAGGTCCGGTGCGGGCGGAGACGGGCAGACGGGATCCTGGAGGCCGCCAGGGTGAGTGGGTGGAGCCAGGCCCAGGAGTCGGGGGCCGCCTGGCTGGCGCGCGCAGTCACAGGTCTGCAGAGCGCTGAGGTTCACGACGCCGAACGGTGCCTGGCGCTGGCCCGTCGTACCCGGATCGAGCTGCGGGACCCGTTCCTGGGCGCGGTGATGGACCTGGTCGAGACACGCAGTGCGCTGGCCGGCGGAGACCTGCGCAGAGCCCGGCGGACCCTGGTCGCGGTCGACCGGTGGGTGCTGGAGCACCCCGGTCTCACCCTGGTGTCGGTGATGCGCGGATGCCTCGGCGTGGAGATCGAGCTGGCGGCGGGACTGCCGGAGGTGGCCGCCGCCGTCCTGACCGACCTGGACACCAGGCTCACCGTGGCCGGGGACGCCGACGGGTCCGGGCCGGACCGCGTGCAGCTGGTCCGGGGGCACGTGCACCTGGCCACCGGTCGGCCACGGTGGGCGCAGGAGGTGGTGGAGCCCTTCCTGCGGGCGGGTGGAGCGGTCAGCGCCGAGGCCTGGCTCATCACCGCGCTGGCCCAGGACCGGCTCCGCCAGGACGCCTCGGCCATGGAGTCCCTGTCGCGGGCCCTGGGATACGGCGAGGTCGAGGGCGCCGTCCAGTGCTTCCTGCACCGCGGCGAGCGGCTGGCGTTGCTGCTGCGCAGACATGTCGCGGTTCTCGGCGGCCACGAGGCGTTCGTCGTCCGGGTCCTGGCACAGGGCGAGGGCCCCGGGGAGCTGACGGTGGGACCCTCGGCGGACCCGGCCCGGTCCGTGGTCTTCACCGAGCGTGAGCTGTCCGTCCTGGCATACCTGCCGACGTTGAGCACCAACGTCGAGATCGGGGCCCAGCTGAACATCTCGGTGAATACCGTGAAACAGCACCTGAAATCGATCAATCGCAAGCTCGAGGTCGGCACCCGGCGCGAAGCCGTTCGCGCCGCCCGGCGGCGTGGCCTGCTTTCCGATCCTTCCTGAGTGCGTTTCCCGCGATGACCCTAGAGGTCGTTCCGCGGATTCTGGGCGAGGTAGACCGTATTCGTCGACGTCCCTGCGGTGAGGGGGTTAGGGAAGGCGACCACCTCGGCGTGCGTCCGTTCGAACGCTCCCGCGAGGACGGTGTTGAAGTCCGCGTCAGGTGCACGGTCCGACCACAGCGCCAGCACCCCGTCCGGAGTCAGCAGCCGACCGAGGGCGACCAGTCCCGCCGCCGTGTAGAGCCCCGCGTGGGAGGAGTCCAGCACCAGGTCCGGTGCGTGGTCGATATCGAGCAGCACGCACTCGTAGGGCGGGGTCAGCGCCCGCGGTGACTCGGTGCCGGCCGCGACCGCGAAGAAGTCGGCCTCCACCACCGTGGTGCGCGCGTCCTCCATCAGCGCCCCCGAGCACGGCAGCAGGCGGTCCCGGTGCCACTCGATGACCGGCTGCAGCGTCTCCACCACGTGCAGGGCGCTGACCTGCCGGTGGGCCAGGGCGGCCACCGCGGTGTAGCCGAGTCCCAGGCCGCCGACGAGCACCCGGGCGGGGGAGGAGCCCCAGAGGCTCAGGGCCAGGTCGGCCATCGCCTCCTCGGCCGCGGTGAACATGCTGGACATGAGGAACTCGTCACCCAGCTTGACCTCGTACACGTCCTGCCCGGTGAGGGGTTCGACGCGTCGTCGCAGGCTGACCTCACCCATGCGGGTGGGGGCCCAGGACAGTTCTTCGAATCGGCGGCTCATGCCTCATCCTTTCAGGTGAACACATGTGACCCGTATCACTGTGCGATTCATTCTGGCTGTCTTGTGTTTCCCCATTTCCTGCGGTTACGCTTGATTTCAGCGAGGGGCCGTCACGATGTCGGCCATTCCGGATCTGGCGGGGCCAGGGTCTGGGTCTCGCGTCCCTTGTCGCGATTCCATCGCGATCTTTGTCGACCCGTCACCTCCGAAGGATATCCATGTCTGTTCCCGGTCAGTCCACCTCCGCAACATCGACCATGGGTGGAGTGTCGGCGCGGCCCCGCTCGTCTGCCGTCAAGGCCCTCGCGGCGGGTGCCTTGGGCCTCCTGCTGCTCGGCGGCGGCGCGGGGACCTTCGCGCTCTGGTCGGACGAGGAGACCGTCGACGCCGGGGACATCACCGATGGTGAGCTGGCGCTCGCGGTCGGGGGCGGCACCTGGTTCCTGGGGGAGACCGAGGTGGACGTCGCCACCTTCCGGATGGTGCCCGGGGACACGCTCACCTACGAGGCCACCGTGACCCCCACCATCGTGGGCGACACCCTGCGGGCCACCCTCAGCTCCACGGTGCCCGGTGGAGGTGAGCACTGGACCATCGCGGCCACCCTGCCGGACGGCGGGGCCGAGCTGACCGAGGCCGACAGCGGCGTCGCGGTCCCGATCGAGGTCGACGTCACCCTGCCCGTCGGCTCGGGCAACGAGAGCCAGCTGGCGGTCCTCGACCTGGAGGACCTGGTGCTGAGCCTGGAGCAGGTCGACCCGTCGGAGGGATGAGGCGCCACCCGCGCAGGCCGGGCTCGTGAGCCGGGGTGACCGCGCGCTGCGACGACCGCTGGCGCTGGCGGTCGTCGCAGCGGTGCTGCTCACCCTCACCTCGTGGGGAGGCACCCACGCCGCATGGGACGCCAGTCGTGGGGTGGCGCTGGACCCCGTGCGCAACGCGGCGATGGTCCTCGATGCCACTGCGCCGGCCGACTCGACCTTCAGCGGCACCACCTCCTCGAGCGTCATCTCCACCCAGGTCGTCCCTTCGCGCCTGTCCGGCACGTCGACGGGGACCGGGGTGGCCCAGGCGCAGGGGTGGAACAGCGGGTTGGCAGCGCAGGTGACGCTCGGGTACACCCCGCGGGGCACCAGCGGGCTGGACCTGCTGGTCTCCTCCACCACCCTGCAGGGCAACGCCTTCGTGCGCAGCCACGCCGGGGCCGGGGTCCGGGTCGACACCACGGTGACCACGACGGCGAGCCCGCCCCGGAGGTGGTCGGCGCAGGACACGGTCACCACCCGGCACGCGGTCCCCTTCCCCCGGCCCACCCATCCCGGGGCGACACTCACTCTTGGCGCGGTGTGTCAGTCCTCCACGACCCTGACCTCCGCTCAGATCAGGTGGTCCTGGGCCGGGGCCGCGACGACGACCGACTCCCCTGCCGTAGCGGCGTGGCGGCTGCAGAGACTGTCGTCCGGACAATGGGTCAACATCGGTAGTGCCACCTCCGACGGGAGGCCGCGCTCGATCTCCGTGCCTGGAAGCCTGTTGCCGCAGAGCACATTCGACGTACGCATCGTCGCCGTCCCGGCGAACGCGACGCTGTCGCCCGTCCCCGCGACCTTCACGGTCAGGGTTGAACGCGGCCTGCTCGGCGGGGTCAGCTGCATCAGCGCTGAGCCGGCTCCGTGAAGGGGGTCCTCTCCGCCGTCCTGTGGACGCTCGCCGGCACGGTCCTGCTCGTCCTCTGCCTCACCGTCGTCGTCCCCCGTCTGCTCGGGTGGGTCCCGCTGACCGTGCAGTCGGGCTCGATGTCCCCGGCGATCCCCGTCGGCAGCGTGGTCGTGGTCGACCCGGTCGGTCCGGACCCCGCCGAGCTCGAACGGATCGAGGTCGGCGACGTGGTGACCTTCATGCCGCGCCCGGAAGACCCGACGCTCGTCACCCACCGGGTCACCGCGGTCGGGGCCACCACGGGCGGGGACCCCTCCTTCATCACCCGTGGGGACGCCAACGAGCAGGATGACGCCGACACGGTGACGGCGACCCAGCTCCGTGGGGTGGTCCGCTACGACGTGCCTTGGGCGGGCAGGGCCGCAGCCTTGCTGGACTCTGACCAGAGGCGCGTCGGTGTAATCCTGGTCGCGGTCTGCTTCCTCGGGTATGCCGCCGTGCACGGGGTCCGCGCGATCCGGGACGCCGCGGCTCGACGCCCTGTCAACAGCGAATAGGTACGACGGCGACGGGCGGGATCGAAGCGTCCGTCCGCAGCCCCGACGGAACGCCACCGCGGTGGGTAGGGGTAGCCCTGGCAACACATACCCACCGCGGTCGGCCCACCAACGCCAGCCACCGCGGTGGGTGATGTCGTCCTAGCAACACGTACCTACCGCGGTGGGTCGCAGGGGTAGGGGATCTCGGCGCGTCGTGCGTCGTGGCGGTCCTTGGTGTGCAGTTAGACTGCACAGATCATCTGCTTCCGCACCGACTGGCCGCGGACCGAGACCGAGGAGCACAACATGAAGATCAGGCGCGCAACGATGGCCGTCGTGGCGGCCGGTGCCCTGGCGCTGGCGGGCTGCACGTCCGACACCGGCTCCGAGGACGAAGGCACCACCGACGCAGGTGCAGGTGACGAAGGTGACGGGGCCGAGGAGACCTCCGACGACACTGCCGAAGAGACCTCCGACGGGATGGCCGAGGGGGACACCTCCAAGACCGACCTCGGCGATGTCCAGACGATGTCGGACACGGTGTCCTTCTCCAGCGGTGCGGAGGAGTACAACGCCTACAACTCCGAGACGCCGGGCACCAACTCCACCTACAACGCGGTGGTGAACAACCAACTGCTCAGTGGCTTCTGGTACTGGGGCACGGACGGCACGGTCTACCCGAACGAGTGGTTCGGCTCCTACGAGCAGACCTCTGAGGACCCGTTGACGGTGGAGTACACGATC
>NZ_JBJFZU010000015.1:0-65581 GCF_045032955.1 Serinicoccus shuyuelongi | reverse complement strand
CGACCACCACCCGCGTCGCCTCGATCACCCGCGCCTCCATCCCCGCCCGCGCAGCCCCCAACACCCCCAGCACCGCCAACGCACCCGACTCCGCCGACCCCGACTCCTGCACCGCTACCGCACCCACGCCATTCACCCCCCAACAACTCGCTGACTAGAACTGGTGTTCTACGGCAAGCGTACAGGGCGATCAAGAATAGTACAAGTGTTCTATCCGGGTTCGTGAGACGATCGTGCAGACGTGGCCTCAGCCGGAGCGCTTCCACCACTTCGGCTCACTCTCGCCGACCGCGAGGGTGATGACCTTGATGTCGCTGCAGAAGCCGTACCTCAGGATCCGCAGCCTGAACGCGCCCTCGGCCACGACGCTGTCCGCCTGGGACTTCTCGCTGCTCATGATGGACATCCCCCCGGCCATGTCGACGCCGACCCCCGGCGGGACGATGACCTTGCAGCTGTTGAGGACGTCGTACACCGAGAGCTCCACCTCGGGGGAGGTGATGACCGCCTCCCGGAAGTCGAGGACCGCGTCGGAGCATGCGCCGACCAGGGAGATCTTCGCCGGGCACTCCCACCGACCGGTCCGCTTGATGTTGCTGAAGACCCCGGAGATCGTGCTCGGTCCGCCATCCGTCCTGGGCGGCGTCGAAGAGCCGGAGGCAGGGCGTCCCGGGGACGTCTGCGCCGCTGAACCCGTCGGCTGCCACTGCGGCGTGTCCTCGGCTGCCGGCCCACCGATGATCGTCATCGGCGGCCGCGCCTCGTCGACCGGCCCCGGCAGCGGGGGCCTGCTCTCCTCGCGTCCGTCGTCGTGCTCGTGCGGCGTCCCCGTCATCTCCCCACCGTATCGCCCGTCCCGGGGCACGTAGGGGAGAATGTCGAGATGGACGCCACCTCGCTCCTCGACCGCTCGCTGACGCTGATGCGCGGGCAGGGGGAGCGGGTGACCGCCCCGCGGGAGCGGGTGCTGCGCGCCGTCATCACCCTGGGCGGGCACCCGGACGCCGAGCAGGTGCATACCGCGGTCCAGCAGGACGGGGGCGCCCACCTGGCCACCACCTACCGCACCCTGCAGCACCTGTGCCGGCTCGGGCTCCTCGAGCACGTCCACTCCGACCACGCCCCGGTGCGCTACCACCTGGCGCCGCAGGTCACCGGGGTCACCCACGGGCACGCCGCCTGCCGCTCCTGCGGGACCGTCATCGACATCCCCGCCGAGCAGCTCTCCGCGGTGCGCGACCACCTGCACGGCCGGGACTTCGAGATGGACCTGGGCCACTCCGCCCTCTCCGGCACCTGCGGGGCCTGTGCGCAGGGCGGGGACGGCTGAGCGGGCCCTCCCGCGCACCGGCATACCTGTGGGAGAGTTCGCCCCATGAGCGAGAGCACCGCCACCACGCGGCTCAGCGAGAACGAACGCCGCCTGGTCGAGACCAACGGGATCGACATCATCGACGAGGGTGAACGCACCGCCCGCCCCTCCGACCTGTTCTGGCCGTGGTTCGCGGCGAACGTGTCGGTCTTCGGCATCAGCTACGCGAGCTATGTCTTCGGCTTCGGGATCAGCTTCACCCAGGCGCTGCTCGTCACCGTGCTCGGCGTCGTCGCCTCGTTCCTGGCCTGCGGCATCATCGCGATCGCCGGCAAACGGGGGTCCGCCCCCACGATGGTGCTGTCCCGCGCAGCCTTCGGGGTGAACGGTCAGAAGGTGCCGGGCGTCTTCTCCTGGCTGATCTCCATGGGCTGGGAGACCTTCCTGGCGATCATGGCGGTGCTCGCCACGGCCACCGTCTTCACCCAGCTCGGCTGGGGCGGCGGGATGACGACGATGGTCCTGGCCTGCGCCGTGATCGCCACCCTCATCGTGCTCGCCTCGGTCGCCGGCTACCACACCATCATCCGTATGCAGTCGGTGCTGACCTGGCTCACCGGCGCCGCCACCCTCGGCTACATCGCGATGACGATGGACCGCATCGACCTGGCCGCGGTCACCTCCCGAGAGCACGGTTCCATCGAGTCGGTGATCGGGGCGCTGGTGCTGCTGATGACCGGCTTCGGCCTCGGCTGGATCAACATCGCGGCGGACTGGTCCCGCTACCAGCGCCGTGACGCCTCGGGCTCGGCCATCGCCTTCTGGAACACCCTGGGCGGTGCGCTGGCACCGACGCTGCTGGTGATCTACGGACTGCTGCTCATCGGATCCCAGCCCGAGCTGGAGGAGGGCATCGTCAACGATCCGATCGGGACGCTCGCGACGATCCTTCCGATCTGGTTCCTGGTGCCCTTCCTGCTGGCGGCGGTGCTGGCCCTGGTCAGCGGCGCCGTGCTCGGCATCTACTCCTCGGGCCTGACGCTGCTCTCGCTGGGCATCGACATCCCCCGCCCGATGGCCGCCCTGATCGACGGCGCCATCCTCACCCTGGGCACGATCTGGGTGGTCTTCTTCGCGCAGAGCTTCCTCGGCCCGTTCCAGAGCTTCCTGATCACCCTCGGCGTCCCGATCGCCGCGTGGGCCGGGATCCTGATGGCCGATGTGGCGCTGCGCCGCAAGGACTACGACGAGCGTGCCCTCTTCGACCCGACCGGCCGCTACGGCGACTGGAACTGGACGGCGATCGGCATCATGGCGCTCGCCTCGGTCGTCGGCTGGGGGCTCGTGATCAACCTCTTCGCCGACGCCGCCTCCTGGAACAACTGGCAGGGCTACCTGCTCGGGCCGCTCGGCCTGGGCGGCAAGGAGGGCACCTGGGCGTGGGCCAACCTCGGGGTGCTGATCTCGCTGGCGATCGGCTTCGTCGGGTGGATCACCCTGGGCCGCAGCATCGTCCGCCGCCAGGAGGAGGGGGCGCCCACCGTCGGTCGTCGGGGTGAGAGGCGACAGGAGCAGCAGGTATGACCCTCGCCCCTTGGCTGGTCGTGATCGACGCGCAACGGATCTTCGCCGACCCGGCGTCGCAGTGGTATGCCCCGCGCTTCGCGGAGACGCTCGCCCCGATCCGGGACCTGGTCGCCGAGCACGGTGACCGGGTCGTGCAGACCCGGTGGGTCCCGCCGCACGCCAAGCACGGGTCCTGGATCCCCTACTTCGAGCAGTTCCCGTTCGCCGACCGGGAGCAGCACGACCCGCTCTTCGACATGGTCGAGGAGATCGCCGAGCTGCGGCTGCCCTACACGATCACCGAGCCGACCTTCGGCAAGTGGGGGGAGCGGCTGCGCGACATCGTGCACGCCGACGCCCACCTGATGCTGGCCGGCGTCGCCACCGACTGCTGCGTGCTGTCGACGGCCCTCGCGGCCGCGGACGCGGGATGCACCGTCGAGGTCGTCGCCGCCGCGTGCGCGGGGTCGGGAGATGAGGCGCACGAGCGGGCGCTGGCGGCGATGGAGCTCTACGCGCCGCAGATCACCGTGCGCCGCTGACCGCGCGCGAGGCTCAGTGCCGGTGCGCCAGCACCTCGAGCGTCGCCAGCCCGTAGGCCTCCTCGGCGTCCTGATGCGCGAAGGTGCTGGGACGCCCCTCGACCAGTGCGACGACGGCATACCCCTCACCCTGCTTGCCCAGCCCTACGAAGTCGTGCCCCAGCACCGCACGCAGCTGGTCCTCGCGCGGCAGCCACACCGTGTCGTCCAGCGCCACCGAGTCCAACGCCCACTCGGAGACCCCGTTGAAGCCGATCACCGAACCGCCGACGAACTCGTGGACCTCGACCGTCATGTCGGCCAGGTAGAAGACGTCGTGGGTCAGGGCGTCGCGGTCCACCACGAAGCGGTCACCCGCCAACGGGGACCAGATGAGACCGGCCGCGTGCAGCCGGCGGGCGAGGTCGACGCTGAGCATCCCCCCACTCTGCCCGACGCCCGTGCCTGTCGTCGCCCCGGACCTGCCAGGGCTGGACCTGCCTGGGCTGGACCGGCCGGAGCGGACCGCGTCCGCGTTCCCCGCTCCCGGGCGCCATCACCCACAATGGTGGGTGATGCCACCCGAGACCCTCACCGCCGCGCTCCCGACCACCACGGGGGGCGTGCCCGACGCGGACGCCCTGTTCGAGATCTTCACGACGTGGGCCGCCGAGCGTGGCACCACCCTGTACCCGCACCAGGAGGAGGCGCTGCTGCACCTCCTGGAGGGCAGCAACGTCGTGCTGGCCACCCCCACCGGCAGCGGCAAGTCGCTGGTGGCCACCGCGGCCTGCTTCCTGGCCCTGGCCCGGGACGAGGTGGCCTTCCTCACCGCTCCGATCAAGGCCCTGGTCAGCGAGAAGTTCTTCGACGCCTGCCGCACCTTCGGCGCCGAGAACGTCGGCATGCTCACCGGTGACGCCGCCGTCAACACCGACGCCCCGATCGTCGTCTGCACCGCCGAGGTGCTCGCCAACATCGCGCTGCGCGAGGGCCGGGGGGCAGACATCGGGGTGGTCGTGATGGACGAGTTCCACTACTACGGCGACGGCCAGCGGGGGTGGGCCTGGCAGGTGCCGCTGCTCACCCTGCCGCAGGCGCAGTTCGTGCTGATGTCGGCCACCCTCGGCGACACCTCCCGCTTCGAGGAGGACCTGGCCCGCCGGACCGGGCGGGAGACCGCGCTGGTCTCCGGCGCCCAGCGCCCCGTGCCCCTGCACTTCGGCGAGTCGATGGCGATGACGCCCCTCACCGAGACCATCCAGACGCTGCTCGAGGACCGGCAGGCCCCGGTCTACATCGTCCACTTCACCCAGCGGGACGCCCTGGAACGCGCCCAGTCGCTGCTCTCGGTCCCGCTGGTGGACGCCGCCGAGAAGGAGGCCATCCGGACCCGGATCGGCGCCTTCCGGTTCACCGCCGGCTTCGGCCGCACCCTCTCCCAGCTGGTCCGGCACGGGATCGGCGTGCACCACGCGGGGATGCTGCCGCGCTACCGCCGGCTGGTCGAGCAGCTGGCCCAGGACGGGCTGCTCAAGGTGATCTGCGGCACCGACACCCTCGGGGTCGGCATCAACGTGCCGATCCGCACCGTCCTCTTCACCGCGCTCGCCAAGTACGACGGCTCCCGGCAGCGGATCCTGCGGGCCCGCGAGTTCCACCAGATCGCCGGCCGGGCGGGGCGGGCCGGGTTCGACACCGAGGGGTATGTCGTCGTCCAGGCGCCGGAGCACACCGTCGAGAACGCCCGGTCGCTGGCCAAGGCGGGGGACGACCCGAAGAAGCAGAAGAAGGTCCAGAAGCGCAAGCCCCCGGAGGGCTTCGTCTCCTGGACCGAGCAGACCTACGCCAAGCTCGTCGCCGCCGACCCGGAGTCGCTGCAGTCCAAGATGAAGGTGGACCACTCGGTCATCCTCAACACGGTCGCCCGCCAGGGGGACCCGGTGGCCAACCTGTCCTCGCTGCTGCGGGACAACCACGAGACCCCGGCCGCGCAGGCCCGGCTGGCGCGGCACGCGGTCAGCCTGGGACGCTCGCTGCTGGACACCGGGGTGCTGGTCCGCCGGCAGCCCGCGGACGGCGCCCCCCGGGACGGCAGCGCCAGCCCGCACCGCAGCGTGGACCTGGCCCCCGGCGTCGCCGAGAACTTCGCCCTCAACCAGGCCCTGGCGCCGTTCGCGCTGGCCGCCCTCGACCTCTTCGACGCCGAGGCACCCACCTACGCCCTGGACGTCGTCTCCGTCGTCGAGTCCGTCCTCGACGACCCGATGCCGGTGCTGATGGCCCAGCGCTACCAGGCCCGGGGGGAGGCCGTCGCCCGGATGAAGGCGGACGGCGTGGAGTACGACCAGCGGATGGAGGCCCTGGAGGAGATCACCTGGCCGCAGCCGCTGGCCGAGCTCCTCGAGGGCACCCTGACGATGTACCGCCAGACGAACCCGTGGGTCCGTGAGGACGCCCTCTCCCCGAAGGCCATCGTCCGGGACATGTGGGAACGGGCGATGAGCTTCACCGAGTTCGTCAGCTACTACCAGCTCGCCCGGTCCGAGGGCGTCGTCCTGCGCTACCTCACCGACGCCTACCGGACGCTGCGCCAGACGGTGCCGGAGACGGCATACACCGAGCAGCTCCACGACCTGGTGCACTGGCTGGGGGAGACCATCCGGCAGACCGACTCCTCGCTGCTGGAGGAGTGGGAGGCGCTGACCGACCCGGACAAGGTGGCGCAGGCGGCCGCGCAGGCCGCGACCGGGGCGCCGCCACCCCCGGCCCGCCCGATCACCGGCAACGAGCGCGCCTTCCGGGTGATGGTCCGCAACGCCATGTGGCGCCGGGTGGAGCTGGTGGCCGACGACGCCTGGGAGTCTCTGGGCGACCTGGAGGCGCAGGTCGCGACGCTGCCCGAGCCGGCGATCGAGGCGCTGATGACCCGGGAGGACTGGGACCGGGCGGTCGGTGCCTACTACGACGACCACGACCAGGTGGTCCTGGACGCGGACGCCCGCGGGCCGCTGCGGCTGCGGATCGAGCCGGTGGCGGACCCCTCGCAGGCCGGGATCGCGGACGGGCAGGCGGCCCGGGTATGGCGGGTCAGCCAGACCGTGACCGACCCCGAGGGCGACCTGGACTGGGTCGTCGAGGCCGAGTGCGACCTGGACGCCAGCGACGCCGTCGGCGAGCCGGTGCTGCTGGCGACGGCCTTCCGGCGGCTCTGACGCCCCGAGGCGCAGCGGGTCGACGGGGCTGGGCCGGACCTAGCCCTGACCCTCCAGGGTGGCCACCAGGCTGGTCAGCGCCCCGGTCCAGCCGTCCCGCATGGAGGTGTCGGCGCCGGCGTCGGCGATCTCGTGGGTCAGGATCACCAGCGTCCCGTGCGCGTGCTCGCGCAGCTCCACCGTGACGCGGTCGTCGGCCTCCTGCCCGGCGCCGGTCTCCCAGCGCCAGTCCAGCACCAGCCGCCGCTGCTCGACCAGCTCTACGAAACGCGCGTCCGCGCCCAGGTCCGCCTGCGCGGAGGCGACCCGGAACGAGCCGCCGACCTGCGGGTCCACGGCGTGGGTGGTGTCCGGCAGACCGGCCCACCACCAGGTCGCCAGCCGGTCGGTCCGGGTCCAGGCCGCCCAGACCTCGGCGGCCGGGACACCGACCTGCTGGGCGAGGACGAGGGTCGGGCCGGGGTAGCTGCTCACAGGATTCCTCCGAGGTAGTCCGGCAGCGGGGCGCGCACCGGCATCAGGTAGGCATTGTCGCCGCGCTCACGGGCGAAGTCCACGATCCGGCGCGCGAGGTCGCGCTGCCAGGGCATGGACGCGTCGAAGGAGGAGGGGAAGACCACCCGGTTGCGGCGGCGCCAGTAGCCCATCGCGCCGGTGGTGGTGACGGAGGTGGCGCCCCACCACACCTGCATCCCCGCGGGCAGCACCGAGGCCCAGGCGGACATCAGGTGGGTGTCGAAGAACGGCTGGGTGAAGATGCCGCTGGCGCCGGCCGCGAGCTTGCGGTCCAGGTAGCGCATCTCGGCGGTCATCGCCTGCCGGTAGGGGTCGAGGCCGGCGTAGACGGTGACCTCGGGGAGCTCGGCACGGATCCGGCGGATCACGTCCACCGCGTCCACCGGGTAGGTGGAGGAGGCGAAGTAGTCGGCGTCGTCGCCGGAGACCACCAGCACCTCACCGGCCCGTCGGGCCGCCTCCGCCATCGGCAGCGGGGCCTCGGGGTCCACGTCCGCGGCGCGCAGGTGCGGCACCGTCCGGTATGCCGTCCCGTCCCCCCGGGTGGCGGCCTCGCGGGCCACGTCGGTCGCCTGCCAGCTGCGCAGCTCGAACTTCAGCAGGTCCGGGATGTTGATGGTGTCCACCCCGGCCAGCAGCTCGGCGACCTGCGCGGTCTCGGCGCGCACCGACTCCACGCTGCGCGGGACCAGCTCGACGGAGATGCGGGAGGTGGTGGAGGTGGGGGACACGGTCGGCAAGTCTTCCAGCCGCGCCAGCGCATCGGGAAATCGCCGGGGACGCCGACGGCCCTGCGGTGCGAGCACCGCAGGGCCGTCGAATCGTGCACCGATGAGGGGTCGGGGTCAGCCCTCGTCGACGATCAGCGTGTCGAAGGCCTCGGGGTTGGCCTCGATCCACGCGTCGATGGCGTCGGCCTCCTCGCCCTCCTCGTACTCGTTGACGACCATGTCCTCGAGCGAGCCGTAGGCCTCGTCGTCCAGCTGGATGCCGGCGATGAGCTCGGCCGCCTCCGGGAACTCCTCGGCGAAGCCTTCGGTGCCCAGGAAGTGCAGGCCCTCGGCCTCGCCGAGCGCCCCCTCCGGGTCCTCGAGGGTCTTGACGTCGAAGGCGCTGTTGGCCCAGAACGGGGTCCACAGCGTGACGACGATGTCCTCCTGGCTGTCGATCGCGCTCTCCAGCTCGGTGAGCATCGCCGCGGTCGAGGAGGTGACCAGCTCGTAGTCGCCCTCCAGGTTGTAGCCGGGCATGACCGAGTCCTGGGTCGCCGCGGTCAGACCGGCGCCGGGCTCGATGCCGACGATCCGGCCGTCGAACATGTCGGCGTTGCCCTCGAGGTCGGCGATCGAGTCGATCTCCGTGTAGCTCGGGACAGCGAAGGTGAGCTTGGCGTTGTCGTAGTAGGTGCCCAGGTCCTCGATCTGGTCGCCGTACTCGTCCATGTAGGAGGCGTGGGTGACCTCCGGCCAGGCGGAGGGGTACATGTCGACGTCGCCCTCGGCGAGGCCGGTGTAGAGCAGCGCCGCCTCGGTGAGCTCGGTCATCTCGACGTCGTAGCCCTGCTTCTCCAGCTGGTCCTCCAGCAGGTAGGCGGTGCTCAGGCCGTCGGTCCAGGAGGGGATGAAGCCCAGGGTGATGGTGCCGGAGGCGCCACCGGCGTCGCCCTCACCGCCGGAGCCGGAGTCGGTGTCTCCGGTGTCGTCGCCGCACGCGGCCAGCGTCAGGCCGGCTGCCAGCGTGAGTGCGAGGGTGGTCGTCCTACGGTTGCGTCGCAGTGTCATGTGCTGCTTCCTTTCGTGTCATGGTCAGGTCTGTGGTTCACGCGGTGGAGTCGGCGGGCGCCTCCGAGGACGCCTTCGCCTCGTCGGCCCGGGTGCTCGCCTGTCGGCGGCGCAGCTGGCCGCGCAGCGAGTGCTGGTAGTCACCCGGGCGACCCAGGGCCGCGGTCACGCGGTCCAGGTAGATCGCGATGATGACCACCGCCAGGCCGGCCTCGATGCCCTGCGGGCGGTTGAGCGTGGCGATCGACTGGACGACCTCCTTGCCGAGACCGTCGGCACCGGCGATGCCGGCGATGACCGCCATCGACAGCGCCAGCATGATGACCTGGTTGACGCCGGCCATGATGGTCGGCGTCGCCAGCGGCAGCTGGATCCCGCGCAGGATCTGGCGCGGCGTGGCGCCGAAGGCCTGGCCGGCCTCGACGGTCTCCGCGTCGACGCCCCGGATGCCGAGCTCGGTGAGCCGGACCCCGGGCGGCAGGGCGAAGATGACCGTGGCGAACAGCCCGGGCACCAGGCCGATGGAGAAGAAGAGGACCGCCGGCAGCAGGTAGACGAACGCCGGCATGGTCTGCATGAAGTCCAGCACCGGCTTGACCACGGCGCTGACCGAGCTGTTCCGGGCCGCCAGGATCCCGATGGGCACCGCGATCAGCACCGCCACCAGGGTCGCGATCAGCACCAGGGCAAGGGTCTGCATGGCGGGGACCCAGGTGTCCATGGCGACCACCAGCAGGAAGCTGACCACCGTCCCGATCGCCAGCTGCCAGGACCGCAGCAGCCACCCGATCAGGGCGAACACCGGGATCAGGACGAGGGCGGGGACGAACAGGAGGCCGTCGATCAGGGTGGTGACCGACCACTCGAGGATGAGCGAGATCAGGTCGAGCAACCACTCGAAGGTATTGGCGAACCAGACGATCGCGGTGTTGCCCCACTCACCGACCGGGATCCGGGGGATGATCGAGTCGTTGTCGTTCATGCGACACCTCCGGTCGTCTCGTCGTGGGCGTGGTCAGGGCCGGCGCCGTGGCTGTGCGGGTCGTTGTCCAGGGCGGCCAGCAGGGTCACTCTCGGGATGACCCCGACGACCCGGTCCCGCTCGTCGGTGACGACCAGCAGCGGGTGGTGCGTCGCCAGCCCGAAGAGACCTGCGAGCACGTCCCCGCTGGAGACCACGCCGACCTCGGAGGCCGGGACCACGGGCAGTGTGGTCGTCCCCGAGCGGATGGCGCCGGCGATGTCGTCCTCGTGCACCAGGCCGTGCAGCTTGCGGTCCCGGGTGAGGACCGGCAGCGTCGAGGTCTGGTGCTCACGCATCAGCTTGTGCGCCGTCTGCGGGCCCTGCTCGGTGCCGAGCACGGCGACCGGGGGCTCCATCACGTTGGCGGCGGTGAGGACCCGGGTGCGGTCCACGTCCTGCACGAACTCGGCGACGTAGTTGTTGGCCGGGTCGTTGAGGATCTGCTCGGCGGAGCCGATCTGCTCGATCCGCCCGTCCCGCATCATCGCGATCCGGTCCCCGAGGCGCATCGCCTCGTTCAGGTCGTGCGTGATGAACAGGATCGTCTTGTCCAGCTCCTGCTGCAGCTCGATGAGCTGGTCCTGCATGTCGCGACGGATCAGCGGGTCCAGCGCGCTGAACGCCTCGTCCATCAGCATGATGTCGGTGCCGGAGGCCAGCGCCCGGGCCAGGCCGACGCGCTGGCGCATACCGCCGGAGAGCTCGTCGGGCATCGAGGCGCCCCAGCCGCCCAGGCCCACCATGTCCAGGGCCTTCTCTGCCTGCTGGGTGCGCTCGGAACGGTTCACCCCGCTCACCTCGAGCGCATAGGCGGCATTCTCGCCGACCGTCCGGTGCGGCAGCAGCGCGAAATGCTGGAACACCATGCTCACCTTCTTGCGGCGCACGGTGCGCAGCTTCTCGCCGGAGAGCTGGGTGATGTTGTCGCCGTCGATGGAGACGGTGCCGCTGGTCGGCTCGAGCAGGCCGTTCACCATGCGGATCAACGTGGACTTGCCTGAGCCGGACAGGCCCATGACCACGAAGATCTCCCCGGGCTTCACCTCGAAGGAGGCGTCGATGACGGCGGGGGTCAGACCCTGCGACCGCAGGTCCTGTCGCGTCGCGCCCTTCTCGAGCGCGTCCACCCCGCGACGGGGGCGTCGTCCGAAGATCTTGTAGATGTTTTCAGCTGTGATGGAGGCCACGGGACTCCCAGGTCGTAGATGAGAACGTCATTCGACCGTAACAGCGCACGACTTCACAGACGGTCCCCGAAGACCGCCACCGGCACATCGTGACACATCCGTTATGTGCTCACCAGGGGAATCGACACCCGTGTCGAGACCATGTCCGGTGCATCTGCAGAGGTGTCAGTGCAGCATCGGTCCCAGCCAGCGGCGGGCCGTCTCCAGGTCCCAGCCCTTGCGTCCGGCGTAGTCCTCGACCTGGTCCTCACCGATCTTGCCGACGGCGAAGTAGCGGGACTCGGGGTGGGCCAGGAACAGCCCGGAGACCGCGCTGTTGGGGCTCATCGCCCCGTGCTCGGTGAGGGTCATCCCGGCGCTCTCCTCGGCGTCCAGCAGCGACCACAGGGTGAACTTCTCGGTGTGGTCGGGCTGCGCCGGGTAGCCGGGGGCCGGGCGGATCCCGTCGTAGCGTTCCTTGATCAGCTCGTCCACCGGCAGGTCCTCCTCCGGGGCGTACCCCCAGATCCGGGTCCGGACCTCGCGGTGGGCCCACTCCGCGAAGGCCTCGGCCAGCCGGTCGGCGATGACCTGCACCATGATCGCGGAGTAGTCGTCCTGCTCCTCGTCCCGCAGCCGGGCGGCCAGGGTGTCGGCGCCGTGGATGGACACCGCGAACGCACCGACGTGGTCACCGGCGGGGGCGACGAAGTCCGCGAGCGCGGCATACCCACCCGCGGCCCGGCGCTCCCGCTGCTGCCGGAGGGTGTGCAGGACGACCGGCTCCGACCCCTGCGTCCCGTCCAGCGAGGTGTCGAGCACGATGTCGTCGCCGCCCTCGCTGCGGTGCGCCGGCCACAGCCCGACCACCCCGCGGGGGGTGAAGAGCCGCTGCTCCACGATCTGCTCCAGCCAGCGCTGGCCGTCCTCCCACGTCACCCGGGCCTGCTCGCCGACCCGCGGGTCGTCGAGGATCTTCGGGTAGGAACCGCGCAGCTCCCACGCGGAGAAGAACGGGGTCCAGTCGATGACCTCCACCAGCTGCTCGAGGGCGGGGGAGAGCACCTGGGTGCCCAGCTCGCGGGGGCGGACGGCGACCGGTTCGTCGACGCCGCGGCCCTGGGCGCGGACCCGCTCCAGCGGCACCAGCGGCACGTCCTTGCGCGAGTGCCGCTCCCGCAGCTCGTCGTAGGTGCCGGTGATCCGGGCCGCCAGCCGCTCCTCGTGGTTGATCGCGTCGGCGACCACGCCGACCGCCCGGCTGGCGTCCACGACGTGCACCACGGTGCCCTCGTAGGAGGGGTCGATCTTGACCGCGGTGTGCGCGGCGGAGGTGGTGGCACCGCCGATGAGCAGCGGGGTGTCCAGGCCCCGGCGCTGCATCTCGGTGGCGAGCGAGACCATCTCGTCCAGGCTGGGGGTGATCAGCCCGGAGACGCCGATGACGTCGGCGCCCAGCTCGGCGGCGGCGGCCAGGATCTTCTCGGCCGGCACCATCACCCCCAGGTCGGTGACGTCGTAGCCGTTGCAGCCCAGGACGACCCCGACGATGTTCTTGCCGATGTCGTGCACGTCGCCCTTGACGGTGGCCATCACGACGCGCCCCTTGCTGCGGCCCCCGGTCTCGGCGGCCGCGGCCTCCAGGTAGGGGGTCAGCTGACCGACCGCCTTCTTCATCACACGGGCCGACTTCACCACCTGCGGCAGGAACATCTTGCCGGCGCCGAAGAGGTCGCCGACCACGTCCATCCCGGCCATCAGCGGTCCCTCGATCACCGCCAGCGGCGACCCGAGCTCGACGTAGGCCTCCTCGGCGTCCTCCACCGCGTAGGTGTCGATGCCGTGCACCAGCGCGTGCCGCAGGCGTTCGGCGACCGGTTCGTCGCGCCAGGCCAGCTTCGCCGCGGCGCTCTCCCGGCGGGCCTGCCCGGAGGCGCCCTCGCCGGCGCCGCCCTTGACCCGCTCGGCCAGCTCGATCAGCCGCTCGGTGGCGTCGTCGCGGCGGGCCAGCACCACGTCCTCGACGGCCTCCCGCAGCTCGGCGTCGATCTCGGCGTACACCCCGAGCATCCCGGCGTTGACGATCCCCATGTCCAGCCCCGCCTCGATGGCGTGGAACAGGAAGACGGCGTGCATCGCCTCCCGGACCGCGTTGTTGCCGCGGAAGGAGAAGGAGACGTTGGAGATGCCGCCGGAGACCAGGGCCCCGGGCAGGTTCGCCTTGATCCACCGGGTGGCCTCGATGAAGTCGAGCGCGTACCGGTCGTGCTCGCTCATCCCGGTCGCCACCGTGAGCACGTTGGGGTCGAAGATGACGTCGCTGGCGGGGAACGGGTCGGGCAGCGCCTCGCTCGACGTGGTCAGCAGGTCGTAGGCGCGCCGGCACACCTCGATCCGGCGCTGGTAGGTGTCCGCCTGGCCGGTCTCGTCGAAGGCCATCACCACCACCGCGGCGCCGTAGCGGCGGACCACCCCGGCCCGGCGCAGGAACTCGGCCTCGCCGTCCTTGAGCGAGATGCTGTTCACCACGCCCTTGCCCTGGATGCAGCGCAGCCCGGCCTCGAGCACCTCCCACCGGGAGGAGTCGATCATCACCGGCACCCGGGCCACGTCCGGCTCCCCGGCGAGCAGGTTGAGGAAGTGGGTCATCGTCTGAGGGCCGTCCAGCATGCCCTCGTCGACGTTGACGTCGATGATCTGGGCACCGGCCTCCACCTGCTGCCGGGCGACCGCGACGGCGGCGTCCCAGTCGCCCTCGGTGACGTGCCGGGAGAACTTGGGGCTGCCGGTGACGTTGGTGCGCTCGCCGACGTTGACGAAGTTCACCTCCGGGGTGATCGTGAACGCCTCCAGGCCGGAGGTCCGCAGGTATGGGCTCGCCTCGCCCGGCTCACGCGGCGCCACCCCCTGCACCGCCTCCGCGATGGCGGAGATGTGCTCCGGGGTGGTGCCGCAGCAGCCGCCGACGATGTTGATGAGCCCCTCCCGGGCCATCTCGCCGAGGACCTCGGCCATCTCCTCGGGGGTGTCGTCGTAGCCGCCGAAGGCGTTGGGCAGGCCGGCGTTGGGGTGCACCGAGGACAGCGCCGTGCTGGCCCGGCCCAGGTCCCGCAGGTACGGGCGCATGGCCTCGGCGCCGAGCGCGCAGTTGAGACCGACCGAGACCAGGTCCATGTGCTCGGTGGAGATCGCGAAGGCCTCCGGCGTCTGCCCGGACAGGGTGCGTCCGGAGGCGTCGGTGATGGTGCCGGAGAGCATCACCGGCACCGCGGTGTGCCCCTGCGCGCCGCGCCCGGCGAGCACGTCGGCGATGGCGTGCAGGGCGGCCTTGGCGTTGAGGGTGTCGAAGACGGTCTCGACCATGAGCAGGTCGGCGCCGCCCTCCAGCAGCGCGGCGGCCTGCTCGGCATACGCCGCGCGCAGCTGGTCGTAGGTGATGGCCCGGACCTCGGGGCGCTCCACGTCCGGGGACAGCGACGCGGTGCGGTTGGTCGGGCCGAGCGTGCCCGCCACCCAGCGGGGCAGGCCGGTCTCGGCCTCGACCTCGTCGGCGACCTCGCGGGCCACCCGGGCGGCGGCCACGTTGATGTCGTGCACCAGGTGCTCGCAGCCGTAGTCGGCCTGCGCGACGGTGGTCGAGGAGAAGCTGTTGGTGGTGAGGATGTCCGCCCCGGCCAGCAGGTAGGAGCGGTGCACCTGCCCGATGACGTCCGGCCGGGTCAGCCCCAGCAGGTCGAAGTTGCCCTTGAGGTCGGTGCCGGTCAGCGTCTCCCACCCGGGGCCCTCGCCGTGGAAGTCCTCCTCGGTGAGGGTGACCTGCTGCAGCATCGAGCCGTAGCCGCCGTCGAGCACCAGGATGCGGTCGCGGGCGGCCTCGCGCAGGTCGGGTCGGGGGGAGGGGGACACCCGGTCGAGTTTACGTTCGGTCCACCGCGATCACCGATTCGCCGCGGTGGTGCTGCGATGGTGCGCGCAGCCCGCCGGACGCCGCAGAAGGTGAGGCGATCGGGGCATACCTCCGCACGTCGTGCGACGACCTCCCGACGGCCGTCCGACGCGAGGGGGTGCGGTCTTCGGTGAGAGACTGGTGGCGACATGACTGGTGCCGAGAACCTGCCCCTGACCGCGACCTACCGCCTGCAGCTGCACGCAGGGTTCACCTGCGCCGACGCCGCCGAGGTGGTGCCCTACCTGCACGCGCTGGGGGTGAGCCACGCCTACCTGTCCCCGGTGCTGACCGCCGTACCCGGCTCCGAGCACGGCTACGACGTGCTGGACCACACCCGGGTCAACCCCGAGATCGGTGGCCGCGCCGGGCTCGAGGCCTTCGCCTCGGCCTGCCACGAGCAGGGCATCGGCGTGGTGGTGGACGTGGTGCCGAACCACATGGCGCTGGTGGCGCCGCTGTGGCGCAACGCACCGTTGTGGGAGGTGCTGCGGGACGGCCCGACCGCCGCCCGGGCGCACTGGTTCGACGTCGACTGGGACCACCTGGGCGGCCGGTTCGGGCTGCCGGTCCTCGGCGACGACCTGGAGACCGTGCTGGCCGACGGCCAGATCACCGTGGACGTGGGCCGGGAGGACGAGGGCCCGGCCGCCGGGCAGCCGGTGGTGCGCTACTACGAGCACGTGCTGCCGCTGGCCCGGGGCACCGAGACGATGGCCGACGGCAACGGGCTGGCCGCGCTGCTGGAGGCCCAGCACTGGCGGCTGGCGTCCTGGCGGGACTCGGCCGACGTGCTGAACTACCGCCGCTTCTTCGAGGTGGACGGGCTGATCGGGGTCCGCGTCGAGGAGGCCGACGTCTTCGCGGCCACCCACGAGCTGCTCCTGGACCTGCACCACCACGGCGTCGTCGACGGGTTCCGGATCGACCACCCGGACGGCCTCGCCGACCCGGCCGGCTACCTGCAGCAGCTCACCGACGCGGTCCGGCCCGGGACCCCGATCTGGGTGGAGAAGATCCTCGAGGGCGACGAGCGCCTGCCCGACTGGGCCTGCGCCGGGACGACCGGCTATGACGCGAACGCCGCCCTGCTGGCGGCCCTGGTCGACCCGACGAGCACCCGCGCGGTCAGCCACGCCTGGCAGGCGACCGGCGGCGAGCGGGAGCTGGCCACCGAGGTGGAGCGCTGCAAGCGGCTCGCGGTCGCGGCGCTGCTGCGCCCCGAGGTGGCCCGGCTGATGCGGCGCGCCCGGCAGGCCCTCCCGCACCTGGACACCGACCGCCTCGAGCAGGCGCTGGTGGAGCTGCTCGTCTCGGTGCACGTCTACCGCGCCTACGTCCGCCCGGGGGCGCCGCCGACCGAGCAGGACGAGGCGCTGCTCGTGCCGCTGCGGACCGGGCTGGAGCGGGCCCTCGCCGGTCGGGAGGACCTGCGCCTCGAGCTGGAGGCGCTCGCCGGGGTGCTGCTCGACCCGCAGGGCTGCGCCACCGACCCGGCCGCCGCCATCGACCTGTGCGTCCGCTTCCAGCAGACCACCGGACCGGTGATGGCCAAGGGCATCGAGGACACCGCCTTCTACCGGTGGCACCGGCTGGTGGCGCTCAACGAGGTCGGCGCCGACCCGGCCGCCGGGCTGGAGGCGGAGGCCGGGGTGGCGACGCTGCACGCCTGGGCCCGCCACCAGGCGGAGCACTGGCCGCTGGGGATGACCACCCTGTCCACCCACGACACCAAGCGCAGCGAGGACGTGCGGGCCCGGATCCTCGCGGTCTCCGGCGACGAGCAGGCGTGGACGGATATCTCCGAGGTGGCGCAGGAGGCCGCTCGCCGGCACCGTGTCGACGGCCCCACCGCGCACCTCATCTGGCAGACGCTGGTCGGTGCCGGACGCGTCGACACCGAGCGGCTGGAGGCATACCTGACCAAGGCGGTGCGGGAGGCCAAGCAGTACTCCACCTGGACCGACCCGGACGAGGACTACGAGAGTGCGGTGCTGGCGCTGGCCACCGAGATGCTCGACCCCGGCAGCGACACCTCCGCGGCGATCGCGGACGCGGTGCGCGACAACACGCTGACCATCCGCACCCTCACCCTGGCCCAGAAGATCCTGCAGCTGACCCTGCCCGGGGTGCCCGACACCTACCAGGGCGCCGGGCTGGTCGACCTGTCCCTGGTGGACCCGGACAACCGGCGCCCGGTCGACTACGACGAGAGGGTCGCCCGGCTGCAGCGGTTGGACGCCACCGGCTGGACCGGTGACCTCTCCGACGAGGTGCTCTGGGTCACCTCCCGGGTGCTCCGGCTGCGGGCCTGGCTGCCGCAGGCCTACGGTCCGGGCGCCGACTACCGCCCGGTCGAGGCAGGGCCCTTCGTGCTCGGCTTCCTGCGCGGCGGGGTCGCCGCCACGCTCACCCTGCGGGCCCCGCGGGCACTCGGCGAGCAGGGCGGTCTCGGCGACACCCGCGTCCCGCTGCCGCCCGACGCGTGGGTGGACGCCCTGACCGGGGCCGAGCACCGGGTCGGCGAGGACGGGGTGCTCGCCGCCGAGGTCTTCGCCCAGGGACCGGCCGCCCTGCTGGTCCGCGCCACCGACCTGCGGGAGGGACCGCGATGAGCCACACCTTCAGCCTCTGGGCGCCCGCCGCCACCGCGGTCGACCTGCTGCTCGGTGCCGACCCGCAGCGGGCCGAGCGGGTGCCGATGACCGCCACCACCGGCGGCTGGTGGGAGGCCGCGGCCGACCCCGCCCCGCACGACGGCCGGTATGCCTTCTCCCTGGACGGCGGCACCGCGCTGCCCGATCCCCGGTCCCGGCACCAGCCGGACGGGGTGCACGCGCCCAGCCGACTCGTCGACACCGGGGCCTTCGGCTGGCGGGACGCCGGCCCGGACGCCGGCCCGTGGCAGGGGGTGCCGATGGAGCGGGCGGCCGTCTACGAGCTGCACGTCGGGACCTTCACCACCGAGGGCACCTTCGACGCCGCGGTGCAGCGGCTGGCCCACCTTGCCGACCTCGGGGTCACCGTGGTCGAGGTGATGCCGGTGGCCGCCTTCCCCGGTGCGCACGGCTGGGGCTACGACGGGGTGGCGCCGTACGCCGTGCACGAGCCCTACGGCGGGCCGGAGGCCTTCGCCCGGTTCGTGGACGCCGCCCACGGGCACGGGCTGGCCGTCTGGCTGGACGTCGTGCACAACCACCTGGGCCCCAGCGGCAACTACCTCGGCCAGGTCGGGCCCTACTTCACCGACCGCCACCACACCCCCTGGGGCGAGGCGGTCAACCTGGACGGGCCGGGCAGCGACGAGGTCCGCTCCTACCTGCTGGACAACGTCGCGATGTGGCTGGAGGACTACCACCTCGACGGCCTGCGGCTGGACGCGGTGCACGAGCTGCACGATGAGCGGGCCACCCACCTGCTGGAGGAGATGGCGGCGCTCGCCGACGAGATCGCGGCGCGGACCGGCATACCCCGGTCGCTGGTGGCCGAGTCCGACCGCAACGACCCGGCGACCGTGACCGCCCGGGCCCGGGGCGGCGCCGGTGGGCTCGGCCTGCACGGGCAGTGGGCCGACGACGTGCACCACGCCCTGCACGTGCTGCTCACCGGTGAGGACCAGGGCTACTACGCCGACTTCGCCGACCCGCGTGCGGCGACCACCGTGCTCGGGCACAGCCCCTTCTTCCACGACGGGACGTACTCCACCTTCCGGGGCCGGGTGCACGGCCGGGCGGTGGACCTCGAGGTGACCCCGCCGTGGCGCTACGTCGCGTCGCTGCAGACCCACGACCAGGTGGGCAACCGGGCGACCGGTGACCGCATCCACCACGGCATCAGCCCCGGCCGGCACGCCATCGGCGCCGCGCTGCTGCTCACCGCCGCGTGGACGCCGATGCTCTTCATGGGGGAGGAATGGGGTGCCTCCACGCCGTGGCAGTACTTCACCGACCACGAGGAGGAGTGGCTGGCCGAGTCGATCCGCCAGGGTCGGCAGGCCGAGTTCGCCGCGCACGGCTGGGGCGGGACGGTGCCCGACCCGCAGGACGCCGGCACCGTGGCCGCTTCCACGCTGGACTGGACCGAGCCCGGCAGGTCCGGGCACGCCGGGATGCTCGCGTTCTACCGCGACCTGCTCCGCTGGCGGCGGGACACCCCGGTGCAGCGCCGGGACGGTGCCGCCGACGTGCTGCGCGGCCCGGACGGGACCGGCGGCGAGGTGCTCGCGGTGACCCGGCCGGGGGTGGCCCTGCTGGCCCGCCTCGGGGGCGGACCGGACCCGGCGGACGGTTTCGCGCTGCCGATGCCGGAGGGGGAGGTGCTCGCCTCCTACGGCCAGGTGCGCATCGAGGCCGGGGGACGGCAGACGAGCGGCACGGCCAGGCTAGGCCCGGACAGCGTCGTCGTCCTCGTCGCCGACGTGGGTGAGGGGAGCCCGGCTCGATGAGTGAGGAGCAGCCCCGGCGGCGTTTCCACCGCCCGACGCTGCGCCCGCCGGAGGCGCTGGAGGGCGCCGCCGACGAGGTCGACCCGCTGGAGGTGGCCGAGGCGGCGCACCGGACCGCCGAGATGGTCGTGGCCCGGGGCCGGGAGGCCGCGGACGACGGCCGGCTCGCCGCCAAGCTCGTCGGCCTGGTCGAGGAGGTCGGCCTGGCGACGGTGGCCCAGCTGTGGTCCGACCGGCCCGCCCGCAGCCTGCCCGGGGCGCTGTGGCGGCTCTACCTGCTGCACGAGTGGGTGCTGCGCCAGCCCGAAGAGGTCGGCCGGCAGTTCGAGACCGGTGCCGGGCACGCGGAGGTCTACCGCGCGATCGCCGGGGTCGCGGAGCCGCCGGACCCGGAGTCGCTGCGCCGCCTCACCGACCAGATCCTGCGCGGCGTCTTCAACGGTGACCTGGCGATCGCGCTGGAACGCGCCAGCGCCTTCTGCCACGTGATGGCGGTCGGGCTCGCCGACCCGGCCGGCGAGGACATCCCCCGCGAGCAGGTCACCCGGGCCGCCCGGCTGCGCGACACCGCCGACGACCTGACCGCTTGCGCCGGCCTGTGGCGCCGGGGCGACCTGCACTGACCGTGCGTCGTCGACCCCCTGGTTCTTCTGCCATGGCACGAGGACGAACGGTCGAGAACAGACGGTCCGCGGATTTCGGGGAACACCAGGGACGGGCGTACGGTTGTACCGCAGTGCGTGCCGGGCCGCGGCAGCCCCGGGCTCCAACACACGCCGCTTCGAGCGGCCATGCGCCGTGAGGCGCTCCCGGCCCGGCACGCACCGCACAGCACCCCCTCGATCCCGCCCTGCTGCGCGGACCCGTGCTCTGCGGGCCTCTCTCAGCCCGGCCGGTGCCGTTCCACGGCGACCACCTGGGCCTGCTCGCCCGCCCCGCTCATCGTGCAGACCAGCAGCTCCCCCTTGTCCATCTGGGTGCTGGTCAGCCGGGCCAGCATCCGCCGGTCGCCCGGGTCCAGCGCCGGGTCCACCCGGTCCAGCAGGGTCCCGATGAGACGGGGCAGCAGCGGCCCGTGCGTGCAGACCGCCACCGGCTCCGCCTGCTGCAGCACCCGGTCCAGGTGCTTGTCGAGCTTGTCGGGCGCCGCCTCGAAACCCTCCTCGGACAGCCCCTTCTTGGTGACCAGCCGCACCCCCGGACCCTGCGCCTCGACGAACGGGGCCACCGAGTCGGCGCAGCGCGCGGAGGGGCTGCTGAGCACCAGGTCGGGGGCGTATGCGCCCAGCAGCGAGGCCAGCCGGCCCCGGGCCCGGCGTCGCCCGGAGGTGCTGAGCGGACGGCGGGGGTCGGGCCCCTTCCAGTCGCCGCGCGGCAGGGCGTGCGCGTGCCGCACCACGAGGAAGGACCAGGTGAGCAGGGTGCCCGCCTCCCGGGCGGCGGTCACCGCGTCCAGCTGCTGGCGGTCGCGCGGATAGCTGAGCCGCTGCCGGGCCAGGGTCGGCGAGAGCCAGACGACGTCGTCCACCTCGTGCTCCAGCTCGCCGTCGCCGCCGAGGACCTCCCCGGCCCAGTAGCGCACCAGCTTGTCGGCGCCGTTGCTGAGCTGGTAGCGGGCCGTCGGCAGCGGCTGGCCGAGGCGCACCCGCAGACCGGTCTCCTCGAGGGTCTCGCGGACCGCGGCGACGGGGTAGTCCTCGCCCCGCTCCAGCTTGCCCTTGGGCCAGGACCAGTCGTCGTAGCGCGGCCGGTGCACCAGGGCCACCTGCAGCGCCCCCTCCCGCACCCGCACCGGCACCACCCCGCCGGCCCGGACCGCCGGCACCGGGGTCGTGCTCATGACCGGCTGTCGCCCGCCGCGTGCATCACGTCGATCGCCGACCGCTCGAAACCGAGCCGGTGGTAGGTGGCGATCGCGGGCGCGTTGTCACCGTCCACGTAGAGCGTCGCCTCGTCGACCCCCACCGCCCGTAGGTGGTGCAGCCCCAGCAGCGTCGCCGCGGTGCCGAGACCCCTGCCCTGGTAGTCCGGGTCGACCCCGACCACGTAGACCTCGCCGACGTGCGGCTGGTCCGGCTCCACCTTGGTCCAGTGGAAGGCCGCGAGGCGGGGTATGCCGTCCGGGTCCCGGTCGTTCTCGTCCACGATCACCAGGAAGCCCTGCGGGTCGAACCACGGCTCGTCCTGCCGGTCCCGCAGGTCCGTCATCGACATCCGTCCCTGCTCGGCGTGGGCGGCGAAGGCCCGGGCGTTGACCGCCAGCCACGGCTCCTCGTCCTGGCCGACGTGGAAGGCGCGCACCGACATACCCTCCGGCAGGTCGACCTGCTCGGGCAGGTCGGACCACTCGCCGGCCAGCGGGCGGGTCATCTGCCACAGCTCGCGCACCACGCTCAGGCCGCGCGAGGCGTACAGCCGCCGCGCGTCGGGCAGGTCGCCGTGGCTCCACAGCCGGGCGGAGGGCCAGCGCTCCAGCACGTGGTCGAGCAGCACCCCGCCCACGCCCCGGCGCCGGTGGTCGGGGTCGATCACCAGCTCGGCCGAGGGGTGGTCCGGGTCGCTGAGGTCGACGTGCCCGTAGCCGGCGAGCTCGCCGTCGAGGCGGACCACCAGGTGCGCCCCCGCGTCGTGGCTCCCGTCGGACTCCGGGAGCCGACGGGCCTGCAGCACCGTCTGCTCCGAGAGCGGCTTGACCCCGTCGTGCGAGGCGGCGCGGATCGCGAGCGCGAGCACGTCACCGGAGAGGTGACCGGGAAGGGCGGGCAGTTCCTCGATGAGGGGACTCTGTCCAGGCATGGGGGTCAGTCTGGCACGCGGGATCAGTGCTCGGTGGCGCGTGCCCCGGCGAAGCGGTACCCCACCCCGCGGATGGTGCCGATCAGCGACTCCCGCTCCGGGCCGAGCTTGGCCCGCAGCCGCCGGATGTGCACGTCCACGGTGCGGGTGCCGCCGTAGTAGTCGCCGCCCCAGACCTGCTGCAGGAGGATGTCCCGGGTCACCACCCGGCCCGGGTGCTGGACCAGGTAGCGCAGCAGCTCGAACTCCTTGAAGGTGAGGTCCAGGGCGCGTCCCCCGGCCCGGACCGTCCAGCTGGCCTCGTCGACGACGACGTCCGCGATCCGGATCGCCTCCGGCTCGTCCCCGTCGCCGTTCCGGGACGGGGGCGACCCGGGCCCGGCGGCGCGGGCCCCGCGGGCCAGGGCCAGCCGCACCCGGGCCGCCAGCTCGGCGGGCCCGGCGCTGTGCAGGACCACGTCGTCCATCGGCCACTGGTCGTCCACGACGGCCAGGGCACCGTCACCGACCACCGCGATCACCGGCGCGCCGAGGTCCATCGCGGCCAGCGAACGCAGCACCCCCCGGGCCTGCACCAGGTCGGTGGTGGCGTCCACCAGCACCAGGTCCGGCTCGGGGCGGGTGACCAGGGCCCCCACGTCCATCCCGGTCACCGAGACCCGGTGCGGCAGCAGGGTGATCCCGGGCAGCACGAGGCCCGCCGACGTGTCGTCGGCGGGGCGCGGGGTGAGGAGGACCAGGTCGGCCACGGTCCCAGGATAGGAGTCGGACGGGTCAGCGGTGCGACGCAGGGCGTGCGGCAAGATGGGGGGATGGTGCAGACGGGCGAGGTGGAGCGGGTCCAGGACCACATCTCGCGCGCCTCCGTGCCGCTGGCGGCGGTGGTGGGCGTGGTCACCGTCATCCTGGCGGTGGCGGCGGTCTCCGGGCCGCTGATGCTGGCGGTCGGGCTGGCGGCCTGCGCCGTGGTGGTGGCCTGGGGCTGGGCGGGGACCTTCGGGCTGCCCTCGCCGCGCGGGACGCTCACCGTCGTCCTGGTCGGTGGCCTGGTGCTGGTCGGCGCCGTCGCCGTGCAGGAGGAGGAGCCCTGGCTCGGGTGGGTGCCCGCTGCACTGGCCCTGGCGATGATCGCCGCCTTCGTCCACCAGATCCTGCGCCGTGACGGCCGTCCGCGGGTGGTGCAGTCGGTCAGCTCGGTGGTGCTCGGCCTGACCATGGTGGGCTCAGGGGTGCTGATGCTGCCGGGCAGCCACACGGCCGAGGGGATCGCCCTGCTGCTGGGTGCCCTGGCCGGGGCGGCGGCCTCCGCGTTCACCGACCTGCTGGGCCGGTGGCGCGCGCTGCGGCCGTGGCTGGTGGCGCTGGCGATGGCCGGCGGCGGCGCGGCGGGGGTCGCGGTCGGGGTGTGGCTGCACGGCAGTCCGACGACCTGGCTGCTGGTGGGGGTGGCGGCCGCGGCGCTCAGCCAGGCCCTGCGCGCGGTGCTGGGCGGGCTGCCGACGGTGAGCCACGCCCGGCCCCGCCTGGTGGTGGGGGTGTCATCGGTGCTGATCGTAGGCGTGGTGCCCTACCTGGTGGGGATGGTCTTCCTGCCGATGTCGCTCACCGGCTGAGGCTGCCCTCAGACGCGCCGGAGCTCGGCGGAGACGTGCGAGGTCATCTCGTGGCCGGTGGCGGCCATGTCCATCACCCACATCATGTTGCCGTTGACGTAGCCGTACATCCGGTGCGCGGCGCCGTACTCCTTGGCGTGCGGGCTGCGGATGACCCCGTCGGTGCGGACCTCCGCCCGGGCCGGCTCGGTGCTGCCGTAGTACAGCTCGACGATGCCGGTGGGGTGCGCGAGCAGCAGCTCGACCTCACCACCCGGCTGGGGGCGCCAGAAGCCGGTCTCGACCGCCGACGGGCTCTCCTGGTTGCCCTGCTCATCGAGCAGCCAGCTGCGGGAGGTCCACATCAGGAAGGGGCGCCCGTCGTGGGTCACCTCGACCTCCTGCCCGAAGTTCCGGGACTCGATGGAGGGGTAGCCGACGACGCCGGCGCCGGCCCAGGATCCGATCATCCAGGCCAGGGGGGCGCAGTCGGGGTGCATGGTGGGGTCGATCTCGATGGGCACGCCCCCATGGTATGCGCCGGGCTCAGCCGCCGAAGCCCTGCCGGGGGGAGACCTCGTCGACGTAGGACTCCATCGTGTCCTCGCGCAGGTGGGTGGACAGGCTGTCCATCTGGTCGTCGGCCAGCAGCACGATCGAGCCCGCCACCGGGTGGTCGGAGATCCCCGTCCACGGCGCCGTCTCGAAGTGGATGTCGTCGCCGCGCACGCTGCGCATGGCGAACCCGAGGTCGCGCATCCGGCTCACCTCGAGGTCGGCGTCCACGGTGAGGTTGGTGGTCGCGGCGTCCACGAAGCGCGCCACCCGCGCCGGGTTGGTCAGCGTCTCCGAGCTCAGCGCCTTCTGCATGAGGCCCTTGATGAACGCCTGCTGACGCTGCCCGCGGGAGATGTCCCCCTGGGACAGGGCATACCGCTCCCGGACGAACTCCAGCCCGGTGTCACCGTCCATGTGCATGACGCCCTGCGGGAAGCCGGGGGAGGCCTCGGCCACCTGGACGTCCACCCCGCCGACCGCGTCGGTCATCGCGCGGAAGCTCTCGAAGTTGACCAGGACCACGTGGTCGATCGGCACGTCGATCAGCGGCTGCAGCGTCTGCACCAGCAGCGGGGCGCCGCCGTAGGAATAGGCCGCGTTGATCTTGGAGGAGCCGCCGGTGCCGGGGATCGGGACGAACAGGTCGCGCGGGAAGTGGATCAGGTCGACCCGGTCCCGCTCGTCGCTGATGTGCATCAGCACGATGACGTCGGAGCGGCCGCGCTCCTGGGACAGGTCCCGGCTGTCGGTGCCGACGATGAGGAAGTTCATCGCCTCACCGCTGCTCTCGGGGCGGGCCGGGGTGGTCGCCGAGAACTCGCTCTGGGTGACCTCGATCGGCTGCCCGTCCTCGCCGACGATCGGCGGCGCGTCCTCGTCGATGTCGCCGTCGCCCTCCAGGCCGGAGTCGTCGATGTCGTCGTCGGTGGAGTCGTCGTCACCGGGCTGGGTGCCGCCGAAGGTGTCGGGCGAGATGGTGACCACCGAGTCCTGGGTGGCGTTGAGGTCCTCCCGCTCGAGGTTGTTCTCGACCGTGCGCTGCAGGTAGAAGGCATACCCGCCGAGCGCGATCACCCCCACCAGCGCGAGCACGCCGATACCGACCACCAGCATGCGCAGCGGACGTCGTTCCCGTCGTCTCTCCCGGCGCGACCCGCGGCGGCTGGTTCCGGTCGCGCGGGAAGACTCCTCATACCCCATGTGTTCCATCCTACGACCGCCACCAGGGAGTCCCCTGGACGACGGCTAGCGTGGGTGTCCACCCACCTGTGCCCCACCCCGAGGAGACGAGTCACGGATGAGCATCCTGCTGCAGCGCCACGGAGCGGTCGAGGGCACCGGCGTCGACGCCGGCGTCGCCGCCCACTACGGCAACCCGAACCGTGAGCAGCGACTGCTGGCCGAGGGGCTGGCGGTGGTCGACCTCTCGCACCGGGGCGTGGTCACGGTCACCGGACCGGACCGGCTCAGCTGGCTGCACTCGCTGACCACCCAGCAGCTCACCGACCTGCCCCCGCGCACCTCGGTGGAGACGCTGCTGCTCACGCCCAAGGGCCACATCGAGCACGCGCTGCACCTCGTCGACGACGGGACGACCACCTGGCTGACCACCGAGCCGGGAGCGGCCGGCGCGGTCACCGGCTGGCTGGAGTCGATGCGCTTCATGCTGCGGGTCGAGGTGGAGGACGTGAGCGACCGGTATGCCGTCCTCGGCGAGCCGATGGCGCGCGAGGCCGCCGAGGGGGAGCCGCTGGCCTGGGTCGACCCGTGGCCGGGGCCGGTGGGCGACACCTTCTGCTACGGCCCCGAGGCCGACGACCACCCGGCCACCGGTCGCGCCTGGCGCGAGCTGCTGGTGCCCCGTGGCGAGCTGGCGGCCACCGTCGGCGAGCGACCGCTGGCCGGGACCTGGGCCGCGGAGGCGCTGCGGGTCGAGGCCTGGCGCCCGCGGGCCGGCGTGGACACCGACCACCGGACCATCCCGCACGAGCTGGACTGGCTGCGCACCGCCGTGCACCTGCACAAGGGCTGCTACCGCGGGCAGGAGACGGTGGCCCGGGTCAAGAACCTGGGACGTCCGCCCCGTCGGCTGGTCTTCCTGCACCTGGACGGGTCCGGCCACGTGATCCCCGAGCCGGGCGCCGAGCTGACCCCGGTCGAGGGCGGTCGGGCGGTCGGGATGCTGACCACCGTCGCCCGGCACGCCGAGGACGGGCCGATCGCGCTCGCCCTGGTCAAGCGCAACCTGGACCTGGGCGCCACCCTGCTGGCCGGGGAGACGTCGGCGGCGCAGACGGCCGTCGTCGCCCCCTGAGGCCCACCGGGCGCTCCGGCTGGCAGGATCGGCCCATGGCTACGACCTCCCTGCTGAGCTCCGGATCCCCCCTCGGGCACGCGCCCGTCGTCGCCGAGGTGGTGCGCAACGGTCTCGTCGAGTCCGTGCACCACGGGGTGGTCGCGCTGACCGACCCGCACGGCACCGTGAGCCTGGGGATCGGCCCGGTGGACGCCCCGATCCTGCCGCGCTCCTCGTTGAAGCCGCTGCAGGCCCTGGCCATGCTGCGGGCCGGTGCCCCGCTGGAGGGGGAGCTGCTGGCGCTCGCCTGCGCCAGCCACTCCGGGGAGCGGCTGCACCTGGACGGCGCGCGGGCGATCCTCGCCTCGGTGGGGCTGGACGAGTCCGCGCTGCAGAACACCCCGGACCTGCCCTACGACCAGGGGGAGCGCTCCTCGTGGCTGCGGGACGGGCACACCCCCACGTCGGTGGCGCAGAACTGCTCCGGCAAACACGCCGGGATGCTGGCCGCCTGCGTGGCCGCCGGGTGGGACACGGCGACCTACCGTGACCCGGGCCACCCGTTGCAGCGGCTGGTGGTGGAGGTGGTCGAAGAGCTGACCGGGGAGAGCGTCGCCGCCACCACCGTCGACGGCTGCGGGGCCCCGGCCCTGGCGGTCTCCTCGGTGGGGCTCGCCCGCGCCTTCGGTGCCGTGGCGGCGGCGGACCCGGGCACCGACGCGGGTCGGGTCGCGGACGCGATGCGCGCGCACCCGCGCCACCTGGGTGGCACAGGGAGGGACGTCACCGAGCTGGTCACCGCCGTGCCCGGGCTGATCGCCAAGGACGGGGCGGAGTCGGTGTATGCCGTGGGCCTGGCCGACGGCCGCGGCCTCAGCGTCAAGATCACCGACGGCGGGGACCGGGCCAGGGTGGTGGTGGCGACCGCCGTGCTCCGGGGCGCCGGGGTGGGGGTGGCCAACCCCGAGATCGCCCGGGTGCTGGACGCCCTGGACGCCCGCGCCGTGGTGCGCGGGCACGGCGAGCCGGTCGGCGCGGTCCGGGCCCTGGTCGACCCCGGCGCACCGTGAGGGCGGTGCTGCAGCGGGTCACCCGCGCCGAGGTCCGGGTCGACGGCGAGGTGGTCGGCCGGATCGGCGCGCCGGGGATTCTGGCGCTGGTCGCGGCCACCCACGAGGACGGCCCCGAGGACGTGGCGACGGTGGCCCGCAAGATCGCCGAGCTGCGGATCCTGCGGGACGAGCGCGGGGTCGCCGAGACCGGTGCGCCGGTGCTGGTGGTCAGCCAGTTCACCCTCTACGGCAGCACCACCAAGGGGCGCCGGCCGTCCTGGGGCGCGGCCGCCCCCGGGCCCGTCGCCGAGCCGCTGGTGGACGCCGTGGTGCAGGACCTGCGCGACCGGGGGATCGAGGTCGCCACCGGCCGGTTCGGAGCCGCGATGGAGGTCGAGATGGTCAACGACGGCCCCTTCACCGTCATCGTCGACAGCCGGACCGCCTAAACTGGGTGCATGCCAGCCATCTACGAGGCTCAGAACCTGCTGCAGATCGTCATCGGCGCCGGCCTCTTCGCGATGATGGTCTGGGCGCTGGTCGACTGCGCGCGCACCCGGCCCGACGCCTTCGTCGCGGCGAGCAAGCGCACCAAGACCTTCTGGCTGCTGCTCACCGGTGGCGCCACCGCCATCGGCTTCATCTTCCTGTTCAGCCCGTTCAACCTGTTCAACATCGTCGCCGTGGTCGCCGCCGGGGTCTACCTCGCGGACGTGCGTCCGGCCGTGCGCTCGGTGCAGGGCCGGGGCGGGCCGAACACGCACATGGGGCCCTACGGCCCCTGGTGAGCCGCCCCGGCGGGTGACGGCGAGACGCAGGCCCAGTCCACGGTCAGCTCGCCCAGCCGCCACCGGGCCGCCCCGTCGCGCACCGGCCAGCCCTGATCCCGCAGCGCCCGCGCGGTGGCGACGAAGCGCTGCCGGGCCCCGAAGTCGGCCAGTGGTGCCTGCCGTGCCCAGGCGTCGTCCAGCGCCCGCATGAGGGTATGCACCCGCTCACCGGGCACGTTGCGGTGGATCAGCGCCTTCGGCAGCCGCTCGGCGACGGCCGAGGGCGGGCCCAGCCCGGCGAGCCGCAGCGACAGGGTCAGGGTGCGGGGCACCGCCTCCCCGTCCGGTCCCCGGCGCACGTCGACCCAGGTGGCCAGCCGGCCCAGCTCGTCGCAGGTGCCCTCCTCCAGCGCGCCGCCCGGGGCCAGCCGGCCGACGACCCGCCCCCACGCCGGGAGGACCTGACCCTCGTCGTACTGGCGGAGCACGTTGAAGGCGCGCACCACGCTGGGGCGTCCTCCAGCGCCTTCACCGTCACCTACGCCATCGCCGTCACCCACACCAGCGGGGAGCGGCACCTCGAAGCCGCCGTGCAGGAAGTCGACCCGGGGCGGGTCGGCCAGCAGCCGGCCGCGACGCACCCGGTCGGCGTCGATCTCCACCCCCACCAGCCGCACGTCCGGGCGGACCCGGGCCAGCCGGTCGGCCAGCTCCAGGACGGTCACCGGGGACGCCCCGTAGCCGAGGTCGACCACCACCGGCGGACCGGGCGCTCCCCGCAGCACGTCCCGCAGGGCATACGCCATCCACCGGTCGACCCGGCGCAGGCGGTTGGGGTGGGTGGTCCCGCGGGTGACGCTGCCGACCGGGCGGGGTCGGGCGGCTCGGGCGGGCACCGCCCCAGCCTAGGGCCCGCTCCCGGGCCGTCGCCGCCACCACGCCTCGCCCGCACCGGGTGCCCGTGCCAGACTTGCGGGGTGAGCAGCGACGGTCCCACCCCGGCTGCCGCGCGCCCCGTGCGCCGGGTCGCGATGGTCTCCCTGCACACCTCCCCGCTGGAGCGTCCCGGCACCGGTGACGCCGGCGGGCTCAACGTCTACGTGGTGGAGACCGCGACCCGGCTCGCCCGCCGCGGGGTCGAGGTGGACATCTTCACCCGCGCCACCAGCGCCACCCAGCGGCAGAGCGTCGACCTGGAGCCGGGCCTGGGGGTGGTGGTCCACCACGTCACCGCCGGTCCCCTGGAGGCGCTGGGCAAGGAGACCCTGCCGGGGCACCTGTGCTCCTTCGCGGCGGACATGTCCCGGCACGTGGCGGGCCTGGTGGAGGGGCACTACGACGTCATCCACGCGCACTACTGGCTGTCCGGGCAGGTGGGCTGGGTCGCCTCCGACCGGTTCGACGTGCCGCTGGTGCAGACGATGCACACCATGGCCAAGGTGAAGAACCGGGCGCTGGCCGCCGGGGACACCCCCGAGCCGCAGACCCGCGTCTCCGGCGAGGAGGAGGTCGTCGCCCGGGCGGACGCGCTGGTCGCGAACACCCCGGCCGAGGCGCGTGAGCTGACCGAGCTGTATGCCGCCCCTCCCGGCAGCGTGCACGTGGTGCCGCCCGGGGTGGCGCTGGAGACCTTCCGGCCCGGGGACCGGGCGGAGGCCCGGGCCAGGGTGGGGCTGGCCGCGGACGCGGTGGTCCTGCTCTTCGTCGGGCGTATCCAGCCGCTGAAGGCGCCGGACGTGCTGGTCCGGGCTGCCGGCCGGATGCTGCGGCGCGACCCGTCGCTGGCCGGGCGTCTCGTGGTCCCGGTGCTGGGCGGGCTCTCCGGCTCCGGGCTGGCCCGGCCGGAGTCGCTGCAGCGGGTGGTGCGCGAGGAGGGCCTGGAGGGTCAGGTCCGCCTCGTCCCCCCGGTCTCCCGCAGCGAGCTGGCGACCTGGATGCAGGCCGCCGACCTGGTCGCGGTGCCCTCGCACAACGAGTCATTCGGGCTGGTCGCGGTCGAGGCGCTGGCCTGCGGGACCCCGGTGGTGGCGACCAGGGTGGGGGGCCTGCCGCTGGCTGTCGGCGACGTCGGCGTGCTGGTCGAGGGGCACGACCCGGACGACTGGGCGGCGGCGATGTCGGACGTGCTGGAGCAGGCGGCCGAGCCCGGGTGGCGCGAGGACCACTCCCGGCGGGCGGTGGCCCACGCCGGGCAGTACTCCTGGGAGCGCACCGTCGACGCCCTGCTCGAGGTCTACGCTGCGGCCGTCGCGACTCGGCAGGGGGTGCTGCATGGGTGAGGGAGGCCGGACCGTGGACCCGCTGGTCAGCCTGCGCGGGCACCTGGACACGCTCGAGGTGCCCTGGGAGGAGGGCACCCGGCCCGGGGAGACGGTGCTGACGCTGCCGGGGGAGCGCAAGCTGCGCACCGTGCTGTCGCTGGTCGTCGGCGAGCGGGCGCTGGACCTGCGCGCCTTCGTCATCCGGAACCCGGACGAGAACCACGAGGCGTTCTACCGGCACCTGCTGCGCCGCTCGCTGCGCCTCCCCGGGGTGGGGTATGCCGTGGACGGCAGCGGCGACGTCTACCTCACCGGGCGGGTGCCGCTGGCCGGGCTGGACGAGGACACCCTGGACGAGCTGCTGGGCGCGGTGCTGGCGGGCTGCGACGACCCCTTCAACGAGCTGCTGCGGCTCGGGTTCTGGACCTCGATCCGGCGGGAGTGGGCCTGGCGGCTGGACCGGGGGGAGCCCACCGCGAACCTGGAGGCGTTCCGTGCCGAGCTGGAGGCGCTGGACGCCCGGTCGCCGGAGGAGGGCGGTCCCCGGGATCGGTAGGGTGGTGGCATGAGCGAGGCCGCACACACCCTGATCCTGCTGCGCCACGGCGAGAGCCTGTGGAACGAGGCGAACCTGTTCACCGGCTGGGTGGACGTCGACCTCACCGAGACCGGTCACGTGGAGGCGCGCCGGGCCGGTGAGCTGCTGCTCGCCGAGGGGCTGCTGCCGGACGTGCTGCACACCTCCCTGCTGCGCCGGGCGATCACCACCGCCAACACGGCGCTGGACGTCGCGGACCGGCACTGGATCCCGGTGCACCGCAGCTGGCGGCTCAACGAGCGGCACTACGGCGCGCTGCAGGGCCTGAACAAGGCCGAGACCCGGGAGAAGTTCGGCGAGGAGCAGTTCATGCTCTGGCGCCGTTCGTTCGACACCCCGCCGCCGGCCATCGAGGACGACGCCGAGTACTCCCAGGCCGCCGATCCCCGGTACGCCGACCTCGGCGCAGACCTGCCCCGGACCGAGTGCCTCAAGGACGTCATCGCCCGGATGCTGCCCTACTGGGAGTCCGCGGTGGTGCCGGACCTGACCGCGGGCCGCACGGTGCTGGTGGCCGCGCACGGCAACAGCCTCCGCGCGCTGGTCAAGCACCTGGACGGGGTCGGCGACGACGAGATCGTCGGGCTGAACATCCCCACCGGCATACCGCTGCTTTACGAGCTGGACGCCGACCTGCGCCCGACCACCCCGGGCGGGCGCTACCTGGACCCGGACGCGGCCGCCGCGGCCATCCAGCAGGTCGCCTCCCAGGGCACCACGTAGGGCTCAGCCGGCCTCGAACTTGTAGCCCAGCCCGCGCACGGTCACGATGTGCCGCGGGTTGGAGGGGTCCGGCTCGACCTTGGCCCGGAGCCGCTTGACGTGCACGTCCAGCGTCTTGGTGTCGCCGACGTAGTCGCTGCCCCAGACCCGGTCGATGAGCTGGCCGCGGGTGAGCACCCGGCCCGCGTTGCGCAGCAGCATCTCCAGCAGCTCGAACTCCTTGAGCGGCAGCGAGACGGTCTCCCCGTCGACCCGGACGGTATGCCGTTCCACGTCCATCCGCACCGGTCCCGACTCGATGGTGGCCGGGAGCAGCTCCTCGGGCTCGCTGAGCCGGCGCAGCACCGCCTTGATCCGGGCCAGCAGCTCGCGGCCCGAGTAGGGCTTGGTCACGTAGTCGTCGGCGCCGAGCTCCAGGCCCACCACCTTGTCCACCTCGGAGTCCTTGGCGGTGAGCATGATCACCGGGACGCTGGAGCGCTGGCGCAGCGCCCGGCAGACGTCCACGCCGGAGAGCCCGGGCAGCATCAGGTCCAGCAGCACCAGGTCGGCGCCGTTGCGGTCGAACTCCGCCAGGCCGTCCGTCCCCGTCTCGGTGACGGTGACCTCGTACCCCTCCTTCTCGAGCAGGTAGGAGAGCGGGTCGGAGAAGGACTCCTCGTCCTCCACCACCAGGATGCGGGTCATCGGGTCACCTTTCCTCGGGGTCGGTCGGTCGCGGCGGACGACGCCGTGGTCGGCGCGTCACCGCCGTGGTGCTCGGTCGTCTGCGGGTACTGGTCCGGCCGGTACGGTGCGGGGGAGCCGACCGCGCGGGTGTCACCGGCCGCCGCGGGAAGCCGCAGGGTGAAGGTGGAGCCCTGCCCCTCCTCGCTCCAGACGGAGACCTCGCCGCCGTGGCCGGCGCAGATGTGCTTGACGATCGACAGGCCCAGGCCGGTCCCGCCGGTGCGCCGCGAGCGGGCCGGGTCCACCCGGTAGAAGCGCTCGAAGATCCGGGTCTGCTCCTGGACCGAGATGCCCTGGCCCTGGTCGGAGACGGAGACCTCGACGAGGTCGCCGGAGCGGCGGGTCACCACGCCGATGCGGGTGCCGTCCTCGGAGTAGGCGATGGCGTTGGTCACCAGGTTGCGCACGGCGGTGGTGATCAGCTCCTGGTCGCCGTAGATCCGTAGGTCCTCCGGCGCCCCGGCGCGGGCGGCGACCACCGTCCGGCCCCCGGCGACCAGGCGGGTCTGCTCCACCGCCTCGGTGGCGCAGGCGGCGACGTCGATGATGACCATGTCGGCCAGCACGTCGTTGGTCTGCAGCCGGGACAGGTCGACGATCTCGGTGACCAGCCGGGTGAGCCGCTCGGTCTCGGTCTTCATCCGCCCGGCGAAGCGGGCCACCGCCGCGGGGTCGTCGGCCGCACCCTGCACCGCCTCGGCCAGCAGCGCCAGGCCGCCCACCGGTGTCTTGAGCTCGTGGCTGACGTTGATCACGAAGTCCCGGCGCACCTCCTCGACCCGGCGGGCCTGGGTGCGGTCCTCGACCAGGATCAGCACCAGGTCGTCGCCGAAGGGTGCGACCCGCACCCCGAGCAGCACCCGTCCGGGGCCGACCGGCCCACGGGAGACCTCGAGCTCCTCCTCGTGGATGCGGCGTTGCCCGAGCACCCGGACGGCCAGCTCCCGGAGCCGGACGTTGACGAGGTCCTCGCCGCGGACCAGGCCCAGCGCCAGGGCCGTCCCGGTGGAGGTCCGCACCCGGGCCGAGCGGTCGACGATGATCGCGCCGGAGCGCAGCACGGAGAGGACCTCCTTGGCGCCCTCCGGGACCACCGTGGGCCGGGAGGGGTCGTCGACGAGGTCGGCGGCGTCGGGCCCGTCCGTGCCGGGTCGGCGCAGCCACCAGACCAGGGCCGCGACCAGGAGGCCGACGACGAGGCCGAGGATGCCCGCGTTCAGGGGTGTCACAGGGTCAGCCTAGGCTGGACCGCAGACCGGTCCGTGCACCGCCGGGGTGCCCCGCAGGCCCGGGCAGGGCACAATTCACCTCGAGGTAGCGTGCCGTTCACGTCGACCTGAGACCGTCCAGGCTGGGGCCGGGTGTCTACTGGGCGCCAGCACCGCACACTCCACGCCGAAAGGGTCACATCACCATGCGCAGCGCATTCCAGGAGGAGCTCGACCTCATCAGCGAGCAGCTGGTGCAGATGAGCCGCCTGTCGGCGACCGCGCTCCAGCGGGCCACCGCCTCGCTCATGGGGACCGACCTGAACGTGGCCCAGCAGGTCATCTCGGACGACCAGCTGATCGACGCCCTGCGCCGGGACCTGGACAACCGGGCGATCGACGTGCTGGCCCGCCAGCAGCCGGTCGCGACCGACCTGCGCCAGATGGTGACGGCCCTGCGGATGAGCTCGGACCTGGAGCGCACCGGCGACCTGGCCCGGCACGTGGCCAAGCTGACCCGGCTGCGCTACCCCGCGCACGCCCTGCCGGAGGCGCTGCGGCCGCTGTTCGCCGAGATGGCCACCACCGCCGAGGCGATGGTGCTGCGGGCCGGGGAGATCATCGGCAGCAAGGACGCCGGCGGCGCCACCGAGCTGATGAAGGCCGACGACACCATGGACCGGCTGCACCGTGAGGTCTTCCAGACGCTCCTCGAGCCCGGGCAGACCTGGCCGGCGCAGGTCACCGTGGACGCCACCCTGCTGTCGCGCTACTACGAGCGGTATGCCGACCACGCGGTCTCGGTCGCGCTGCGCGTCGTCTACCTGGTCACCGGCGTCTGGCACGACGAGACGCTGCCCGGTGACGACGGTCGCTACCCCGGAAGCGTCCCCCGCGGCGACGCCTGAGCGAGGCTGGACGCCTCAGCGGGGCTAGTGGTCGCCGTCCTCCATGGAGTGCGGCTCCACCGTGCCGCCCGCGTCGTCCGCGAACCGCTCGTAGGGGCCCTGCGGCAGGAGCACCGGGGCGTTCGCGGTCAACGTCTCACCAGCAGCGCTGAGCCGGATCTCGATGCTCTGCCCGGCGGGGCTGTCCAGCGTCGGCAGCGCCAGCGGCTCGCCGGGGGTGCCGTCGGGGGCGGTGCCGTCCAGCCGGACCGCGGAGTTGCCGGAGACGGTGATCTCGGGGGTGAGGCTGGTCCCGGCAGCGGTGACGCTGACCGCCAGCTCCTCACCGGTCTGGTTGATGACCGACCCGGAGATCACCGCGGGGGCGCCGTCGCCGTGGCTGACCACGAGCAGGTCGCGCACGTCGAAGCCGGTGCCGTCCACCTGGACGCCGTCCGCGGGGGCGTACTGGAACGTCGTGGTGGCGGGGGAGTTCAGCTGGCAGCCGGAGAGGGCGAGGGCGCTGAGGGCCGCGGCGGCCAGGGCAGCGCGGCGACGGGTGCGGGAGGTCGGTGCGGTCGTCACCGGGCCAGCCTATCGCGCGCCCGCGGGGGCGGGGCGCCGGTACCGCTCACCTGCAGGAACGCCTCTCCGGGGCGTCCGCCAGCGGCCCGCGGGCGGGTCCTCACAGGCTCCTCCCAGCACATGGGATGGGTGATGTCAACCCCCTGACCAGCAGTTATGCCGTCTCAGTGATTACGTGACCTGCGCCACGCGTGGTATTCTGAGGGTCCGCGAAAGGGGCAATATCACGATGTCGTTCAAGGTCGGAGAGACAGTTGTCTACCCCCACCACGGTGCCGCACTCATCGAGGAGATGAAGACGCGGACCATCAAGGGCGAGGAGAAGCTCTACCTCAAGCTCAAGGTCGCCCAGGGCGATCTGACCATCGAAGTTCCCGCCGACAACTGCGATCTGGTCGGTGTCCGCGACGTCGTCGGCAAGGAGGGCCTGGACAAGGTCTTCGCCGTGCTGCGGGCCGAGCACACCGAGGAGCCGACCAACTGGTCGCGCCGCTACAAGGCCAACCTCGAGAAGCTCGCCTCCGGTGACGTGATCAAGGTGGCCGAGGTCGTCCGCGACCTGTGGCGTCGGGACAAGGACCGTGGCCTGTCCACCGGTGAGAAGCGCCTGCTGTCCAAGGCCCGTCAGATCCTGGTCAGTGAGCTCGCGCTCGCCGAGAAGACCAACGAGGACACGGCCGAGGCCACGCTCGACGAGGTCCTCGCCTCCTGAGCGTCGGGCTCGTCCTGGTCGCTGCCGGCCGGGGCACCCGCCTCGGTGCGGGGATGCCCAAGGCCCTCGTCAGGGTCGGTGACGGTGCGTCCGCGCGACCGCTGGTGGTGCATGCTCTCGAGCAGGCTGGCGGCACCGACGGGCTCACCCATGTCGTCGTCGTCGCCCCGCCCGACGACGGGGTGCAGGCCATTTCTGATGCCCTCGAGGAGCACGCCACCGCGCCGGGCCGGGGGGTGACCCTCCAGGTCGTGCCCGGTGGCGTCGAACGTGCCGACTCGGTCGCAGCCGGGCTGTCCGCGCTCCCGGGCGAGGTGGACGTGGTGCTGGTGCACGACGCCGCCCGCGCGTTCGCCCCCACCTCCGTCTTCGACCGGGTGGTCGCCGCGGTGCGCGGCGGGCACGACGCGGTGGTGCCTGCGCTGCCGGTGACCGACACCGTCAAGCAGGTCGTCACCGGCGGGGAGGTCGAGCGGGTCGCCTCCACCCCCGACCGTTCGACGCTGCGCGCCGTGCAGACCCCGCAGGGCTTCCGCCGGCAGACGCTCGTCGAGGCGCACGCGCAGGCGTTGGGGGAGAACCGGCATACCGACGACGCGGGGATGGTGGAGGCCGCCGGGGGGCAGGTGAGCGTGGTGCCCGGGGAGGTCAGGGCGATGAAGGTCACCACCCAGCAGGATCTCGAGGTGGCCGCCCGCTGGGTGGCCGAGGGCGCACCGGCGTCGCCGCGCTGGCCACGCACCGGCGTCGGCATCGACGTGCACGGGTATGCCGAGGACGAGCGCAGCCTGTGGCTCGCCTGCCTCGAGTGGCCAGGGGAGCGCGGGATCGAGGGGCACTCCGACGGCGACGTCGCGGCGCACGCAGCCTGCGACGCCCTGCTCTCGGCGGCCGGGCTCGGGGACCTGGGCTCGGTGTTCGGCACCGGCCGCCCGGAGATGGCCGGGATCCACGGCGCGCAGATGCTGGCCCATGTCACCGAGCTGCTGGCGGCGGCAGGCTGGGCCGTCGGCAACCTCGCCGTCCAGGTGGTCGGCAACCGGCCCAAGGTCGGCCCCCGGCGAGACGAGGCGGCGGCCGCGATGTCGGCGGCGCTGGGCGGCGCGGCGGTGTCGGTGAGCGCGACCACGACCGACGGGCTCGGGCTCACCGGCCGCGGGGAGGGCGTGGCCTGCATCGCCACCGCCCTGGTGGTGCCGGCCTAGCGGACCGACTCGAGGCGTGTAGTCATGCCTGTGCAAGAACGGTGTGACACATCTGTCGCCCGCACGACGGATGTGTCACACCGATTCCGCACAAGGGTCACCGGCGGGCAGCGGGTTCGGTATGCCGCACCAGCGGCATCGGCGCGGGTGGCCCCAGCTCGACCAGCTGCTCGACCCTGGCCAGGAAGCGGCGCGGCTGGGCGTGCAGGGTCCAGGGGGTGACCCCGAGGACCCGCAGACCCGCGCCCACCATCGCCGAGTCCTTCTCCACGGTGGCGGCCCACCGGTCGCCACCCTGGTCGTCGATCCCCTGGTGGTACTGCCGGGAGTGCACCTGGATCGCGACACCGAGCGTCGGCAGGTAGCCGTCGGGGCACCCCAGGAAGCGCCCGGTGGGGGTATGCACCAGGGTGCGGTTGGTCAGCAGCTCCGGGAGCGATGGGTGGGCGTCCCAGAGCCGGCGCAGCACCGCCTCGGGACGGGACCAGGCACCCTGGGTGAAGGACTCCAGCCCCGAGCGGAGGCTCGTCACCGCCGCCTGCGGGCGCTGCCACAGCTCTGCGTCCAGCTCCTCGACCGTGGCCAGGCCCCGCTGCAGGATCGTGATGGTCAGCGCCTCCAGGTCGGAAGGCCGGAGCCGCTCGAGGCAGGTCGCCTCGAGGCACACGGCATCGACGAGCGCCCGCGCGGCCGGGGCGACCGCCAGCAGACCGTCGCGGAGCGCGACCCGCGGCTGGCGGCAGGTCCGGACCGACCGGGCCAACCCGTGCTCCCGGGCCCGGGCGGTCTGCGGGACCAGGAAGGTGGCCACGGCCGGGGGTGGGGCCTTCACGGCGTGCAGGCTGAGGGCGGTCAGCCCGGTCAGGACCGCGGCAGGACCGGCCCACAGGGCGAGCGCGGTGAGCAGCTCGGGCCCGGCGACGGGGCCGCGATGAGGCACCACGACCCCGGGGTAGGGCGTCTGCCACGACGTGGCCCGCCGGTGCCGGATCTGCGCCTCGGTCCAACCGGCCTCCCGGAGCTGGCGGTAGGTGGCCAGCCCGTGCTGGCCGGGGATCTTCGGGAAGGCAGGCTGGTCCGGCGGCATGGGGTTCAGCCTCCCGCGATCCGGGCGCGGGTGGAGGCCCCTGTGGACAGAGGGCATACCTGTGCAGGAACGGTGTGTCACATCCGTCGCCCCTACGACGGATGTGTCACACCGTTTCCGCACATGCATGGGTGGGCACGGTAGGAGGGCGGTGGTGGATGCGCAGGTGTGGTGGGCGCGAGGGCGCGGGACGGCATACCGTGGGGGCAGTGGCGGAGGCAGCGACAGCCACCGCAGGACAGTCAACGACCGGGAGGTCCACATGCCGCAGACCGTCAAGGGCGTCATCGCCCGCAGCAAGGGAGCCGACGTCGAGGTCGTCGACATCGTCGTCCCGGACCCCGGCCCCGGGGAGGCCGTGGTGAAGGTGGAGGCGTGCGGCGTGTGCCACACCGACCTGCACTACCGCCAGGGCGGCATCAACGACGAGTTCCCGTTCCTGCTGGGCCACGAGTCCGCGGGCACCGTGGAGGCCGTCGGCGAGGGGGTCACCGAGGTGGCGCCCGGCGACTACGTGATCCTCAACTGGCGGGCGGTCTGCGGCCAGTGCCGCGCCTGCGCGAAGGGCACCCCGTGGTACTGCTTCGACACCCACAACGCCGCGCAGAAGATGACGCTGGCCGAGGGCGACGAGATGGCCGGCACCGAGCTCTCCCCGGCGCTGGGCATCGGTGCCTTCGCCGAGAAGACGCTGGTGCACGCCGGCCAGTGCACCAAGGTCGACCGGGAGGCCCCGGCCACCGCGGCCGGCCTGCTCGGCTGCGGCGTGATGGCCGGCTTCGGCGCCGCCGTCAACACCGGCCAGGTCACCCGCGGCGACTCGGTGGCCGTGATCGGCTGCGGCGGGGTCGGTGACGCCGCGATCGCCGGCGCCTCGCTGGCAGGCGCCACCACCGTCATCGCGGTGGACGTCGACGACCGCAAGCTGGAGACCGCGAGGAAGTTCGGCGCCACGCATACCGTGAACAGCTCCCAGGTCGACGCGGTGGAGGAGATCCGGTCGCTGACCGGCGGCAACGGCGCCGACGTGGTCGTCGAGGCCGTGGGCCGCCCGGAGACCTACCGGCAGGCGTTCTACGCCCGTGACCTGGCCGGCACCGTGGTGCTCGTCGGGGTCCCCACCCCGGAGATGGAGGTCACCCTGCCGCTGCTGGACGTCTTCGGCCGCGGCGGCTCGCTGAAGTCCAGCTGGTACGGCGACTGCCTGCCCTCGCGCGACTTCCCGATGCTCATCGACCTCTACCGCCAGGGCCGCTTCGACCTGGACGCCTTCGTCACCGAGACCATCGGGCTGGGCGACGTCGAGTCGGCCTTCGACAAGATGCACACCGGCGACGTGCTGCGCAGCGTCGTCGTCATGGACAACGGCACCACCACCTCCCAGGAGGCCACGGCATGAGCGCCCGCATCGACCACGGGACCACCTCCGGCACCTTCGACCTGGACGGCGGCAGCTGGGAGGTCGACAACAACGTCTGGGTCCTCGGTGACGACACCGAGTGCGTCGTCATCGACGCCCCGCACGACGCCGCCGCGATCGCCGAGGTCGTCGCCGGCCGCACGGTCCGGGCGATCCTGCTGACGCACGGGCACAGCGACCACGTGGACGCCGCCTTCGACCTCAAGGAGAGCGTCGACGCCCCGCTGCACCTGCACCCCGACGAGGCCCCGGTCTGGGAGCTCACCCACCCCGACCGGCGCTGGGACGAGGACCTGTCAGACGGCCAGGTCATCGAGGTCGCAGGCGTCTCCCTGCACGTGCTGCACACGCCGGGCCACGCGCCGGGCGCCTGCTGCTTCCACGTGCCCGAGCTGGGCGTCGTCTTCTCCGGGGACACCCTCTTCCAGGGGGGCCCGGGCGCGACCGGTCGGTCGTTCAGCGACTTCGACACCATCGTCGCCTCGATCACCGACCGGCTGCTGACGCTGCCCGAGGAGACGGTGGTGCACACCGGTCACGGCGACTCCACCAGCATCGGCGCCGAGAAGCCGCACCGGCAGGAGTGGCTCGACAACGGCTCCTGATCTGCGCCGTGGGGTTGTAGCCTGGAGCGCATGAGCCCGCGGATCGAGCACCTGCCCCTGGTGGGCCTGCTGCTGCCGCTGCTCACGGTCGTGGCGCTGCTGTCCACGACCGGGGACGGCACCACGACGCACCTGCTGGTGGCGCTGGTGGCCGGGATGGCGGCCCTCGCCGCCGGGTCCGGAGCGGTCCCGCTGCGCGCCCGCACCGCCTCGGTGCGGCACCGCAGCGAGGTATGCCGCGCCACCGGTGTGCGCTCCAGCGCGCCCGACCGGCGTGGGGTGCGGGCACGTCCGCGCGCCCCGGGGCTGGGCTGACCCGACCCCCTCCCTGCCCCCGGGTGATGCCCGGGCGGCGGCTCCGAGCGACGTCTCGTCGTGCCCTCGGGACGGAGGACGGGTCGGTCCGACGACCACCCAGCCCCCCGCATACCCCACCGGTGTGCCGCGCCCCAGGAGCAGTTCCCATGTTCGCCTTCCTCGACCCCGTCCTGATCCACCTGCACGACCTGCTCGCTGTCCTCGACCCGTGGGTCCCGGCGGCGCTCGTCGTGGTCCTGCTGACCGTCGCCATCCGGCTGGCGCTGCACCCGATGAACCGGGGCATGCAGCGCGGCACCCTCCGCCGGCGGGACCTGCAGCCACGCCTGGAGAAGCTGCGCGCCGAGCACCCCGACGACCCGCAGGCGCTGCAGCGCGCGACCCTGGACCTCTACCGGGAGGAGGGCGTCTCCCCGCTGCCGGGGTGCCTGCCGATCCTCATCCAGCTGCCCGTCTTCTCGATGGTCTACCGGCTGTTCACCGCCCAGGAGATCGACGGCCAGCACAACCAGCTGCTGGACCACACCTTCCTCGGCACCCCGATGTCGGACCACCTGTTCACCACCGGGACCGGGAACCACTGGGTCTTCCTGGTCCTCATCGGCCTCACCCTGGTGGTCGCCGCCTTCGCCGCGCGGCAGATGCGCCGCCACCTGGCCCAGGACAAGGCGGCAGCAGCGGCGGCCCGGGAGGCCGCCGGTGTCCCGCCCGCGCAGCTCAGCGACCAGCAGCGGATCATGCAGGACTCGATGGAGCAGATGACCAAGGTGCTGCCGCTGATGTCCTTCCTCACCGTGCTCGCGGTGGTCTCGCTGCCCCTGGCCGCCGGGCTCTACCTGGTCACCAGCTCCTCCTGGGGGCTGCTGGAGCGGGCCAGCCTGCGCCGGATCGGGACGAGCGCCTCCCCCGGGTAGCCTTGATGCTCGTGAGCCTGCACCTGTTCGACACCGCCACCCGTGAGCTGCGCCCCTTCGAGCCGCTGCGTCCGGGATGCGTCGGGGTCTACATCTGCGGGCTCACCACCCAGGGCAGCCCGCACATCGGGCACGTGCGCTTCGCGGTCGCCTTCGACATCCTGCGCCGCTGGCTGGAGCGCGGGCACGGCTACGACGTCACGCTGGTGCGCAACGTCACCGACATCGACGACAAGATCCTCACCAAGTCGGCGCAGGCGGACCGGCCATGGTGGGCGTGGTCGTACCTGCACGAGCGGGAGACCGCGAAGGCGCTGGACCTGCTCGGGGTGCTGCCGCCGACCTACGAGCCGCGCGCCACCGGGCACATCACCGAGCAGCTCGAGCTGATCGGGACGCTGCTCGAGAAGGGGCACGCGTATGCCGCGGAGGACGGCAGCGGGGACGTGTACTTCGACGTGCGCTCCTGGCCGGGGTACGGCGAGCTGACCCGGCAGCGGCTGGAGGACATGGAGCCGGCCGGGGACGCCGACCCCCGCGGCAAGCGGGACCCGCGCGACTTCGCGCTCTGGAAGGGGCACAAGGAGGGGGAGCCGGAGACCGCGAGCTGGCCTGCACCCTCCGGCCGGGGGCGCCCCGGCTGGCACCTGGAGTGCTCGGCGATGGCCCGCAAGTACCTCGGCGACGCCTTCGACATCCACGGCGGCGGGGTGGACCTGCGTTTCCCGCACCACGAGAACGAGCAGGCGCAGTCCCGGGCCGCTGGCCTGCCCTTCGCCGGCACCTGGCTGCACAACGCCTGGGTCACCGTCAAGGGCGCCAAGATGGGCAAGTCGCTGGGCAACGCGCTGGCCGTCACCGAGCTGACCCGCACCGTCCGGCCGCTGGTGCTGCGCTACTACCTGGGGGCCGTCCACTACCGCTCCGTGATCGAGTACGGCGAGGGCTCGCTGGCCGAGGCCGCGGCCTCGGTGGAGCGGGTCGAGGGCTTCCTGACCCGGGCGCTGGAGACGCTGGGGGAGAGCGGCGCCGCGCTCACCGACGAGGTGCGTGCGGAGGACGGACGCCACGGGGTCTTCCCGGAGGCGTTCCGGGCCGCGATGGACGACGACCTCAACGTCTCCGAGGCGCTGGCGGTCGTCTTCGGTGCCGTCCGGGAGGGCAACAAGCTGCTGGAGGCCCGGAGCGCTGGCGGGAGCGCCGGGAGCGGTGACGGCGCGGACGTCGGTGCGCTGCGGCATACCGCGGCGCAGGTGGTCGCGATGCTGGACGTGCTCGGCTGCAACCCGCTGGACCCCGGCTGGTCGGCCGGCGCCGGGCAACCGGCCGAGAGCGGGCAGGACCGAGGCCGGCAGGTGCTGGAGGCCCTGGTCGCCGAGCGGCTGCAGGCCCGGGCGCAGGCACGTCAGGACAAGGACTTCGCGACCGCGGACGCCATCAGGGACCAGCTGAGCGACCTCGGCGTGGTCATCGAGGACACAGCGACGGGCGCCCGCTGGGCGCTGCGCTGAGACGAGCGGGAGAGACATGGCAGGCAACCAGAAGCGTCGCGCGACGCGGACCACGAACAAGAAGGGCATGCTCGTCGGCTCCGGCGGGCAGCGCCGCAAGCAGCTGAAGGGCAAGGGCCCCACCCCGCGCGCCGAGGAGCGACCCGGGCACCCGGCCGCCCGCCAGAGCGCCCGGGCCGAGAAGAGCCGGAGCACCGGCCCGCGCCGCAGCACCAAGGGCTCGACCGAGGTCGTCACCGGGCGCAACAGCGTGCTCGAGGCGCTGCGCACCGGGGTCCCGGCCACCGTCCTGCACGTCGGCAGCCGGATGGAGTCCGACGACCGGGTCAAGGAGAGCATCAGCCTGGCCGCGGACGCCGGGATCGCCGTGCTGGAGACCCCGCGCGGCGAGCTGGACCGGATCACCGACGGGGCCGTGCACCAGGGGCTCGCGCTCACCGTGCCGCCGTACGAGTACGCGCACCCGGACGACCTCGTCGCCCTGCAGCGTCCCGGGGCGCCCCTGATCGTGGCCCTCGACGGGATCACCGACCCCCGCAACCTGGGGGCCATCATCCGGTCCGTGGGTGCCTTCGGCGGTCACGGCGTGGTGGTCCCGGCACGTCGCTCGGCCGGGCTCACCGCCGCCGCCTGGAAGACCTCGGCCGGTGCGGCCGCCCGGGTCCCGGTGGCGCAGGCGACGAACCTGACCCGGACGCTGGAGGCATACCGGTCGGCGGGCTTCTTCGTGGTCGGCCTGGACGCCGACGGCGACGTGCAGCTGCCCGGGCTGGCGCTCGCCGACCAGCCGCTCGTGGTGGTCGTCGGCTCGGAGGGCAAGGGGCTGTCCCGGCTGGTGCGCGAGACCTGCGACCAGATCGTCTCGATCCCGATGGCGGACGTCACCGAGTCGCTGAACGCGGGCATCGCGACGGCGGTCACGCTCTACGAGATCGCGCGCAGCAGGCGGTGACCGGCACGGGCTAGGCTCCCCGTCATGAACATCGGGCGGGGCGTCTGGGCCCTGGTACGGGTGGGGACCGCGCTGCTGATCGTCGCCGCCGTCCTCGCGCAGGCGCGGGTGACCATCAGCGGCGCGGCGGACGCCGGGCGGGACATGGCGACCACGGTGGTCAACTTCTTCAGCTTCTTCACCATCCTGTCGAACGCCGCCTCGGTCGTGGTGCTGGCCTGGGCCGGTGCCTGGCTGTGGCGCACCCGGGAGGCGGCCGAGGCCCGCGAGCCGCGAACGATGGCCTCGGCGCTGGCGTCGGTGACGGCCTACATGCTGGTCACCGGCGTCGTCTACAACACCCTGCTGCGCGGGATCGAGCTGCCGCAGGGCACCACGGTGCTCTGGGCCAACGAGGTGCTGCACGTGGTCGGCCCGCTGGTGCTGCTGCTGGACCTGCTGCTGGCCCCCGGCCGGCGGGGGATGCGCTGGTCGGCGGTGGGAGCGGTGCTCCTCTTCCCGATCGTCTGGGTGGTCTACACGCTGGTCCGCGGGCCGTGGGTGACGAACCCGGTCACGGGGGCGTCGTCCTGGTACCCCTACCCGTTCCTGGACCCGGGCAACCCGGCGCTGCAACCGGGCGGGTATGCCGGTGTCGCCCTCTACGTGGTGGGCATCGCGCTGCTCATCGGCGGGGTGGCCGCGGCGGTGGTCGCAGTGGGGCGGCGACGTGCCGTCGGAGGCGACGTCGACCGGGCTGTCACCGCCGGATGACATCGTGGGGGTATGCAGACGCTCCCGCACGGATCGTGGCCCTCACCGCTGGACGCCCGGCAGACCTTCGCCGGGCTGACCCGTCGCAGCGCCCCGCGCGCCGACGGTGACGACCTGTACTGGCTGGAGGCGAGGCCGCAGGACGCCGGCCGGGTGACCCTGGTGCGCCGCCGGGGCGGGGGGCTGGAGGACGTCAGCCTGCCCGGACAGAACGTGCGCACCGGGTACCTCGAGTACGGCGGCGGGGAGCACGCCTCGTTCGGAGGGGTGGTGCTCTGGGTCGACTACGACACCCAGCAGGTGTGGTGCCGGCGGCCCGGCGCCGAACCGGCCCCGATCACCCCGCACACCGGTGGCGCGGTGCGCTGGTCCTGCTTCCGGATGGACCTGGCCCGAGGGATCGTCGTCTGCCTGCGCGAGGACCGGCGGGACGAGGAGGTGGAGCCGGTGAACTCGCTGGTGCGGCTGGACCTGGAGGGGGAGAACGCCGACCTGGGCACCGTGCTGGTGGCCGGACGCCGGCGACGGAGGGCGGACCGGGCGCGGCAGCAGGAGGCGGGCGGCGGCATACCGGAGGGGCCGGACTTCGTCACCGACCCGGTGCTCTCCCCGGACGGCACCCGGCTGGCCTGGCTGACCTGGGACCACCCGCGGATGCCGTGGCAGGGGACCACCCTGCATACCGGACGGCTGGACGCGGCCGGGGACCTGCACGACGTGCGGGAGGTCGCCGGCGGGGAGCGCGAAGCCGTCGAGCAGCCGGTGTGGCTGGACGACGACACCCTGCTGTTCCTCTCGGACGTGAGCGGGTGGAGCAACCTGTGGCGGGTGGACCTCGGCGTCGGGGGCGAGGTGGCGGCCGGGGGAGCGGCGCCGGCCCCGGTGACGCAGGACCGGCTCGAGCTCGGGCACCCGCGCTGGGTCCCGGACTCGCGTTCCTACGCGGTGCTGCCGGACGGGCAGGTCGTCAGCGGCCGGTCCCGGGACGGCTTCCGCGACCTGGTCGTCATCGACGTGGCCGACGGGCGGGTCGAGGAGGTGGAGACCGGCACCACCTATGTGCGTGACGTCGCGGTGCTGGCCGACGGGACGGTGGCCGTCGACGCCTCACGGGCCGACGCCCCCGCGGACATCTTGCTCGTGCACCTGCCGACCGGGGGGACCCGGGCCGCGGCGGGCGAGCGGACCTCCCCGGTGCCCGAGGGCCTGGGCGCGCTGCCGGAGCCGGTGAGCTGGACCTCGACCGACGGGGCCACCGCGCACGGGTTCCTCTACCGACCGGTGAACCCGCAGGTGGGAGCCCCCCAGGGGGACCTGCCGCCGCTGATCGTGACCCTGCACGGAGGTCCCACGGCCTGCGCGGTCCCCGGGCTGAGCGCGGCCCGGACCTTCTGGACCTCCCGCGGGTTCGCGGTGCTGGACGTCAACTACGGCGGCTCCACCGGGTACGGGCGGGCCTACCAGGAGCGGCTGGACGGACAGTGGGGGATCGTGGACGTGCAGGACGCGGCCACCGGCGCCCGGCACCTGGCCGACGCCGGGATCGTGGACGCCGCACGGCTGGCCATCACCGGCGGCAGCGCCGGCGGGTTCACCACCCTGGCGGCAGCCACCTTCACCGATACCTTCGCCGCCGGCGCCAGCCATTTCGGCATCTCCGACCTGGCGACCCTGGCCACCGACACGCACAAGCTGGAGTCGCGCTACTGCGACGGCCTGGTCGCTCCGTGGCCCTCCGGCGAGGCGGTGTATGCCGAGCGCTCGCCGATCCGGCACGTGGACAGGCTCGCCACGCCGCTCATCCTGCTGCAGGGCACCGAGGACAAGGTGGTGCCGTCGGACCAGGCGGAGCAGATGGCGGACACCCTGCGGGAGAAGGGGCTGCCGGTGGCGCTGGTGCTCTTCGAGGGCGAGGGTCACGGCTTCCGCGCGCTGGACAACCAGGTGCGGGCGCTGGAGGCGGAGCTGTCCTTCTACGCGCAGGTCTTCGGGGTCGAGCCGGCCGGGCGGATCGAGCCGGTGCGGGTGGAGAACCTGGGCTGAGGCATACCGGGCCCGGGTGATGCGCGCGGGCGTGCGGAGCGCGGCCGTGCCTCAGTCGCGGGGGATGGCCTGGATCGGGATCTCGCCGGTGTCGACGCCGAGGATGGCCATCTCGTCCGGGCGGGAGGGCAGCACGGTCGACAGGTAGTCGCCGAGGGCGTCCTCGATGGCCATGTCGTAGCCCTGCTGCTCGGACAGGTACCAGCGGTGCTCGAGGATCTCGTGGAAGAGCTCGGCGGGTTCCAGCTTGGCGCGCATCTCGCGGGGCACCGAGCGGGTGACCGGCTCGTAGATGCGGGCCAGCCACTCGTGCGCGACCAGCTCCTCGTCGACGTCCTGCCGGTCGGTGGCGGCCCGGTAGGCGTCGAGGTCGTTGAGCAGCCGGCGGGCCTGGTTCTCCTCGACGTCGAGGCCGGTGAGCCGCATCAGGCGCCGGGAGTGGTGGCCGGCGTCGACGACCTTGGGCTGGATCCGGATGTAGGCGCCGTCGATGTCGGTGGTCATCTCCAGCTCGTCGACGTCGAAGCCCAGGTTGTTGAGCCGGCGCATGCGCTCGTCGACCCGCCAACGGTCGCCGCGCTCGAAGCGCTCCTCGCTGGTGAGCTCGTTCCACAGCAGGTCGTAGCGGTGCATGATCCGGTTGGCGATCTCGATCGGGTCCTCGCCCTCGTCCAGCGCGCCGGCCGCCTCCAGGTCCATCAGCTCACCGGCGATGTTGCCGTGCGCGACGAAGAGGTCGTGCTGGCGCTGGCCCTGCGAGAGCTGGGGGTGGATCTCGGCCGTCTCGGCGTCGACCAGGTAGGCGGCGAAGTCGCCGGCGTCCCGGCGGAAGAGGGTGTTGGACAGCGAGACGTCGCCCCAGAAGCAGCCGGACAGGTGCAGCCGGACCAGCAGGACGGCGAGCGCGTCGAGGGTGCGCCGTGCGGTGTCCGGGCGCATCCTCTGGCTGAAGACCGCGCGGTAGGGGAGCGAGAACTTCAGGTGTCGGGTGACCAGGCAGGCGTCGAGGGCGGTGCCGTCGGCGCTCTCCCGGCCGGAGACCACGGCCAGCGGCTCCACGGTGGGCATGTCCAGACGGCGCAGGTTGCGCAGGGTGGCGAACTCGCGGCGGGCCAGCGGCTCGGAGATCTCCTTGACCGCGAGCACCGAGCCACCGAAGCGCACGAAACGGACGACGTGCCGGGAGATACCGCGGGGGAGGGCGGCGAGATGGCTCTCCGGCCACTCCTCCAGCGGGACCTCCCACGGCAGGTCCAGCATGGCCGGGTCCGGGTAGAGGGCCGTGACGTCGAGAGCCATGCGGTCAGCCTAGACCCGCAGGCGGCCCGAGGACGCGGGCGGCCGACAGGGTCAGCCGCCCGCGTCAGCGAGGCACAGATGTCGGCTCCGACCTCAACGCCAGAGGCACTGCGCGGCACTGCTCCAGTGGTAGCGCATGGTCCCTGCGTCGTTGTAGCCGATACGTGTGCAGTACTGGGCGTTCCCCACCGGGGGCGTGTACTGGCCGGAGCTCACGGTGCACGACGAGCTGGTGCAGTCCACGCTGCTTCCGGTCACGTACTGCGGGGTGCCGCCAGGAGTCATCCGAAAGAGGTCGATCGAGACGCCGTACCGCGGAAGGTACCCAGAGTCGCAGCTGACCGTGCCCAGACCGTAGATGGTCTGCGGGCTCCGGTCGACGAAGTCGGTGAAGACCGACACATCACACGGTACCGAGGCCGCTGGTGTCGCGGCGCTGTCCGCGTGAGCGATCTGCGGGGCCGTCGAGGCCAGGGCAGGCGTTGCAGTCAGGGTGGCGCCGAGGCCGAGCAGAGCCGCGGCGAGGGTCGTGGTGCTTCTGCGCATGAATGGTCTCCTTACTTCTGGCAAGCCTGATCAGTGGTAGGCGCTGGAGCAAGCACTGCCGCTCTGCGGAGGGAATCCAACGCCGTCCGGGGTGATCTCGTAGCGGGCGCACGCTCTCCAGAGCTGTGTCCCTGCCGGGTTGTCGGCTGAGATGCTGGCCGCGCACGTCGTCGACGATGACATCTGGCAAAAGCCCTGTCCGACATAGACACCGTCACGATAGAAATCGACGGCGAGATAACCCGCCTGCGAAGTCCAGCCCGAACAGTTGAGCGAGGTGGCCCCATACACCTCCGGCTGCCTGTCATGCCGGTCGACAAACACGCTGAAATCGCAGGAACTGGCGGGTGAGACGTCGCTCGAGGCGGCAAACCTGGTCTCATCCTGCAGGTCAGCGGGTTGTCCGGGAGTGGCTCCCGCACTCCCTACGACGCCGAGGGAAAGTGCTATGCCGAACAATCCTGCGGCGGTGTTTCGGGCGAAGAGGCTTCGCATGAATGAGTCAGCCCTTTCTTTATCGGGTATCTCATTGCTATCAAGACCACCGGTTCAAGTCAAGGCATCGTGCGCCCGACACGAGCGGCCCCGGACACGACGGAGGGGCCCGGCGCCGTCGCGCCGAGCCCCTCCGTGACCTCAGAAGCAGGTCAGTTGCTGATGCGCTCCCCGGTCTCCAGGTTGAAGACGTGGATGTGGGTGCCACGGGGCTGGAAGTGCACGATCTCGCCCTTGGCCGGCGGGGTGCGACCGTCCACGCGGGCGATGAAGGGCTTGTCCGTCACGCTCGAGCCGGGCAGCTCGCCGTAGACGTAGGCGTCCGCGCCGAGCTCCTCGACCACGTCGATCTCGATCGGCAGGCCGCGACCGGAGTCGGACAGGTCCACGTCCTCGGGACGCAGGCCGACGACGACCTCGCTGCCGGCCTTGGCCAGCGTCTCGCGGTCGACCGGGTGCACGTAGTCGCCGAGCTTCACACCACCGTCGGTGACCGGCACCGTCATCAGGTTCATCGCGGGGGAGCCGATGAAGCCGGCGACGAAGAGGTTGTTCGGGTGGTCGTACATGTGGCGCGGGCTGTCGCACTGCTGCAGCAGGCCGTCCTTGAGGACCGCCACCCGGTCACCCATCGTCATGGCCTCGACCTGGTCGTGGGTCACGTAGACCGTGGTGACGCCGAGGCGGCGCTGGAGCGAGGCGATCTGGGTGCGCGTCTGCACCCGGAGCTTGGCGTCCAGGTTCGACAGCGGCTCGTCCATCAGGAACACCTGCGGCTGGCGGACGATCGCGCGGCCCATGGCGACGCGCTGACGCTGACCACCGGAGAGTGCCTTCGGCTTGCGCTCGAGGTAGTCCTGCAGGTCGAGGATCTTGGCGGCCTCGTCGACACGCTCGCGGATCTCGCTCTTGGACTTGCCGGCGATCTTCAGCGCGAAGCCCATGTTGTCGGCGACCGACATGTGCGGGTAGAGCGCGTAGTTCTGGAACACCATTGCGACGTCGCGGTCCTTGGGCGGCATGTGGGTGACGTCCCGGTCGCCGATGAGGATGCGACCGCCGTTCACCTCCTCCAGCCCCGCGAGCATGCGCAGGGAGGTGGACTTGCCGCAGCCGGAGGGACCGACGAGGACGAGGAACTCGCCGTCCTCGATCTCGATCTCCAGGCCGTCGACCGAGGGGGTGTCCGCCCCGGGATAGATGCGGGTGGCCTTGTCATAGGTCACAGTTGCCATGATGTTCTCCTCCACCGGCAGGTACGTGCCGGACGATCCGTCGTAAAGGATGGACCCGCCATCGGGCGACGGCGAGCGTGCTGCTCCAGCCGGCAGAGACGCCATGGCGGTATGACCGTCAGGGCGCCGTTGCCGGTGACGTGGGTCACGTTAGCACGCAGCCCGGACACCGGTCCGTGACCCGTGCTGGCGCCACGATTCGCGACGCTCGGTGGGGGTGGGGGCAACCGCGAGCGACGCTCGGTGAGAGCGCAGGGGAGGGGCGCCTTGCAAGTTCTTGCAAAGATCGACGGGATCTTGCATACTGCTTCCACAGGCCGTTCCCGCTGTTGTTCGCGGGACGACCATCGGCACCGGCGCCGTTCCCTTGGACGGGGCCGCTCTGTCGACTCCCACCCGTTCAAAGGAGAACCATGAAGCGCACCACCGGTGTTGTAGCCATCACCAGCGCGGCCGCCCTGCTGCTCTCGGCCTGCGGTGGCGAGTCCGCCGACGACGACACCGCGGACGCGGGGTCGAACGTCGACTCCGCCGAGGAGACCGCGGCCGCCGACGACTCCGACGACGCGATGTCGGACGACGCCGCAGCCACCTCGGACGCGGGCGACGCCCCCGCCGCCAGCGACGGCACCAGCCTCGTGATCTGGGCCGACGACCTGCGCGCCGCCGCCCTCGAGGACGTCGCCACCACCTTCGAGGAGGAGACCGGCGTCCCGGTCACCATCCAGGTCGTGGCCAACGAGAACCTGCGCGAGCAGTTCAAGGACTCCGTCGGCGCCGGTGCCGGCCCGGACATCGCGGTCGGTGCCCACGACTGGCTGGGCGAGCTCGTCCAGAACAACGTGGTCGCCCCGGTCCAGCTGCCCGCCGACCTGAGCGAGCAGTTCACCCCGGAGTCCATCGAGGCCTTCACCTACGAGGGCCAGACCTACGGGGTCCCCTACTCGGTGGAGTCCCTGGCCCTCATCCGCAACACCGAGCTCGCCCCCGACGAGCCCGCCTCGATGGAGGAGCTGGTCAGGGCCGGTGCGCAGCTGGTCACCGACGGCGAGACCGAGCTGGTGATGGCCCAGCAGCTGGGTCAGGAGGGGGACGCCTACAACATGTACCCCTACCTGGCGGCCTACGGCGGCGGCATCTTCCCGCTGCTCGAGGAGGGCGGCTTCGACTCCACCGAGGTCATCCTCGACTCGCCCGAGACCATCCAGGGCGCCGAGAAGATCGCCTGGCTCGCCGAGCAGGAGGCGCTGACCGTCGACCTGGACGGCTCCAACACCATCCCGCAGTTCATCGAGGGCAACACCCCCTTCCTGATCTCCGGGCCGTGGGCCATCGAGCAGACCACCGAGGCCGGCATCGACTACGCGATCACCTCCATCCCGGACTTCGACGACGGCGGCGATACCACCCCGTTCCTCGGGGTGAACGGCTTCTACGTCTCCGCCGAGTCGCAGAACCCGCAGATCGCGCAGACCTTCGTGCAGGAGTACGTGAGCCGCGCCGACGTGCAGATCTCGCTCTACGAGGCGGGCGACCGTCCGCCGGCCCTGATCGAGGCCTACGACCAGGTCGCGCAGGACAACGCCGACATCGAGGCCTGGGGCCTGGCCGCCGAGGGCGGCACCCCGATGCCGAACATCCCGCAGATGAACGCCGTCTGGGGTCCGCTGGGCAAGGCCACCGCCGACATCGTCAGCGGTCAGGACGCGGCCGAGCGGATGGGCACCGCCCAGTCCGAGGTCGAGTCTGCGCTCTGAGCCTGACGCTCTGAGCCGCTGAACGCCGGGGCGGGAGGCATACCCCTCCCGCCCCGGCGCGACAGCACCCCGCCCCTACCACCGCCGACCACGGTTCCCGAAGGAGAGACCCCGATGCCGCAGACCCAGGAGAGGCCGGTCATGCCGGACGCGGACGCCGGCCACGGCCCGGACACCCCGCGCGCCCCGTGGTGGGTGAAGGTGGTCCGGTGGGCGCTCATAGCGCTCGTCGTGCTGGTCATGGGGTATGCCGCGCAGCAGGCGATCCAGGCGGGTTCCTGGCTGATCGTGGTCGCCGTGGCGTTCATCGCGATGAGCGTCGTGGTGGTCTACTCCACCCGGCACGCGATCCCGATGAAGTACCTGCTGCCGGGGCTGCTGCTGCTCCTGCTCTTCCAGGTCTGGCCGATCGTCTACACCGCCGCGACGGCGTTCACCAACTACGGCGACGGGCATACCCTGAGCAAGGAGGAGGCCGTCCTGGCGATCCAGGCGCAGTCGGTGCGCCAGGACCCGGACGCCCCCCGCTACGGGATGTCGGTGGCGGTGCCGGAGGGCGCACCGATCGAGACCGGTGAGCTGTCCCTGCTGCTGACCGTGCCGCCGGCCGCGGACGGCGGCGAGCTCGAGGAGGGCGCGGAGGACACCGGCGACACCGGGGAGAACGTCACCGCCGACGGCACCCAGCTCTTCGTCGGCACCGCCGAGGGCCTGGAGCCGCTGTCGGCCGAGGGCGTCGAGCTGCTCGGCAACGGCACCATCGGCGCCGCCCCCGAGTTCCGGGTGCTCAACCTGATGGAGGCCAACCAGCGCGCCGACGACGTCCAGGCCTTCGCGGTCCCGGTCGGCGAAGAGGGCTCCGCGGTCAAGGTGGCGACCACCTCCCAGGCCTACGTCGGGCGGCCGACGATCTCCTACGACGAGGCTGCCGACGTGATGACCACCGCCGAGGGCAAGCGGTACGTCGCGCAGGACGGCAACTTCGTCCCCGAGGACGGCGAGGGTGCGGTGCTGCCGGCCGGCTGGACCGAGAACGTCGGCTTCGACAACTTCCGGACGATCTTCACCGACCCCAGCTTCCGCAACGGCTTCGTCAAGATCTTCCTGTGGAACCTGGCCTTCCCGCTGCTGAGCGTGGGCAGCACCTTCGTCCTGGGGATGCTGCTGGCGCTGCTCTTCAACGACCCCCGGCTCAAGGGCAAGGGCCTCTACCGCTCGCTGCTGATCCTGCCGTACGCGCTGCCGATCTTCGTGACCGGACTGGTGTGGGCGGCGATGTTCAACGCACAGTTCGGTCTGATCAACGAGGTCACAGGGCTGAACATCAACTGGCTGGGGGACCCGTGGGCGGCGAGGTTCGCGCTGCTGATGACCAACCTGTGGCTCGGCTTCCCCTACATGTTCCTCATCTGCACCGGGGCGCTGCAATCCATCCCCACCGACGTCAAGGAGGCGGCCTCGGTCGACGGTGCCGGGCCGCTGCGCACCCTGTGGTCGGTGACGATGCCGCTGCTGCTGGTCGCCGTGGGGCCGCTGCTGGTGGCCAGCTTCGCCTTCAACTTCAACAACTTCACGTTGATCTACCTGGTCACCGGTGGTGGGCCGTTCGACAGCGGCAACAGCCTGGTCGGCAACACCGACCTGCTCATCAACTTCGCCTACCGGCTCGCGCTGGAGTCGGGGACCCCGAACATCGGGCTGGCCTCCGCGGTCAGCATCGTGATCTTCATGCTGGTCGGAGCCATCAGCTATCTCGGCTTCCGCCAGTCCGCCGCCCTGGAAGAGGTGAACTGAGATGACGCAGACGCAGACGGCGCCCAGCCGAGCCTCGACCGTGCCCGTCGGGAAGCGCCGCCGCTCCGGCCTCTGGTGGCGGCACGCGCTCGCGGTGGTGGCGCTGATCTGGGCGCTCTTCCCGGTGCTGTTCATCCTGTCGGCCGCGCTCAACCCGGCCGGCACGCTGAGCGCCGCGTCGCCCATACCGCAGCAGTTCTCGCTGAAGAACTTCACCGACCTGTTCACCTCGACGACGTTCCCGTTCTGGACGTGGTTCCGCAACAGCCTCATCGTGGCGGGCCTGGGCACCGTCTTCCAGGTCTTCATCGGCGCCGCGGCCGCGTATGCCTTCTCCCGGCTCCGCTGGTCGGGTCGCCGCGCCGGGCTGATGGCGCTGCTGCTGGCCCAGATGTTCCCGGCGCTGCTGGCCTTCCCCGCGCTCTACGTGATGTTCGTCCGGCTCGGGGAGGTGTTGCCAGGAATTGGCCTGAACACCCTGTGGGGGCTGCTGCTGGTTTACCTCGGCGGGGCGATGGGCGCGAACGTCTGGCTGCTCAAAGGCTACTTCGACACCATCCCGACCTCGATGGACGAGGCGGCCAAGATGGACGGGGCCAGCCACGCCCGGATCTTCTTCACCATGACGCTGCGCCTGGTGGCCCCGATCCTGGCGACCGTGGGGATCCTCGCGTTCGTCATGCTCTGGGGCGAGTTCCTGCTGGCCAGCATCTTCCTGCTGGACCAGGACCAGCGCACCCTCGGGGTCGGGCTCTACTCGCTCAACATGGCGGACCGGAACCGCTACTTCGGGATGTTCTGCGCCGGCGCCCTGGTGGCCTCGATCCCCCCGGTGCTGGTCTACCTGGGCCTGCAGAAGCAGCTGATCGGCGGACTCACCTCGGGCTCGGTCAAGTGAGCGTCACCGCCCGCGGGCGGTTGGCCGACCTCGCGGCGCACGCCGGGGTGAGCGAGGCCACCGTCAGCCGGGTGCTCAACGACAAGCCGGGGGTGGCGGTCACCACCCGGCAGGCGGTGCTCACCGCGGTCGACGTGCTTGGCTACGAGCGGCCCAGCAAGCTGCGCCGCAGCAGCGCCGGGCTGGTCGGGCTGATCACCCCCGAGCTGAGCAACCCGGTCTTCCCGATGTTCGCCCAGGGCATCGAGACGCAGATGGCGGCGGCCGGCTTCACCCCGGTGCTGTGCACCCAGACCCCCGGCGGGGTGCACGAGGACGAGTACGTGCAGATGCTGCTGGACCGGGCGGTCTCCGCGATCGTCTTCGTCAGCGGGCTGCACGCGGACACCCGCGCCGAGCTGGGCCGCTACCACGAGCTGCGCGAGAGGGGGCTGCCGATCGCGCTGGTCAACGGCTACCGGGAGGGCCTGGACGCCACCTTCATCAGCCACGACGACCACTCCTCGATGCGGCTGGCGGTGGGCCACCTGCGCGACCTCGGGCATACCCGCATCGGTTTCGCGACCGGCCCGGCGCGCTACGTGCCGGTGCAGCGGCGGGTGGAGGGCTTCCGCGAGGCGATGGCTGACCTCGCCGACGGGGGACCGGCCGGGGCCACCGGCATCGACCTCGACGAGCTGGTCTGCACCACCCTGTTCTCCATCGAGGGTGGCGCCGCGGCCGGTCGTCAGCTCATCGAGGCCGGGGTGACCGGCATCGTCTGCGGCTCGGACGTGATGGCGCTCGGGGTGATGCGGGCTGCGACCCAGCTGGGGCTGCGGGTGCCGCAGGACCTGTCCGTGGTGGGCGGCGACGACGTGCCGTTCATGACCTTCGTCGACCCGCCGCTGACCACGATCCGGATGGACGTCGACGGGATGGCCGCCGCCGCGGTGACCACCGTGCTGGAGGAGATCGCGGGGGAGCAGGTGGACCGCAGGGAGTACCTCTTCGACCCCGAGCTCATCCTCCGGCAGTCGACCGGTCCGGTGCCGGGCTGACCGAGGGACTGGCCGAGCGGCGGGCCGACAGCAGTGCGGTGAGCAGCTCGACGACAGCCTCCTCGTCGGCCACCCGGAACCCGGCGCGGGTCTCGCCGTCGCCGACCCGGACCGTGAGCCGGCGCCCGGCCCGCGCGGTGTCGGTGTCCTCGGCCAGGGCGGCGAAGCCGTGCTCGTCGGTGAGGTCGTCCCCGGCGTAGAAGACCGCGTCCGCGTCAAGGTCGTCGGCCAGCGCGAGCAGCGCGGCGCCCTTGCCGACGTGCGCGACGGCGAGCTCGACGACCTCCTTGCCGGGGGTCACCACCAGGGAGGTATGCCGCTCCGCCAGGGCGGAGGCCTCGGCCAGGGCGTCCTTGCCCTCCTGCGGCGGCAGCCCACGGGTGTGCACCACCCGGCCGGCCGGCTTGTCCTCGACCCGCACCCCGGGGTGCCGCTCGGCGAGGGCTTCGACCTCCTGGGCCAGGGTCTCCAGCAGCGCGTGCTGGTCCTCGTCGAGGGCCAGCCCGTCGGTGTGCCGGGAGTCCTCGACGCCGTGGCTGCCGATGAGCACCAGCGGGTCCCGGGCCTCGGAGAGCTGGCGCAGCGGGGCCAGGGCCCGCCCGCTGACCAGGGCGACCGTCACCCCGGGGAGGGCGGCGAGGTCGGTGAGCGCCGGCATACCCCCCTCGACCGGGCGTGAGTCCATCGGGTCCAGCACCAGCGGCGCCAGCACCCCGTCGAAGTCGGTGGCGACCAGCAGCCGGGGGTGCGCGGCGAAGGCCTGGACCGCGGCGTTCAGGTCGGGGTCGAGCGGGGACGTCACCGGACCTCCTTGCGGGTGGGGCGCTCGGGGGCGGAGGCGAGGGCGGAGAGGAAGGCGGAGGCCCAGGCCTGCACGTCGTGCGTGCGGACCCGCCGGCGCAGCGCCTTCATCCGGCGCTCCTTCTCCTCGGGGTTGTCGTTGATGGCCCGCAGGATCGTCTCCTTGAGCCCGGTGATGTCGTGCGGGTTGCAGAGGTAGACGTGGTTGCGCATCTCCTCGGCGGCGCCGGTGAACTCGGAGAGCACGAGCGCGCCCTTGCCGTCGTGGCGGGCGGTGACGTACTCCTTGGCGACCAGGTTCATCCCGTCCCGCAGCGGGGTGACGAGCATGACGTCGGCGACCTGGAAGAGCGCGGCCATCTCCTCCCGCCCGTAGGACTGGTGCAGGTAGTGCACGGCGGTGTCGCCGAGGTGGGAGAAGTCGCCGTTGATCCGGCCGACGGTGCCCTCGATCTGCTCGCGCAGCATGCGGTAGGCCTCGACCCGCTCCCGGCTGGGGGTGGCGACCTGCACGAAGGTCACCTGCGGCGGGGCGATCGAGCCCTCCTCGAGGAGCTCGCCGATCGCCCGGAGCCGGTGCCGGATGCCCTTGGTGTAGTCGAGCCGGTCGACGCCCAGGAGCACCACCTCGGGGTCGCCGAGGGAGGCACGGATCGCCTGCGCGCGCTCGCGGACGGCGGGGCTGTCGGCGAGCTCCCGGAAGCCGGAGGCGTCGATCGAGATCGGGACGGCGGCGGCGCGCACGGTGCGCGGGGCGGCGCCGATCCGGCCGTCGTCGGAGCCGGCCCACTCGACCTTCTCGCCCTTGGCGGTGGCGCCGAGCACGGCCCGGCAGGAGCGGGCGAAGTTGCGGGCGTCGTCGGCGCGCTGGAAACCGAGGAAGTCGGCGCCGAGCAGCCCGCGCAGGATCTGGGCGCGCCAGGGGAGCTGGGCGAAGAGCTCGACCGGGGGGAAGGGGATGTGGTCGAACCAGCCGATCCGCAGGTCGGGGCGACGGTCCCGGACCATCGCCGGGACCAGCTGCAGCTGGTAGTCGTGGATCCACACCGTGGCGCCCTCGGCGGCGACCTCGCAGACCGCCTCGGCGAAGCGCTCGTTCACCCGCCGGTATGCCGCCCACCAGGTGCGGTGGAAGGTGGGCGGGACGATGACGTCGTGGTAGAGCGGCCACAGGGTGTCGTTGGAGAAGCCCTCGTAGTACTCGTTGTGCTCCTCGGTGGACAGCGGCACCGGGTGCAGGCGCAGGGTGTCGTCGTCGAACGGTTCGGGGGCCTCCCCGGCGACCCCGGCCCAGCCGACCCAGGCGGCCTCCCGGCCCTTCATGACGGACTCCATGGCAGTGACCAGGCCACCAGGGCTGGTCTTCCACGCGGTGCTGCCGTCGGGCTGGACCTGCTGGTCGACGGGCAGCCGGTTCGCGGCGATCACGAAGTCGTAGGTGCCGTGGGGTGCGCTCGACGTCATGAAACCTCTTCAGCTCTTCGTTCGTTGCTCATCCTCGGACCACAAGACTAGGCGGCCCGCCGCCGACGCGCCCGCCTGACCGTTCTCACCCGCACATCAGAAAGACCGCCTACCGTGGAACCCGTGACCTCCGAGATGCCGCGCTCGCCGCGGTCCGCCACGGCCGACACCCGGCCGGTGCCTGCGGCGCCGCCGCGGCGGCTCGGCCCGTACACGCTGCACGAGCGGGTCGGCGAGGGCGGGATGGGCGTGGTCTGGCGGGCGTCGGACGACACCGGCCGCGAGGTGGCGATCAAGGTGCTGCGCGCGCACATCGCGCACGACGACCAGGCCCGGGAGCGGCTGCGCCGGGAGGTGCGGACCCTGGCGAGGGTGGACCACCCGCGGGTGGCGGCCGTCATCGACGCCGACGTGGACGGCCCCTCGCCCTACGTGGTGACCGAGTACGTGCCCGGGACGCCGCTGGACCAGGTGATCGAGGGTCGGGGGGCGCTGGGGCGGGAGGCGCTGCTGCGGCTGGCCAGGGGGCTGGCGGAAGCGCTGCAGGCGATCCACGCGCGCGGCATCGTGCACCGGGACCTCAAGCCGGGCAACGTGCTGATGGTGGGGATGGACCCGGTGGTCATCGATTTCGGCATCGCCCAGGTCGCCGACGACGTGCGGCTGACCTCGACCGGGCTGGTGATGGGGACACCGGGTTACCTGTCGCCCGAGCTGGTCGACGGCGGAGAGGTGACCGAGGCGACCGACTGGTGGGGATGGGCCGCGTGCCTGTCCTTCGCCGCGTCCGGTCAGCCCCCGTTCGGTCGGGGGCCGATGACAGTGATCCTGGACCGGGTGGCCCGCGGCCGGTTGCAGCTGGACGGGGTGGACCCCGAGCTGGCGCCGCTGCTGGCGACCGCCCTGTCGCCGCGGCCCTCGTGGCGGCCCAGCGCGCAGGAGGTGCTGGAGGCGGTGGAGCTGTATGCCCGTGGCGAGGACGTCACCGGCGCGCTGCCCCGGGCCTCGGCCGCGACCTCGTCGGGCGCCTCGTCGCCGGGCGCGACCTCTTCGGACAGCTACGGGTACGGGCCGTCGGCGACCCGGGCCACCCCGCAGGTGTCCGCCACCCGCGCCGCCCCGGTGCGCGAGCCGGGGCATACCCGGTGGAACACGGCACCGCGAGAGCAGTCGCCCGCCCCGCAGCGCGAGCCCGAGCAGTGGCCGGGCACAGGCGGACCTCCGGCGGGGGGCTCGCCGTTCGTCCCGCAGCCGGAGCAGCAGCAGGACCCGCGGATCGGGCGCAGCGCCCGCAGCGGGGTGCTGGCCGCGCTGCTGATGGGCTTCGTCGGGGTGGCCGCCGCGGCGCCGGTGCTGGCCTGGGGGCTGTATGCCCTGTGGGGGGTCATGACGCGCACCGTGGACCGGTCGCTGACCGGCTTGGTGCTGCGGCGGCACGAGGCGGGCAGGCGGCGCAGCGATGTGCCGATGGCCGTGATGGCCTCGCCGTGGCACCTGCTGTCCGGGGCGCTGGGCACGGTGCTGGCGCTGCTGCTGCCGTTGGCGGTCGCGGTGATCGTGGCGGTGGTCTTCGCCGGGCTGGTGACCTCCACCGAGCTGATGGCCGGGGTGGGGGCGGGGCACCCGTTGTCGATGGGTCTCGGGGCGCTGGTCGGTGGCTGGCTGGGCTGGTGGGGGCCGGGGAGCACCTCGCTGCGGCGGGGGTCCCGGACGGTGGTGCGCGGCAGCGTCCCGACCGGGGTTCCGGGGGTCGTGGTGGGCCTGGTGGTGCTGCTCGGGGGAGTGGCGGCGGCCCTGTGGTCGCTGCAGGGCGGGGACATGGTGTCGTGGTGGCCGCTGCCGGCCGGGACCACGCCCCTGAGCCTGCTGCCCTTCGACCTGGGGTGAGGTGGACGGGGGATGCCTAGCGGCATACCTGCCCGGTGCGTGGGATAGCCATACGTGAGACTCGTCACATTTGTCTTCCCAGACTGTTCGGTGTCGCCTACGGTGGGCCGGGTGCCTGTCCCAGGCGCCACATCTGTCCCACTCCGGAAGGACCTTCGATGGTCAGCCCTGCCCGCCACCGTGCCCCCCGCAAGGGTGCTCCGCTGCGTCGAGCCGGACAGGCCACCCTCGCCGGTGCCGCCTCCCTCGCCAGCGTCGGCCTGACCGCGCAGACCGCGGTCGCCGACGACCACAACGTCTGGGACCGCGTCGCCCAGTGCGAGTCCACCGGCAACTGGAGCATCAACACCGGGAACGGCTTCTACGGCGGCCTGCAGTTCTGGCACCCGACCTGGACCGGCTTCGGCGGTCAGGAGTTCGCCGGGTACGCCCACCAGGCCACCAAGGTGCAGCAGATCCAGGTGGCCCAGCGGGTGCTCAAGGTGCAGGGCCCCGGCGCCTGGCCGGTGTGCTCGGTGCGCGCCGGGCTGACGATGGAGAACGGCTCGGCGCCCTACCCGGGCTCCGACCCGGCGCCCACCCCGCCGCCGAGCGACCCCACGCCGCCCCCGTCCGACCCGAGCCCGCCCCCCGGTGAGGTTTCCGCGTGGAAGGTCAGCGCGTCGGTCGGCGCCAACATCCGCTCCGGTCCGGGCACGAACCACGCCGTCATCGGTGGGGCCGGCTTCGGCACCCGCTTCGACGGCACCCTACAGAACGGCTGGGTCAAGCTGGACGGCCGCTCCGGCTGGATCAGCGGCAGCATCATGGCCCCGGCCGGCGGTAGCGGTGGGGGAGGTGGCGGTGGCGGTGCGTCCGACATGGCGCCGCTGGCCCTCGACGGCAGCCGCGGCCCACTGACCACCAAGGCGATCCAGCGTTGGGTCGGCGTCTCCGAGACCGGCGCCTGGGACACCCGGACGGTCAAGGCCGTCCAGGCCAAGGTCGGCACCCGGGTGGACGGCTACTGGGGACCGATGTCCCAGGCCGCGCTGCAGGACCACATCGGTATCAGCCGCGACGGCTCGGGCCACATGAACCACCGCACGGTGGTCGGCCTGCAGACGTGGCTGAACGCCAACGTCATCGGCTGAGCCGGAGCGCTTAGACTTCTCGGGCCCGCCGGGCCCGAGGGTCTGGCGTTCGCTGGCGTGGCGCAATCGGTAGCGCACCTGTCTTGTAAACAGGGGGTTGAGGGTTCGAGTCCCTTCGCCAGCTCTCTTTCTGACCAGGGATTTTAGCCCTCTGACCTGCGGAAACGCACTCCCCATCCCTCTCACGTCTGGTGCCAGGCGTTGACACGGATGCCCACGAAGTCACACCCTTAGTGCACGTATGATGCACGAAATGGGGCTGTGATGGCGACGCGACGAGGCTTCGGGACGCTGCGACGGCTGCCCTCCAAGCGGTGGCAGGCGACCTACGTCGGTCCCGACCTGCAGCGGCACAGTGCCCCGCACACCTTCGGCTCCAAGATGGACGCCGAGGTCTGGCTCGCGCAGGAGCGCACGCTGGCGAGCGGTGAGGAGTGGGTGGCACCCCGGCGGCGGGGCGAGATCGCCGAACGGCTGGCGCCGCCGACGTTCGGTGAGTATGCCGGACAGTGGCTGGCGGACCGGTCGCTGAAGCCGCGGACCCGGGAGGGGTACGAGCACCTGCTGCGGCGCTACCTCGAGCCGGAGTTCGGTGAGTTGCTCGTGGCCGACCTCACGCCCGCCCTCGTGCGACGGTGGTAGGCCGGCCTGGCGCCGGAGCACCCGACGGTCAACGCTCGTGCCTACGCGCTGCTGCGGGCCATCCTGTCCACGGCGGTGACGGACGAGCTCCTCGCCACCAACCCGTGCCGCATCCGGTCTGCCTCGAACCCGCCGACGAAGAAGGAGATCCGACCGGCGACGGTGGACGAGCTAGCCGTGATCGAGCGTGAGATGCCGGCGCGGCTGCGTGCCCTGGTCTGGCTCTGCGCGTGGTGCGCCTTGAGGTCGGGGGAGGTGCTCGAGCTGCGGCGGCGGGATCTCGACCTGGACCGTGGCGTCATCAAGGTCACCCGAGCGGTCTCCTGGGTCAAAGGGCAGCCGATCATCGGCACCCCGAAGTCCGCTGCCGGCACCCGTGAGGTGAGCATCCCCCCGCATCTCGTGCCCGGCCTGAGGCAGCACCTCGGCGACCACGTCTGTCCTGGAGCCGACGCCCTGCTCTTTCCGTCCGTGCGTGAGCACGCTCGTCACCTGCAACCGACCGTGCTACGCACCGCGTGGCAGAAGGCTAGGAAGGCTGCGGGGCGCGAAGACCTGAGGATCCACGACCTGCGACACACGGGTGCCACCATGGCTGCGATGACCGGTGCCACCCTCGCCGAGCTGCAGGCACGTCTTGGCCACTCGACGGTCGCCGCAGCACTGCGCTACCAGCACGCCGCCAAGGGGCGGGATGCCGAGATCGCGGCCAAGCTATCCGACCTCGCCCGCCCGAAGCAGGAGTGAGCCCGGTGGTGCGGATCTCCGAGTAGGCGTAGAGCGTGAGAACTGTGGACAGTGGTAGTAGGACCTGGGTGATGGGTGGGGCGGGCGATTCGCAGGTACGCGGCGAGCGCCATGCGGCGGCTGATAGAGGCACCCATCTCCGCGTGGTCCCCATCTGGGGGGAGGGGGGGGGCATCGGTCACCCGTTCAATGAGCGTAATTGGTGGCTGTGGCCGAAGATGGACAGCGTGAGCACCTCTGAGGGGCGTTGGTTTTGGGTCCTGCTTGCCTTGGCAAGTTGCGGGGCTAGTCTGGTCGTGAGTAAGCAATTTAGGGCGTGGAACCAAAGACATGCGACGCTAAAAGAAGAATCTCGACGACCAGGGACTGCGGTCCGATATGAGTGGACCACACTGGGGGCTGAACAGAGTCCGGCCAGTCCTGAGACCGGGATCTTGCGGAAAGTAGGAAGGCATTTTCAAAATAGCAGCGACGCGTACATCCATGCCTTGGTAGTGGGCTCTATCCTGGCAGCCGTAACCATATGTCTGACGAACAATTTAGAAGAGAGGTCTCTAGAGCGACAGGAGACATACCAACGCGCACTGGTTGAAGAGCAAGCCATTTCCGAGAACGTTTCCTTTGTTAGAAGTGTCGCTGTTCAAGAAGCGCGAACCAAGCCCTTTCGTCGCTTGAACCTCACTGGCGCAGATCTTGGTGGGCTTCGACTTGGTTGTCAACCGAGTTCCCAGGGCATGTGCCAGGCGGGTACGCGAGCGGACTTAGATGGATCAAATCTCACTGGGGCAGTGATGTACAGAATTAACCTTCGTGGAGCCGATCTTACGGGCGCGGCACTGTCGCGTGCAGACCTCGAGAGGGCGGTACTTGATCATGCAATCCTGCGGGACGCAGATGTATCGGACGTCGAGATGAATCGCGCCTCGCTGGTCGGTGCAGACCTGACGGGTGCGGACCTCACGGGTGCGAACCTGGAAGGTGCTGATCTGACAGATGCTACGTTGACGGGAGCGCTGCTGACGGGTGCGAACATGGCTGATGTGATTTTGACTAACGCGCATTTGGATTGCACCCAACATTCAATATGTGCCGATGGAAAATAGTAGTGCAACAGTCGCAGCAAATTCGCAGCCTGAGGTCACCACTAAAGTAGGTCGCGTCTTCTGTTCGTGAGGGAGTGGCACCGCCTGACGGTTGAGAAAAAGCTACAGCCGGATAAGGCTCCCTTTGACGTGGGTGCCAATTATCCGACGTTGGCAGGGCATCAGTGGCGGCCCGGGCGGCGGTGCAGCTTGTCGTTCCGAGCTCGGTAGGCGGCGATGACACGGGCGAGCGGCGGCTCGATCTGGACAAGGTCGTCGAGGTCCATGCGGTTGCTCTGCAGCGCCCAGTCGAGACGGTTCAGCACGTCGACCCACTCCCGGGTGGACTGGGGGGAGCGCGACACCGGCACGTGTACTCGATGCTCTTCGACGACCTTCTCGACTTTCACGACCTCGACCACGCGGTCCACCACGTCGACTGCCGCAAGGCCAGCGTCGGCGGCGCGCCGTTGCTCCCAGGCGCGGTGTCGGCACGAGCTGGAGCACCACTTCGGGACCCTTCCGCGGGCAGGAACGGGCACCTCCGCCTGGCACCATCCGCAAACGACTCTCTGCCCTGGCTTGCGCCGGGGTGCGGCAACGCCCCCACCGCTGGGGGCGCTACTCGAAGTGGTTCCCATGGGCGCCTCCGGTGTGTCGCTACCGCCCGTATCCAAATCGTGCCAACGATATACCTGGTCCGGCAATGCAAGAGGTGTGTGGGACATCAGCCGCGCGGTTTGGATCCGGCGCGGTGTCGTTGAGGCTGGCCAGGGGCGTGCTGGCTCGGTCGACCGGAGGGGTCGAGGGCGGGGGGCGGGAGTCCCGTCATCCGCATGAGGTGGTGGCGGGGAGTCCTCGGATGTCGAAGGGTGTGGCGGGAATGCGGACGCAAGCAGTGAGGCAATAGGCACGGGTGCGATCTCGTCAGTCTCGGGCGAACGTGCGCAGGAAGGTGACTCGATGAGAACACACGAGACTGGCAAGGTGGGGTGGGCAGGTGGCTGCGGCGCTGGCAGAGCCAGACGCGGTGCTCGCCAACTGCGAACAGTGAGCGGGACCCGCGCTTCGGGCGTTAGTCGACCGGGAGGGTTTGAGCGCGCAGGATGTTCTGGCGTGGTGCGGTGGCGACAGGTTCACTTCGCGAGGCTCGCCGACTCATTCGGGCGTCGAGCGACGAAGGTGGCAGCGGCGTAAGAGGGGCTCTAGATGGGATGTTCCGTGAACTGCGTCACCTAACCTACCTCGCGGACTCGGGGGTGCTGTTCGGAAAGCAAGAATGTCTGCTTTCCTTGAGGCTCTAGTGCCCTGAAGCCAAGCGCCGAATCGGGCGCGTCCGGCGTCCATCGCATCGGACGTGGAAGGCCTCGGAAGTAGTCTATGTTTCAGCCGCTGCAAATTAGCGCGGCTGCTCTCTCGGTCGAAAATACCTGAAGTGTCAAACAGCAAATGGGCTGTGCGACTCTGTGAAGTACCTTGCGCGATCGACTTGAACAGGGGCAAGGGTTCGTTACCGGTCTGGACCTTTGGCAGCATTGATGCTCTTGGCGTGCTTCTCGATGTCGGGTCCGGTGAAAAGGCGGTGAAACGCTTCGTCGAGGACCCGGGCTCCGTCAAGGACCTCAATGCTTGTGAGATCCGAGTCTTCGTGAGTGCCAATGTTGCCAAGCCACTTGACCGCAAAGAAAAGGTCGG
>NZ_JBJFZU010000014.1:0-71257 GCF_045032955.1 Serinicoccus shuyuelongi | reverse complement strand
GTGGTAGACGACCTCGGACTCGTACTGCGCGGCGACACCGGCGACCAGGCGCTGCTTCTCCGCCTCGGGGATGCCGAGCCGGTCGTAGGTGTTCTTGATGTCCTCGGGCAGGTCGTCCCAGGAGGTGGCCTGCTTCTCGGTGGACTTCACGAAGTACTTGATGTTGTCGAAGTCGATGTCGGAGAGGTCGGCGCCCCAGTGCGGCATCGGCTTCTTGCCGAAGAGGCGCAGGGCCTTCAGGCGCTGCTCCAGCATCCACGGCTGCTCGTCCTTGCGTCCGGAGATGTCGCGGACGACCTCCTCGGAGAGACCGCGCTTGGCCGACGCTCCGGCGTCGTCCTTGTCGGCCCAGCCGTACTCGTAGTTGCCCAGATCCTTCAGGCCTGGGTTGAGCTCCTCGATGTTGGTGCTCATCTCACGTCCTCTCGTCGGCGTGGTGCTCTGTGGGGTCGGTGGTGGCTCTGGCACGAGGGCCGGGCGCGGTGTCGCGCCCACCCTCGGGCGAAGTCCTCTTCAGGACGAACGGTGGCGCACTGGCTCTTTCTTCCGCGCTGGGCGGACCGGATCCCAGGGCGCCCGTCGGGACGAAGGTCGTGCACACGTGCTCGCCGCCGGCCAAGGTGGCCAACCGCTGCACATGGACCCCCAGGATCCTGGCGAACGCCTTGGTCTCGGCGTCGCAGAACTGGGGGAACTCGATGGCCACCTCGCGCACCGGGCAGTGGCCCTGGCACAGCTGGAGCCCGGCGAGCCCGGTCCCCTGCCCCACCGGGCGGGCGCTCGCGGCATACCCCTCGGTGGACAGGGCTCGGGCCAGGGCGGCGGTGCGGGTCTCCAGGTCGTCGGAGCCCGCGTCGGCGACCGCGGCGCTCACGGAGGCCTGCAGGCGCTCCTCGAGCTCGCGGATCTGCGCCTCGGCGAAACCCTCGACGGCGGCGGGCCCGGCCTGGTCGGCCAGGTAGTGCAGGGCGGCGTTCGCGACACCGTCGTAGCTGGTGCGGAACTGCTCCTGGCCCAGCGCGGTGAGGACGTAGGCGCGGGCCGGTCGGCCGCGGGTCCGCTTGCCCGGGCGGGGCCCGTCGTGCTCGGCGATCAGGCCGGCTTCCTCGAGCGCGTCGAGGTGACGGCGCACGGCGGCCGGGGTGAGGCCCAGGGCGGTGGCCAGCACGCTGGCCGTCACCGGTGCCTGCTCCCCCACGGCGCGACGCACGCGGTCCCGGGTGCGGGACTCGTCGTGGACATCAGCCAAATTCACTATGCCAGTGTGACCTATTGCGCTGACCAGCGCCAAGGTAGGCGACCCTCACCTCCCCCTCCCCCGCACCGGGCGTCTCCTCGTGCCACTCCGAGCGTCCCGTCCTGCCGGTCCGAGCGTCCCGTCGTGCCGGTCCGGACGCCTGGGACGGCCTCCCGGGAGCAGTCCGTACACTGCACGCTCGTGACGTCCTCCCTCCCCGACCCCGAGGTCGCCCTGGAGATGACCGGTGTCACCCGCCGGTTCGGGCAGACCGAGGCGCTGCGGGGGCTGACCTGGTCGGCCCGTACCGGAGAGGTCACCTGCGTGCTCGGCCCCAACGGCGCCGGCAAGACGACGGCCGTCGAGATCGCGACCGGCCTCCAGCACCGCGACGCGGGCACGGTATGCGTGCTCGGCACCGATCCGTGGCGTGCCGGCGCTGAGCACCGGTCCCGGGTGGGTGTGATGCTCCAGGACGGCGGGCTGCCGCAGGCCGTCACGCCGCGCGCGCTGCTGCGTCACCTGGCCAGGCTCTGGACCGGACCGGCCGACGTGGACGCGCTGTGCAGCCGGCTCGGCATCGACGACTTCGCCGGCACCAGCCTGCGGCGTCTGTCCGGAGGCCAGCGCCAGCGGGTCGCGCTGGCTGCTGCCCTGGTCGGCCGTCCGCGGGTCGTCTTCCTCGACGAGCCGACCGCCGGCCTGGACCCGCACGCCCGCCGGGTGGTGCACGCGCTGGTGGCCGAGCACGCCGCCGCCGGGACCGCCATGGTCGTCACCACCCACTCCTTCGACGAGGCCGAGCGACTGGCTGACCGCGTCGTCGTCATCGCCCGGGGACGGGTGGTCGCCGACGGCACCGTCGCCGAGGTGGCCGGTGACCGCGGACTCGAGGACACCTACTTCGCCCTCACCGACGGGGCGGACGCATGAGCGGGCCGGGCCCCGGTCCCGCGGCCGCCTCCCCCACCACCCGGGTGCTCGCCCAGGCCCGTTTCGAGGCGGTCGGCCTGCTGCGGCACGGCGAGCAGCTGCTGGTCTCCATGGTGCTGCCGATCATCGCGCTGGTGTCCCTGGCGCTGGTCCCCTACCCGGAGCTCGCCGTCGGCCCCTGGGCCGGCGCCGCGCGCATCGACGTGCTGACCCCCGGCGTGCTGGCCCTCGCTGTGCTGTCCACCGCGTTCACCGGTCAGGCGATCCTGCTCGGCTTCGAACGGCGCTGGGGGGTGCTGCGGCTGCTCGGCACCACCCCGCTGGGCCGGGGTGGGCTGCTGCTGGCCAAGGGGCTGTCCGTCCTGGTCGTGCTGCTGGTCCAGCTGTTGGTGATCGGCGCCGTCGCCGTGGCGCTGGGGTGGCGTCCCGAGCTGCTCGGTGCGGCCCCCGCCCTGCTGGCGCTCCTCCTGGGTGCCGGGGCGTTCGCCGCCCTGGCGGCTTGTCTGGGCGGCTCGCTGCGCGCCGAGGCGGTGCTCGCCCTCGCCAACCTGGTCTGGGTGCTGCTCGCAGTGGGCGGTGGCCTCCTGGTCCCCACCCAGTCGCTGCCCGGCGGCCAGCTGCTGAGCCTGCTGCCCTCCGCCGCGTTGGCCGACGCGCTGCGCTCCGCGCTCGTGCTCGGTGCCTGGGACGGGCGCGCCCTGCTGGTGCTACTGGCGTGGGTGGTGCTCGCCGGCGCCGCTGCCCGCCGGCTGCTGCGCTGGTCCGACTGAGCCTTCCTCGTCAGACGCGGCGACCCCCTCGAACCCGTCAGACCCTGCGGCGCGCCCCGTCACGGACGCGGCCGAGACGGCATACATCTTCTCCACCGTCATCGCGGTGACTGCGCTGAGCGCTGCCGCACCGACCAGGTGCACGGCGACCGCCACCACCGGCAGACCGGTGAAGTACTGGTAGTAGCCCACCGCCCCCTGCACGAGCAGCAGGCCGAGCAGGACCCCGAGCAGCACCCGGACCGGGCGGGGCCACGGGGTCCGCACCGCCAGCCCCAGCGCCACCACGGTGCCGATCACCAGGAGGTAGACGGGGACCACGTGGGCGCGGGTGACCCAGTACGCGTCGAAGGTGTGCCGCGCCACCTCCCCGGAGTCCCCCGAGTGCGGTCCGGTCCCGGTGACCAGGGTGCCGAGGTAGACCACCAGGAACGCCGAGACGGCGAGCAGGGCACCCAGAACACGGACGGTCCCCCGTGCGGCCCCGACCTGGCCCGGTCGTTCGCTGTGCGCGGCCGCCGCCAGCGAGGCCCGGCGCGACCGGTTCACCAGGATCGCCCCCAGCGCGATCAGCACCGAGGACACCATGAAGTGGATGCCCACGACCCACGGGTTCAGCCCGGTGCGCACGGTGATCCCGCCCAGCACCGCCTGGACCGGTATGCCGAGCCCCATCACCAGCGTGATCGTGAACAGGTCACGGTGCCGGTCGCGCAGGCGCACCGCGGCCAGGAACGTCAGCACGGCGACCGCCGCGAGGACGAAGGTCAGCAGCCGGTTGCCGAACTCGATGTAGCCGTGGATCCCCATCTCCGGGGTGTTGGTCCACGAGGCGTCGGTGCACCGTGGCCAGGTCGGGCACCCGAGGCCGCTGCCGGTCAGCCGCACCAGCCCACCGGTCAGCACGAGCAGCGCGTTCGCCAGCATCGAGGCCCAGGCCAGGGCACGCAGCCACGCCCCGGGGACCCGGGGCAGCAGCGTGCCGACCACGGCCGCGCGTCTGTCCCTCATCGCAGCGGGAAGAACAGCAGCGGGTCGACAGCCACCCCGAGGAAGAGCAGGGTGAGGTAGCTGATCGAGTAGTGGAAGAGGCGCATCGCACCGAGTGCCGTACCGGTGACCCCGTCGCGGGCGCGGGCGTGCAGCCGGTGCGCCTCCACCAGGAAGAGCGCCCCCGACACCACGGCCACGACGGTGTAGACCCAGCCCATCGGTGCCACCGGGACGAGCACCAGCGAGATGAGCACGGTCACCCAGGTGTAGGCGACGACCTGCCGGCCGACGGCCACGTCCTTGGCCACCACCGGGAGCATCGGCACCCCGGCGGCCGCGTAGTCCTCCTTGAACCGCATGGACAGCGGCCAGTAGTGCGGCGGTGTCCAGAAGAAGACGACCAGGAAGAGGATGACCGCGGCCCAGGACAGGCTGTCCGTCACCGCGGACCACCCGATCAGGACCGGCATGCACCCGGCGACGCCGCCCCAGACGATGTTCTGGCTGGTCCGTCGCTTGAGCAGGATCGTGTAGAAGACCACGTAGAGGGCGATCGCGCCCAGGGCCAGCCAGGCCGAGAGCCAGTTGACCACCAGACCCAGCCAGAGCACCGCGGCGACGCCGAGCACGGCACCGAAGACCAGGGCCGCCCGCGGGCTGATCGCCCCGGTCACCAGCGGCCGGTTCGAGGTGCGGTGCATCCGCGCGTCGATGTCGCGGTCCAGGTAGCAGTTCAGGACGTTCGCCGAGGCCGCCGCCAAGGTGCCACCCACCAGGGTCGTGGCGATCAGCCACACCGGTGGCACCCCGCGCTCGGCGAGGAACATCACCGGGAAGGTGGTGACCAGCAGCAGCTCGATGATGCGCGGTTTCGTCAGCGCGACATAGTTCGCCAGCGTGCGTCGCCAGCCCGGCCTCTGCCGGGAGGTCCCGGCGGGGGATTCGGTCGTCGTCACAGGGGCCTTAGGACGTGGGTGCAGGAATCAGGGACAGCCGTCCCGACGTTCCCCTCATCGTATCCCGTCCGTCCTCCGGCCCTGCACGGTGTCGCAACCAGAGATAGGGTCGTTCGCGACGTAGGAGAACACCTGGCCCGGCGCCTCCGGGCGACCCGCAGGCCCCACCCGTATGCGCCTGTTCCCCGATCTCGAGGAGACGACATCGTGACCGACACCTTCCCCCTCACCTCCCGCCGCGACGCCCAGCTGGCCCGGCCCACGGTCGCCCAGACCGGCTGGACCGACGAGGACGTCCGCGCCGTCGACACCGCCCGCCTGCTGGCCGCCGACGCGGTGGAGAAGTGCGGGAGCGGTCACCCCGGCACCGCGATGAGCCTGGCCCCGCTGGCCTACCTGCTCTACCAGAACGTGATGGTGCACGACCCGTCCGACCCGCACTGGTTGGGCCGGGACCGCTTCGTGCTGTCCGCGGGTCACTCCTGCCTGACCCAGTACGTGCAGCTCTACCTCTCCGGCTACGGCCTGGAGCTGGAGGACCTGCGCCAGCTGCGCACCTGGGGCTCCGCCACCCCAGGGCACCCCGAGGTGCACCACACCACCGGCGTCGAGATGACCACCGGCCCGCTCGGGTCCGGTCTCGCCTCCGCCGTGGGTATGGCCATGGCGCAGCGTCGCCAGCGTGGGCTGCTCGACCCCGAGGCCCCCGCCGGTGAGTCCCCCTTCGACCACCAGATCTTCGTCATCGCCTCCGACGGCGACATCATGGAGGGCGTCACCTCCGAGGCCTGCTCCCTCGCCGGGCACCAGGAGCTGTCCAACCTCACGGTCATCTACGACCAGAACTTCATCTCCATCGAGGACGACACCGACATCTCCTTCAGCGAGGACGTGGCCAAGCGCTACGAGGCGTACGGCTGGGCGACCGAGGTCGTCGACTGGCGGGCCACCGACCCCTACACGGAGAACATCGACGAGCTGTATGCCGCGCTGCAGGCCGCGCGGGCACGCACCGACCGTCCCACCCTGGTGCTGCTGCGCACCATCATCGCCTGGCCGGCCCCCGAGGCCCGGGACACCGGCGCCTCGCACGGCTCCGCGCTCGGTGCCGAGGAGATCTCGGCCACCAAGTCGCTGCTCGGCTTCGACGCGCGGCGCACCTTCGAGGTCGAGGACGAGGTGCTGCGGCACGCCCGCAAGGTGGGCGACCGAGGCGCCGAGGCGCACGCGGCCTGGGAGCCCCGCTACCAGGCCTGGCGCGAGGCCAACCCGGAGCGCGCGCAGCTGCTCGACCGGCTGCGCAACCGTGAGCTCCCCGAGGGCCTCGACGCCGCCATCCCGAGCTTCCCCGCCGACGAGAAGGGGATGGCGACCCGCAAGGCCTCCGGTGAGGTGCTCAACGCGCTCGCCGGCGTGATGCCGGAGCTGTGGGGCGGCTCCGCCGACCTGGCGGGGTCCAACAACACGACGATGTCGAACGTCCCCTCGTTCGTGCCCAGCGGCAAGTCCACCGAGATGTTCCCCGGTGACGAGTACGGCCGCACCCTGCACTTCGGGATCCGGGAGAACGCGATGGGGATGATCCTCAACGGGATCACCCTGGAGGGCCTGACCCGCGCCTACGGCGGCACCTTCCTCACCTTCTCCGACTACATGCGACCCTCGCTGCGGCTGGCCGCGATCCAGCAGGCCAACCCGGTCTACGTCTGGACGCACGACAGCATCGGCCTCGGCGAGGACGGCCCGACCCACCAGCCGATCGAGCACCTGGCGGCGCTGCGCGCCATCCCGGGCCTCGACGTCATCCGCCCCGCCGACGCCAACGAGACCGCGGTGGCGTGGCGCACGGTGCTCGGCATCACCGACCACCCGGCGGCGCTGGTGCTGAGCCGGCAGAACCTGCCGGTCTTCGACCGGGACCGGATGGCCCCGGCCGAGGGCACCGCGCGGGGCGGCTACGTGCTGCTCGAGGCCGAGGGCGGCACCCCGGACGTGATCCTCGTGGGCACCGGTTCCGAGGTGCAGCTGGCCGTCCAGGCGCGCGAGCAGCTGGAGGCCGAGGGCATCCATGCCCGGGTCGTCTCGATGCCGTGCCGCGAGTGGTTCAGCACCCAGGACCGGGCATACCGCGAAGAGGTGCTGCCGCCCACCGTCCGGGCCCGGGTCAGCGTCGAGGCCGCGGTCGCCCAGGGCTGGCGCGAGGTCGTCGGTGACGCCGGTCGCCTCGTCAGCCTGGAGCACTACGGCGCCTCCGCCGACTACCAGACCCTGTACCGCGAGTTCGGCATCACCGCCGAGGCGGTCGCCGCGGCGGCCCGCGACTCGATCGACGACGCCGCCGGCACGCCGATCCCCGGCGGCGCCGAGGTGCCCGACGACGGAGGGTCCGAGGCCCCCGGCGCCTGAGAGCACCACCCACCGACCCTCACCACAGACCCAAGGAGCGCGATGACCGACACCGCCCGCACCACCCTGCACGACCTCGACGACGCCGGGGTATCCGTCTGGCTGGACGACCTGAACCGCCCGATGATCACCTCCGGCGACCTGCAGTCCTACGTGGACCGTGGGGTCCTCGGGGTCACCACCAACCCCACCATCTTCGCGGCCGCGCTGGCCGAGGGTGAGGCCTACACCGACCAGGTCCGCGAGCTCGCCGCCGAGGGCACCGAGGTGGACGAGACCGTCTTCGCGCTCACCACCGAGGACGTCCGCAACGCCTGCGACGTGCTGATGCCCGTCTACGAGCGGACCGGCGGCCAGGACGGCCGGGTGTCCATCGAGGTGGACCCGGGTGCGGCCAAGGACAGCGACCGCACGGTGGAGATCGCACAGCGCCTGTGGTCGACGATCGACCGCCCGAACCTGCTGGTCAAGATCCCGGCCACGGTCGAGGGGCTGCCCGCCATCTCCCAGGCCCTGGCGCACGGGATCAGCGTCAATGTGACGCTCATCTTCTCGCTGGACCGCTACCGCGGGGTGATGAACGCCTACCTCACCGGCCTCGAGCAGGCTCGTGAGCACGGCGTGGACCTGTCCACGATCCGTTCCGTGGCCAGCTTCTTCGTGTCCCGCGTGGACGGCGAGATCGACGGCCGGCTGGAGAAGATCGGCACCGACGAGGCGCTGGCGCTGCGCGGCAAGGCCGGTCTGGCCAACGCGCGGCTGGCGTACCAGGCCTTCGAGGAGGTCTTCTCGACCCCACGCTGGCAGAACCTCAAGGACGACGGGGCCACCCTGCAGCGGCCGCTGTGGGCCTCCACCGGGGTGAAGAACCCCGACTACCCGGACACCCTCTACGTCACCGAGCTGGTGGCCCCCCACACGGTGAACACCATGCCCGGCAAGACCCTGGAGGCCACGGCCGACCACGGCGAGCTGCGTGGCGACACCATCACCGCCGGGTATGCCGAGGCGCAGCAGGTGCTGGACGACCTGGAGCGCCTCGGTGTCTCCTACACCGAGGTCGTCGACCAGCTCGAGGCCGAGGGCGTGCAGAAGTTCGAGGCCTCCTGGGCCGAGCTGCTGGAGACCGTCCAGGGCGAGCTGGACAAGGCCGGCGAGGGGAAGGCTCAGGCATGAGCAGCCTGTCCGTCCGCGCGACCGGCGCGGCGGCCGACGCCCTGGAGCGGCACCTGCCGGCTCTGGTCAAGGAGTCCTTCGCGTCCCGGCTGTTCGACCGCGACGCCACCCTGTGGGGTCCCGAGGCGGAGTCGGAGGCGTCGATCCGGCTCTCCTGGGTCGGGCTGCACCGCTCCTCCCGGCCGCTGGTCGGGGAGATCGAGGCCCTGCGTGAGGAGCTGCGGGAGCGCGGCGTCACCCGGATCGTGCTCTGCGGCATGGGTGGCTCGTCGCTGGCCCCTGAGGTCATCACGGCCACCGCGGGCGTGCCGCTCGTGGTGCTGGACAGCTCCGACCCGGACATGGTCCGGGACGCGCTGCGCGAGGACCTGCCGGGGACGGCGGTCGTCGTGTCCTCCAAGTCCGGGTCCACGCTGGAGACGGACAGCCAGCGTCGGGCCTTCGTGCAGGCGTTCACCGACGCCGGGATCGACCCCACCGAGCGCGTCGTGATCGTCACCGACCCCGGCAGCCCGCTGGAGGAGCAGTCCAGCGCGGACGGCTACCGGGTCGTCGCCGCCGACCCCGAGGTCGGCGGCCGCTACTCAGCCCTCACCGCCTTCGGTCTGGTGCCCTCCGGCCTGGCCGGGGTGGACATCGGCGCGCTGCTCGACGAGGTCGAGGTGGTCGCCGACCTGCTGGCCGCCGACGACGAGGCCAACCCGGGGCTCCGGCTGGGCGCGGCCCTGGCCGGCACCGAGCCGCTGCGGGACAAGCTGCTGCTCACCGACGCCGGCTCCGGGATCGTCGGGCTCGGCGACTGGGCCGAGCAGCTCATCGCCGAGTCCACCGGCAAGCAGGGCACCGGTGTGCTCCCGGTGGTCACCCCGGCCGGCCAGTCCCCCACCGACGGCATCGCCGACACCGGCGACTGCACCGTGGTGCTGCTGACCCCTGAGGACGCCGACGAGAGCGACACCGGACCGGCCACCGGCGAGGGATCGACGGTGGAGGTGGCGGGTTCGCTCGGCGCCCAGCTGCTGCTCTGGGAGGTCGCCACGGCGGTCGCCGGTCGGCTGCTCGGGATCAACCCCTTCGACCAGCCCGATGTGGAGAGCGCCAAGAACGCCGCCCGCGAGATCATGGACTCGGGTGCGGACGCGGACGACGACCCGCTGCTCACCGACGGGGCCGTGCAGGTCCGCACCGGTGGCGGGGCCTGGCTGCCCGCGGGCACCGACACCCTGGCCGGCGCGGTCTCCGCGCTCCTGGACCAGCTGGACCCGGGGGCGGGCTACCTCGCCGTGATGGTCTACCTGGACCGGGTCGAGCACGCCTCGCTCGCCACCGTGCAGGGTGACCTGGTGCACCGGACCGGGCGTCCGGTCACCTTCGGCTGGGGGCCGCGGTTCCTGCACTCGACGGGGCAGTACCACAAGGGCGGCCCCGCCCAGGGCGTCTACCTGCAGGTCACCGGCACCCCCGGGCAGGACCTGCCGGTGCCGGGCAAGGACTTCACCTTCGGTGAGTTCATCGCCGCCCAGGCGGCGGGTGATGCCGCGGTGCTGGCCGAGCACGACCGGCCGGTGCTGCGTCTGCACCTCACCGACCAGGGCGCCGGCCTCAGCCAGCTGCGCGACGTGCTGGCCCCGTGACCGGCCGCTCCCCCGCACCGGTCACCGCCGAGCACAACCCGCTGCGCGACCCGGACGACAAGCGGCTGCCCCGCATCGCCGGCCCGTGCAGCATGGTGATGTTCGGTGTCACCGGCGACCTGGCCCGCAAGAAGCTGATGCCGGCGATCTACGACCTGGCCAACCGTGGGCTGCTGCCCCCCGGCTTCTCGCTGGTGGGCTTCGCCCGCCGCGACTGGGCGGACCAGGACTTCGCGGCCGTGGTGCACGACTCGGTACGCACCCACGCGCGCACCGAGTTCCGCGAGGAGGTGTGGCGCTCCCTGGCGGAGGGCTTCCGCTTCGTGCCCGGCGCCTTCGACGACCCGGACGCCTTCGAGCTGCTGGCCCGCACCGTGCGTCAGCTGGACGAGGAGCGGGGCACCGGCGGGAACCACGCGTTCTACCTGTCCATCCCGCCGTCCTGGTTCGCCCCGGTCTGCACCCAGCTGCAGCGTTCCGGCCTGTCCGACCCCCTGCCGGGGACCTGGCGCCGGGTGGTCATCGAGAAGCCCTTCGGGCACGACCTGGAGAGCGCCCAGGAGCTGAACGAGATCGTGGAAGGCGTGTTCCCCCCGGACTCGGTCTTCCGGATCGACCACTACCTGGGCAAGGAGACGGTGCAGAACATCCTCGCGCTGCGCTTCGCCAACCAGCTCTTCGAGCCGGTCTGGAACGCCAACTACGTCGACCACGTGCAGATCACCATGTCCGAGGACATCGGGATCGGTGGGCGGGCCGGCTACTACGACGAGGTCGGCGCCGCCCGCGACGTCATCCAGAACCACCTCCTCCAGCTGCTCGCGCTCACCGCGATGGAGGAGCCGGTCTCCTTCACCGCGGACGCGGTCCGGGCGGAGAAGGAGAAGGTGCTGGCGGCGGTCAGCCTTCCGGAGGACCTGGACAGCGCCACCGCCCGCGGCCGGTACTCCGCCGGCTGGCAGGGCACCGACGAGGTCGGCGGCTACCTGCAGGAGGACGGGGTCGACCCGGACCGCGGCACTGAGACGTATGCCGCGCTCCGGCTGGACGTGCGCACCCGCCGCTGGGCGGGGGTCCCGTTCTACCTGCGCACCGGGAAGCGGCTGGGCAAGCGGGTCACCGAGATCGCCGTGGTCTTCCGGAAGGCACCGCACCTGCCGTTCAGCTCCACGTCCACCGAGGAGCTCGGCGCGAACGCCGTGGTGATCCGGGTCCAACCGGACGAGGGCGTCACCATGCGGTTCGGCTCCAAGGTGCCGGGCAGCCAGATGGAGGTCCGGGACGTCTCGATGGACTTCGGCTACGGCTCCTCGTTCACCGAGGAGAGCCCGGAGGCCTACGAGCGGCTGATCCTGGACGTCCTGCTCGGTGAGCCGCCGCTCTTCCCGCGGCACGCCGAGGTCGAGCAGTCCTGGCGCATCCTTGACCCCGTCATCGAACGGTGGGCCCGCGGGCGCACCCCGCCCGAGGACTACCCGGCCGGGTCCTGGGGCCCGCCGGGCGCGGACGAGCTGATGCGCCGTGACGGACGAGAGTGGAGGCTGCCGTGATCGTCGATCTGCCCAGCTGTTCGGCGGCCGACGTCGCCAAGACCCTGGTCCGGCTCCGCAACGAGGTGGGGGCCATGGCGATGGGCCGGGTCCTCACCCTGGTCGTGGTCGTCGACGAGCAGGGCGCGGACGAGGCCGTCGAGATCGCCGGGGAGGCGACCCGCCAGCACCCGGCCCGCATCCTCGTCGTGGTCTCCGCCAACGCCCGCGGAAGCGGCCGCCTGGACGCCCAGATCCGGGTGGGCGGGGACGCCGGTGCCTCCGAGATCGTCGTGCTCCGCCTCTACGGTGCCCTCACCCGGCACGGCGACGCGGTCGTCACCCCGTTGCTGCTCCCCGACTCACCGGTCGTGGCCTGGTGGCCCGGCGCGGCCGTCGCGGACGTGGCCCGCTCGGCCCTGGGCCGGATGGCGCACCGCAGGATCACCGACGCCACCACCGGAGCCAAGGCGGCGACCGAGCTGCGTCGGCGTGCCAAGCACTACGAGCCCGGGGACACCGACCTCACCTGGACCCGGATCACCCGGTGGCGGGCCCTGTTGGCCGCCTCGCTGGAGACCGAGCCCTTCGAGCCGGTGCAGCGCGTGGTCGTCGCCGGGGAGGCGGAGAGCCCGAGCTGCGACCTGCTCGCCGGGTGGCTCGCCCAGGCGTTGCGCTGTCCCGTGCAGCGGGTGCGCACGCCCGCAGGGAGCGGCCTGCAGAGCGTGCGGATGGACCGCGCCTCCGGCCCGATCGACCTGGTCCACAGCACGGACGGGTCGGACACCGCGACCCTGTCGGTGGTGGACAGCCAGCCCCGGCTGGTGGCGCTGCACAGCCCCACCGCCTCCGGTGCCCTCGCGGCGGAGCTGCGACGCCTGGACGCCGACGAGATCTACGCCCGTGCGCTGTGCGAGGGCCTGCCCCAGGTGCAGCGCGGCGGGACCCGTTCGGAGGCCGTCCGCGCGGGTGCCAGCCCGGCCGGGCCGGCCCCCATCGACGACGCGGACCGTCGCAGCGTGAGCAGCTCGGCACTGGCCGGCGCCGAGCCCGGATCCCCGGACCGACGGGACGGGGACGCCGTCGAGCGGGCGGTCCAGGAGGGCCTGGACGAGAGCGGACAGCAGCCCGACGAGCGCTAGCTGACCGGCGGCACCGTGCGCGGCGGGGACCGGCCTAGGAGGCCGGCCCGCCGTGGCCGCGGTCCCGCAGCCGCTCCAGCGCCTCGTCCAGGAGCGCGGCGCCGTCCTGGTCGCTGCGGCGTTCCTTCACGTACGCCAGGTGCGTCTTGTACGGCTCGATCCGCGGGGCCTCGGGCGGGGCGGTACGGTCCTGGCCGGCGGGCAGCCCGCAGCGCGGGCAGTCCCAGGTGTCCGGGACGCTGATCTCCCCGTCGGTGGCGAAGCTGGGTCGGGTCTCGTGGTCGTGGGCGCACCAGTAGCTGACGACGATGCGCGGTGCGGACTGCCCGCGCTCGCTCTCGCCCATCGGGCCGGAGCCCACACGGGACCCCCGGATCGCGTTGGTGTTGACCATGGTGGGTCCTCTTCTCGGCCGGTGCACAGGGTGAGGGTCACCCTACTCCTCACCCGACGTCAGGACCGGGAGCCCGCCCGGGTCAGCCGAAGCGGATCAGCAGGCCGAGGCCGACCACGACCGACACCCAGATGAGTGCCATCGCCACGGTGACCCTGTTCAGGTTGCGCTCGGCGACCGAGCTGCCCCCCAGGCTGCTGCTCATCCCCCCGCCGAACATGTCCGACATACCCCCGCCGCGACCCTTGTGCATGAGGATCAACATCACCAAGAAGCAGCTGGTGATCACCAGCAGAGCATCCAGGAACCAGCGGACGTACTCCACGTGGGCACACCTTGTCGTCGATCGGTCGCGGTCTGATGCCCCGGAAGCCGTGGGGCCCGGGGCATCAGACAGCCTAACTCAGGTGCTGCGGTGAGCCGAACAGTGACTCACCCGGTGCCACCGGCGTGCTGCTGATAGCGGCAGATCGACGCGAAGTCCTCGACCGAGAGCGACGCCCCACCGACCAGGGCGCCGTCGACGTCCGGCCGGGCCATGATCTCGGCGACGTTCCCCGGCTTGACCGAGCCGCCGTAGAGCACCCGCACCGCGTCCGCGACATCCTGGCCGACGAGCTCGGCGACCGTGCCGCGCACGGCGGCGCATACCTCCTGCGCGTCGTCCGGGGTGGCGACCTCACCGGTGCCGATCGCCCAGACCGGCTCGTAGGCGATGACGACCCGGGACACCTGGTCGCCCTCGAGCCCGGCCAGCGCGGCTCGCAGCTGGGCGACCACGTGCTCGACCTGTGCACCGGCCTGGCGCACGTCCAGCGGCTCGCCCACGCACAGGATCGGGGCCAGCCCGTGCCGGAGCGCGGCGCGCACCTTGGCGGCGACCGTCTCGTCACCCTCCTGGTGGTGCTCCCGCCGTTCGCTGTGCCCCACCGCCACGTAGCTGCAGCCGAGCTTGGCCAGGAAGGCACCAGAGATTTCCCCGGTGTAGGCGCCCTCGTCGTGCTCGCTGAGGTCCTGCGCGCCGTAGCCCAGGGTGAGCGTGTCCCCCTGCACGAGCGTCTGGACCGAGCGCAGGTCCGTGAACGGGGGCAGCACCACCACCTCCACCGCGGCGTGGTCGTGCTTGGCGTCACGCAGCGTCCAGTCCAGCTTCTGCACCAGGTGGGTCGCCTGCAGGTGGTCCAGGTTCATCTTCCAGTTGCCCGCCATCAGCGGGGTCCGGGTCCGTGCTCGTGCGCTCATGCTCGCTCCTCCAGGACCTGCAACCCGGGGAGCTCCTTGCCCTCCAGGTACTCCAGGCTGGCCCCACCGCCGGTGGAGATGTGCCCGAAGTCGTCGTCCGCGTGCCCGAACTCCCGGACCGCGGCAGCGGAGTCGCCCCCGCCCACGACGGTCATCGCGCCGTCCCGAGTGCGCTCCACCAGGCACCGGGCGACCGCCCGGGTGCCGCTGGCATAGGGCGCCATCTCGAAGGCGCCCATCGGGCCGTTCCAGAAGATGGTACGTGCGTCGGCGAGGGCACGGGCGAAGACCTCCTCGGACTCGGGCCCGATGTCGAGCCCCATCCGGTCCGCCGGTATGGCGTCGGCCGCGACCACCTCGTGCGCCGCGTCGGCGCTGAAGGAGTCGGCGACCACGATGTCGGTGGGCAGCACGATCTCCACCCCCCGCTCGGCCGCCGTCTCGAGGTACCCACGGACGGTGTCCACCTGGTCCTCCTCGAGCAGGCTGGTCCCGACCTCGTGGCCCTGGGCCTTGAGGAAGGTGAAGACCATGCCGCCACCGACGAGCACGCGGTCGGCGACCGTGATGAGGGACTCGATGACGCCCAGCTTGTCGCTCACCTTGGCACCGCCGAGGATGACCGCGTACGGGCGCTGCGGGTCCTCCCGCAGCCGGCGCATCACCTCGACCTCGGATCGGACGAGCTCGCCCGCCGCGTGCGGCAGCAGGCGGGCCACGTCGTAGACGGAGGCCTGCGCCCGGTGCACGACGCCGAAGCCGTCGGAGACGAAGGCGTCGGCCAGGTCGGCCAGGGCATGGGCGAAGTCGGCCCGCTCCTCGTCCGCCTTCGCGGTCTCCCCCGGGTTGAAGCGGAGGTTCTCGAGCACCAGCACGTCGCCGTCGGCGAGCGCCGCGACGGCCGCCGCGGCACGCGCGCCCACCGTCTCCTCGACGAAGGTGACGCTGGTCCCGTCCCCCACCAGCTCGCCGAGGCGGCGGGCGACCGGAGCCAGGGAGTACTTCGCCTCGGGCGCGCCCTTGGGCCGTCCCAGGTGGGCGCAGACCACGACCCGGGCACCTGCCTCGGTGAGGTGGGTGATGGTCGGGACGGACGCCCGCACCCGACCGTCGTCGGTGATGGTGGAACCGTCCAGCGGGACGTTCAGGTCGCTGCGGACCAGGACGGTCCGACCGGCCAGCCCGCCCAGCTCCTGGCTCAGCTTGTCGATCGTGCGCATCAGAGCTTGCTGCCCACCAGGGCCACGAGGTCCACCAGACGGTTGGAGTAGCCCCACTCGTTGTCGTACCAGCCGACGACCTTGACCTGGTCGCCGATCACCTTGGTCAGACCGGAGTCGAAGATGCAGGAGGCGGGGTCGGTCTCGATGTCCTTGGACACGATCGGGTCCTCGGTGTAGCTGAGGATGCCCTTGAGCTCGCCCTCGGCGGCCTTCTTGACGGCGGCGTTCACCTCGTCCACGGTCACCTCGCGACCGGCCTGGAAGGTGAGGTCGGTGGCCGAGCCGGTGGGGACCGGGACGCGCAGCGCATACCCGTCGAAGCGGCCCTTGAGCTCGGGCAGCACCAGGGCCACGGCCTGCGCGGCCCCCGTCTTGGTGGGCACGATGTTGAGGGCGGCGGCGCGGGCGCGGCGCAGGTCGGAGTGCGGCCCGTCCTGCAGGTTCTGGTCCGCGGTGTACGCGTGGATCGTGGTCATCAGACCCTTGACGATGCCGAACTCCTCGTGCAGCACCTTGGCCATCGGGGCCAGGCAGTTCGTGGTGCAGCTGGCGTTGGAGATGATGGTGTGCGCGGCCGGGTCGTAGTCCTTCTCGTTGACGCCCATCACGACGGTGATGTCCTCGTTCTTCGCGGGCGCGGAGATGATGACCTTCTTGGCTCCGGCGTCCACGTGCGCCTTGGCCTTGGTGGCGTCGGTGAAGATGCCGGTGGACTCCACGACGACGTCGACGCCCAGGTCCCCCCAGGGCAGCGCGGAGGGGTCACGCTCGGCGAACGCCTTGAAGGACTTCCCGTCGATGCTGATCTCGTCCTCGGTGCTGGTGACCTCGCCGTCCAGGCGGCCCAGGATCGAGTCGTACTTCAGCAGGTGGGCCAGGGTCGCGTTGTCGGTGAGGTCGTTGACCCCGACCACCTCGATGTCGGCGCCGGAGGCCTGGACGGCCCGCATGAAGTTGCGGCCGATGCGGCCGAAGCCGTTGATACCTACGCGAACGGTCATGGGTGGAAACCTTCCTCGTTGAGTGGCTGCGGCGCACAGGTGCCGCACGTGCAGACGCCGTCGTCCTGCGACCAACCTAGCCGCATCCCGGGGGCGCTCACCACACCGGTGGTTGACGCTGCGTCAGTCATCCAGCATGTCGGGCGTGAGGTTCGCCTCGGTGCCCTCGATCCCCAGCTCCTCGGCCTTCTTGTCGGCCATCGCGAGCAGCCGTCGGATGCGACCGGCCACGGCGTCCTTGGTCATCGGGGGGTCGGCCAGCTGGCCGAGCTCCTCCAGGCTGGCCTGCTTGTGCTCCAGCCGCAGGGCGCCCGCCACCCGGAGGTGCTCGGGGACGTCCTCGGCGAGGATCTCCAGCGCCCGGTCGACGCGGGCGCCGGCGGCCACCGCGGCCCGCGCGGAGCGACGCAGGTTGGCGTCGTCGAAGTTCGCCAGCCGGTTGGCGGTGGCGCGCACCTCGCGCCGCATCCGGCGCTCCTCCCAGGTGAGGACCGCGTCGTGCGCACCGAGCCGGGTCAGCATGGCCCCGATCGCGTCCCCGTCACGGATCACCACCCGGTCCACACCGCGCACCTCGCGTGCCTTGGCCTGGATGCCCAGCCGGCGGGCGGCGCCGACCAGGGCGAGCGCGGCCTCGGGTCCGGGGCAGGTCACCTCCAGGGCCGAGGAGCGCCCGGGCTCGGTGATCGAGCCGTGAGCGAGGAAGGCCCCGCGCCAGGCCGCCTCGGCGTCGCACACCCCGGCCCCCACGACCCGGGGCGGCAGACCGCGCACCGGTCGGCCGCGGTGGTCGATGAGACCGGTCTGGCGGGCCAGGGACTCGCCGTCGGAGGTGGCCCGGACCACGTACCGGGTCTGCTTGCGCAGCCCGCCGGGGCTCATCACGACCATCTCGCTGCTGGAGCCGTAGACCTCGGCCATGAAGGTGCGCAGCCGGCGCGCGCTCTGCGCGGTGTCCAGCTCGGCCTCGATGACGATCCGTCCGCCGACGATGTGCAGGCCCCCCGCGAAGCGCAGCATCGTCGAGACCTCGGCCTTGCGGCAGCACATCCGGCTCAGCGGCAACCTGCTGAGCTCGTCCTTGACCTTGGCCGTCATCGCCACAGCGCTGATCCTCCTCGTCCGTTCGGCGGGCGCGGGCTGAGCCGACTGCCCGATCGCCCCCGGCAGGCTACCCCGCCGTGGGTCGCTCCCACTCACACGACGTCCCCGCTCATCAGGTCACGGTAGGCCGCCGCCAGCCGGAGCGTGTCATGCACACCGGGCCGGGACAGCTTGCCGACGGTGGTCAGCACCAGGCGCCCACCGACCTGCGCGACCGCCGCCTCAAGGGCTGCCCGCTCGTCCGGGGTGGTGACCACGTGCGGGTCCGCGATGACGTGGTCGAAGGTCAGACCGGGGGCGTGCGCGGAGATCGCGGCGACGTGCTCGGCCACCGTGTAGCCGGAGGTCTCGTCGTCGTTGAGGCTCACGTTGAGGGTGAGGATGCGCCGGGCCGGGGTGTCGCACAGGGCCTGGCGCAGCTCGGGCACCAGAAGGTGCGGCATCACCGAGGTGAACCAGGACCCGGGACCGAGCACGACGAAGTCGGCCAGCTTGATCGACTCGAGCGCCTCCGGGCAGGCGCGCGGCTCCTCGGGGATGAGCCGTGCCGTGCGCACCTTGCCGGGGTGCCCCGCCACCCGGGACTGGCCCCGCACGATCGCCAGCTCGGGGTCAGCCTCCCCGGTCTCGTCGACGGCTTCCAGCTGCGCCTCGATGTCGAGCGGCTCCAACGCCATCGGCAGCACCCTGCCCCGGGTGTTCAGCAACCGTCCGACCAGGTCCAGACCACGCACCTGCTCCTGGGGGCGCAGGTCCCACAGGGCCATGATGAGCAGGTTGCCCAGGGCGTGCCCGGACAGCTCGCCGGTGCCGCGGAAGCGGTGCTGCAGGACCGAGGACCACTGGTGGCCCCAGGCGGTGTCCTCGCACAGGGCGGCCAGCGCCATCCGCAGGTCGCCGGGCGGAAGGATGTCGAACTCCTGGCGCAGCCGCCCGCTGGACCCGCCGTCGTCGGCGACGGTGACGACCGCCGTGATCGCCTCGGTGACGTGCCGCAGCGCCTGCAGCGAGGCGGAGAGCCCATGCCCTCCGCCCAGCGCGACGACCCGGGGGCCCTTCACTCGCGCCCCAGGTCGCGGTGGAAGGCGGACAGCTGCACGCCCACCTCCGACAGGTCGGCCAGGCGCCGGACGAGGTCGTCGGTGCTGGCCACCGAGCGGTGCTTGCCGCCGGTGCAGCCGATCGCCACCGTCACGTACCGCCGGCCCTCGGCCAGGTAGCCGCGGACCGAGGTGCGCAGCAGCTGCTCGGCGTGCTCGATGTAGGCCTGGGCGAGCTCGTGGCCGAGGACGAAGTCCCGGACCGCCTCGTCCTTGCCGCTGAACGCGCGCAGCTCCGGCACCCAGTACGGGTTGGGCAGGAAGCGCAGGTCCAGCACCACGTCGGCGTCCAACGGGATGCCGTACTTGAACCCGAAGGCCATCACCGCCATCCGCAGCCGGACGCCGGTCCGCACGTCCAGCAGGTCGTCGACCTTCGCGGACAGCTCGTGCACGTTGTAGTTCGTGGTGTCGATCACCAGGTCGGAGCTCGAGCGCAGGTCGCCCAGCATCCTGCGCTCCCGACGGATGCCGTCCAGCAGCAGGCCCTCCCCCTGCAGCGGGTGCGGGCGTCGGACCGCTTCGAACCTGCGCACCAGCGCCTCGTCCGAGGAGTCCACGAAGACCACCCGGGGACGCCAGCCCCGCTCCTGCAACCCGGTCAGGGCGACGCCCAGCTCGGTGGTGAAGTCACGGCTGCGCACGTCCACCACGACCGCCAGCCGCTGACGCTGCGGGTCGTCCGCGGTGGCCTCCGCCAGGTGCACGATCATCGCGGGCGGGAGGTTGTCGACGACGTACCAGCCGCGGTCCTCCAGCACGTCGGCCGCGGTCGTCCTCCCGGCACCCGACATCCCGGTCAGGATGACCAGGTCAGGGCGTCGGGGGGTCTCGGCGGGTTCCACGGGTTCTGCGGGCGCCTCGGCGGGGACAGGTGACTGCTTCTCGCCCAGGTCGGATCGGGGTACCGTCACGGTCGGCCTCCTCGGTCGGTCGGGCGGGCGCCCCGGCGGTGCGCCGGGTCAGTCGAGCACCTCTCCCGTGCTCAGGTTAACGGCCGGGGCGGTGGTCTCGCCCCCCAGCCGCTCGGCGATGACGGCGGCCAGCGAGGGACCGACCCCCGACACCTGCTGCAGCGCCTCCGGATCGGCCGCCCGGATCGCCTTGACCGAGCCGAAGTGGCGCAGCAGCGCCTGCTGCCGGGCCGGCCCCAGACCGGGTATGCCGTCCAGCGCGCTCGAGGTCATGCTCCGGGAGCGGCGCTGGCGGTGGAAGGTGTTGGCGAAGCGGTGGGCCTCGTCCCGCACCCGCTGCAGCAGGTACAGGGCCTCACTCGTGCGGGGCAGCACCAGCGGGAAGTCCTGGCCGGTGACCCAGACCTCCTCCAGCCGTTTGGCGAGACCGACCACGGCCACGTCCCCGGAGCCGACCTCGGCGAGAGCCGCCTGGGCGGCACGAACCTGCGGCAGGCCACCGTCGACGACCACCAGGTTCGGCGGGTAAGCGAACTTGGCGGGGCGGCCCTCCTCGTCCCGGCCCGGTCCGTCGGCCAGGTGCCGGAAGCGTCGGGTGAGGACCTCCCGCATCGCTGCGGTGTCGTCCCCGGTGCCGTCCCGGACGATGAACCGGCGGTACTCGCTCTTGCGTGCCAGTCCGTCCTCGAAGACGATCATCGACCCGACCACGTCGCTGCCCTGGACGTGGCTGATGTCGAAGGACTCCACCCGTAGCGGCGCCTCCTCCAGCTCCAGCAGCTCCTGCAACTCCTGCAGGGCCTGGGAGCGCAGCGTGAGGTCGCCGGAGCGGGCAACCTTGTGCCGTGCCAGCGCCTGCTGGGCGTTCCGCGCGACGGTGTCCATCAGGGTCCGCTTGTCCCCGCGGGCGGGGACCCGCACCACCACCCGCGATCCCCGCAGCCCGCTCAGCCACTGCGCCACCTCCTCCTCGCCGGAGGGCAGCACCGGCACCAGCACCTCGCGCGGCACCTGCTCGCCGCGCTCACCCCCGTAGACCTGCTGGAGCAGGTGCTCGACGATCGACGGCAGGTCCTCGGCGCCCTTCTCGCTGACCCATCCGCGCTGGCCTCGGATCCGGCCGCCGCGCACGTGGAAGACCTGGACCGCGACCTCCAGCTCGTCGTCGGCGAGGGCGAAGACGTCGGCGTCGGTGGCGTCCGGCAGCACCACCGCGGACCGCTCCAGGGCGCGGGTGAGGGCCCCGATGTCGTCCCGCAGCCGGGCCGCGGCCTCGAAGTCCAGGTCGGTGGAGGCCTGCTGCATCTTCTGCTCCAGACGGCGCACGAAGCGCGCGGAATCCCCGGCCATGAACGCGCAGAAGTCCTCGGCGATCCGCCGGTGCTCCTCGTCGTCGACGCGTCCCACGCAGGGGGCGGAGCACTTGTCGATGTACCCCAGCAGACAGGGACGACCCACCTGCTCGGCCCGGCGGAAGACCCCCGCGGAGCAGGTCCGCAGCGGGAAGACCCGGAGCAGGGTGTCCAGCGTCTCCCGGATCGCCCACGCGTGGGTGTAGGGGCCGAAGTACCGGGTGCCGGGCTTCTTGGCGCCGCGCATCACCTGGGCGCGGGGGTAGTCCTCCCCCATGGTCACGGCGAGGTAGGGGTAGGACTTGTCGTCCCGGTACTTCACGTTGAACCGCGGGTCGAACTCCTTGATCCAGGAGAACTCCAGCTGCAGTGCCTCGACCTCGTTGCGGACGACGGTCCACTCGACGCTCGCCCCCGAGGTGACCATCTGCCGGGTCCGGGGGTGCAGGCCACCGATGTCCTGGAAGTACGAGTTCAGCCGCGACCGCAGGGACCGGGCCTTGCCCACGTAGATGACCCGGCCGTGCTGGTCCCGGAAGCGGTAGACGCCGGGTTCTGTCGGGATCTGCCCGGTGGCCGGCCGGTAGCTGGCCGGGTCAGCCACTGATGACGACGTCGGCGCCGTCGACCTCTGCGTCCACGGCCGCCAACGGCTGCGTCGCCGGACCGGAGACGACGTCCCCGCTGTCCGCCGCGAAGACGCTGTTGTGGCAGGGACAGACCAGGGTCCCCTCGTCCCCGGTGCCGGAGACCATGCAGCCGGCGTGCGTGCAGGTGGCGTCGAAGGCCAGCACCTGGTCCTCGGTCGGCCTGGTGACGATGATCTCCTCGGTCTCGTAGTAGGTGCTGCCCCCGACCGGGGTGTCGGCCAGCGGCGCCCGCAGCCGCTCACCACCGTCAGCACCCTCTGCGCCCCCGGTGGTCCCCTCGCCCTCCGCAGCCGGGTCCGCTCCTCCGCAGGCAGCCAGTGACCCGGTGGCGAGCAGCGCCCCGCCGGCCTGCAGGGCGGTGCGCCGGTTCGGACAGCTCCAGCTCATGCGGTCGACCTCCGGTCCAGTCCCAGCACGGGGGCGAGGAAGTGCCCGGTGTGGCAGTCGGGGTTGAGGCTGATCTGTTCCGGAGTGCCCTCGGCCACGACCGTGCCGCCACCGCGCCCACCCTCGGGACCGAGGTCCACGACCCAGTCCGCGCTCTTGATGACGTCGAGGTTGTGCTCGATGACCAGCACGGTGTTTCCCTTGTCGACGAGACCCTGCAGCACCCCGAGCAGCCGCCGGATGTCCTCGAAGTGCAGCCCGGTGGTCGGCTCGTCGAGCACGTAGACGGTGCGGCCGGTGGACCTCTTCTGCAGCTCGGCGGAGAGCTTCACCCGCTGGGCCTCGCCGCCGGAGAGGGTGGTCGCCGGCTGGCCGAGCCGGACGTAGCCGAGCCCCACCTCCACCAGCGTGGTCAGGTGGCGGGCGATGACCGGGACGGCGCTGAAGAACTCCGCGGCCTCCTCGATCGGCATGTCCAGCACCTCGGCGATGGACCGGCCCTTGAACTGGACCTCGAGGGTCTCCCGGTTGTAGCGCTTGCCGTGGCAGACCTCGCAGGGCACGTAGACGTCCGGCAGGAAGTTCATCTCGATCTTCAGCGTGCCGTCACCCGAGCAGGCCTCGCAGCGTCCGCCCTTCACGTTGAAGGAGAAGCGCCCGGGCTGGTAACCCCTGACCTTGGCCTCGGTGGTGGTCGCGAAGAGCTTGCGGATGTGGTCGAAGAGACCGGTGTAGGTCGCCGGGTTGCTCCGGGGGGTGCGACCGATCGGGCTCTGGTCGACGTGCACCACCTTGTCCAGCTGGTCGAGCCCCTCCACCTTGCGGTGCCGTCCCGGGACGTGCCGGGCGCCGTTCAGCTGGTTGGCCAGCACCCGGTAGAGGATGTCGTTGACCAGCGTCGACTTGCCCGACCCGCTGACACCGGTCACGGCGACCAGGTTGCCGAGCGGGAAGGAGACGTCGATCTCGCGCAGGTTGTGCTCGCGGGCACCCCGCACGGTGACCGCCCGGCCGTCCTGGGGTCGGCGTTCCTGTGGGACGGGGATGGACCGGCGCCCGGACAGGTACTGCCCGGTCAGCGAGGTGGGGTGGCTGAGCAGCTTCTTGACCGACCCGCTGTGCACGACGTGCCCGCCGTGCTCGCCGGCCCCCGGCCCGATGTCGACCACCCAGTCGGCGGTGGCGATGGTGTCCTCGTCGTGCTCCACGACGATCAGGGTGTTCCCCAGGTCGCGCAGCCGGGTCAGCGTCTCGATCAGCCGGCGGTTGTCACGCTGGTGCAGACCGATGCTCGGCTCGTCGAGCACGTAGAGCACGCCGACCAGCCCGGACCCGATCTGGGTCGCCAGCCGGATCCGCTGCGCCTCTCCCCCGCTCAGCGTCCCGGCCGGACGCTCCAGCGACAGGTAGTCCAGCCCGACGTCCAGCAGGAACCCCAGCCGGGCCGCGATCTCCCGGTTGACCTGCCCGGCGATCGCGGACTCGCGCTCGGTGAACTCCACCGACGCCAGGAACTCCGCGCACTGGTCGATGGGCAGGGCGCAGACCTCGGAGATGCTCATCCCGCCGACGTGCACGGCGAGGATCTCCGGCTTCAGCCGCTGCCCCTTGCAGGTGGGGCAGGGCACCTCCCGCATGTACCCCTCGTACCTTTCCCGGCTGCTGTCGGACTCGGTCTCCGCGTGCTTGCGCTTGACGTAGGGGATCACACCCTCGAAGCCGGTGGAGTAGCTGCGTTCCCGGCCGAAACGGTTCCGGTACTTCACGTGCACCTTGTGCTTGTACCCGTGCAGGACCGCGTCACGCGCGCGTCCGGGGAGCTGCTTCCACGGGACGTCCAGCCGGAAGTCGAGGTCGTCGGAGAGCCCGCCCAGCACCCGCAGGAAGTAGTCGCTCAACCCGTTGGCGGTGGACCACGGCACCAGCGCCCCGCCGAGGACGCTCAGGTCCTCACGGACCGCGAGCTCGGGGTCCACCTCCAGCTCCACGCCGATGCCGGTGCACGCCGGGCAGGCGCCGAAGGGGCTGTTGAACGAGAACGAGCGCGGCTCCACCTCGTCGATGGACAGCGGGTGCTCGTTCGGGCAGGCCATCCGCTCGGAGAAGCGCCGCTCCCGGGGCAGCGCGTCCCCCCGCTCGTCCACCGGCGCAGCACGACCCGGGTCGTCCTGACCGTCCTCGCTCACGTCCACGAACTGGGCGACCACGATGCCGTCCGCGAGCCGCAGCGCGGTCTCCACCGAGTCGGTGAGCCGGCGCGCGTAGGCGCGGTCCACGGTCGTGCCGTCGCCCTTGGTGACGAGCCGGTCGACGACCACCTCGATGCTGTGCTTGCGCTGCTTCTCCAGGGTCGGGGGCTCGGCCAGCGAGATCAGCTCACCGTCCACCCGTGCCCGGGCGAAGCCCTTGGACTGCAGCTCGGCGAAGAGGTCGACGAACTCACCCTTGCGGCCGCGCACCACCGGGGCCAGCAGCTGGTACCGGACGCCGGAGGGCAGCGCCAGCAGACGGTCGACGATCTGCTGCGGCGTCTGCCGCTCCACCGGCTCGCCGCAGACCGGGCAGTGCGGACGCCCGACCCGGGCGAAGAGCAGGCGCAGGTAGTCGTACACCTCGGTGATCGTGCCGACCGTCGAGCGCGGGTTGCGGTTGGTGGACTTCTGGTCGATCGAGACCGCCGGGGACAGTCCCTCGATGAAGTCGACGTCCGGCTTGTCCATCTGGCCGAGGAACATGCGGGCGTACGCGGACAGCGACTCGACGTACCGACGCTGGCCCTCCGCGAAGATGGTGTCGAACGCCAGCGAGGACTTGCCCGAGCCGGATAGACCGGTGAAGACGACGAGCGAGTCCCGCGGGATGTCGACCGAGACGTCCTTCAGGTTGTGCTCGCGCGCCCCCTGCACGACCAGACGATCGTGCCGGGCGCGGGTGACGGCTCGGGACACGGAGGGAGAGGCAGATGTGGGCACCCCACCACTGTAGGTCCCGCCACCGACACACCCCCGCTCCGGCTTTTCCACCCCGGCGGATGCATAGGTATGCTGATCCCCACATATATGCTCGACAAGGCCACGCTGGCCGCCCCGTGAACGTCCGGTTGCCCCCACGGCAGCCCCGTCCCGAAGACCGGTGAACCCATGACCGAGCCGCACCACCGCACCCCTGCCGCGCTGCGCCCCGTCCCCGGGGCCGCACCCGAGGGGCTCTACGACGGGGCGCACGAGCACGACAACTGCGGGGTGGCCTTCGTCGCCACCCTGGACGGCGTGCCCCGGCACGACATCGTCTCCTCGGCGCTGACCGCCCTGCACAACCTGGACCACCGCGGGGCCGTCGGCTCGGAGGAGAACTCCGGTGACGGGGCCGGCATCCTCACCCAGATCCCGGACGGCTTCCTGCGCGCGGTCCTCCCCTTCGAGCTCCCCGACCCGGGCCGGTATGCCGTCGGCATCCTGTTCCTGCCCGGCGACGGCGCGACCGAGGAGGTGGCCGCGCAGGTCGAGCAGATCGTCGCCGACGGCGGCCTGAGCCTGCTGGGCTGGCGCGACGTCCCGGTCGTCAGCGACATGATCGGACCGACGGCCCTGTCGGTGATGCCGGTGATGCGCCAGCTCGTCGTCGCCGCGGGACCGGAGGCCCCGGACGAGGAGGGCCTGGAGCTGGAACGCCGCGTCTGGCTGACCCGGAAGCGGATCGAGCGGCGCACCCCGGCATACCCGGTGTCGCTGTCGACGCGCACCCTCACCTACAAGGGGATGCTGACCACGAACCAGCTCCCGGCGTACTTCCCCGACCTGCTGGACGAGCGGTTCACCAGCGCGCTGGCGGTGGTGCACTCCCGTTTCTCGACCAACACCTTCCCGTCCTGGCCGCTGGCCCACCCGTACCGGATGATCGCGCACAACGGCGAGATCAACACCGTCAAGGGCAACCGCAACTGGATGCGGGCGCGCCAGTCCCAGCTGCGCAGCGACCTCTTCCCGGGTCCCCTCGACGACGCGTTGCCGATCTGCACCCCGGAGGCCAGCGACTCCGCGACCTTCGACGAGGTGCTGGAGCTGCTGGCCCTGGGTGGGCGCAGCCTGCCGCACGCGGTGCTGATGATGATCCCGGAGGCGTGGGAGAACAACGCCGCCATGGAGCCCGACCTGCGTGCCTTCTACGAGTACCACTCGATGCTCATGGAGCCCTGGGACGGGCCGGCCAACCTGGTCTTCACCGACGGCACCCAGGTGGGGGCCGTGCTGGACCGCAACGGCCTGCGTCCCTCCCGCTACTGGGTCACCGACGACGGGCTGGTCATCCTCGGGTCCGAGTCGGGCCTGCTGCCGGTCCCGGAGCAGAAGGTGGTGCGCAAGGGACGCGTCGCACCGGGACGGATGTTCCTCGTCGACCTGGAGCGGGGCGAGATCCTCGACGACGACGCCGTCAAGCGCGACCTGGCCGCCCGCCAGCCCTACCGGGAGTGGCTCGAGCAGCACCTGGTGCGGATGGAGTCGCTGCCCGACCAGGTGCACGTGCGGCACACGCACGCCTCGGTGGTCCGGCGGCAGCAGATCTTCGGCTACACCGAGGAGGAGCTGCGCATCATCATGGCGCCGATGGCCCAGGCCGGCGCCGAGCCGATCGGCGCGATGGGGACCGACACCCCCATCGCGGTCCTCTCCGACCGGCCCCGGCTGCTCTTCGACTACTTCATCGAGGCCTTCGCCCAGGTGACGAACCCGCCGCTGGACGCGATCCGCGAGGAGATCGTCACCTCGCTGGAGGGCTCCACCGGCCCGGAGCCGAACCTGCTCTCGGAGACCCCCGAGCACGCCCGGCAGGTCGTGCTGCCCTTCCCGGTGATCGACAACGACCAGCTGGCCAAGCTGCGGCGGATCAACCTGGAGGGCGAGCACCCGGAGTTCACCCCCGTCGTGGTCCGCGGCCTCTACCGGGTGGACCTCGGGGCGGAGGCGCTCGAGCACCGCCTCGAGGAGATCTGCGCGGAGGTCGACGCGGCCGTGGCCCGGGGCGCCTTCTTCGTGGTGCTCTCGGACCGGCACGCGGACCGGGAGCAGGCACCGATCCCGTCGCTGCTGCTCACCAGCGCGGTGCACCACCACCTGGTGCGCAACAACACCCGTACCCGGGTGGGGCTGCTGGTGGAGGCCGGAGACGTCCGCGAGGTGCACCACGTCGCCCTGCTGGTCGCCTACGGCGCCGCCGCCGTCAACCCGTACCTGGCCATGGAGTCGGTGGAGAACCTGTGCTCCTCCGGCCAGGTGCTGGACGGCCTGGACCCGGACGTGGCGATCAGGAACCTGATCAAGGCCCTCGGCAAGGGCGTCCTGAAGGTCATGTCCAAGATGGGCATCTCCACGGTGTCCTCCTACCGCGGCGCCCAGACCTTCGAGGCCGTCGGCCTGTCCCGGGACGTCGTCGAGCGGTGGTTCACCGGGACCACCAGCCAGATCGACGGGGTGGGCCTGGACGTCATCGCCGAGGAGGTGGCACGCCGGCACGCGGTGGCCTACCCGCTCTCCGGCATCCCGCCCTACCACCGGGCGCTGACCATCGGCGGTGAGTACCAGTGGCGCCGCGAGGGGCCGCCGCACCTCTTCGGCCCGGAGGCCATCTTCCGGCTGCAGCACGCCACCCGGCAGGGGCGCTACGACATCTTCCAGCAGTACACCGACCTGGTCGACGAGCAGGCCGGTGACCTGATGACCCTGCGCGGGCTGTTCCGGACCAACCCGGACCGGGAACCGATCGACGTCGACGAGGTCGAGCCGGTCAGCGACATCGTCCGACGCTTCGCCACCGGCGCGATGAGCTACGGCTCCATCTCGCAGGAGGCGCACGAGACGCTGGCGATCGCGATGAACAGGCTGGGCGGCAAGTCCAACACCGGCGAGGGCGGAGAGGACGTCGACCGGCTGCTGGACCCCGAGCGACGGTCCGCGATCAAGCAGGTCGCCTCCGGACGGTTCGGGGTGACCTCGCCGTACCTGGTGCACGCCGACGACATCCAGATCAAGATGGCCCAGGGCGCCAAGCCAGGCGAGGGGGGCCAGCTGCCGCCCGGCAAGGTCTACCCCTGGGTGGCCAGCACCCGGCACTCGACCCCCGGCGTCGGGCTCATCTCGCCGCCGCCGCACCACGACATCTACTCGATCGAGGACATCAAGCAGCTCATCCACGACCTGAAGAACGCCAACCCGAAGGCGCGCGTGCACGTCAAGCTGGTCAGCCAGATCGGGGTGGGCACGGTCGCGGCCGGGGTGGCCAAGGCCAAGTCGGACGTGGTGCTGATCTCCGGCCACGACGGGGGCACCGGCGCCAGCCCGCTGACCTCGCTGAAGCACGCCGGCACCCCGTGGGAGCTCGGTCTGGCCGAGACCCAGCAGACGCTGCTGAAGAACGGTCTCCGGGACCGGATCGTCGTGCAGTGCGACGGGCAGCTCAAGACCGGGCGGGACGTGCTGGTGGCCGCGCTGCTCGGCGCCGAGGAGTACGGCTTCGCCACCGCCCCGCTGGTCGTCTCCGGATGCATCATGATGCGGGTCTGCCACCTGGACACCTGCCCGGTGGGGATCGCCACCCAGAACCCCGAGCTGCGGGAGCGGTACACCGGCAAGGCCGAGCACGTGGTGAACTTCTTCACCTTCGTCGCCCAGCAGGTGCGTGAGCTGCTCGCGGGGCTCGGCTACCGCAGCCTGGACGAGGTCATCGGACGGGCGGACCTGCTCGACACCTCCGCCGCGGTCGAGCACTGGAAGGCCGACGGTCTCGACCTGGCGCCGATCCTGCACATGACCGCGATCCCGGAGGGGGCCTCGCGGCGGTGCACCACCACCCAGGAGCACGGGCTCGAGGCGGCGCTGGACAACCAGCTTGTCGAGCTCGCCGGCCCCGCGCTCCGCGACGGCACCCCGGTGACCGGGCACTTCCCTATCACCAACGTCAACCGGACGGTCGGCACCCTGCTGGGGCACCACATCACCGTGGCCGCCGGCCCGGACGGGCTGCCGGAGGGATGCATCGACCTGACCTTCACCGGTTCGGCGGGGCAGTCGTTCGGCGCCTTCCTGCCCTCCGGTGCCACCCTGCGCCTGGTCGGTGACGCCAACGACTTCGTCGGCAAGGGCCTGTCCGGCGGTCGGATCGTGGTCCGCCCCTCCGAGGACGCGCCCTTCGTCGCGATGGACCAGGTGATCGCCGGGAACGTCATCTGCTACGGCGCCACCGCCGGGCAGGTGAACCTGCGCGGCACCGTCGGCGAGCGATTCTGCGTGCGCAACTCCGGGGCCACCGCCGTCGTCGAGGGCGTGGGCGACCACGCGCTGGAGTACATGACCGGCGGCAGGGCCCTCATCCTGGGTCGCACCGGCCGCAACATCGGTGCCGGGATGTCCGGCGGCAGCGCCTTCGTCCTGGACCTGCAGCAGGACCGGTTGAACCCGCTGGCCACGGCCAACGGCGACCTGCTCCTCTTCCCGCTGGCCGAGACGGACCGGACCGAGGAGGTGCGGGCCCTGATCGAGGAGCACCGCGAGCTCACCGGCAGCAGCGTCGCCGAGCAGCTCCTCTCCGACCCCGACTGGGCACATCGGATCACCGTCATCACCCCACGCCAGTACGCCAGCGTCCTGCGCATCCGCCGCGAGGCGGAGGAGCGCGGCGACGACCCCAACGGCCCGCACGCCTGGCAGCTCATCCTGGAGGACTCTCATGGCTGACCCCAAAGGTTTCCTGAACCACCGCGACCGTGAGGACCGTCCCTCGCGTCCCGTCCCGGTCCGGATCATGGACTGGAACGAGGTGCACGGGGAGCAGGAGACCTCGGTGCTGCAGCGGCAGGCGAGCCGGTGCATGGACTGCGGCATCCCGTTCTGCCACACCGGGTGCCCGCTGGGCAACCTCATCCCGGAGTGGAACGACCTCACCCGTCGGGCGAACTTCGCCGAGGCGATCGAACGCCTGCACGCCACCAACAACTTCCCCGAGTTCACCGGTCGGCTGTGCCCCGCCCCGTGCGAGACGTCCTGCGTGCTGAGCATCAACCAGCCCGCGGTGACCATCAAGCAGATCGAGGTCTCGATCATCGACCGCGCCTTCTCCAACGGGCGGGTGAGCCCGCAGGAGCCGGAGTGGCTGAGCGGGCGCACCGTCGCGGTGGTCGGCTCCGGTCCGGCCGGCCTGGCCGCCGCCCAGCAGCTGGGTCGGGCGGGCCACACCGTGGTGGTCTACGAGCGCTCCGACGCCGTGGGCGGGCTGCTGCGCTACGGCATCCCCGAGTTCAAGATGGAGAAGTCCGTCCTGGACCGCCGGCTGGTCCAGCTGCGCGGCGAGGGCATCCGCTTCGTCACCGGGGTCACCATCGGGGGTGACGGACCGGACGACCTGTCCCTGGTGGAGCTGCGCAAGCGCTTCGACGCGGTGGTGATGGCCACCGGGTCCACCGTCCCCAGGGGCCTGCAGGTCCCCGGTGCGGACCTCGACGGTGTGCACCCGGCGATGGACTTCCTCGTCCCGGCGAACAGGGAGGCGCTCGGTGACCCGCGCGGCATCGACGCCGAGGACAAGGACGTGATCATCATCGGTGGCGGTGACACCGGGGCCGACTGCCTCGGGACCGCGCACCGGCACCGTGCCCGCTCGGTCATGCAGCTGGAGATCATGACCACCCCGCCGCACGAGCGTCCCGAGCACCAGCCGTGGCCGACCTACCCGATGCTCTACAAGGTCTCCGAGGCCCACCAGGAGGGCGGTGAACGGTCCTACGGCGTCTCCACGGTCGAGGTGCTGGGTGACGAGCACGGCGCCGTCCGCGGTGTGGTGATGGTCGACGGCCGGTTCGAGGACGGTCGTTTCCAGCCGATCGAGGGCAGCGAGCGGGAGATCCCGGCGCAGCTGGTGCTGCTCGCCATGGGCTTCGTCGGTCCCGACGAGAGCGCGGCGCCTTCGGGCACCCTGCCCCGCACCCCGGTCAACACCTACGAGCGGGACGACACCTTCGCCACCCCGATGGACGGCGTCTTCGCCGCCGGGGACTGCGGCCGTGGCCAGTCGCTCATCGTCTGGGCCATCGCCGAGGGCCGGGCCTGCGCCGCGGCGGTGGACGCCTACCTCACCGGGACGAGCACCCTGCCCGCCCCGATCCGGCCGACCGACCGGCCGCTCACCGTCTGAGCAGGTATGCCCGCACTAGACTCGGCGCCGTGAGCTCTGCAGACCTGACCGGACACGTCTCCCCCGGTGGCCCGAGCTGGGTGCTGGACCTCGGCCCTGCCGTGGTCCGCAAGTGCAGCGTCGGGCCGATGGACAACAACGCCTACCTGGTGACCTGCAGGGCCACCGGGAAGCGGCTGCTCGTGGACGCCGCGGACGACGCGCCGCGGCTGCACCGCCTGCTGGCCGAGGACGGGGCGGCCGACCGGCCGGAAGCCCTGGACACCCTGCTGACCACGCACCGGCACCAGGACCACCACCAGGCGCTGGCGGAGATGGTGCGGGCGACCGGCGCCACCACGGTCGCCGGGGCCGACGACGCCGACGCGCTGCCCGTCCCGGTGGACATCCGTGTCGAGCAGGGTGACCGGATCCGGGTCGGCGACCTGGAGCTGGACGTCGTCGCGCTGCGCGGGCACACCCCCGGCTCGGTGGCGCTGGCCCTCGGCACCCTCGGCGACACGGGGGCGCGGACCACCCTGTTCACCGGGGACAGCCTCTTCCCCGGCGGCCCCGGCAAGACCGGCTCGCCGGAGGACTTCGCCAGCCTCATGGACGACCTCGAGCAGCGAGTCTTCGGCGTCTACGACGACGCGCTGGTGCTCCCCGGTCACGGTGACAACACGACGCTGGGCGCCGAGCGCGACGACCTGCCGGGGTGGCGGGAACGCGGTTGGTGACGGCGCCTCCCGCGCCGGGGGCCCGGCCACGGGTCCCGCCCGTGGTGCTGGTGCTGGTCGCCGTCGTCTCCGTGCAGTTCGGCGGCGCCCTCGCCGCGACCCTGCTGCCGACGGTCGGTGTCCTGGGGTCGGTGACCCTGCGCCTGGCGTTGGCGGCGGTCATCCTCTGGGCCCTGGTCCGGCCGCGGCTCCGTGGTCGCAGCGCCGCGGACTGGGGCGTCGTCAGCCTCTTCGCCCTGGCCCTGACCTGCATGAACATCGCGTTCTACGGGAGCCTGACCCGGCTGCCCATCGGCGTCGCGGTCACCATCGAGTTCCTCGGGCCGCTGGCCCTCGCGGCGGCGCTGTCCCGACGACGCCGTGACCTGCTGGCGGTCGGCGCGGCCCTGGTCGGGGTCCTGCTCATCTCGGAGGCCCTCACCACCCCGTGGGCCGAGCTCGACATCACCGGCATCCTGCTCGCGGCCACCGCCGGGGCCTGCTGGGCTGCCTACATCGTGCTCAGCCGCCGGACCGGTGCCCGCTTCGAGGGGTTGGACGGCATCGCCATCTGCCTGGCGCTGGGTGCGGTGGTGATGCTGCCGCTGGGCTGGGCCACCGCCGGCAGCGCACTGGTCACGCCGGAGGCCTTGCTGCTCGGCCTCGGGATCGCGCTGCTGTCCTCGGCGATCCCGTACAGCCTCGAGCTGCTGGCGTTGCGCCACCTGCGCTCGGGCACCTTCGGCGTCCTGCTCAGCCTGGAGCCGGCCGCCGCCGCCCTCGCCGGGCTGATCGTGCTCGGGCAGGTGCTCGCCCTGCCGCAGCTGCTCGGGATGGCCCTGGTCGTCGTGGCCAGCGTGCTGGTCCTGGGCCGTCCGACCGGGCCCGGGCGGCGCCGGCGACGGAACCAGCCCGAGGTCGTCTGAGCGGGTCCGTCCCGGCCGACCCGCCCGTCCCGCCGGGTCAGCCGGTCGCCTCCCGCATCTGCCGGAGCTCCTTCTTGAGGTCGCCGATCTCGTCGCGCAACCGGGCCGCCAGCTCGAAGTGCAGGTCGGTGGCGGCCTGGTGCATCTGCTCGGTGAGCTCCTGGATCAGGGTCGCCAGCTCGGTGGCCGGCAGACCGTCCCCGGTCCTGCTCGCGATGGTGGCGCTGCCCGAGGCCACCGCGGCGCCCCGGCCACGGCCCTTGCCGCGCGACTGGCTGCGTCCGCTGCCCATCAGGGCCTCGGTGTCGGCGTCCTCCCGCTCGAGCATGTCGGTGATATCCGCGATGCGCTTGCGCAGCGGCGTCGGGTCGATCCCGTGCTCGACGTTGTAGGCGATCTGCTTCTCCCGACGACGGTTGGTCTCGTCGATCGCCTGCTCCATCGAGGGAGTGATCCGGTCGGCATACATGTGCACCTGCCCCGAGACGTTCCGGGCGGCGCGACCGATGGTCTGGATGAGCGACCGGGCCGAGCGCAGGAAGCCCTCCTTGTCGGCGTCCAGGATGCTGACCAGCGAGACCTCCGGGAGGTCGAGGCCCTCCCGGAGCAGGTTGATCCCGACCAGCACGTCGTACTCACCCATCCGCAGCTCACGCAGCAGCTCGACCCGGCGCAGCGTGTCCACCTCGGAGTGCAGGTACCGCACCCGGACACCCTTGTCGAGCAGGTAGTCGGTGAGGTCCTCCGCCATCTTCTTGGTCAGGGTGGTGACCAGCACCCGCTCGTCGCGCTTGGTCCGCTCCCCCACCTCGTACAGCAGGTCGTCGATCTGACCCTTCGTCGGCTTGAGCACGACCTCCGGGTCCACCAGGCCGGTCGGGCGGATGATCTGCTCGACGTACCCGTCCGACTTGGCCATCTCGTAGTCCCCCGGGGTGGCCGACAGGTAGACGGTCTGCCCCACCCGCTCCAGGAACTCCTCCCACTTCAGCGGGCGGTTGTCCATCGCGCTGGGCAGGCGGAAGCCGTGGTCCACCAGCGTCCGCTTGCGCGACATGTCGCCCTCGTACATGGCACCGATCTGCGGGACCGTCACGTGCGACTCGTCGATGACCAGCATGAAGTCCTCGGGGAAGTAGTCGAGCAGACAGTTGGGCGCACTGCCCGCCGGCCGCCCGTCCATGTGCCGCGAGTAGTTCTCGATGCCCGAGCAGGAGCCGACCTGGCGCATCATCTCGATGTCGTAGCTGGTGCGCATCCGCAGGCGCTGGGCCTCGAGCAGCTTCCCCTGCCGCTCGAAGGTCTCCAGCTGGGTGGCCAGCTCCGTCTCGATGCCGGCGATCGCGCGCTCCATCCGTTCCGGGCCGGCGACGTAGTGGGAGGCCGGGAAGACGTACATCTCCTGCTCCTCACGGACCACCTCGCCGGTGAGCGGGTTCAGCGTGTAGAGCCGGTCGATCTCGTCGCCGAAGAACTCGATCCGCACCGCCAGCTCCTCGTACTGCGGGATGATCTCCACGGTGTCGCCCCGGACCCGGAAGGTCCCCCGGGTGAAGGCCATGTCGTTGCGGGTGTACTGCATCCCGACGAAGGTGCGCAGCAGCTCGTCCCGGTCGAAGGTCTGCCCGACCCGGAGCCGGGCCATCCGGTCGACGTACTCCTGCGGGGTGCCGAGGCCGTAGATGCAGGACACCGAGGCGACCACGATGGCGTCCCGGCGGGTGAGCAGGGAGTTGGTCGTGGAGTGCCGCAGCCGCTCGACCTCGTCGTTGATCGAGGAGTCCTTCTCGATGTACGTGTCCGTCTGCGGGACGTAGGCCTCGGGCTGGTAGTAGTCGTAGTAGCTCACGAAGTACTCGACCGCGTTGTTCGGGAGCAGCTCCTTGAACTCGTTGGCGAGCTGGGCGGCGAGGGTCTTGTTGGGCGCCATCACCAGGGTCGGCCGCTGCACCTTCTCGATCAGCCAGGCCGTCGTCGCCGACTTGCCGGTACCCGTGGCGCCGAGCAGCACGATGTCCTGCTCGCCCCCACCGACCCGACGCGCCAGGTCGGCGATGGCCCGCGGCTGGTCCCCGCTCGGGCGGAAGTCGGAGACCACCTCGAAGGGGTTCACCGTGCGCTGCAGGTCCGTGGTGGGTCGCATGCCTCAACGGTATCCCCCGCCACCGACAAGGGTGGCCCGGCCGCTCGGCCGGGCCACCCTCGTCAGGCGTGGTTCAGGACCTGGACAGGCCCCGTCCGCAGGTCAGCCGCTGGAGCGGCCGGTGCCCTCTCCCGGGACCGCGGCCTGCATCTCCTCGGCCTCCAGCGCGAGCTCACGGGCCAGCACCTTGCGCTTCACCCGTTCCTGCTCCTTGTCCTCGGCGATGAACGCCTTCACCAGGGAGATGCAGATCCCGATCATCACCACCGAGAACGGCACCGCCGTGATGATGGCCATCGTCTGCAGCGAGGCCAGGCCACCACCCTCGACCCCGGAGGCCGCACCGGCGACGATGAGCACCGCGGCGATGGCGCCCTCGAGCACGGCCCACATGACGCGGCTCCAGACCGGCGGGTTCGGGTCACCGCCGTTGGCGATCATGTCGACCACGTAGGACCCGGAGTCCGAGCTGGTGACGAAGAAGATGACGATCATGATGATCGCCAGGCCGGGCAGGAACGCCCCGCCGGGCAGCCCGTCCAACATCTGGAAGAGGGCCTCGTTCTCGGAGACCGAGCCGTCCGCGCCGATGATGCCGCCGTCCCCGACGATCTCGCGGTGCAGCGCCGTGCCGCCCATGATGACGAACCAGAGCGAGGTGAGCAGGGTCGGGACCAGCAGGACACCGGTGATGAACTCCCGGACCGTCCGGCCCCGGGAGATGCGCGCGATGAAGATCCCGACGAAGGGCGACCAGCTGATCCACCAACCCCAGTAGTAGGTGGTCCAGCTGCCCAGCCAGGACGGACCCTCCTCCTGGTAGGCGAAGGTGGAGAAGCTCATCGAGAAGAAGTTCTGCAGGTAGTACCCGAGGGACTGCACCATGTCGTTGAGCAGGAACTGCGTCGGCCCCACCGTCAGGACGAAGAGCAGCAGGAGACCGGCCAGCACCAGGTTGATGTTGGACAGCCACTTGATCCCCTTGCCGATACCGGACATCACCGACAGGGTGGCTACACCGGTGATGGCCGCGATCAGGCCCACCTGGAGCCAGGCACCGCTGCCGTCCTCGGTGAGACCGAGGAAGCTGATGCCGGCGCCCACCTGCGCCACGCCGAAGCCCAGCGAGGTGGCCACACCGAAGAGCGTGCCGACGATGGCGACGACGTCGATGACGTCCCCGATCCACCCCTCCACCCGGTCACCCAGGATGGGCTTGAGCGCCCACCGGATGGACACCGGCAGCTTCTTGCGGTGCACGGCGTAGGCGACGCCGAGGCCGACGATGATGTAGATGGCCCAGGCGTGCAGGCCCCAGTGCAGGAAGGTCCGGCCCATCGCCGCGTTCGCCATGTCGGCGTCCGACCCGCCGCCGGTCCCCGGGGGTGGCCCGGCGAAGTGGTACAGCGGCTCAGCGACGCCCCAGAACATGAGGCCGATCCCCATACCGGCGCTGAACAGCATGGCGAACCAGGACATGTAGCCGAACTCGGGCTTCTCGCCGTCGTTGCCCAGCGTGATGTGACCGTAGTCGCTGATCGCCAGCCAGAGGCTGAAGCCGACGAAGCAGACCGTCAGCAGCACGTAGTACCAGCCGATGCTGTTGACGACGACCTCGTTGGCCTTCTCCAGCCCGGAGTTCATCGCCTCCGGGAAGACGGCGGCGGCGAGGACGAAGACGAACACGAGGACGGCGGAGGGGTAGAACACCCTGGGCGCCAGCCCGCGGCCGGACCTGCCCTCCGGAGGTGAGGCCTCGACCTCGACCTCGGACGTGGGCGGGCTGTCTGAGGGGGATGTCACAGGATGCCTTTCTGCTGGGGGCGGGATCGGGATCGTTCGCTCAGGTCGAAGGCCTACGAAATGCGCAGGAACATTATCACAGCGTATTTCCAGGAACGCGGACGAGCCCGGCCCCTGACGGGGCCGGGCTCGTGCGTGATGACGACCGAGGGGGTCGCTCAGTTACCGGTGAGCTTCTCCCGGAGGGCGGCCAGCGCCTCGTCGGAGGCGAGGGTTCCGCCACCGTCCTCCTGGGTGTCCTCGGGGACGTCGGAGGAGTAGGACGCGGTCGTGGCCGGGGCCACCTCGACACCCTCGTCGGAGTCCGCGGCCTCGGCTGCGGCCTCGACCTGCGCCTTGTGGGCCTCCCAACGCTCGTGCGCGTCGGCGTACTCCTTCTCCCACTTTTCGCGCTGGGACTCGAAGCCCTCCAGCCACTCGTTGGTCTCCGGGTCGAAGCCCTCGGGGTACTTGTAGTTCCCCTGGTCGTCGTACTCGGCGGCCATGCCGTAGAGGGTCGGGTCGAAGTCCGCGGCCACGGCCTCGTTCGCCTGCTTCAGCGACAGCGAGATCCGGCGACGCTCCAGGTCGATGTCGATGACCTTGACGAAGACCTCGGCGCCCACGGTGACGATCTGCTCCGGCAGCTCCACGTGACGCTCGGCCAGCTCGGAGATGTGCACCAGGCCCTCGATGCCGTCCTCGACACGCACGAACGCGCCGAAGGGCACCAGCTTGGTGACCTTGCCCGGCACGACCTGGCCGATGGCGTGGGTGCGGGCGAAGGTCTGCCACGGGTCCTCGAGGGTCGCCTTGAGCGACAGGGACACGCGCTCGCGGTCCATGTCCACGTCCAGCACCTCGACGGTGACCTCGTCACCGACCTCGACGACCTCGCCCGGGTGGTCGATGTGCTTCCAGGACAGCTCGGAGACGTGCACGAGGCCGTCGACGCCGCCACCGAGGTCCACGAAGGCACCGAAGTTCACGATGCTGCTGACCGTGCCGGTGCGGACCTGGCCCTTGGTCAGCTCCTTCAGGAAGGTGGTGCGGACCTCGGACTGCGTCTGCTCCAACCACGCGCGGCGCGAGAGCACCACGTTGTTGCGGTTCTTGTCGAGCTCGATGATCTTGGCCTCGATCTCCTTGCCGACGTACGGCTGGAGGTCGCGGACGCGACGCATCTCGACGAGGGAGGCGGGGAGGAAGCCGCGCAGGCCGATGTCGAGGATGAGTCCACCCTTGACGACCTCGATGACGGTGCCGGTGACGACGCCGTCCTCTTCCTTGATCTGCTCGATCGAACCCCAGGCACGCTCGTACTGGGCGCGCTTCTTGGAGAGGATCAGCCGACCTTCCTTGTCCTCCTTCTGGAGGACCAGGGCCTCGACCTCGTCACCGACGGTGACGACCTCGGACGGGTCGACGTCGTGCTTGATGGCGAGCTCGCGCGAGGGGATGACGCCCTCGGTCTTGTAGCCGATGTCGAGCAGGACCTCGTCCCGGTCGACCTTGACGATGATCCCCTCGACGATGTCGCCGTCGTTGAAGTTCTTGATCGTCGCGTCGATGGCCGCGAGCAGGTCCTCCTCAGAACCGATGTCGTTGACAGCGATCTGAGAGATGGCCTTGTCGGCCGTGGTGGCAGTCATGTAGTAGGGGCTCCGATTGTGGACACGATGTATGGATGGACGTATGCGCTGTGGTCCCGCGCCGTTCCGGGCACGCCGGATCACACGAGACGAACCCTGACACCCTAGCGGGGCGCGGTGTCCCGGGTCAAAGACGGGCCGCCCGCCGCGCCTGCGCCGGCTGTGTCCGCTGCTGCCAGACTGGCCGCCGTGACCGACCCGTCCCAGGATCCCGCGCCGCTGCCCTCACCCGACCTGGTGTCCCGCCGCCACGCCACCCACGAGGAATCGGTGCGCGCCGCCCGCAGCTGGTGGGACACCGAGGCCGAGGACTACCACGCCGAGCACGGGTCGGCCCTGGGTGATGCGCAGCTGTGCTGGGGACCCGAGGGGTGGACCGAGGAGGACCTAGGGCTGCTGGGGACGGTCACCGACCGGGACGTCCTGGAGGTCGGCGGCGGCGCCGGCCAGGGCTCCCGGTGGTGCGCATCCCAGGGGGCCAGAGCGCTCTGCACCGACCTGTCCGCCGGGATGCTCCGGGTGGCACGGCGCCTGGACCGGTCGGCCGGGGCCGGGCCGGTCGCCGCGGCATACCTCCAGTGCGACGGCACCCGGTTGCCCTTCGCGGACGCCTCCTTCGACACGGTCTTCACCGCGCACGGCGTCCTCGCCTTCGTCCCGGACGCCGGGAGCGCGCTGCGCGAGTGGCGCCGCGTCCTGCGCCCCGGTGGCCGGTGCGTGGTGTCGCTGCCGCACCCGTTCCGCTGGGTCTTCCTCGACCTGCCCGGGGAGGAGGGGCTGGTGGCCCGGCACAGCTACTTCGACACCGCCGCCTACGTCGAGGAGACCGGCAGCGGGGTGGCGACCTACACCGAGCACCACCGCACCCTGGGCGAGCTGGTCCGGGCTGTCGCCGGGGCCGGCCTGGTCCTGACCGACCTGCGGGAGCTGCCGTGGCCGACCGGCCCCGACGGGGACCACGAGTGGGGGTCCTGGAGCCGGCTGCGGGGCGAGATCTTCCCCGGCACGGCCGTCCTGGTGTGCGAGCGACCCGACGACGGCTGAGCCACCGCCGGACGATCGCCGGCGCCACGGCATACCCGCTGGTCACGATCCGGACACGGTCCTCGACGGTCGCTACCCGAGGGGTGGGCGGTCGCCTATAGTCCGACTGTCGTGCGTGACCTGGCGCACACCCGTGACTCACAGGACCCGGCTGGAGGACCAGTGCACCTGACGACCCCTCGGCGGCGAACCCGCCGACGCCCGCCCTGGCCGCTGTTCGTCCTGTTCCTCCTCGGCCTGGTCCTGCTGGCGCCCGGGGCCGCGGTCGCGCAGGAGACCGACGACCCCTCGCAGGTGGCCCTGGAGGAGCACGACCAGAACATCGCCGTCAACGTGCGCTTCGACAACGCGCCGGTGGGTGAGGTGCGCGTGGTGGTCACCGGCGGTGACTACGAGGCCGAGGCGGTCACCGACGACCGCGGCCAGGCCCGCATCGGGGTGCCCACCACGGACCCCTACGAGGTGCTGATCGACGAAGAGAGCCTGCCCGAGGGCATCACCGTCAGCGGGGAGAACCCGCTGACCGTCACCTACGCCTCGCAGTTCTTCCAGCCAGCGAACTTCTTCCTCGGCGAGGGGGAGCGCGAGACGGTGAGCTTCACCGCCCAGCTCGTCGAGCGCCTGGTGAACGGGATCAACTTCGGGCTCATGCTGGCCCTGGCCTCGATCGGCCTGTCCCTGATCTTCGGCACCACCGGGCTGACCAACTTCGCGCACGCCGAGATGGTCACCTTCGGGGCGGTGATGGCGTTGGCCTTCTCGGTCTTCACCGGGTGGCCGATCTACGTGGCCATCCCGCTCGCGGTCGTCGCCAGCGCCGCCTTCGGCTTCAGCATCGACGCCGGCATCTGGCGACCGCTGCGCCGACGAGGGATCGGCCTGGTGCAGATGATGATCCTGACGATCGGCCTCTCGCTGGCCCTGCGCTACGTCTTCCAGTACTTCATCGGCGGCAGCACCTACCAGCTGCCCGGGGCCGGCGGCACCCGGCACCAGATCATCGGCCCGATCCGGCTCTCGACCATCGACATGGTGAGCATGGGCATCAGCGTCGTGGTGCTGGTGACGGTGGCCCTCTGGTTGCAGCGCACCCGGACCGGCAAGGCCACCAGGGCGGTGGCCGACAACCGGGCCCTCGCCTCGGCCAGCGGCATCGACGTCGAGGCCGTCACCCGGATCGTCTGGATGGCCGGTGCCGCGCTCGCCGGTCTCTCCGGTGTCCTGTGGGCCTACTTCCGGCCCGGGATCAAGTGGGACATGGGCGTGCAGATCCTGCTGCTCATCTTCGCCGCCGTCTGCCTCGGCGGGCTCGGCACCGCCTTCGGCGCCCTCATCGGTGCCCTCGTCATCGGGATCCTCGTGGAGGTCTCCACCCTCTGGCTCCCCTCGGACATCAAGTACGTGGGCGCCCTCGGTGTCCTCATCCTCATCCTTCTCGTCCGGCCCCAGGGGATCCTGGGCCGACGAGAGCGGATCGGTTAGCGGCAAGGGAGACCTGACATGGACTGGGGTTCCATCCTCAACAACACGGCCAGCTTCATCCTGTCCCCGGAGACCATCGGGTTCATGCTGGCGGCCCTCGGCCTGGCCGTGCACTTCGGGTATGCCGGGCTGCTCAACTTCGGGATGGCCGGCTTCATGGCGATCGGCGCGTATGCCTACGCCATCTCGATCCTGTCGTTCGGCCTCCCCTGGTGGCTGGCGATCGGGATCAGCATCGTGGGTGCCGTCATCTTCGCGGTGATCCTCGGCATACCCACCCTGCGGCTGCGCGCGGACTACCTCGCGATCGTGACCATCGCGGCCGCGGAGATCGTCCGGCTGCTCTTCCAGACGCGGCTCTTCGAGGCGTACACCAACTCCGCGGACGGGCTCGGCGGCTACCACGCCGGCTTCCGTGAGGCCAACCCCCTGCCCGACGGCACCTACGGGGTCGGCGCATGGACCTTCACCGCCGACCAGTGGTGGGTCAGGCTGTTCGGCCTCGGCCTGGTCGTGGTGGGCGTGCTGGCGGTCTGGTTGGTGATGCGCAGTCCCTGGGGGCGGGTGCTCAAGGGCATCCGGGAGGACGAGGACGCGGTCCGGTCGCTGGGCAAGAACGTCTACCTCTACAAGATGCAGGCGCTGATCTTCGGTGGGGTGCTGGGGGCGCTCGGCGGTGTCGTCATCGCCCTCCCCGCCGCGGTCATCCCCCAGTACTACCTGCCGAGCCTGACCTTCTTCGTCTGGACCGCGCTGCTGCTCGGCGGTGCGGCGACCCTCTTCGGGCCCATCCTCGGGGCCGTCCTCTACTGGGGGCTGATGGCCTTCCTGGCCGGTGTGCTGCCGGCGATGGCCAGCGAGGGCTGGCTGCCGATGACGGCCACCCAGGCCGGGTACGTCCGGTTCATCATCGTCGGTGTCGCCCTCATGCTGCTGGTCGCGTTCCGACCACAGGGCATCCTGGGCAAGAAGAAGGAGATGACCTTTGTCAAGTGAGCAGCCTCCGACCCCACCGACGGAGACGCCGGTGCACCCGGACCACGACCTGGCCACCGGCCCTGCCGTCCCCGGCGTGCCCAAGCGGGACCCGATCCTGGTGGCCGACGACATCTCCCGCTCCTTCGGCGGCATCACCGCCGTCGACGTGCAGCACGTGGAGATCCCGCGGCACGCGATCACCGCCCTGATCGGACCCAACGGGGCGGGCAAGACCACCCTGTTCAACCTGCTCTCCGGCTTCGACCGGCCGAACTCCGGGTCGTGGCAGTTCAACGGACGCGCGCTGGCCGGGGTCCCCGCCTTCAAGTCGGCGCGGATGGGCCAGGTCCGGACCTTCCAGCTCACCAAGGTGCTGCAGCGGCTCACCGTGCTGGAGAGCATGAAGCTCGGTGCCACCGGGCAGAAGGGCGAGAGCCTGCTGTTCAGCGTGCTGCCCTTCCTGTGGCGCCGCCAGGAGCGTGAGATCGAGCAGCGGGCGCTGGAGCTGTTGGAGCGCTTCAGGCTGCTGGACAAGAAGGACGACTTCTCCGCCTCCCTCTCGGGCGGTCAGCGCAAGCTGCTGGAGATGGCGCGCGCCCTGATGACCGAGCCGGAGTTCGTGCTGCTCGACGAGCCGATGGCCGGGGTGAACCCGGCCCTGGTGCAGTCCCTGCTGGAGCACGTCCTCAACCTCAAGCAGCAGGGGATGACCGTGCTCTTCGTCGAGCACGACATGCACATGGTCCGGCACATCGCGGACTGGGTGGTGGTGATGGCCGAGGGTCGCGTCGTGGCCGAGGGTCCACTGGACGAGGTCATGCGGAACGAGGCCGTCATCGACGCCTACCTCGGCAGCCACCTGGACCAGGACATCGGTGTCATCACCGGCCGCTACGACGAAGAGGGGAACCGGGTCGGATGAGCCAGAGCCTCGAGGAGACCACCAGCCCGGCCCCCGGCGCGCCCGAGGGGCGTACCCCGGTGGTCGACGTCCAGCAGGTCACCGCCGGTTACCTGCCCGGCATCGACATCCTCACGGACACCAACCTGCAGGCCTACGACGGTGAGCTGATCGGCATCATCGGCCCCAACGGCGCCGGCAAGTCGACGCTGCTCAAGGCCATCTTCGGCCTGGTCAAGGTGCGCAAGGGAGCGATCCGGCTGCGCGGCGAGGAGATCACCAACCTCAAGGCCAACCAGCTGGTGGCCAAGGGGGTCGGCCTGGTGCCGCAGACGGAGAACGTCTTCCCCACCCTCACCATCCAGGAGAACCTGGAGATGGGGGCATACCAGCGGCCGGCCGCGGTCCGGGAGAGCCTGGAGTTCGTGCTGGACATCTTCCCCGCCCTCAAGGACCGCCTCGGCCAGGTCGCCGGGTCGCTCAGCGGTGGCGAGCGGCAGATGGTCGCGATGTCCCGCGCCCTGATGATGCGGCCCGACGTGATGCTCCTGGACGAGCCCTCGGCAGGGCTGTCCCCGGTGCGCCAGGACGACGCCTTCATCCGGGTGTCCTCGATCAACCAGGCCGGGGTGACCACCATCATGGTCGAGCAGAACGCCCGCCGCTGCCTGCAGATCTGCGACCGGGCCTACGTCCTCGACCAGGGCCGGGACGCGCACACCGGGCCGGGCCGGGAGCTGCTGCACGACAAGAAGGTCATCGGTCTGTACCTGGGCACCCTCGGTCAGGACACCGGCACCGACACGCACTGACGGCCGTTCGCGAGCCGCCCCTGCCAGGGCCGGCCACCGTGCACGGCGAAAGGCCCCCGGGACCGTGGTCCCGGGGGCCTTCGTCACGCCGTGCTCAGTTCTGGCGGACCAGCTGGTTGTTGGCGTCGTACTCGAAGATCCCGATGGTCGCCTCGGTCGGGTCACCGTTCTCGTCGAAGGAGATCGGACCGGACGGACCGTCGTAGTCGACCACGCCACCGTCGACGATGATCTGCGCGGCCTCGGCGAAGTCGCTCACCGTCTCACCCTCACCGGCACCACCGGAGACCTCCTGCATCTTGGACGCCATCTCGGGGCCCTCGACGGAGTTGGCCGCCAGCGCCGCGAGCGCGGCCAGGACCACGGCGTCGTAGGACTCGGCCGCGTAGTTCCAGTCGCTCAGCTCGTCGTTGCCGGCCTCGGTCCAGACCTCGTTGAGCTGGTCGCGGAAGTCGTCACCCAGGTCCGGCCCGGGCTGGGTCCCCTTGGAGCCCTCGAGCAGGCCCTCGTCGAAGTCCTCGCTGTAGTCCGCGATGTTGCCGTCCACGAAGTACAGGCTGCCGGTGTCGAACCCGGCGGCGTCGATCGCCGGGATGATCGTCTTCGCCTCGTCGAAGGTGATCAGCGCGATCGCGTCCGGGTTCTCCGCCATGATCGAGGAGATCTGGGCGTCGAAGGTGGTGTCCCCGGCGTTGTACGACTCGGAGGCGACGATCGCACCGTTGGCGGCCTCGAAGGTCTCCGTCAGCTGTGCCTCCAGCCCCGTGCCGTAGGCGTCGTTGAGGTAGAGGATGCCCAGGTTCTGGACCCCGTCGGAGGCGATCATGTTGCCGAGCACCTCCCCCTGCAGCAGGTCCGAGGGCGCGGTGCGCCAGTAGAGGTTGTCGTCGTCCCAGTCGGTGAACTCGGGCGAGGTGTTCGCCGGCGAGATCATCAGGACCTCGGCCGCCACGACCTCGTCGATGAACAGCTTGGACACCCCCGAGGAGGCGGCCCCGACGATCACCTGGACACCGTCGTTGAGGAGCTGGGGGACGGTGGTCGCGTAGGCGCGGTTGTCGGGGTCACCGGAGTCACCGAGGGTGACGTTGACGGTGATCCCGAGGTCTGCCTCGTTGATGTGCTTCTCGGCCAGCAGGACACCGGCCTCCTCGGGCGGACCGAGGAAGGCCAGCGCGCCGGTCTGCGGCAGCACGGTGCCGACCTCGAGCGTGAGGTCGCGCTCGCCGGCCTCGCCGGAGGCCTGCTCGCTCTCACCCTCGTCGGTGCTGCCTCCGGCCTCGGCGTCGGCGTCGCCGCCCCCACACGCCGCCAGCAGCAGCGTGGTCGCCGCCAGTGCTGCGATGCCTCGTGCCGTCACGGCGGCGCGGGGACGTGATCTCGTTGGGCTCATGGTGCTCCTTCGTCACAGGTGCGTGGCTGCGCGCCACGCGTAGGCTGAACCTAGGTCGGTCACCCACACTGCACAAGCACCCGGAGCACATCGCGCCCGAATTGTGCCCACATCGTTATCAGCGCCGCTGACCAGCGACGACGCGGGTCGGCTCAGTGGGCGGCCTCGTGCCACGTCCGGCCCACCCCGACGCTGACCTCCAGGGGCACGGTGAGGTCGGCGGCGGCCCCCATCTCGGCGCGGACCAGGGCCTCGACCTGCTCCTGCTCGCCGGGCGCGACCTCCAGCACCAGCTCGTCGTGCACCTGCAGCAGCATCCGGGTCGCCAGCCCGGCCTCCCGCAGCGCGGTCTCGGTGCGCAGCATCGCCACCTTGATGATGTCGGCGGCCGACCCCTGGATGGGCGCGTTCAGGGCCATCCGCTCGGCCATCTCCCGACGCTGCCGGTTGTCGCTGGTCAGGTCGAGCAGGTGCCGGCGGCGGCCGAGGATGGTCTCGGTGAAGCCGGTACGACGCGCCTCGTCGACGATGTCGCGCAAGTAGTCCCGGACGCCGCCGAAGCGCTGGAAGTACTCCTCCATCAGGTCCTTGGCCTCGGCCGTGGAGATGCCCAGCTGCTTGGACAGCCCGAAGGCGGACAACCCGTAGGCCAGGCCGTAGCTCATCGCCTTGACCTTGGAACGCATCTCCGGGGTGACCTCGTCCTGCTCGACCCCGAAGACCCGGGACCCGACGAAGCGGTGCAGGTCCTCCCCCGCCGCGAACGCCTCGATCAGCCCGGCGTCGCCCGACAGGTGCGCCATGATCCGCATCTCGATCTGGCTGTAGTCCGCGGACATCAGGGTGTCGTAGGTGAGCCCTCGGGAGGCGTCCGCGCCCACCACGAAGATCTCCCGGATGCGCCTCCCGGCGGCGGTCCGGATCGGGATGTTCTGCAGGTTGGGCTCGGTGGAGCTCAGCCGGCCGGTCGCGGCGATCGTCTGCTGGAAGGTGGTGTGGATCCGGCCGTCGTCGGCCATGGACTTGATCAGACCCTCGGCGGTGACCCGGAGCCGTGTGCTGTCCCGGTGCCGCAGCAGGGCCTCCAGGAAGGGGTGCTCGGTCTGGGCGTAGAGACCGGCCAGGGCGTCGGCGTCGGTGGTGTAGCCGGTCTTCGTGCGCCGGGTCTTGGGCAGCCCCAGCGTCTCGAAGAGCACCACCTGCAGCTGCTTGGGCGACCCCAGGTTGACGGTGTCGTCGCCGATGGCCTCCCAGGCGTCCTGGCGGGCCTGCTGCATACCGTCGGCGAACTCCTGCTCGAGCCGTTCCAGGGCCGGCAGGTCGATGGCGATCCCGGCCTGCTCCATCCGCCGCAGCACCCCCACCAGCGGCAGCTCCACCTGCTGCAGCAGGTGCCGCTCCTCCTCGTCCGCCAGCTCGTCGTCGAGCACGACCGACAGGTCGTGCACCGCACGCGCGTGCACCATCGCCGAGCGCGCGGCGGCCTCGTCGCCGTCGCCCTCGCCGAGGTCGAGGTCGAGCTCGCCCTGCGACTGTGCGGTCTGCTCGTCACCGGCGCCGAGACGCAGCTCCCGCCGCAGGTGCCGCAGCGACAGGTCGGCCAGGTCGTAGGACCGCTGGTCGGGACGGTCCAGGTAGGCGGCGAGCGCGGTGTCGCTGACGATGCCCTCGACCGGCAGCCCGACCGCCTCCAGCGAGGCCACCTGGGCCTTGGCGTCGTGCAGCACCTTGGGCCGCTCGGCGTCCGCCAGGTATGCCGCCAGCGCCTGCTCGTCCTGCGGGTCGCTCGCGGGCAGCGCCAGGTAGGCCGCGTCCGCCTCCCCGGCCAGCGCCAGCCCGGTCGCCTCACCCGGCCCGGCCGGGGTGCGCGGACCTGCCTCGACGACCACCGCCAGCCGGAGACCGGGGGCCCCGTGCTGCTGCACCCAGGCGTCGAGGGTCCCCGGCTCCAGCAGGGTCCCACTGACCTCGATCCCGTCCTCGGCCTCCTCCTCCGCCGACTCCAGGGTGGCGAACAGCCGGTCCCGCAGCACCCGGAACTCCAGCCCGTCGAAGACCCGGTGGACCTCCTCGCGGTCCCACCCCCGGGTCTCCAGGTCCGCGATCCCCACCGGCAGGTCGACGTCGGCCACCAGCTGGTTCAGCCGGCGGTTGCGCAGCACCTGGTCCAGGTGGTCGCGGGTCGACTGGCCGGCCTTGCCGGTCAGCCGGTCCGCGTGGTCGACGATCCCGGACAGGTCACCGAACTGGCCGATCCACTTGGCCGCGGTCTTCGGGCCCACCCCCGGGACCCCGGGCAGGTTGTCGCTGGACTCCCCCACCAGGGCCGCCAGGTCGCTGTACCGCTCGGGCGGCACCCCGTACTTCTCCTGCACCGCCTCCGGCGTCATCCGGGCGAGGTCGGAGACACCTTTGCGCGGGTAGAGCACGGTGGTCCGGGCGTCGACCAGCTGCAGGGCGTCCCGGTCCCCGGAGCAGATCAGCACCTCCATGCCCTCCTCCCGGGCCCGTGAGGTGAGGGTGGCGAGCACGTCGTCCGCCTCGAAGCCGTCCACCTCGACATGGGTGATCCGCAGGGCGTCCAGCACCTCCTTGACCAGGTCCACCTGGCCGCGGAACTCGTCGGGGGTCGTCGCCCGTCCGGCCTTGTACTCGGCGTACTCCTGGGTGCGGAACGTCTGCCGGGAGACGTCGAAGGCGACCGCCAGGTGGGTCGGTGCCTCGTCCCGCAGCAGGTTGATCAACATCGAGGTGAAGCCGTACACGGCGTTGGTGCTCTGCCCGGTGGTCGTGGAGAAGTTCTCCACCGGGAGCGCGAAGAACGCGCGGTAGGCGAGGGAATGTCCGTCCAGCAGCAGCAAGCGACTCACGCATGGCAGCCTATGTCCCATGACCGACACCCCACACCCCGCGTCCCCGCAGCCCGACGTCGCCCGGGGGGACCTGGCCGAACGGATGGGTATGCAGCTGATGGAGGTCTCCGCGCAGCGCACCGTCGCGACGATGCCGGTCCGGGGCAACACCCAGCCCTACGGGCTGCTGCACGGCGGGGCCTCCGCGGCGCTCGCCGAGACAGTCGCCTCGGTGGCCGCCGCCACCCACGCCGGACCGGGCCGGATCGCCGTCGGGATCGACCTGAACGCGACCCACCACCGGGCGGTCCGCACCGGCACCGTGACCGCGGTGGCGACCCCGTTGTCGCTGGGGCGCTCGGTGGCCAGCTACGAGGTCGTCGTCACCGACGACGACGGGGAGCGGGTCTGCACCGCGCGGCTGACGTGCGCCGTGCGCGACCAGCCGCCGGCGCGCTGAGCCACGCCGTCGGTGGACACCCTCTTCCCCGGCGCGGGGACCGCGCTGAACGTCGTCGCGGTGCTCCTCGGCGGGACCCTCGGGATGGCGGCCGGGCACCGGCTGCCGGCCAGGGTCCGCACGGTCGTCACCGACTCGCTCGGGCTGGTCACCCTGGTGGTGGCCTTCGTCTCGGCGCTGGAGATGACCTCCCCGGTGCTGGAGGCCGATGTCGGCCGCGGGGTGCCCGTGCTGATCGTGCTGGGCAGCCTGGTGCTGGGCGGCATCATCGGGTCCCTGCTGCGGATCGAGGAGCGGCTGGCCGGCCTGGCCGACCGGGTCCAGCGCCTCGTCGCCCGTGGCGGCGAGGCCGCCGGGGAGCGACCCGGTGCCCGTGAGCGGTTCATCGAGGGGTGGCTGACCGCCTCGCTGCTGTTCTGCGTCGGCCCGCTGACCATCCTCGGGTCCCTCTCGGACGGGCTCGGGCAGGGCATCGACCAGCTGGTGCTGAAGTCGGCCCTGGACTTCTTCGCCGCGCTCGCCTTCGCCTCCACCTTCGGCGTCGGCGTGCTGCTCTCGGCGGTCTCGGTGGCCGTCGTGCAGGGCTCTCTGACCCTGCTCGGGTTCGGGCTGGGGGCGGTCGTGCCGGAAGCGCACATCGCCGCGCTGACGGCCGTCGGGGGCGTACTGCTGATCGGGATCGCGCTGCGGCTGCTGGCCGTCCGGCAGCTGCCCGTCGCGGACCTGCTCCCGGCGCTGCTGGTGGCCCCGGTGCTGGTCTCGTTCGCCATGGCCCTGGGCTGACCGGGGCCGGGCGGACGAGGGCTACTTGCTGCCGGGCATCCCCGCGATGACGGCGTCCGCGACCTCACGCATGGAGAGCCGGCGGTCCATCGCGGCCTTCTGGATCCACCGGAAGGCGTCGGCCTCGCTGAGCTTGAGCTGGTTCATCAGCAGGCCCTTGGCCCGGTCGACCCGCTTGCGGGTCTCGAAGCGCTCGCCCAGGTCGGCCACCTCGGCCTCGAGCGCCTTGCGCTCGGCCCAGCGGGCCCGGCCGATGTCGATCGCCGGCAGCACGTCCGCGGCGCTGAACGGCTTGACCACGTAGGACATGACACCGGCGTCGCGGGCGCGCTCCACCAGGTTCTTGTCGCTGAACGCGGTGAGCATCACCACCGGAGCGAGGCCGTCGCGGCCGATCTGCTCGGCCGCGGAGATGCCGTCCATCCCGGGCATCTTGATGTCCATGACCACCAGGTCCGGGGTGGTCTCCTGCGCCAGGGCGATGGCCTGCTCCCCGTCGGAGGCCTGACCCACGATGACGTGACCGGCCTCGGTCAACATCTCGGCCAGGTCCATCCGGATGAGGGCCTCGTCCTCGGCGAGCACGATCCGCAGGCCGGTCTCCGCCCCACCCGTTCCCCCGCCGTCGGCTGCGGTCCCGTCGCCGGCCGCGGTGCTGGTGACCTGGTCGGCACCGCCCTGCTCCGGCTCGTCCGGCGGGGTGGTCTGCGTCTGCGCGTCACTCACGGCGAGAACCCTATCGTGTCTGCGGTGGGGCCGAACCGGCAGCGGCCGGTCGGTACGTGGGTGCCGGGAGCGGGACTCGAACCCGCACGCCCTGTCGGGCAGAGCATTTTGAGTGCTCCGTGTCTGCCATTCCACCACCCCGGCCGGGGGGACGTCGCCCCGGGAGGGACGCGTCACGCGACCGGCACAGCATACCGGTCGGCAGGGCCTCAGCCCTCGACCCTCAGGTCTCCGGGTCCAGCCGGTATGCCGGTGCGTTGCCGAGCACGGCGTCCCCGACGCGGTGCATCCGCAGCGCGTTGGTGGTGCCGGAGACCCCGGGCGGGGAGCCGGCGACGATCACCACGATGTCCCCCTCCTTGCAGCGTCCCTCGCGCAGCAGCGTCTGCTCGACCTGCATGACCATCTGGTCGGTGTGCCAGACGAAGGGCACCAGGAAGGTCTCCACGCCCCAGGTCAGGGCCAGCCGCGACCGGGTGTGCTGCTCGGTGGTGAACGCCAGCATCGGGGTCCCGGGTCGGACCCGCGCCATCCGGGTCGTGGTGTCACCGCTCTGGGTGAAGGTCACCAGGAACTTGACCTGGTCCCCGAGCGCGTCCGCCAGCGAGATGGCCGCGCGGGTCACCGCGCCACCCGGGGTCCGGGGCTTGCGCGCGATCGGCGCGATGCGGTGCAGCCCGTGCTCCTCGGTGCTGGCGATGATGCTGGACATGGTCTCGACGGCGCGTACCGGCCAGGCCCCCACCGAGGTCTCCCCGGAGAGCATGATGGCGTCCGCCCCGTCCAGCACGGCGTTGGCGCAGTCGCTGGCCTCGGCCCGGGTGGGACGCGGGTTGTCGATCATCGACTCGAGCACCTGGGTGGCCACGATGACCGGCTTCGCCTTCTCCCGGCACAGCTGGATGGCGTCCTTCTGGACCAGTGGCACCTGCTCCAGCGGCAGCTCTACACCCAGGTCGCCGCGGGCGACCATGATCCCGTCGAAGGCGTCCACGATCTCGCCGAGGTTCTCGACCGCCTGCGGCTTCTCGATCTTGGCGATGATCGGCAGCTGGCGGCCCTCCTCGTCCATGATGGCCCGCACCGCGTCGGCGTCGGCGGCCGAGCGGACGAAGGACAGCGCGATGAAGTCCGCCCCGTGCTGGATCGCCCAGCGCAGGTCCTCCTCGTCCTTGTCCGACATGGCGGGCACGCTGACCGCGGCGCCGGGCAGGTTGATGCCCTTGTTGTTGGACACCACCCCGCCGATGACGACCTCGCAGACGACGTCGGTGTCGGTCACCGAGGTGGCGCGCAGCATGACCTTGCCGTCGTCGATGAGGAGCTCGTCACCGGCTGAGACGTCGCCGGGCAGCCCAGGGTAGGTGGTGCCGACCTCGTCGCGGTCGCCGCCCACGTCCCGGGTGGTGATGGTGAAGGTGTCGCCGTGGGCCAGCGTCACCGGCCCCTGGGCGAAGGTCCCGGTACGGATCTTCGGTCCCTGCAGGTCGGCCAGCACGGCCACCGCGTGCCCGGTCACGTCGCTGGCCTGACGCACCCGCAGGTAGCGGTCGTAGTGCTCCTCGTAGGAGCCGTGGGAGAGGTTCAACCGGGCGACGTCCATACCGGCCTGGACGAGCGCCTCGATCTGCTCGTAGGAGTCGGTGGCAGGGCCCAGGGTGCAGACGATCTTGGCGCGACGCATGAGTTCCACCCTAGTCCTCCTCCCCCGCCCACCGGACATCGGGCGGGGCTCCCGGGGGTGGGTCAGGAGTGGGCCTCGAGCACCTCGTCCAACGTCCCCGGCTCGGACCACAGGGACTGCAGCTCGTCGGCCTCGAGCGCGTGCTCACCGACCACCAGGTGCGGGGTGCCGGTGACCTCGTCGAGGTCGGCGCGCGCCTGCATGTCCTCCACGTAGGCGCCGTAGGTGTCGTCCTCGACGCAGCTGGTGAACTGCTCCGTCTCCGCTCCGTCGAGCCCGGCCCCGTCGGCGAACCCGAGGAGCTGCTCCTGGGTCCAGCCGGCGCCCTCCTCGTCGGGCTGACCGGCGAACACCGCCGCGTGGTATGCCGTGAAGGCCCCCGCGTCGTCGGCGCACAGCGCCGCGTTGGCCGCCTGGTGCGAGGACTCACCGTCCGGACCGCCCTCCAGGAAGGACATCAGGGTGTAGGTCACGGTGATCTCGCCTGCTTCCGCACGGCTCGCGAGCTGCTCCCCCACGGCCTCCTCGAGCACCCCGCACCAGGGGCACTGGAAGTCCTCGTAGAGCCGGACCTGCGGGACGTCGGCCTCCGGCCCGGGACCGATCCTGACCCCACCGCCCTGCGGCAGCGCGTTGGCGCTGCCGGTGGCCTCCAGCTCGGAGGCGCCGGCACCGGGATCGGGGTCGCCGCGGAACGCCCAGAGCACCAGCCCACCGACCAGCGCGACCACCAGCACCACCACCACGGCGATGAGGCCCTTCGGCGGTCCGGCGGTGGAGACCTTCGTCACCTCGCGTCCGGCAGGACGGGGTGCCTGCGTGGCCTTCCTGCTCATCGGCGACGCACCCCCTCCGCCAGCTCCCCGGTGAGCCCGGCCAGCTGCTCCAGGGTCGGGTCCTGGCCCACGGCACGCACCAGGGCCGAGCCCACGATGACCCCGTCGGCGAACTGCGCGACCTCGGCGGCCTGGTCCCCGGTGCTCACGCCCAGCCCGACGCACAGCGGGAGCCCGGTCACCGACCGTGTCCGTCCGACCAGGGCGAGCGCCTCACCGCCGAGGCTGGTCCGGGCCCCGGTCACGCCCATCGTGGACGCGACGTAGACGAACCCGCCACAGGCCTGCACGGTCATCTCGAGCCGGGCGTCCGTGGAGCTCGGTGCCACCAGGAAGATCGGGGCCAGCCCGTGCTCGCGGGCGGCGTCGCGCCAGACGTCCGCCTCATCAGGGATGAGGTCCGGGGTGATCAGGCCGGCACCGCCGGCACGGACCAGCTCGGTGGCGAACCGGTCCACCCCGAAGCGCAGCACCGGGTTCCAGTAGCTCATCACCACCGGGACCGCACCGGCATCGGCGGCCGCGGACACCACCTCGAAGATGTGCTCCAGCCGGAACCCCGACGCCAGCGCCCGGGTGGCGGCGTCCTGGATGACCGGTCCGTCCATCAGCGGGTCGGTGTAGGGGACGCCGACCTCGATGATGTCGGCCCCGGAGCCCGCCAGCGTTCGCACCGCGCGCACGGAGGTCTCCAGGTCGGGGTAGCCGGCCGGCAGGTAGGCGACCAGCGCCGCCCGGTCCTGCTCCCGGCACCGCGTGAAGACCTGGTCCAGCGCCCCGCTCATCCCTCGACCTCGTCGGTGGGACGTCCGCTGCCGTCCGGGTCGACCAGGCCGAACCAGCGGGCGGCGGTGTCGACGTCCTTGTCCCCCCGACCGGACAGGTTCACCAGGATGATGGCGTCCGCGCCGAGCTCCGGTCCCAGGCGCAGGGCCCCGGCCAGTCCGTGCGCGCTCTCGATCGCCGGGATGATGCCCTCGGTGCGACACAGCAGCGCGAAGGCGTCCATCGCCTCCTGGTCGGTCACCGGGGCGTAGTGGGCGCGGCCCGAGTCGTGCAGGAAGGCGTGCTCGGGGCCGACGGAGGGGTAGTCCAGCCCCGCGGAGACGGAGTGCGTCTCCAGGGTCTGCCCGTCCTCGTCCTGCAGCACGTAGCTCGCTGCGCCGTGCAGCACCCCGGGCTGACCACCGGAGAAGCGCGCGGCGTGCCGACCGGTGTCGATGCCCTCCCCGCCGGCCTCGAAGCCCCAGAGCGCCACCGTGGGCTCGTCCCGGAAGGCGTGGAAGATGCCGATCGCGTTGGAGCCCCCGCCGACGCAGGCGCAGACCGCGTCCGGCAGCCGGCCGGTCGCGGCGAGCAGCTGCTCGCGCGCCTCCTCGCCGATGACCGCGTGGAAGTCCCGGACCATGGTCGGGAACGGGTGCGGCCCGGTGACGGTGCCCAGCAGGTAGTGGGTGTGGCCCACGTTGGTGACCCAGTCCCGCATCGCCTCGTTGATCGCGTCCTTGAGGGTGGCGCTGCCCGTGGGGACCGCGACCACCTCGGCGCCCAGGAGCCGCATCCGCGCGACGTTGAGCGCCTGCCGCTCGGTGTCGACCTTGCCCATGTAGACGGTGCACTCCAGGCCCATCAGCGCCGCCGCCGTCGCGGCGGCCACCCCGTGCTGGCCGGCGCCGGTCTCCGCGATCACCCGGCGCTTGCCCATCCGGACCGCCAGCAGCGCCTGTCCCAGGACGTTGTTGATCTTGTGCGAGCCGGTGTGGTTGAGGTCCTCGCGCTTGAGGAAGATCCGCGGACCGCCGGCGTGCGCCGCGAACCGGGGCACCTCGGTGAGCAGGCTGGGCCGACCGGTGTAGTCCCGCTGCAGCCGGGCGAGCTCGGCGAGGAAGTCCGGGTCGGTCATCGCCGCGGTGCGCGCGGCGTCCAGCTCGTCCAGGGCTGCGACCAGCGCCTCCGGTACGTACCGTCCGCCGAAGTCCCCGAACCGGTCCGGGGTGGGGATCCGCACGTCGGCGCTCATGCCCGGGCCCCCCGGTGCCCGTGCAGCGAGGCGCGCAGGGCCGGGTGGGCACCGGCGGCCACCAGCTCGGCCACCGCGTCCCGGGGAGAGGCGGTGGTCACGACGGCCTCTCCCACCAGCACCGCCTGGGCGCCGGCCTCGGCGAGGCTCATCACGTCCAACGGACCGCGGACCCCGGACTCGGCGACCGCGACCACGTGGTCCGGAACCAGGGGCGCCAGCCGCGCGAAGGTGTCGCGGTCCACCTCGAGGGTCTTCAGGTTGCGGTTGTTGACGCCCAGGATCCGGGCCCCGGCGGCCACGGCCCGGCCCAGCTCCTCCTCGTCGTGCACCTCGACCAGTGCGTGCATACCGAGCGACTCGGTGCGCTCGACCAGTCCGACCAGGGCGTCCTGGGAGAGGGCGGCGACGATCAGCAGCACCAGGTCCGCGCCGTGCACCCGCGCCTCCCAGACCTGGTAGGGGTCGACGACGAAGTCCTTGCGCAGCACCGGCACGTCCACCCGGGCCCGCACGGCGTCCAGGTCGGCCAGCGACCCTCCGAACCGGCGCCCCTCGGTGAGGACGCTGATCACGCTCGCGCCGCCGTCGGCGTAGTCGGCGGCGAGGGCTGCGGGCTCGGCGATGGCGGCCAGGGCCCCCTTGGAGGGGCTGCTGCGCTTCACCTCGGCGATGACGTGCACCCCGTGCGGGGCGCTGAGGGCGGCCAGCGCGTCCCGGGCCGGGGCCACGGTGCGCACCCGCTCCTTCAGCGTCTCCAGGGGCGTCTGCGCACGGCGTACCTCGAGGTCCTCACGGACCCCGACGATGATCTCTTCCAGGACGGTCAGCACCCACCCAGCCTAGCCCCGGGTCGGTACCGCCCGAGCCAGGGGGCGGAAGGCGCCGACGTATGCAGCGCTCGGCGTCCGCAGGTCAGTCGTGCGCGCGCTCGGAGACCTTCTCGCCCATCCCCATCCGGTCCAGCAGGTACCAGGCGAGGGCCCCCACGACCCCCATCGCCACCCCGACCCACAGCAGGAAGTCCGGGCTGAAGAGCACACCCCAGGAACCCACGACCGAGCCCACGAGCATGATCGTCACACCGATCCAGGCGGCGGTGCTGTGACCGTGGCTGTCCTCGTGCATGTCTCCGGGTCTCCTCGACTCAGGGGGTGCTGGCGCTGTCGGACGACATTCTGCCAGCCGCACCGTCGCCGCGTGGTGAGGGGCTCGCCGTCGGGTCCTGCCCGTGGCTCAGGGCGGCCCAGGTCGCCGCCTCGGACCGGCGGCGGTGCTCGTGCGGGGGCAGCGTGCCGGTATGCCGCTCCGGTACCGTCACCGGAACCGTCCCCCTGGTCGCAGCCCTCGCGTCGGTCAGCACCAGCAGGGCCAGCGCCAGGGCCGCGACCAGGGTGGATGCCCCGGCGAGCCACCACCAGGGCGTCGCCCCCGAGGGTGCCGCGAGCAGGGTCGAGGCGGCCGCCCCCGCCGCGGCCAGCGTGGCGAGACCGGTGAGCAGCAGCCGTCCACGCCCACGGATCGCCTGCGCCACCAGCACCGCGCACACGGCCACCGGCAGCAGCGCGCCGGCCAGCGGCGCGAGGGAGGCGCCGGCGACCTCCGCCTCCCAGACCAGCCCGGCCGGGTCGACCCGGCGGGCGTCGCTCCACGGCTGGGTCGTGCACAGCATCGCCAGGGCGAGGCCGAGGAGGGCGACGGTCAGCAGCAAACTCCTGCCCGGTCGCCTCGCGCCGGCCGCCACCTCAGTCGCCGGTCTGCTGGGAGGCCCAGGAGCGGTGCATGCGCGAGTAGACCCCGCCCTGGCCCACCAGCTCGCGGTGGTGCCCGAGCTCGACGATGCGCCCGTCGTCCACCACCACGACCAGGTCGGCGGCCTCGGCGGTGGAGAGTCGGTGCGCGATCGCCACCGAGGTCCGGCCCCGGGTCAGGCCCTCCAGTGCCCGCTGCACCCGCACCTCGGTGGAGGGGTCGACGGCGCTGGTCGCCTCGTCCAGGACGAGCAGGTCGGGGTCGGCCAGGTAGGCGCGCACGATCGCCACCAGCTGCCGCTCACCGGCGGACATCGACTCACCGCGCTGGCCCACCGGGGTGGCCAGCCCGTGCGCGAGGCCATCGACCCAGGCGTCCAGCCCCAGCTCGGTCACCGCCAGGTGCAGGTCCTCGTCGGTGGCCTCGGGCTTGCCGAAGCGCATGTTCGAGGCCAGGTCGCCGTCGAAGAGGAAGCCCTCCTGGGGCACCAGGACGACGCGCTGCCGCAGGCTGGAGAAGCGCACCGTGCGCAGGTCGACCCCGTCCAGGCGGACCGCCCCCTCCGCCGGGTCCATCAGCCGGGTCAGCAGCTTGGCCAGGGTGGTCTTGCCCGAGCCGGTCTGGCCGACCACGGCCACCCGGGTGTGCGGCTCGATCCGCAGGTCGATGTCGCGCAGCACCGGCGGTCCGTCCGGGTAGGAGAACCAGACCCCGTCGAAGTCGACGGTGATCGGGCCGCGGTGCAGGACCGTGCCCTCCTCGCCGGGGTCGGTGACGTCGGCGGGGGTGTCGATGACACCGATGACCCGACGCCACCCGGCGACGGCGTTCTGCATCTCGTTGAGGATCTCGGTGGCCATCAGGACCGGTTGGGTGAAGAGGTTGACGAGGAAGAGGAAGGCCAGCAGCTCGCCCAGGGTGATCCGCCCCTGGGTGGCCAGCACCGTCCCCACCACCAGCACCACGGCCGTGGTGATCCCGGCGAAGGCCTGCCCGGAGACGAAGGCCATGACCGAGCGGATCTGCGCGGTGATCGCCGAGGCCCGGTGCGCCTCGATGGCCCGGTCGATCCGCTCGGAGGTCCGCTCCTCGACGCCGTAGGCGCGGATCGTGGTCGCACCGACGATCGACTCGCTGATGGAGCCGAGCAGGTCGCCGACCCGTTCCCGGACCGCGCCGTAGGCCCGCCCGAGGATGGGCTGGAACCGGCGCACCAGCAGCACCAGCGGGATGAAGCACAGGTAGACGACCAGCGCCAGCGGTGGGCTGTAGAAGAACATGAGGCCGGTCGCCAGCACGATCTGCGCGGTGCTGATGAGCAGCATCAGTCCGCCGAACTGGACGAACATGGAGATGGTGTCGACGTCGCTGGTGACCCGGGAGACCAGCGAGCCGCGCCGTTCGGTGCTCTGGGTGAGCATGGACAGGTCGTGGATGTGCCGGAAGGCCTTCATCCGCAGCGTGGCCAGCCCCGACTCGGCGGCGGTGAAGAGACGCACGTTGACCGCGTACTGGGCGATCGAGGTCACCACGATGACCAGGGCCGAGATGCCGATCGCGCGGAAGACGAAGGCGACGTCCGGGCCGCCGTCGGCGAGGATGCCGTTGTCGGTGGTCTGCTGGACGACGAACGGGATGATGACGCGACCCAGGGTGGCGACCAGGGCCAGCCCCACGGTCACCCAGAGGCCCACCCGCAGCTCGGGCGAGAGCTGCAGACCCCGCTTGAGGGTGTCCATGGTGTTCAGGTCGGACTGGGCGCCGATCCGGCTCGAGTCGTGCTGCTCGGTGCTCACTGGTCGTTCTCCTCCTGACGCGTCACCGCGTCCCGTTCGGCGGCCTCCCTCGCATAGGCGTTCACCAGGTCGGCGTACCCGCTGCAGCGGGCCACCAGCTCCCGGTGCGGCCCCCGGTCGACGACCTGCCCGTGCTCCACGTAGACGATCGAGTCGGCCAGCAGGATGGTCGCCATCCGGTAGGCCACGACCAGCACCGTCATCCCGCCCCGGGCCTCACGCAGGCCTGTCAGGATGGCCTGCTCCACCGAGGGGTCGACCGCGCTGGTGGCGTCGTCCAGCACCAGCAGCCTCGGCCGGCGCCAGATCGCGCGGGCCAGCGCGATCCGCTGCCGCTGACCGCCGGAGAGGGTGCCGCCGCGCTCACCGATGAAGGTGTCGATCCCGTCGGGCAGGGAGCGGACGAAGTCCTCGGCCTGGGCGATCCGCAGCGACTCCCACACCGAGGCGTCGTCGGCGTCCTCGCCGAGGGTGATGTTGCCGCGGACGCTGTCGTCGAACATGAACGTCTGCTGCGCGACCAGCGTCGCCGCGGCCGGGATCTGCCCCTGGGCCAGGTCGCGCGCCTCGATCCCGTCGAGCCGCACCTGTCCGGCGTCGGTGTCGACCAGCCGCAGCGCCAGGTTGGTGATCGTCGTCTTGCCCGAGCCGGTGGGCCCCACCAGCGCGACAGTGCTGCCGCTGGGCATGTCCAGGTCGACCCCGCGGACCGTCGGCGTCTCCTCCCCCGGGTGCGAGTAGACGGCCCTCTCCAGCTCGGCCTCGGCGGGGCCGCTGCGGCGCGGGAAGGTGGTGCTGCCGTAGGGCATACCTCCCTCGGCGGTGAGCACGTGCTGCACCCGGTCGTGCCCGACGACCGACCGCGGCAGCTCGGCGAGGACCCAGCCCAGGGCCCGCACCGGGAAGGCGAGGATCGAGAACAGGTAGGCCATCTGCACCACCTGCGCGGCGTCCAGCTCGCCCCTGGAGACCTGCCAGGTGCCGACGCCCAGCACCGCCAGCGTGCCCAGCGTGGGGATCGCCTCGATCACCGGCTCGAAGACGCCCCGGGTGCGCCCGACCCGGATGAGCGCGTCCCGCAGCTCGAAGGTCTTGTGCCGGAAACGGTCCGCCTCCTGGTCCTCGCGGCCCATGGCCTTGACGATCAGGCCGGCCTCGAAGGACTCGTGCGCGACCTCGGCCACCTCGGCCCGCAGCTGCTGGGCGAGCGTGATCCGCGGGGACATGACCCGCTGGAAGATCAGGTTGGCACCGAACAGGCCGGGGAAGACGAGCAGCCCGATGAAGGCCAGGAAGGGATCGACCAGCACCATCATGGTGCCCGCGATGATCAGCATGAAGATGACCCCGATGGCCATCGGCAGCGGGTTGAAGACCTGCCAGGTCGCCTCCACGTCCGCGTGCGCCCGGGACAGCAGCTGCCCCGACGGGTGGGCGTGGTGCCAGGACAGCGGCAGCCGCAGGTACTGCCGGGTGACCCGACGCCGGTACGAGGCCTGCAGGTTGAACCCGGCGATGGTCGCGTAGACCCGGCGCAGGATCACCCCGAGCACGTTGACCAGCAGCACCGCCAGCAGCACCCCGAAGATGGCCCACAGCCCGGCCGCCTCCACCTCGCGCACCCGGACCGCCGGCTCGACGACGGTGTCGGTCAGCCAGCCGATCGCCCAGGCCGTCCCGACGGTCGCGGAGGCCCACAGCACAGCACCGACCACGGCGACCGAGAAGGGCCGACGCTCCTGCACCATGCCGCCCCAGACCACCTTGAGACCACGGCGCAGGACGGCGCGGCTGGCGACGGGACGGGGCACGGGGGCGCTGGTCGTGGACATGGAGAAGGGGACCTCCAGGAGGCGGTGGTGTAGGGGGATGGATCGAGCACCTATCCAACCACGCGCCGCTGACAGTCCTGCGGCGTGGTGAGATGAGGTATGCCCTACCAGCTCAGAGACCTCATCGCCGGCACCGCCACCGAGCTCGGCCCGCAGGCTCCGACGCTGTGCTCGCCGTGGACGGTGGCCGACCTGCTCGCGCACCTGGTCGTGCGCGAGTCCCGGCCGGACGCCCTGCCGGGGATCGGGCTCGACGTGGAGGTGCTGCAGCGCCGGACCCGGACGCTGCAGGACCGGGTGGCCGCCCGCCCCTTCCCCGAGCTGGTCGCGCAGGTGCGCTCCGGGCCCGCCCCGTGGTGGCCGACCCGGATCGGGGTGCTGGACCGTGCGGTGAACGTGGCCGAGCTGAGCATCCACCACGAGGACATGGTCCGGGCCCAGCCGGACTGGGCGCCGACGGACCTGCCCGGCCCGGTGCAGGAGGGGCTGTGGCGCACGGTCACCTCGATGGGCCGGATGCTGACCCGGGGCTCGCCGACCGGCGTCGTCGTGGTGGCGCAGGGTCACGGGCGCGCGGCGCTGCGCCGTCCCCCGGCCGCGGCCGGGACCGTCGTGCTGTACGGGACCCCGTTGGAGCTGGTGCTGCACCTCTTCGGCCGCACCGAGGTCGCCCGGGTCGAGGTGCAGGGCTCCGCGGAGGACCTGCAGGCCTTCGCCACCCACCGCACCCGCCTCTGAGCCACACTGGGCTCATGAACGGTGACCGCGAGCGGGCCCGGGCCACGGGACGGGTCGTGCACGCCCTGGACCCGCTGCGCGACGGGATCCGGCCGGTCGCCCTGCGGGCCCGCGCGCTGCGCCTGCGGGCCCGCGCCTGGCTCATCCTGCAGGCGGCCACCGGCGCCACCATCGCCTGGTTCCTCGCGCACGACGTGCTGGGTCACCCGTTGCCCTTCTTCGCCCCGATCACCGCGATGGTCTGTCTGGGGCTGACCTACGAGGACCGGCTCCGGCGGATCGTCGAGCTCACCATCGGGGTGGCCATCGGGGTCGCCATCGGGGACCTGTTCGTGAACTCGTTCGGCACCGGGCTGTGGCAGATCCTGGCGGTCTGCGTCGTGGCCATGTCGCTGGCGGTGCTGGCCGGCGCCGGCCAGCTGCTGATGATGCAGGCCGGGATCCAGGGCGTCATCATCACCACCCTGGTGGCCGGGGACGGCGAGGCGCTGAGCCGGTGGCTGGACGCCGCCGTCGGCGGTGGGGTGGCCATGGTCATCGCCATGCTGGCCCCCCTGCGCTCCACCACCCGGCGGCCGAGGGAGCGGGTCGTGGAGCTGGTCGGCCACCTGGCAGAGATGCTCACCGACACCGCGCAGAGCCTGCGCAACCGGGACGCCGGCCGCGCGGTCCGGGCCCTGGAGACGGCACGCGGGCTGTCGACCGAGCTCGACGTGCTGCGCGCCTCGACCGCCGAGGCGGTCGCCGCCGCCCGGGTGGCCCCGCTGCTCTCCGGGGCGTCCCGGGCCGAGGTCCGGGAGATCCAGACACTGCTGCCACCGCTGGACCTGGCCATCCGCAACGTCCGGGTGCTGGCCCGCCGCGCCGAGGCCGCCGTCAGCGCGGACGAGTTCGTCCCGGACACCTACATCGACATGGTCGAGGCCCTCGCCGAGGCCAGCGCCACCATCCAGGAGCACCTGGCGGACCGGACCCCGCTCGGACCGGCCCAGGAGGACCTGGTGCACCTGGCCCGGCAGTCGACCTGGAGCCACTCCCGGGCCGAGCTGTCCGCGGAGGTGATGCGGGCCCAGGTCCGGTCCACCGTCGTCGACCTGCTGGTGCTCTCCGGGATGACGCTGACCGAGGCCCGGCAGCGGGTGCCCTCCACCCGGGAGGAGATGGACCCCGAGGGCTGAGCCGCCCGGTCGGTCCGGTCCAGCGCTACCCCTGCTGGTGGTGCGCCACCAGCGCCGCCAGCCGGGACGCCTCGACGCGGGCGCGCTGCCCGTCGGCGCTCTGGATCGCCATCACCGCGACCTCCTCGGTGTCGGTCAGCTCGAGCACCGCCCAGGCCGATCCGCCGGCGTAGCCGACCCGCAGGATCTGGGCCCACTCCAGCTGGTGCCGCCGCAGCAGGTTCACCACCAGCAGCCCCTCGGTGCTGGGGACCGCCCGGAGCTGGCCGTAGCGCCACAGGCCGAGGGCCATCAGCACCCCGAAGCCCAGGATGAGCCCGCGGTCGAGCACCGCCATGGTGGTGGAGACCCGTGCGCTGCTGGGGCCGAAGAGCGCGATGGCGCCGAAGACGAGGACCGAGGCGAGGGCACCGAGGCGGCCCACCCAGGCGCCGATCCGGGGACGGAAGGTGGCGTAGGGGTCGGTGGTGCCGGCGCTGCTGGTGCTCACGGCACCAGCGTACGGTCCCCGCCGACCGGTCCTCCCCCGGTGACCGCCGGTCGGGGCGCCTCGTCGCGGGCGGCCCGGGACCACACCACGAAGCCCCAGGCGACGACGGCCCCGTAGACGGCATACATCACGGCGGAAGGGTAGTAGCCGGAGTGCCACAGCAGCGGCACCCCGATCAGGTCGACGGCGATCCAGACCAGCCAGAAGTCGACCCAGCCACGCGCCATCGCGTACGTCGCCAGCATCGACCCGACGAAGATCCAGGCGTCGGTCCAGTAGTACCAGCGGGGCGCCTCCCACCCGGCGCCCACCTGCGCGAAGACCCACTGCAGCAGGACGACCAGCAGCGCCGCGGCGACCAGGTATGCCGTCCGCTCGCGAGCGGTGGCCCAGCGCGGGGTGATCGCCGGGGCGCCCTTGGCGCGGCCCTTGCGGGACTGCTGCCAGCGCCACCAGCCGTAGACGCTGGTGAGGACGAAGAAGACCTGCCGGGCGGCCTGCCCGAAGAGGCTGTGCTCCTGGGGGTTGGCGAACCAGACGCCCATGAAGACCGTGAACAGGATGACGTTGCCGACGATCCCGACCGGCCACGCCCACACGGTGCGGCGCATGCCCAGCAGGGCGGAGGCGAGCCCGAAACCGTTGCCGACCACCTCCCGCCAGGCCACGGGGTGGCCCAGCACGTCGAGCTCGGCGTAGAAGAGGTCGTTCCAGACGTCCACCGCGGGTCCTCCGGTCGTCACGCGAGGGGACCTGCCCCTCGCCGGGTGTCGGCGCCGGGGGTGCAGCTGCGTGGAGGAGGCGCGCCGCCGACCGACCGGCGCCGGTCACCGAGGACCGCACACCGCCGACGAACGGCCCGCGTGCTGCCTCCCATCCAGACTGTGACTGTCGGTCCTGGAGTTCCACCAGGTCAACCGACCGCTGGTGGCGGACGGGTCGCGGACTATGACCGCCGGCTCGGATTTTCACCGACCCCGGAGCACGTGTGCACGGACCATGCTACGCCCCACCGGGTGTGCGGGCCGCCCTGTCGATGGCCCTGTCAGCCGCAGCGGTGCGCGGCGGCGGTGGCCCGCAGGCCGGCGACCGCCGCGGCCACGTCCTCGGCGCCGTAGACCGCCGACCCGGCGACGAAGACGTCGGCTCCCGCCTCGACGCAGGCCCCGATCGTGTCCTGCGCCACTCCCCCGTCGACCTGCACCCAGATCTCGCCGCCGCGGCGGGAGACGGCCTCCCGGACCTGCCGGACCTTGGCGAGCTGGTCCGTCATGAAGGACTGCCCGCCGAAGCCCGGCTCCACGGTCATCACCAGCACCATGTCCACCTCGTCCAGCAGGTCGCGGTAGGGGGCGAAGGGAGTCCCGGGCTTCAGCGCCACGGCGGCCCTGGCCCCCTCGGACCGGATGGCGCGCGCGGTGGCGACCGGGTCGGTGGCCGCCTCCACGTGGAAGGTCACCGACCCCGCTCCGGCCTCGGCATACCCGGGCGCCCACCGGTCCGGGTCCTCGATCATCAGGTGGCAGTCCAGCGGCACCGGGCTCACCCGGGCGAGGGCCTCCACCACCGGTCGGCCCAGGGTGAGGTTGGGCACGAAGTGGTTGTCCATCACGTCGACGTGCGCCCAGTCCGCGGTGGCGATCGCCTCGAGGCCGGCGCGCAGGTCGGCGAAGTCGGCGGCCAGGATCGACGGGCTGATCTGCAGCGGCGAGTCGCTCATGGCGGCCACCCTAGCCGCGGCGCAGCAGCGCGACGAACATGCCGTCCGTGCCGTGCAGGTGGGGCCAGAGCTGGGCGTACGGCTCGTCCCCGGTGTCCCCGAGACGCTCACCGGCACGGTCCCGCAGCCAGGGCCGCACGTCCTCCAGGGTCAGGTCCTCGCGGGCCTTGAGCACGTCCCGGACCACCAGCTGCGTCTCGGCCAGGTGCGGCGAGCAGGTGGCGTAGGCGATGAGACCACCGGGGCGGGTGGCCTCCACCGCGGAGGTCAGCAGCTGACGCTGCAACGGGCCGAGCGTGGCCAGGTCCTGCGGGGACCGGCGCCAGCGCGCCTCGGACCGACGGCGCAGCGCACCCAGCCCGGTGCACGGCGCGTCCACCAGCACCCGGTCGTAGCTCCCCGGCTCCTCGGCACCCAGCTCGCGCCCGTCGCCGACGCTCACCTCGACTCGGGCCCCGGCGGCCACGGCCCCGGACAGGGTATGCCGGACCAGCTCGGCCCGGTGCTCGCTCACCTCGTGCGCCCGCAGGGAGGCGCCCCGCCGGAGTGCCTCGGCGGCCAGCAGACCGGCCTTTCCCCCTGGCCCGGCGCACAGGTCCAGCCAGCGCTCGTCCCGGCCCTCCAGGGGTGCCGCGGTGAGGGCCAGGGTCAGCAGCTGGGAGCCGGCGTCCTGCACGGCCACCCGGCCGTCGCGGACGGCAGCCAGGGCACCGGGGTCACCCCCCGGCAGCAGCCAGGCGGTGGACGCGACGTCCATCGGCACGGCGCCGGCCAGGGTCAGCTCGTCGTCCTCGACCAGCCCGGGGCGGGCCGCCAGGGTCAACGGGCCGGGCTCGTTGTGCGCGGCCAGCAGGGCCGGCAGCTCCGCCTCGGCGGCCTCCGCCCCGCGCCAGGTGATCAGCGCCGCGCGCAGCGCCCGGACCACCCAGACCGGGTGCGAGTGCTCCAACGACAGCCGGTCCACCGGGTCGGCGACCTCCTCGGTCACCCTGGCCACCCAGGTCTGACGGTCCCGTTCGCTGACCCGGCGCAGGACGGCGTTGACGAAGCCGCCGGCCCCCTGGCTCACGTGCTGTCGGGCCAGCGCGACGGTGGCGCTGACGGCGGCGTGGTCGGGGACGCGCATCCCCAGCAGCTGGTGCGCGCCCAGGCGCAGCACGTCTCGCACGGGGGCGTCGACCCCGGCGGTGGGGCGGTCCGCGGCGACGGCGATGACCGCGTCGTAGAACCCCTGCATCCGCAGGGTGCCGTAGGTCAGCTCGGTGGCGAAGGCCGCGTCCCGGGTGTCGAGCCGTGCCTCCCGGATCGCGGAGGGCAGCACCAGGTTGGCGAAGGCCTCCTCGGTGTCGACGGCGCGCACCACCCGGTAGGCGACGTCCCGGGCCGGGTCGGCCTGCCGTGCCCGCTGGGCCGGAGTCTGCCCGGACCGCTTCCGGGGCCCTGACCGGGCACCCTGCCGCCGCTCGCTCTCGAACCGGTCAGCCATCGAACCGCTCCCCCTGCTCCGGACGCACACCTCGGGCCCAGTCGGCCGCAGCCATCGGCCGCTTGCCGGGCGGCTGCACGGTGCCGAGACGCACCGGCCCAGCGGCGGTGCCGACGGCGACCTCGTCGCGGTCCACCCGGAGCTCCCCGGGGGCGAGCACGTGGGCACCGTCGGACGTGCCGGGGGCGTCGGACATGTCGCGGGTGCCGAGCGGCTCGACGGGGCCGAGCTTGCAGCGCTCGCCACGCCACGTGGTCCAGGCGCCCGGGGCGGGCGTGCAGGCCCGGACCCTGCGGTCCACCGCGAAGGCCGGCGCGGTCCAGTCGACCCGGGCATCGGCCACCTCGATCTTGGGGGCCAGGCTGACCCCGTCCCCCGGTTGTGGCTCGGCCACCACGGCACCGGTCTCGAGGCCGTCGAGGGTGGCGACCAGCAGCTGCGCCCCGGCGGTCGAGAGCCGCTCGAGAAGGTCGCCGCTGGTGTCCCTCGGGCGCACCCGTTCGGTGAGCCGGCCCAGCACGGGGCCGGTGTCCAGCCCTTCCTCGAGGGTGAAGGTGACGGCACCGGTGACGTCGTCCCCGGCCAGCAGCGCGTGCTGCACCGGTGCCGCGCCCCGCCAGGCAGGGAGCAGCGAGAAGTGCAGGTTCACCCAGCCGTGCGGTGGCACGGTGAGCAGCTCCGGCGGGACGAGCAGGCCGTAGGCGACGACCGGGCACACGTCCGGAGCCCACCGCCGCAGCTGCTCACCCGCGTCCGGTTCGCGCAGGCTCCGCGGGGTGCAGACCTCGACCCCGGCCTGCTCGGCCAGCTCACGGACGGGCGAGGGCCGGAGCGCGCGGCCCCGGCCGGCCCGTGCGTCGGGACGGGTCAGCACCCCGACCACCTCGTGCGCGGAGTCCAGCAGCGCACGCAGCCCGGGGACGGCGGCCTCGGGCGTCCCGGCGTAGACGACTCTCACGCGGCGCGGCTCAGCGCCGACCCTGCGGGTCGTCGTCGACGCTGCCGGTGCCCTCGGCCTCGACGTCGACGACGTCGGCGCCCCCGGAGATGGACTGGCGGAACGTCTCGGCGTCAGCGTGCAAGGTGACGATCTCCTCACCCTGCTCACGCAGCAGCTCATGCCGCTGACGGCGGCGTCGTTCCTGCTCGATCGGGTCCGGGACCGGGGCGGCGGCGATCAGCCGCTGGGTGTAGTCCTCCCGCGGGTTCTCCATGATCTGGGCCCGGGGGCCGGCCTCCACCACCTTGCCGTTCTGCAGCACCACCACCTGGTGGGCGAGCAGGTCGACCACGGCCAGGTCGTGGCTGATGAAGAGGCAGGCGAAGCCGAACTGCTCCTGCAGGTCGGCGAAGATCTTCAGCACCTTGGCCTGGACGGAGACGTCCAGGGCCGAGGTCGGCTCGTCGGCGACCAGCAGCTCCGGGTCCAGGGTGAGGGCACGCGCCACGCTGATGCGCTGGCGCTGGCCACCGGAGACCTCGTGCGGGTAGCGGTTGAAGACCTCACGCGGCAGCTGCACCGCGTCCAGCAGCTCGTAGACCTTCTGCTGGCGGGCCTTCTTGTCGCCGACCTTGTGCACGACCAACGGCTCGGCGATGCACTCGCCGATCGGCAGCCGCGGGTTGAGCGAGGCGGCCGGGTCCTGGAAGATCACGCCGATCCGACGGCGCAGCGCCTTCTTCTCCTTCCGGTTCATCCGGGTGATGTCCTGGCCGAGCAGCCGGAACTCGCCGCTGGCGGCCGGGATCAGGCCCAGGGCGCACCGGCCGATGGTGCTCTTGCCGGACCCGGACTCCCCCACCAGCCCGACGATCTCGCCCTGGCGCACCGAGAACGAGACGTCGTCGACCGCGCGGAAGGGCGACTTGCCCAGGCGCTGGTACTCGATGACCAGCTTGTCGAGCTCGATCGCCATCGGAGCGTCCTCGGCGATCTCCTCGCGGACGCTGATGCCCATCTGACCGCGGCCGGCCCCCATCCGGGGGACCGAGCCCAGCAGCACCTTGGTGTAGTCGTGCTTCGCGTGCAGCAGCACCTCCTCGACGGTGCCGCGCTCGACGATCTCGCCCTTGAACATCACCGCCACCCGGTCGGCCATGTCCGCCACCACCCCCATGTTGTGGGTGATGAGCAGGATGCCGGTGTTCAGCTTGTCCTTGAGCGAGCGGAGCAGGTCGAGGATGTCGGCCTGCACCGTCACGTCAAGGGCGGTGGTGGGTTCGTCCGCGATGATCACCTTGGGGTCGCAGCTGATCGCGATGGCGATGACCACGCGCTGGCGCTGACCGCCGGACAGCTCGTGCGGGTACTTCTTCATCTGCCGGTCCGGCTCGGGTATGCCGACCATCTCCAGCAGCTCGATGGCGCGCTTCCAGGCCGCCGCGCCGCGGACGACACCGTGCAGCTCCATCGACTCGACCATCTGGGTGCCGACGGTGAGGACCGGGTTGAGCGCGGTCATCGGCTCCTGGAAGACCATCGCCACGTCGTTGCCGCGCAGCCGGCGCATGTTGGCCTCGGAGAGCCGGCCGACCTCCTTGCCGGCGACGGTGACCCGGCCACCGATGGTGGCGTTGCTCGGGAGCAGCCGCAGGGCGGTCATCGACGTCACGGACTTGCCGGACCCGGACTCGCCGACCAGCGCGACGACCTCACCCGGGCGGACCCGGAGGTCGACGCCCTTGACGGCGTGCACGCTGCCGAACTCGGTGCCGAAGCGGACGTCGACGTCGTCGAACGAGAGGACGACCTCCTCCCCCTCGCCGGGGGTGCCGGAGCCGGTGTAGACGGGCTGGCCGGAGTTGCTCTGGGTGGTGGTCGTCATCAGTCGGCGGTCCTGTTCTGACGGGGGTCGAAGGCGTCACGGAGGCCGTCGCCCAGGAAGTTCACGGACAGGGCGATCGTCAGGATCATCATGCCGGGCCACCAGAACAGCCAGGGCCGGGTCTGGAAGGCGCTCTGGTACTGCGAGATGAGCAGGCCCAGCGAGGTGTCCGGTGGCTGGACGCCGTAGCCCAGGAAGGATAGGGCAGACTCCAGCAGGATGGTGGTCGCGATGGCCAGGGTGGCGCTGACGATGATGGTGCCGACGGTGTTGGGCAGCACGTGCTTGAAGATGATCCGGCCGGAGCTGGTGCCGATCGCCTCGGCGGCGGTGACGAACTCGCGCTCCCGCAGGGAGAGCACCTCACCGCGCACCAGCCGGGCCAGACCCGTCCAGGTGAGCACGCTGAGCAGGATCGCCAGCGGCCAGATGCCGCCGTCCGCCATCTTGCCGAAGACGGCCGCCAGCACCAGCAGCGGGATCACGATGAAGAGGTCGGTGATCCGCATCAGGACCGCCTCGATCCAGCCGCGGTAGTAGCCCGAGATGGCCCCGATGAGGGTACCGATGATGGTGGAGACCAGGCCCACCGTGAAGGCCACGATGAGGGAGCGCTGGGTGCCGCGCATCGTCAGCGCGAAGTAGTCCTTGCCGATGGTGTCCTGGCCGAAGGGGTGCTCGCCGATCTGCAACGGCCACAGCTGCAGGGTCGGCCGGCCCCCGTCGACGGTGGCCCCCGCGTCGTAGAAGTTCTTGTCCCACCAGTTGGGGATCAGGCCGTAGCCGATCGAGGTGAACGCCATGAAGGTGACGAAGACCAGCACGAAGAGGGACACCAGGGCTCCCCGGTGGCGGAAGAAGCGCCGCCGCACCAGCTGGCCTTGCGAGTAGGACTTCTGGTTCAGGTCGATCTGCTTCTCGACGGAGTAGATCTCCTCCACCGAGCTGGCGACTGGGGTGTGGTCCCGCTCGTCGGGACGGTTCGGGTCGGTCATCGGGTGGTCCTCACAGAGATCTCACGGACGGGCAACGGGGTCTGCATGGCGCGCGTCACCTCCGGATCCGCGGGTCGAGCACGGCGTAGGCCAGGTCGGCGATCATGTTCATCAGCACCGCCGCACCCCCGGCCACCAGGTAGTAGGCCATCACCGGGTTCGGATCGACGGTATCGAGCCCGGCCCGGAACATCGCCCCCAGACCGCGCCAGCCGAAGATGGTCTCGGTGATCACCGCACCGCCCAGCAGCGAGGCGAAGTCGAAGGCCACGATCGTGGTGATCGGGATGAGCGCGTTGCGCAGCGCGTGCTTGGTGAAGACGACCCGGTCGGACAGGCCCTTGGACCGGGCGGTCCGGATGTAGTCCTGGTTGATCGTCTCCAGCATCGAGGCACGGGTGTACCGGCTGTAGGCCGCAATCGAGATGAGGGTCAGCACGATGGTCGGCAGGATGAGCTGGACACCCCAGTTGAAGATGCCCTCCCAGAAGGTCCCGTCGAACCGGTCCGGGATCAGCCGGTTCTCGCCGATGGTGCTGATCGGCCGGGTGCCGGTGAGCTCCAGGAAGCCGCTCCACGCCCGCAGCAGGTTGTCCATGAAGACGAGGAAGGCCATGCCCAGCGCGGTGCCGGTCGTCACGGCCATGGAGGTGCGCCGGTCGTAGCCGCCCATCAGCCAGCCGATCGCCAGCCCGACGCCCACGGTGACCACCGCCAGGCCCAGGATGACCAGCCAGCCGGAGGGGTCGTCCAGGATCGGCAGGGTGGCGAAGTAGGACACGACGCCGACACCGATGGTGACGAGGCCGGCATACATGATCTTGCGGTTCGCCAGTCCGACCGTCATCACCAGCATGAAGGCCAGTGCTGCCAGGCCGCCGACGACGATCAACGGGATGCCGAGGGCCGGCGCGGTGAACCAGCCGATCCGGTCGAACCAGAAGACCGCCACGAAGATCACCGTGGCGGACACCAGGAAGGTGATCGCCTGGCGCTTCAGCGTGCCGCCCATCACCGAGGCCAGCACCAGCGCGAAGAGCAGCGCCACGATGAGGATGGTGGTGGTGGCGATCGCCGGGTCGGCGATCCAGGAGTTGAAGCGGATCGCGCCGAAGTCCTTGAGCAGCACCGCCGCCCAGAAGACCGGCAGCGAGAAGAAGAGGAAGGCGCTGAAGGTGATGGTGTAGTCGAAGCCGGAGTACTGCCGGATCGCGGAGAGGACACCCAGCGTGATGCCGATGACGATGGCGAGGAAGGTGGCCACGATGACCAGACGCAGGCTGGCTCCCGCGGAGGCGAGCAGCAGGGAACCCACGTCGGCGCCGTCCCGGGTCGCCCCCAGGTCGCAGTTCAGCACCAGGCACTTGCTGACCCCGGTGAACCAGCCGAGGTAACGCTCCCACCAGGGGAGGTTGAGACCCATCGCCTCGGTCCGCGCGTCCATCAGCTGCTGGCGGTTCTCGGCGCGGGACTCACGCAGGTCTTCGAGCGGGTCGCCGGCGTTGATGGTGGCGAAATACATCAACATCGATCCCAGGAACAGGATCAGGATCGAGACCGAGATCCTGCGGAGGATGAACTGGAGCACAGGGCTGACCTTCCTGGATGTCACGTGTCACGGCGGTGTGTCTGACGGGAGACTCTAACCCGTCGCCGGGTCCTTGACCACGGCCCACCATGCATGTCGCGGCCGGCTGAGAACGGCCTGGGAGTTCGGGGGGAGGAGGGCACAGAACGGGGCGGGAAGGCGTGAGACCTTCCCGCCCCGTTCGACGTGACCCCTAGGGCACGGAGATCAGCTCACCGTGCCCGGGTGGGGGACGTCAGTTGGCGCGCATCCACTGCTCGGCGTTCCAGGAGACACCGGTCTGGACCGAGGTCGGCCGGACGTTCTCCAGGGTGGAGTCGAAGCCGGTCACGCCCGGGTGGGCGAACAGCGGGATGCCGTAC
>NZ_JBJFZU010000013.1:0-118814 GCF_045032955.1 Serinicoccus shuyuelongi | reverse complement strand
GCTGAGAAGGCGCCCGGGAGTGTGACCGAGTGTCGGTGGGCCCACGTGGTCTGGTGTCCCTGAGTCCAGGGCAGCGGTCCCGGAGGTTCGAGACTCGGCGTGCGTGTCATCAGCGCCTGCATCTGGTGGGCTGGTGGTGCCTGTGGCCAGGTATTGGGTGTAGTCGTGGGCGCGGGTGCGGTAGGTGCGGTCGAAGAAGCTGGTCCAGGTCACGTGCCGGGTGGTATCGATCTGGGCGTGCCAGAACTTCTGGGTCTTCAGGGCGTGGAACACGGTGTCCAGACCTTGCAGGTTCATCTCGGACGTCTTACCGCCGAGCAGGTATTCGTGGACGTGGTCCAACTGCCCGTCCCTGACGGGCAAGGTCTGGCCGGGAGCGCGGGAGAGCAGGTCCGCTGCGGCGACTTGGGTGCGCATCGCCGCATCAGGGGTGTACCGGGCGATGCTTCGTTCCAGACAGCGCCCGTCCGCGGGATCGGTCAACACCCGGTGCAACGTGGTCCCCGGCGCCGCGACCATCTGTCTCATCTGCCCGGCGGTGAAGAACCTCGGGAACCTGCCCACCAACCGCCCCACCCCAGGAATCGTGTCCTCCGACGGACTGACAGTCCCGGTCGGATCCGACACAACGGGTACGGCTCTTGTGCCTGGTGGGCAACCGGCGATCGGCACGTCCCCACGGCCAGAGTGAGTCATCGGAGCATTGCGACCGGCCGACGCAGCCAGGACGGGGGTGTTGGTGGTGGCGTCCCAGGGGACGACGACTTGCAGGTCATAGGTCGGGGTGCCGGAGATGATCTGGGCCAGCGACGCGATGTCCTCAGGGGTCACCACGCTCGCCAGCTCCAGGTCAGGACAGTCATGGTTGCGGTTCTCGTCGTGGTCGCGGTCGTCGCCACAGTCCGGTGACCGCTGGTCACCGCGATGAGGTTGGTGGTGGGTGAGGTCGGGCAGGGGCAGGGTGCCGTGCAGGAGCAAGGCACGTCCGATGTCGGAGCGCAGCTGGGTCTCGGTCCGCCCATCCCCGGCGAGGCGTGCCCGACGGGCCAGGACATGCAACCTGTCCACGCACGCTGCGGTCGACGCGGCGTCGCCGGTGATGATGACCTGGCCGGTGCCGTCATCATCGATGACCCCGTACGCGCACCTGGCCCGGTGCACCTCCGCCCGGTGCGCGGCGTCCGCGACCGGGTCGCGTCCCTGGGCGCGGGTGACCTCCCGCTCCAACGCCTCGACGTACACCTTCGCCGGCCACGGCTCCACCGACACCCCACCACCGCTGCCACTGTCGGTGTCGTCCGGGCTGCTGGTGGTGAGGCGTTCGACGGCGACCTTGTCCGCTGTGGTCCCGGTCGCGAACAAGGCAGTCGCCACGTCGGCGGCGTGCTCGTGCGGCAGTGAACCGGCGCGGCGCCAGAAGTGCTCGACCTGTCCCCAGGTGACGACGCCCGCGACCAGACCTTCTCGTACCGGGCCGGATACGGCCTTTGGTGCGAGGGCGACCGCGACGAGTTGGCGGGCCTGCCACCGGCCCATCCCCGTCAACGTCGCGACCTCGGTCGCCGCCAACGACTTGCACCTGCCCCGCCACCGCTCCCTGCCCGTGACCGACAGCTCCCCCGGCTCACTCACCCCGGCCCGGGCCAACAGGTCCTCACCCGTACGCGCCGCCAACTCAGCCACCACGTCCACCCGCACCGCGTCCACCAACCCGCTCAACCGGTGCAACGCCTCCAACACCTCCAGGCACTCACCCGCGCCCATCCCCTGCACCCCCGACTGCAGGGTGCCCATCCGCTCCAGAAGCGTTGCCAGGTCGCCATGGTCCTGACCCACCCCAGCACTCTCACGGTCCTGACCTTCCTCGATCGGCTGCGTCGCCATCGCACTTCACCCCCCTGGGCTCCTCGATACCCCCATGTTAGTACATCTGTTCGAACCCGGCAAGAGGTGACACACCACTTGTGGACAACCGCCCACCCCCCGCCGGAATGCCGCACCACAGCCCCGGCGTTGAGCGCAGCGATGAATGGTCCCCTGATCGTCCAGTCCGACAAGACCTTGCTCCTCGAGGTCGACCACCCCGACGCCGAGGCGGCGCGACGCGAGATCGCGCCCTTCGCCGAGCTCGAGCGCGCCCCCGAGCACGTGCATACCTATCGAGTCACCCCGCTCGGCCTGTGGAACGCCCGGGCGGCCGGCCACGACGCCGAGCAGGTCGTGCACGCCCTGGTCACCCACAGCCGCTACCCCGTCCCGCAGTCGCTGCTGGTCGACGTGGCGGAGACGATGGCGCGCTACGGGCGGCTGACCCTGACCAAGGAGGTCGTGGACGGCGAGGGCGAGCCCCAGCTGCTGCTGCGCACCACCGACCGCGCCGTGCTGACCGAGGTGCTCCGCCACAAGCGGATCGCCCCGCTGGTCGGCGACCGGGTCGACGACGACACCGTGGTCGTCCACCCCTCCGAGCGCGGGCACCTGAAGCAGGAGCTGCTCAAGGTCGGCTGGCCCGCCGAGGACCACGCCGGCTACGTGAACGGCGAGGCCCACCAGATCGACCTGGACACCACCGACTGGTCGCTGCGGCCCTACCAGCAGCAGGCCGTCGACGGATTCTGGGACGGTGGCTCCGGGGTCGTCGTGCTCCCCTGCGGTGCCGGCAAGACGTTGGTCGGCGCCGGGGCGATGGCCCGCTCCTCGACGACCACGCTCATCCTCGTCACCAACACCGTGAGCGCCCGGCAGTGGCGCGAGGAGCTGCTCCGCCGGACCTCGCTCACCGAGGACGAGATCGGCGAGTACTCCGGCTCCCGCAAGGAGATCCGGCCGGTCACCATCGCGACCTACCAGGTGCTCACCCTGAAGCGGAAGGGCATCTACCCCCACCTCGACCTGCTCGACGCCCGGGACTGGGGGCTGATCCTCTACGACGAGGTGCACCTCCTGCCGGCGCCGATCTTCCGGATGACCGCCGACCTGCAGGCGCGCCGCCGCCTCGGCCTGACCGCCACCCTGGTCCGGGAGGACGGGCGCGAGTCCGACGTCTTCTCCCTCATCGGCCCGAAGCGCTACGACGCGCCGTGGAAGGACATCGAGACGCAGGGCTACATCGCGCCGGCCGACTGCGTCGAGGTCCGGGTCAGCCTGTCGGAGTCGATGCGGATGGCGTACGCCGTCGCCGAGCCGGACGAGCGCTACCGCTTCGCCGCGTGCGCCCCGGCCAAGGACCCGGTGGTCCGGCAGCTGGTGGACCGGCACCGGGGCGAGCCCACCCTCGTCATCGGGCAGTACCTGGACCAGCTGGACCAGCTGGCCGACGGCCTGGACGCCCCGCTGATCACCGGGGAGACGAGCGTGCCCCAGCGCCAGGAGCTGTTCCGCCAGTTCCGGGAGGGCGAGATCACCCTGCTGGTGGTCAGCAAGGTCGCGAACTTCTCCATCGACCTGCCCGAGGCGAGCGTCGCCATCCAGGTCTCCGGGACCTTCGGGTCGCGCCAGGAGGAGGCGCAGCGGCTGGGCCGGGTGCTCCGCCCCAAGGGTGACGGCCGCACCGCGCACTTCTACACGGTGGTGTCCCGCGACTCGGTGGACGCCGACTTCGCGGCGCACCGCCAGCGCTTTCTCGCCGAGCAGGGGTATGCCTACCGGATCGTGGACGCCGACGACCTCGCCACCCTCGACTGACGACGGGCGGGTCGCCAGACACGCAGGAGATGTCCAGGAAATCCACAGCCTCCAGGGCCACAGTGGAGGTATGAGCGCCAGCGCCACCGAGACCGAAGCCACCCTGCTGGTGGTCGAGGACGAGACCAACATCCGTGAGCTGCTCACCACCAGCCTGCGTTTTGCGGGCTTCAAGGTGCACGCCGCCGCCGACGGGCGCAGCGCGCTGCAGCTGTCCGGGGAGCACGAGTTCGACCTCGCGGTGCTGGACATCATGCTCCCGGACATGGACGGCTTCTCCGTCACCCGCACCCTTCGCGAGCGCGGCCTGGACCTGCCGATCGTCTTCCTGACCGCACGGGACTCGCTTGACGACAAGATCAAGGGCCTCACCGTCGGCGGCGACGACTACGTCACCAAGCCGTTCAGCCTGGAGGAGGTCGTGGCCCGCATCCGCGCGGTGCTGCGCCGGACCCGGATCGCCGACGAGGAGGACGGGCACGTGCTGCGGGTGGCCGACCTGGAGCTCGACGAGGACAGCCACGAGGTCCGCCGCAACGGCAAGGTCATCGAGGTCTCCCCCACCGAGTTCAAGCTGCTGCGCTACCTCATGCTCAACCCCGGCCGGGTGCTCTCCAAGAGCCAGATCCTGGACCACGTGTGGGACTACGACTTCCGCGGCGAGATGAACATCGTCGAGTCCTACATCTCCTACCTGCGCCGCAAGATCGACGTGGTCGGCGAACCCCTGATCCACACCAAGCGCGGAGTCGGCTACGTGCTGCGCGCCCCGCGCGCCGCCTGATCGCGGCGCCGCACGTGCTCCAGCGCCTCCGTCGCACGACCTATGCCCGGCTGCACGGGCTGTCGCTGACCCGGCGCCTGGTGATGGTGCTCGTGCTGCTGGTGCTGGCGGCATACCTGCTGACCACGTCGGTCACCGTCATGCAGCTGCGCACCTACCTGGTGGAGCGCGCCGACGCCGACCTGAGCGCCTACATCGAGCCGCTGGCCCGGAGCGCGTTCACCCAGGTCGAGGAGCAGGCGGCCGGTCTGCCGCCCTCGGAGCAGCAGGTCTTCGTCCCGCCGAACCCCTACTACGTCCTGGTCACCCCCGCCGACGACTCGGTCCCCGCGATCGCGCTGCCCACCCAGCAGATCAACAACCCGCCCGACCTGGGCAGGCTCGAGACCGACGACCCGCGGCTGGGCACCCCGTTCACCGTGAAGAGCACCGACGACGTCACCCGGTGGCGGGTGCTGGCGGCGCGGGTGGAGAACCCCAGCGGCCAGATCGGCGGCACCATCGCCGTCGGGCTGCCGTTGACCGCGGTCGACAACACGGTGAGCCAGCTCTTCTTCCTCACCGTCGTGATCGGGCTCACCACGATGGTCGTCGTCGGCGTGCTGGGCTGGTTCGCGGTGCGTCGCGCCTTCCGTCCGCTGACCCGGATGGAGGACACCGCCGCCGCGATCGCGGCCGGCGACCTCACCCGACGGATCCCGCCGCCGGGCGCCAGCGACGAGGTGGGCTCGCTCTCGGACTCGCTCAACGTCATGCTCGCCCGGATCGAGCAGTCCTTCGGTGTGCGCCAGGCCTCCGAGCGACGGATGCGCGACTTCGTGGCCGACGCCTCGCACGAGCTGCGCACCCCGCTGGCGACCGTCAAGGGGTATGCCGAGCTGCACCGGTTCGGCGCGATGTCCGACCCCGAGGACGTCTCCGGCGCCATGCGCCGGATCGAGGACGAGGCGACCCGGATGACCCGTCTCGTCGAGGACCTGCTCACCCTGACCCGCTGGGACTCCGAGCCCGAGATGTCACCGACCCGGGTGGACCTGACGGTGCTCGCCTCCGACGTGGTGCAGGACGCCCGGGTCCGCGCCCCTCAGCGGACCGTCGAGCTGGTGCCGCTGTCGGAGGACCAGCCCGACCTGGTCCCGGTGGTAATGGGTGAGGACGGTGCGCTCCGCCAGGTGCTGACCAACCTGGTCGCCAACGCCCTGGCGCACACCCCGCCCGGGACGCCGGTCGACGTGGCCGTCGGCCGGGACGACGAGCTGGTCGTCGTGGAGGTCCGTGACCACGGTCAGGGCCTGGACGAGGACACCGCGGCCCGGGTCTTCGAGCGCTTCTTCCGCACCGACAAGTCCCGCAGCCGGGCCTCCGGAGGCACCGGCCTCGGCCTGGCGATCGTCGCCGCCATCGTCGGCCGCCACCAGGGAAGCGTCCGGCACGTCCCCACGCCGGGCGGTGGCGCCACCTTCCGGGTGGAGCTGCCCGCGGCACGTTCAGCAAACTCATAGCCTCGACCCAGGCTGTGCCGATCTCGACCTGATGACATAGGACATATGAGCACCCCGCACCCCGACCCCCACGCCGACCGCCGCAACGGTGACGCCGACGACCTCACCGCCCCGATCCACCGCGACGACACCGGTCCGGTGCCGGGACCGACCGCCACGGGGTCGACCCCGACGGCCGCCGCCCCGACGGGAGCACCCTCGACGGGAGGCACCCCCACGGGACCTGTGACGACGGCCACCCCGACCGGACCTGCCCCCTCCTCGGCCCCGCGGCGCCCCCGACGCCGCTCCGGTGACGTCGTCGTCGCCGCCGTGCTGGCGGCGGTGCTCGCCTCCGGTGGCACCTTCGCCCTCACCGAGCTGGCCGCCGGTGACGACGACAGCCCGCAGGTGATCGAGGCCTCCGGCGAGGCGCAGGGCACCACGGTGTCCCTCAGCGGCGAGCAGGACTGGGCCTCGGTCGCCGAGGCCGTCACCCCCAGCACGGTCTCGATCGCGGTGGCCGGTGCCGCCGGCCAGGGCTCCGGGTCCGGGGTGGTCTGGGACGACCAGGGCCACATCGTCACCAACGCGCACGTCGTCGAGGGTGCCCAGGAGGTGCAGGTGTCGCTGCCCGACGGACGCACCTACTCCGCCGACGTCGTCGGCTCGGACGTCTCCAGCGACCTGGCCGTGCTGCAGCTGCAGGACGGGCCCGACGACCTGCAGGCGATCGCCGTCGGTGACGACGACGCGCTCGGTGTCGGTGACCCGGTGATGGCCGTCGGCAACCCGCTCGGCCTCTCCGGCACGGTCACCACCGGCATCGTCAGCGCCCTGGACCGCCCGGTCAGCACGCAGAGCGCGCAGGGCAGCCAGCAGGCCCAGGCCGTGGTGACCAACGCGATCCAGACCTCCGCGGCGATCAACCCCGGCAACTCCGGCGGCGCCCTGGTGAACGCGGCCGGTGAGCTGGTCGGCATCAACTCCTCGATCGCCTCGCTCTCCTCGGGTGTCGGCGGTCAGAGCGGCTCGATCGGCATCGGCTTCGCCATCCCCTCGGGCAAGGTGCAGCTGATCGCCGAGCAGCTCATCGAGACCGGCACCGCCACCCACGCCTTCCTCGGGGTGGGGCTGAACGACGCCCAGGCCGAGGTCGACGGGGCCACCGTGACCGGCGCCGTCGTCACCCAGGTCGAGGCCGGCTCCCCTGCCGCCGGCGCCGGGCTGGCCGAGGGCGACGTCATCATCGCCATCGACGAGGAGCCGACCACGAGCGCCACGGCCCTGGTGGGCCAGGTCCGTGAGCGGGCCGCCGACGAGGAGGCCGTCGTCTCCTACGTCCGCGACGGCGAGCGCACCGACGTGACGGTGCGGCTCACCACCCGCCCCGACGAGGGCTGACCGGCGACTCTCAGCCGGTTCGTCATCCTGCGGCTCGTTCGTGCAGGACGAAGGATGACGAACCGGCTGAGAGTGGTGTCCCCTCGCCGGTATGCCCGCCCGCCGGTGACCGCGACGCGCTAGCGGGCCCGTCGCACCCGGGCCTCGTCCCAGACCGGCTCCGGCGTCTCGAGCACCCGCCCCTCGGCCGAGAAGAGCACGAACCGGTCGAAGGAGGCGGCGAACCAGCGGTCGTGGGTGACCGCCAGCACCGTCCCGTCGAAGGCGTCCAGCCCGGCCTGCAACGCCTCCGCCGAGTGCAGGTCCAGGTTGTCGGTCGGCTCGTCGAGCAGCAGCAGCGTCGCCCCGGAGAGCTCCAGCAGCAGGATCTGCAGCCGCGCCTGCTGCCCGCCGGAGAGCGACTCGAACCTCTGGTCCCCGGCCCGGGCGAGCTCGTAGCGGTCGAGCACCCGCGCCGCCTCGTGCTGCGGCATACCCCGACGGTGCTCGTCCCCACGGTGCAGGATCTCCAGCAGGGTGCGCCCCAGCAGGGCCGGGTGGTCGTGCGTCTGGGCGAACCACCCGGGACGGACCCTGGCCCCGAGGCGCGCCACACCGGTGTGCGCCACCGGCGCCGGCACCACGTCCGAGACGGGCAGGTGCTCGACCTCCGGCTGCGACCCGCCGGCCGCCAGCAGCCGCAGGAAGTGCGACTTGCCGGAGCCGTTGGAGCCGAGCACCGCCACCCGGTCCCCGAACCAGACCTCCAGGTCGAAGGGCCGCATCAGGCCGGTCAGCTCCAGGCCCTCGCAGACCACGGCCCGCTTGGCGGTCCGGCCGCCGCGCAGCCGCATCGAGACCTTCTGCTCCCGGGCCACGTCCTCCGGCGGACCGGCCTCCTCGAAGCGCCGCAGCCGGGTCTGGGCGGCCTGGTACTGGCTGGCCATGTCGGCGTTGTAGGCGGCCTTGGCCTTGTACCGCAGCATCAGGTCACGCAGCTTGGCGTGCTCCTCGTCCCAGCGTCGACGCGCCTCCTCCAGCCGCTCGTTGCGCTCCTGGCGGGCCCGGTGCCAGCCGGCGAAGCCGCCGGGGTGCACCCACAGCGTGCTGCCGGCAGCGCCCGGCTCCAGGGTCGCCACCCGGGTCGCCACCTGCGCGAGCAGCTCGCGGTCGTGGCTGATCAGCAGCACCGTCTTGGGGTTGTCGGCGAGCTGCTGCTCCAGCCAGCGCTTGCCCGGCACGTCGAGGTAGTTGTCCGGCTCGTCCAGCAGCAGCACCTCGTCCGGCCCGCGCAGCAGCGCCTCCAGCGCCAGCCGCTTCTGCTCTCCCCCGGACAGCGTGTCGGTACCGCGCCACTGCGCCTGCTCGAACGGTATGCCGAGGGCCGCGACCGTGCACACGTCCCAGAGCGTCTCCTGCTCGTACCCGCCGATGTCCGCCCAGTCGGAGAGCGCCTGGGCGTAGCCGAGCTGGGCCGGCTCGTCGTCGACGGTCATGATCGCCAGCTCTGCCCGCTCGAGCTCGCGCGCCGCGGCCCGCACCCGTGGAGGGGCCACCGAGACCAGCAGGTCCCGCACCGTGGGCGGCTCCTGACCCGGCGTCCCGTCACGCCCCATCCGGCCGATGAACTGCGGCATCACCCCCAGGCCACCGGTCACCGAGACGCTGCCCTCGTGCGGGCGCAGCTCCCCGGCGACCATCCGCAGCAGCGTCGTCTTGCCGCTGCCGTTGGGGCCGACGAGAGCGACCCGGGCCCCCTCCCCCACCCGCAGACCGACGTCCCGCAGCAGAGGTCGCCCGTCCGGCAGCGCATACCCCAGCCCGGTGATGTCCAGATGACCCATGCCGAGCAGTCTCCCCCGCCGCCGGGCACCGGGGCCACCGGGTTTCCGGCGCCGCGCGCCAGGGGGAGCCGAGGACCCGTCCAGGGCCCCGGGATTGGTACCTTGGGGCAGCACCGGCACCCCCTGAGCCGGCGCGAACCGATGCGAGGAGTCCTGGGTGAAGATCGCAGTGCTCGGAGGTGACGGCTTCTGCGGATGGCCGGCAGCCCTGCACCTGTCCGACCTCGGCCACGACGTGGTCATCGTGGACAACCTCTCGCGGCGCGGGATCGACGAGGAGCTGGGGGCCGAGTCGCTCACCCCGATCGCCTCCGTCGAGGACCGGCTGGCCGGCTGGGAGGAGGTCGGCGGTCGCCCGATGACCTTCGTCCGGCTCGACCTGGCGCAGGACTACCCGGGGCTGGTGGCCTTCCTGCGGGAGCACACACCGGACGCGGTGGTGCACTTCGCCGAGCAGCGCTCCGCCCCGTACTCGATGAAGTCGCCGGGGCACAAGCGCTACACGGTCGAGAACAACACCGGCGCCACCCACAACCTGCTGTGCGCCCTGGTGGAGACCGGGCTGGACGTGCACCTGGTGCACCTGGGCACGATGGGCGTGTACGGCTACGGCACCGCAGGGATGGCCATCCCTGAGGGCTACCTGGACGTGGAGATCGCGGCCGACGACGGCTCCCGGGTCGAGCAGCAGATCCTCTACCCGAGCAACCCCGGCTCGATCTACCACATGACCAAGGTGCTGGACCAGCAGCTCTTCGCCTACTACGCCAAGAACGACGCGCTGCGGATCACCGACCTGCACCAGGGCATCGTCTGGGGCACCCACACCGACCAGACGCTGCGTGACGAGCGGCTGATCAACCGGTTCGACTACGACGGTGACTACGGCACCGTGCTCAACCGTTTCCTCATGCAGGCGGCCGTGGGCTACCCGCTGACCGTGCACGGCACCGGTGGCCAGACCCGCGCCTTCATCCACATCCGCGACATGGTGCGCTGCGTGCAGATCGCGCTGGAGAACCCACCCGCCACCGGTGACCGGGTGAAGATCTTCAACCAGATGACGCAGACCCACCGGGTCCGGGACCTCGCCGAGCTGGTCGCCCGGATCAGCGACGGCGAGGTGGAGCTGGTGCCCAACCCTCGGCACGAGGCACCCGAGAACGAGCTGCACGTGCACAACGAGACCTTCCTCGACCTGGGCCTGGAGCCGACCCTGCTGGAGGAGGGCCTGCTGATGGAGATCGAGGACGTCGCCCGCCGGTATGCCGACCGCGCCGACCTCGAGAAGATCCCCTGCACCTCCACCTGGACCCGGCAGCAGCAGCCGGGTGTGCCGGCCTCGCGGGCCGCCGTCGGTGCCGCCGAGCGCACGGCTTGACCGGCGCCGCCCCCATGCGGATCGCGCTCTTCACCGAGGTCTTCCTGCCCAAGGTCGACGGCGTCGTCACCCGTATCACCCGCACGCTGGACGAGCTCGGTGAGCTCGGGCATACCGCGCTGGTGTTCGCCCCCGGCGACCCGCCCGCGCACTACGGGCCGCACCGGGTGGTGCGGGTGCGCTCGGTGTCCTTCCAGCCCTGGTACCCGGAGATCATGGTCGGGCTGCCGACGGCCAGGATCGCCCGCGAGATGCAGGCCTTCCACCCCGACCTGGTGCATGCGGTCAACCCGGTGTGGCTGGCGGCCTACGGGGTGATCTCGGCGCGGCGACGCAACCTGCCGCTGCTGGCCAGCTTCCACACCGACGTCCCGTCCTACACGACCCGGCTCGGCAACGGCCTGTCCGTGCTGCGCGCGCCCTCGCAGGCCTGGATCACCGGTATGCACAACCTCGCCGAGGTGAACCTGTGCACCTCCACGCAGATGGTCGACCGGGCGCGGGAGGTGGGGATCCGCGAGGTCGACCTGTGGCCCAAGGCGGTCGACACCCAGGGCTACCGGCCGGACCGGGCCGACGCCGTGATGCGGGACCGGCTGACCGACGGGCACCCCGAGGCGCCGCTGATCCTCTACGTCGGGCGGCTCTCCCGGGAGAAGGACCTGGACCAGCTGCTCGAGCCGATCCGGGCGCTGGCACCCGAGGGCGTGCGGATGGCCTTCGTCGGCTCCGGGCCGGGCCGGGCGGAGCTGGAGCGGATGTTCGCCGGGACCCCGACGGTGTTCACCGGCTACCTCGGCGGGGCCGAGCTGGCCGCGGCCTACGCCAGCGCCGACGTCTTCGCCTTCCCCTCGACCACCGAGACGCTCGGTCTGGTGGCGCTGGAGTCGATGGCCAGCGGGGTGCCGGTGGTCGGCGCCGACGCCGGTGGCATCCCGTTCGTCATCGACGACGGCCGCACCGGCTACCTGGTCACCCCCGGCGACACGGCCACGCTCACCGCCCGGCTGCGGGCGGTGCTGACCGATGCGGACCTGCGGGCCCGGCTCGGCACCGCGGCCCGGGCCGACGCCGAACGGCACTCCTGGCGGGCGGCCACCGAGTCGCTGGTGGAGTCCTACGAGCTCGCGGTGCAGCGGCACGAGGGCCGGCGCCCCGTGCCCCGGCCGCTGCGGGCCCGGTCCCACCGCGCGCACCGCGGTGGGTAGAGGTCGTCAGGGCTACCCGTAGCCACCGCGGTGGCGCCGATCCCGGTGGTACCCTGCCGCGCATGGTCGTCGACGGGGATACCAGGGCCGCAGCACGCTCGACGTGGCGCAACAGGTGGGCTGCGATGGGGCCGGGCCTGCTGGCCGCCTCCGCCGCCATCGGCGCCTCGCACCTCATCTCCTCCACCCAGGCCGGGGCCCTCTTCGGCTGGCAGCTGGTCTGGCTGATCGTGCTGGCCAACGTGCTCAAGTACCCGTTCTTCCGGTTCGGCCCGCAGTACGCCGCCGAGACCGGACGCAGCCTGGTGGAGGGCTATGCCCGGCGCGGGAGGGCATACCTGTGGGTGTTCTTCGTGCTGGTGGCGTTGTCCTCGGTGGTCTCCGCCGCGGGAGTGGCGCTGTTGTGCACGGTGATCCTGGCCTACCTGGTGCCGGCCTCCTGGGGCCTGGGCGTGCCGCTGCTGGCGGCGCTGCTGATGGGCGTCACCTGGCTGCTGCTGGTCGGCGGCCACTACACCGCCCTGGACCGGGTGACCAAGGTGATCGTGGCGACCCTCGCGGTGTCCACCGTCGCCGCCGTGGTGATGGCCGCGTCGCAGGGCCCGGTGCGCCAGCCCGCCTTCGAGGACCCGTCCCCGTGGACCCTGGCCACGCTGCCCTTCCTGGTCGCCGTGATCGGCTGGATGCCGGCGCCGGTGGAGATCAGCGCGCTGAACTCGCTGTGGGTCAAGGCCAAGGCGAAGGACCGCACCATCGCGGTCAAGGACGTGCTCTTCGACTTCAACACCGGCTACGTCGTCTCCACCGTGCTGGCCGTCTTCTTCGTCGCGCTGGGGGTGCTGGTCCAGTACGGCTCCGGCGCCGAGCTGGAGATGGCCGGCGGCGCCTACATCCCGCAGCTGATGGCGATGTACGGGGCCGCGATCGGGCAGTGGGCGGTGCCGCTGATGGCGCTGATCGCCTTCGCCTGCATGTTCGGCACGGTGATCTCGGTGGTCGACGGGTATGCCCGGGCCGCCGCCGAGTCGCTGCGCCTGCTGCGGGGTCAGCCGGAGATGACCAGCCGGTCCAAGGACGTGTGGATCACCGGGATCAGCGCGGTGGCGCTGGCGATCGTGGTCTGGATGAGCGCCGAGCTGGCGACGATGCTGCGCTTCGCGATGGTCAGCGCCTTCCTCACCGCGCCGGTCTTCGCCTGGCTCAACTTCTCCATCATCCGCAGCGAGCGCCAGCTGTCCACCGGGATCAAGGCGCTGTCCTACGCGGGGCTGGTCTTCCTCATCGGCTTCACCGCGCTCTTCCTGGTCTCCCAGCTGGGCGTGCTCTGAGGCACCTCAGTCGTCGGCGAGCTGCGCCTCGACCCGGGCCACCTTCTCGGTGAGCTGACCGGCATACCCGGGACGCAGGTCGGCCTTGACCACCAGCGAGACGCGCGGCGAGTGGGTGGCGACCGCGTCGCAGGCCGCCTTGATCACCGGCATCACCTCGTCCCACTCCCCCTCGATCGTGGTGAACATCGAGGTGAGCTCGTAGGGCAGGCCGGAGGCGCGGACGACGCGCAGGGCGTCGGCGACGGCGGCGCTGACCGAGCCGGACCCGGTGGCGGTGGTCGGGGCGACGGAGAACGCGAAGAGCATGCCGCCCACGCTACCCGTCGACCGCGGAGCCTGACGGCGGACGCACGCAGGCGGTAAGGTGGCTGGCCCCCTCCTCCTCCTCACCCCCACGAGGTATGCCGACATGCCGCCTGCCCTGGACCCTCCTGATCCCGACACCCTCGATCCCACCACCGACCCCGCCCTCGACCCCACCGCCGAGCTCGCCGCCGAGCAGGCGCACCTGGAGCGTGCCCGTACCGAGCTGGCCCGGATGCGCGAGCACACCCTGTCCCTGCAGGCGGACGGCGGCGACGCCATCGCCGGCGAGGCCCTCGCGCAGACCCTGTGGCTGCGTGCGAAGGCCCTGCAGGATGACCCCGGTACGACCCTCTTCTTCGGCCGGGTGGACCGCGCCGACGACCCCTCGCAGGGCGGGCACGCCGGGGAACGGCTCTACATCGGGCGCCGGCACGTCTCCGACGCCGACGGCGAACCGGTCGTCATCGACTGGCGGGCCGGCGTCTCCACCCCGTTCTACCGGGCCAGCGGCAGCGACCCGATGGGCCTGGTGCTGCGCCGGCGGTTCGGCGTCGACAGCGGCCGGATCACCGCGCTGGAGGACGAGTGGCTGGCCTCCGGCACCGTCAGCGACGAGCCGAGCGCCCTGCTGGCCAAGGAGATCGAGCGCCCCCGGATCGGCCCGATGCGCGACATCGTCGCCACCATCCAGCCCGAGCAGGACGAGATCGTCCGGGCCGACGTCAGCACCACCCTGTGCGTGCAGGGCGCCCCGGGCACCGGCAAGACCGCGGTCGGACTGCACCGTGCCGCCTGGCTGCTCTACGCGTTCCGGGACCGGCTGGCCCGCTCCGGGGTGCTCGTGGTCGGGCCGAACCGGGCGTTCCTGGAGCACGTGGGCGCGGTGCTGCCCTCGCTCGGGGAGGTCAGCGTGCGGCACACCACCGTGGAGGAGCTGGCCGGCGGAGGTGGCCGGGTCCGGGCCACCGACCCCACCGAGGTCGCCCGGCTCAAGGGCGAGGCCCGGATGGCGCAGGTGCTGCGGGAGGCGCTGTGGGCGCAGGTCCGCCCGGTCACCGAGGCGCTGGTGGTGCCGCGCGGCTCGCGGCGCTGGCGGGTGCCGGCCTACGAGGTGGCGGAGATGGTGGCCGAGCTGCGCACCCGCGGGGTCGGGTATGCCGCCGCCCGGGCGATGCTGCACCAGCGGCTGGCGCACGCGGTGATGGTGGCGATGGAACGCGCCGGGGACGCGCCCGACGACCGGGTGCAGGACAGCCTGGCCCGGTCCGCGACGGTGAAGGCGTACGTGAAGACGCTCTGGCCGCAGGTACGTCCGGCGGCGGTGCTGGCGCAGCTGCTCTCCACCGGCGAGCACCTGGCGGACGACCAGCAGGCGATGCGCTGGGCGGACCCGCCGCGGACGGCGGCCGGCGCCCGCTGGAGCGCGGCCGACCTGGTGCTCCTGGACGAGCTCGCCGACCTGCTGGACCGCACGCCCAGCCTGGGTCACGTCGTGCTGGACGAGGCGCAGGACCTGTCCCCGATGCAGCTGCGGGCGGTCGGGCGGCGCGCCTCGACCGGGTCGCTGACCGTGCTCGGGGACCTGGCCCAGGGCACCACGCCCTGGTCGACAGCCTCCTGGGCGGAGTCGTTGCACCACCTGGGCAAGGAGCTGGATGCGGCCACGACGCACCTGGAGGAGCTGGTGCGCGGCTTCCGGGTGCCCTCCTCGGTGATCGAGTTCGCGGCCCGGCTGCTGCCCTCGATCGCGCCCGACCTGAGGCCCCCGGAGTCGGTGCGCTCGCACCCCGGCCGGCTGGACGTGCTCCGGGCCGAGGGGTCCGGGGACGGCGGCGATGCGGTCGGCGGCGCGGTGGAGGCTGTCGACGGCGCGGTGAAGGCGGTGGGTGAGCTGGTCGTGGCCTACCAGGGGTCGGTGGGGCTGATCGTCCCGGACGCCTGGGTGGGCCGGGTGGGCACGGCGCTGAGCAGCGCCGGCGTCGAGCACGAGGTGCTCGACGGGACGCACGCCGGCGAGCGGCTGCAGCGGGTGCACCTCGTCCCGGCCACCGTCGCCAAGGGCCTGGAGTTCGACCAGGTGGTGGTGCTGGAGCCGACCACCATCGCCGAGGCCGAGCCGGACGAGCGGACCGGCCTGCGCCGGCTGTACGTGGTGCTCACCCGGGCCGTCAGCGGGCTGACCGTCGTGCATACCCGCGAGCTGCCCGCGCCGCTGCGGGACTAGCGGGCCTCGGTCTCCCCCGAGTCGTGGGCCACGTGGTAGGTCGGCCGGTCCAGCTGCATCGTGTAGGTCCGGCCGACGTACTCGCCCATGATCCCGAGGCAGAGCAGCTGCACCCCTCCGACCGCGGTCACCACCATGAAGGTGGAGGTCCAGCCGGGCACGGTGAGCCCGACCGCGAAGCCGACGAGCGCGTAGACCAGCAGGCCGAGGGCCACCAGCGCCCCCAGGAAGCCGAGCCATGTGGCCAGCCGCAGGGGGGCCAGGCTGGCGCCGGTGATGGAGTCGACCGCCAGCCGGAGCATCTTCGTGAAGGGGTACTTGGAGCGGCCCGCCGCGCGCTCGTCCCGGCGGTAGGAGAGCACCGCGGAGGGGAAGCCGAGGGAGGGCACCACCAGGCGCAGCACCCGGTGGTGCTCGGGCAGGGCGTTGACCGCCTCGACCGTGGCCCGGGACATGAGCCGGAAGTCACCGGCGTGAGTGGGTCCGTGGTCCGCGCCGAGGCGGCGCATCGTGTCGTAGTAGCCGTGCGCCGTGACCCGCTTGAAACGGGTGTCGCTGCTGCGGTCCGAGCGGGTCGCGTAGACCACGTCCAACGACTCCCGGCGGGCCACGTCCACCATGTCGGCGATCAGCTCCGGAGGGTCCTGCAGGTCCGCGTCGATGGTCACCACCAGCTCCCCGCCGGCCCGCGCCAGCCCGGCCGAGATCGCCGCCTGGTGCCCGGCGTTGGCGCGCAGCCGCACCACCCTCAGCTGGGGCCAGGACCGCAGCTCGCGCTGCAGCAGCACCGGGGTGGCGTCGGTGCTGCCGTCGTCGACGACCAGCACCTCGTAGTCCCGCTCCTGCCCCAGACCGTCCAGCACCGGCCGCAGCCGGGCCACGAACAGCGGCAGCACCTCCTCCTCGTCGAAGACGGGCACCACCACGCTGAGCGCGGTCGAGCGGTGCGGTGGGGTGGTCATGCGGGCCTCGTCGTCCGAGAGTGGTGGGTCCCGAGCATTCTAGGTGGGGTGCAGTCGATCGCGAGGTCCCCGGCCGACCCTGGGCACCCCGGGCGTGCGCGGAGGTCCGGGGTCGCAGCCCCGGCGGTCACGGCATACCGTAGGGACGGCAGTAGAGCCCATCACGAGGAGACACCCATGCACCCCACCCACATCCCGCTGCGGGTCGCCACCGGCGCCTTCATCCTGAACTCCGGCATCGGCAAGCTCAAGTCCACCGAGGAGCAGGCCGAGCAGACGCACGGCTGGGCCTCCAGCGTCTACCCGGTGTTCAAGGACATGAAGGCCGGTGACTTCACCAAGCTCCTCGCCTACAGCGAGATCGGCCTGGGCGCCGCCCTGCTCTGGCCCAAGGTGCCCTCCGCCGTGGCCGGCGCCGGGCTCGCCGCGTTCGGCGTCGGGCTCACCGGGATGTACCTCAAGACCCCCGGGATGACCCAGGAGGACGGCATCCGGCCGACCCCCGACGGCATCGGCGTCGCCAAGGACGTCTGGCTGGTCGGTGCCGGGCTCACGCTGGCCACCCAGTCGTTCCTGTCCGGCACCAAGCACGCGGCCGAGGCCGTCGTGGACGGGGTGGGCAACGCCGCCGGCGCGGTGGCCGGCGGGGTCACCGGTGCCGCCAGCTCGGTCGGCCACGGCCTCTCCAGCGCGGTCGGTGCCGGTGGTGGCAAGAGCAAGGGGGCCTTCGCCAGCATCGCCGACACCGCGCACGACGCCCGCGAGGACCTCGCCGACGCCCTGGCGGACCTGGCGGACTCGCTGCTCGGCAAGCGCTGACCCGGACCTGGTCGAGCGCAGGACCCGTCACGCCGAGCGTGGCGGGTCCTGCCGTTCCCGGTCCGGGCCGGTCCCACCCCGGTCCAGGTCCCACCCCGGTCCACCCCGCTCCACCGTGATGTGGACGTGCGACAGTGGTGCCCGACCGCGCAACGAGGAGGTCCGACGTGCGGGAGTTCACCGCCGGTGACGTACTGGTGCCCGGAGGGCGGTGGGCCTGGGTCCAGGTCCTCCCCGCGCTGCTCGTCACCGCACTGGCCCTCAACCAGGCCGTGGACCCGGAGGGAGCGCGCACGCTCTGGTGGGTGCTCGCACTGGTCGGCCTGGCGTTCGCGCTGGGGCATGTCGCCCAGCTGGCGCACCAGCTCACCACCCGTTCGAGCCGGAGCATCCGGGTGGACGCGCACGGGCTGCTGCTGCCCGAGCACGGGCCCGTCGCCTGGTCACAGGTGCAGACGGTGACGACCACCCCCGGCGACAAGCAGGAGAGGTACTGGTCGGTCGTCCTCGACGACGGCACCCCGGTCAGGACCGGCTTCACCCGCGGGGACTCCCAGCTCCGCGAGAGCTGGGAGCGGCACCGGCCGGGGGGCGGGCGTGGCCGCTGACGGCATACCTCCAGGTGCCCCGCCCTCACCGGGCTTCCCCGGTGGCTCTTCCGGGGACCGGTCCGAGGCGCTGCTGGACCGGTGGCTCGCGGACGCGGCGCTGCTGGCGCCCGCGGCGGGTCACGACCGGTGGTTGGCCGAGGGGTCCGTGCTGCTGCTCGGCTGGTCCGAGGCTCGGCGCAGCTACCACACCACCGAGCACCTGGCGGAGGTGCTGGCGGCCCTCGACGAGCTGGTGGCGGCCGGGGAGCTCGGCGGCGAGGACGCGTTGCTGGCCCGGACCGTCGCCTGGTACCACGACCTCGCCTACGACCCGCGCGCCCGCCCGGGCAGCAACGAGCACCGCAGCGCGACCCTGGCCCGGGACCACCTGCACGCCCTCGGCGTCGAGGACAGGGTGGTGGACGAGGTCGAGAGCGGGGTGCTGATGACCCTGGACCACGAGGGGGCGGTCGGACGGCCGGCGCACGACGCGCTGCACGACGCCGACCTGTGGATCCTGTCCGCACCCCCGGCCCGGTATGCCGCCTACCGAGAGCAGGTGCGCCACGAGTACGGGCACGTGCCGCCGGAGGCCTTCCGCGCCGGGCGCGCGGCCGTCATGGGCGCCTTCGCCGGGCGGGACCGGCTCTACCGCACCGGGCACGCGCACCGCCGGTGGACCGAACGGGCGCGCATCAACCTGGCTGCGGAGCTGGAAGACCTGCGCGGGGCCTGAGAGCGGCGGAGCACAACGCTCGCCCGGTCGGGGCACAACGCTCGCCCGGTCGCGGCACAACGCTCGCCCGGTCGGGACACGAGGCTCGCCCGGTCGGTCAGGGAGACCGGTGCCGGCACCACCAGTCCACCAGCGGCCACCACGGCTCCTGCTCCCCCAGACGGCGGGCCTCCTCCGGGGTGCACCACCGGGCCTCCAGCACCTCGGTCAGGTCCGGGGTGAGTGGCAGGGGGGCCGGCAGCTCGACGGCGTACACCTGCAGGTAGTTGTCGCCCTCGTCCCAGGTGGCGGTACCCCCGCCCGGCCCGACGGTGATCCGTTCGTAGCCCACGGGCGTCAGCTCCTCCGGGCGCAGGGTGAGTCCGACCTCCTCGGCGATCTCGCGCACCGCGGTCTGCCGCACGTCCGCATCACCGGTGTCCCGCTTGCCGCCGGGCGGCCCCCAGCCGCGCGGGTGCTGACGGACCAGCACCAGCCGGTCGTCGGCCGCGGAGCCGACCAGGACCACCGCCGCCCCGGAGGTATGCCGCTCACGGTCGGAGGCGACGACCTCCAGCAGGTGCGGGGTCGGCGCCATCGACCCCAGGCCGTCGGGGCGCCGGGCCAGCGGGCGCTCGCCGCGACGCTTGCGGAAGCGCAGGCCGCTGTCCCTCAGCCGTCGGGCCAGCTGCGCACCGGACACCTCCAGCGCGCCCGCCGCGACCGCGTCGGCATACCGCTCCTGCGGCACGTCGTAGTGGTCCCCCTCGAAGAGCCGGGTATCGATCCCGGCCCGCCTCGCCACCCGGTGCAGCTCATCGAGATCGGTGTCGCTGGCCAGGTGCGACCACACCCGGCCGTGCGCCGGCCACATCGGCGGGTCGATGAGGACGCTCACCCTGCGACCCTAACCGGGGGCCGGCCTGTGGAGAACTTCTGCGGGCCTGTGCCCGCCCGCCCTACCGTCGGGTCAGGAGGTGGCCGACCGGCCACCGGACCCAGGAGGGGCAGACATGAGCAACACCTTTGCCGTCGACACGGCCAGGATCGCCGGCGCGTCCGGCGACATCGAGCGCATCGCGGCGAGCATCGAGGCGGACGTCCGGTCGATGATGGCCAAGCTGAACGCGCTGCAGGACTGCTGGCGGGGGTCTGCGGCCGGCAGCTTCGCCGCCGTGACCCAGGACTGGAGCGCCACCCAGGAGCGGGTGCGCACCTCGCTGCAGCAGATCTCGACGACGCTGCGGACCGCGGGCCAGGACTACGAGCTCGTCGAGCAGACCAACCGGATGCGCTTCACCCCGCAGTGAGGGTGCGCCGGTGCCGCGTCCGGGTCGAGCGCCCCACCAGTGCGGCGAGGCGGTGGCACCCGCCGTGACGGGTGCCCCCTCCACCCCGGGAGAGACCTCGCCGCCGCTCCCCGGGCAACGCCGACGGGGCGGCCCCTCGTGAAGAGGGACCGCCCCGTCGGTCGTGGTCCGCCCGCGAGCAACGCGGGCGTGCTCGGATCCGACCCGGGTGGGTCAGAAGTCCATGCCGCCCATGCCACCCATGCCGCCGTCACCGGCCGGCATGGCCGGGGTCTTCTCCGGCTTGTCGGCGATGACTGCCTCGGTGGTCAGGAACAGCGCGGCGATGGAGGCCGCGTTCTGCAGGGCAGAACGGGTCACCTTCACCGGGTCGGCGACGCCGAAGCCCAGCATGTCGCCGTACTCGCCGGTCGCGGCGTTGAGGCCGTGACCCGGGGTCAGGTTGCGCACCTTCTCCGCCACGACGCCACCCTCGAGACCGGCGTTGATCGCGATCTGCTTGAGCGGGGCCTCGATGGCGACCTTGACGATGTTGGCGCCGGTGGCCTCGTCACCCGTGAGCGAGAGACCCTCGAAGGCCGTGGACGCCTGGATGAGAGCCACGCCACCACCGGCGACGATGCCCTCCTCGACCGCGGCCTTGGCGTTGCGGACGGCGTCCTCGATGCGGTGCTTGCGCTCCTTGAGCTCGACCTCGGTCGCCGCGCCCGCCTTGATGACGGCCACGCCACCGGCCAGCTTGGCCAGGCGCTCCTGCAGCTTCTCGCGGTCGTAGTCCGAGTCCGAGTTGTCGATCTCGTTGCGGATCTGCGCGACCCGGCCGGCGATCTGGTCGGCGTCGCCGCCGCCCTCGACGATGGTGGTCTCGTCCTTGGTGACCACGACCTTGCGGGCGGTGCCCAGCATGTCGAGCTCGGCGGTCTCCAGCTTGAGACCGACCTCCTCGGAGATGACCTGGCCACCGGTGAGGATGGCGATGTCGGCCAGCATGGCCTTGCGCCGGTCACCGAAGCCCGGGGCCTTGACGGCCACGGACTTGAAGTTGCCGCGGATCTTGTTGACCACCAGGGTCGCCAGGCCTTCGCCCTCGACGTCCTCGGAGATGATCATCAGCGGCTTGCCGGACTGCATGACCTTCTCCAGCAGCGGGAGCAGGTCCTTGACCGAGGAGATCTTGGAGTTCACGACCAGCACGTAGGCGTCCTCCAGGACGGCCTCCATGCGCTCGGTGTCGGTCACGAAGTAGGGGCTGATGTAGCCCTTGTCGAACCGCATACCCTCGGTGAGCTCGAGCTCCAGGCCGAAGGTGTTGGACTCCTCGACGGTGATGACACCCTCGTTGCCGACCTTGTCCATGGCCTCGGCGATCATCTCGCCGATCTCGGTGTCGGCCGCGGAGATGCTCGCGGACTGCGCGATCTGCTCCTTGGTGTCGACCTCCTTCGCCATGGACAGCAGGCTGTCGTTGACCGCCTTGACGGCGACCTCGATGCCCCGCTTCAGGGCCATCGGGTTCGCGCCGGCCGCGACGTTGCGCAGCCCCTCGCGAACCATGGCCTGGGCGAGGACGGTCGCGGTGGTGGTGCCGTCACCAGCGACGTCATCGGTCTTCTTCGCGACCTCCTTGACCAGCTCGGCGCCGATCTTCTCGTAGGGGTCCTCGAGCTCGATCTCCTTGGCGATGCTCACACCATCGTTGGTGATGGTGGGGGCTCCCCACTTCTTCTCGAGCACGACGTTGCGGCCCTTGGGGCCGAGGGTCACCTTCACGGCGTCGGCAAGGGTGTTCATACCCTTTTCGAGCCCGCGGCGAGCCTCCTCGTCGAAAGCAATGGTCTTGGCCATCTGCGCTGTTTCCTCCACACGTGGACGAAATGGATGACCGGGTGCCGCCCGCGACGGACGAGCCGGATCGCCGGGGCTCCTGTCGCCTCGGCTCCCGACCCTCGGCAAGCCGGTCGGTTGTTATCACTCTCGGGGTGAGAGTGCTAGGTCCATGATGAGCACTCGACACCCCCGAGTGCAAATACGCCGCCCGGCAGGTCGCCGGACCGGCCCCGGCGAGAGGGTGCGCGCACCCCTCAGGAGGTCGGTCCGGACCTCAGCTCCAGGGCCCGCACCGCCGCCTGACGCAGGGTGTGGTCCTCCAGGCCGAGGCCTCTGGCGGCGCTGGCGAGCGCGTCGACCCCGGTGGGTCGGCCGGCGAGCACCTCGGTGAACGTCTCCGCGAGCCGACCCAGCAGGGCGGCCTGCTCCTGCACGAAGGACCGGTCGACCACCCGGCCGTGGCCGGGCACCCAGGTCTCGGACAGCACGCCGGCGGGCCGTTCCAGCAGTGCATGCAGGGTGGCGGCCCACTCCATCGGGAAGGCGTCCTCCATGGCCGGGTCCGCGCCCTCCTCCACCAGGTCCCCGGCGAAGACCACCCCGGCGTCCGGGACGGCGACCGCCAGGTCGTGGTCGGTATGCCCCCGGCCGGCGTAGAGCAGCTCCACCTCGCGCCCGCCCAGGTCGATGGCGGTGTCCTCCTCGACGAGGTAGAACGGCAGCACGATCTCGGTGGCCTCGACGTCCCGGGCGATCTCCTCGCGGTCCGTGCTGCGCAGGTGCTCGACCACCTGGCGCCGCTGGTGCTCACCGGTGCGGAGCAGGTCGTCGGCGGCACCGGAGTGGGCGTAGATCTGCGAGTCGCGGAAGGCGGCGTTGCCGAAGCAGTGGTCGAAGTGCGCGTGCGTGTTGACCACCACCAGCTCGAGGTCGGTGATCTCCCGGACGGCCCGGAGCAGGTCGCTGCCCTGCCGGTGGAAGCTCCGGGTGTCCACGACCAGGGCCCGCTGCTCCCCCACCACCAGGCCGCAGTTGAGCTTCAGCTCCTCGTGCCGGCGCACGTGCACACCGGGTGCCACCTCACGCCAGGACACCTCGCTCATGCCCCGCAGTCTAGGTGCCGGTCGTTTCCGGGCCGTTGCGCCGCGGGGGGCACACGCCGAACTCACCCGTGGGGGTGAACTTGCCGTCCGACCCTTGCGCAGGCCCGGCGCCCCACCCAGGATGATCTGCACGTCACCGCCGACAGGAACACGGTCATGCCTTTCCCTGAGCGCATCCTCCTCGCCACCGACGGGTCGACCAGCGCCACGCTGGCCGGCCGACGGGTCGCCCAGCTCGCCGCCGACACCGGCGCCGAGGTGCACGTCCTGCACGTCGCCCTGGTCTCCACCTGGACCACCCCCGCGCCGCTGGGACCGGCCCAGCGGGAACGGATCCTCGCTGAGGCGCATACCGTGCTGGCGGCCGCCGTGCTCGAGCTCGAGGAGGCCGGGGTGGATGTGGCGTCCGGCACCGTGCGGACCGGGCGGGCCACCGAGCAGATCCTGCTCCGCCGCGGCGAGCTCGAGGCAGACCTGGTCGTCATCGGCCACCGCGGGCAGAACGCCCTGACCCGGGCCCTGCTCGGCAACGACGCCGAGCAGGTGGTGCGGCACGCCCCCTGTGCCGTGCTGGTGGTCCGGGACGAGGAGGGCCGCCGATGATCTCCGACGTGCTGCTGCCGATGTCCGCCGGTGGCAGCACCCCCGACTTCACCGTGCGCGCGCTCGACCTGTCGGTGATCATCGCCTACCTGGTGCTGAGCAGGATCATCCCGCTGGTCGCGCAGTCCCGGATGAAGAAGAAGGCCAAGGCCGGCGGCAAGGAGACGGACGAGTCCGAGGACTACTTCCTCGGCGGCCGCAACTTCCTGTGGCCCTTCGTCGGCCTGTCCCTGGTCGCCACCAACATGTCCGGCGCCACCTTCGTCGGGCTGGCCGGCGGGGCCTACGAGCAGGGCATCTCGATCTTCGCCTACGAGTGGATGTCGGCCGTCATCCTGGTCATCTTCATCTTCTTCATCCTCCCGTTCTACCTGCGCTCCAAGGTCTTCACGCTGCCGGAGTACCTGGAGCAGCGCTACGACCGGCGCTCCCGGATGGCGTTCGCGGGCTTCAACCTCTTCGCCAACATGTTCATCGACATGGCCGCGGCCCTCTTCGCGGGCGCGGTCGTCGTCAAGGTGCTCTACCCGGACGTCCCGATGCTCGTGTCGGTGGCGGTGCTGGCGCTGCTGGCTGCCGTCTACACCGTCATCGGGGGCCTGGGCGCGGTCATCATCAGCGACTCCATCCAGGCGACGGTGACGCTGATCGGCGGCGTCATCGTGCTGATCGCCACCTTCAACGCCGTCGGCTCCTGGGACGCGGTCACCGAGGCGGCGGGCGAGGAGCGGATGAGCCTCATCCTGCCCGCCGACAACCCGGACCTGCCCTGGCCCGGGCTGATCACCGGGGTCCTGGTCATCGGCCTGTACTACTGGACCACCAACCAGCTGGTGGTCCAGCGCACGCTGGGCGCCAAGTCCCTGGACCACGGGCGCTGGGGCTCGCTGCTGGCCGGCTTCATCAAGCTGGCCTTCCTCTTCCTGTTCATCCTGCCGGGCGTGATGGCCCTGGCGATCTACCCCGAGCTGGACGACCCGGACACCGTCTTCCCGACCCTGGTCTTCGACCTGCTCCCGGTGGGTGTCCGCGGCCTGATCCTGGCCGCCGTGATCGCGGCGATCACCTCGACCGTCGACTCCATCCTCAACTCCGCCTCGACGATCGTCACGATGGACTTCGTCAAGACCTTGCGGCCGGACACCTCGCAGCGCGGACTGGTCTTCAGCGGCCGGGTGGCGACGGTGGTGGCGCTGGTGGTGGCCATCGCGTGGGCACCCTTCATCGCCCAGTTCGACACCCTCTACGAGTACCTGCAGTCGGTGCTGTCGTTCCTGGTGCCACCGGTGGTGGCGGTCTTCCTGGTCGGCATCGCCTCCAAGCGGATCAGCGCGACCGCGGCCTTCGTCACCCTGGTCGTGGTGCAGCCGCTCGGGCTGCTGGCCTTCATCCTCACCCAGGTGGTGCCGGAGGAGCCGACCATCCAGTTCCTGTATGCCGCCGGCCTCAGCCTGGCGCTCTCGGTGGTGATGCTGGTCGTGATCAGCATCCTGGGGCCCTCGCCGGACGAGTCCAAGACCAAGGAGCTCACCTGGAAGAAGGACTACTGGACCGAGGAGACCGCGGCCCTGAAGGGTGTCCCGGTATGGGCCAACTACCGGCTCATCTCGGTGGTGCTGCTGCTCACCACGGCCGGGATCGTCATCGCCTTCGCGTGAGGCTTCTGACCTACGTGAGCACCTTGCTCAGCTGAGGCCGGTGATGGTGCCGTCCTCGGCGATGTCCATGCCGTTCGCGGCAGGCACCCTGGGCAGCCCGGGCATGCGCATGATGTCGCCGGTCATCGCCACCACGAACCCGGCCCCGGCGTTGACCACCAGCTCGCGCACGGTGATCGCGAAACCGCGGGGCGCACCCAGCAGGGTGGGGTCGTCCGAGAAGGAGTACTGGGTCTTCGCCATGCAGACCGGCAGGTGGGCATACCCCTCCTGGGTCAACTGCTGCAGCTGGGTCCGGGCGGTGGCGGTGAGCTCGACCCGGTCGGCGCGGTAGATCTCGGTGGCGACCCGTTCGATCTTGGCGAGGATGTCCTCGGCGGCGTCGTAGAGCGGGGCGAAGCTGTTCGGCTGCTCGCACAGCCGGACCACCTGTCGGGCCAGGTCCTCCCCGCCGGCTCCCCCGTGCGCGAAGACCTCGGAGAGGGCCACCTCCGCGCCGACCTGGGCGCAGCGCTGCCGCACCAGGTCCAGCTCGGCGTCGGTGTCGCTGGGGAACCGGTTCAGCGCGACCATCACCGGCAGGCCGTACTTCTGCACGTTCTCCAGGTGCTGCTCGAGGTTGGCCAGCCCGGTGCCCAACGCCTCCAGGTCCTCGGTGGCCAGGTCGTCCTTGTGCTGGCCCCCACCCTTCTTGAGGGCCCGGACGGTGGCGACCAGGACGACCGCGTCCGGACGCAGCCCACCCACCGGGCAGACGATGTCGAAGAACTTCTCGGCGCCCAGGTCCGCGCCGAACCCGGCCTCGGTGACCACGTAGTCGGCGAGCTTCAGCGCCGTCCGGGTGGCCAGCACCGAGTTGGCCCCGTGCGCGATGTTGGCGAACGGTCCGCCGTGGATGATCGCCGGGGTGTTCTCCAGGGTCTGCACCAGGTTCGGCTTGACGGCGTCCTTCATCAGCATCGCCATCGCGCCGGGCGCCTCCAGCTGGGCGGCGGTGACCGGCTCCTTGTCGTAGGTGTGCCCCACGATGATCCGGCTGAAGCGCTCCTTGAGGTCCTCCAGCCCGGTGGCCAGGCACAGGGCCGCCATGATCTCGCTGGCCACGGTGATCTCGAAGCCGGACTCGCGGACCACCCCGTCGCCCTTGCCCCCCATCCCGACGACGATGTTGCGCAGCGCCCGGTCGTTCATGTCGAGCACCCGCTTCCAGGCGATCCGCTTGGGGTCCAGACGCAACGGGTTGCCCTGGTGCAGGGAGTTGTCCACCAGCGCGGCGAGCAGGTTGTGCGCCGAGGTGATGGCGTGGAAGTCGCCGGTGAAGTGCAGGTTGATGTCGTCCATCGGGACCACCTGGGCGTAGCCGCCGCCGGCCGCCCCGCCCTTCATCCCGAAGCACGGCCCCAAGGAGGGCTCGCGCAGGGTGGTCATCGCCTTCACGCCGATCCGGTTCAGCGCCATCGACAGACCCACGTTGGTGGTGGTCTTGCCCTCACCCGCAGCCGTCGGGTTGATCGCCGTGACCAGGATCAGCTTGCCGTCCGGGGTGTCCGCGAGGCGGTCCAGCACGCCCAGGGAGACCTTGGCCTTGTCGTGCCCGTAGGGCTCGACCTCCCCCGGGTCCAGGCCTAGCGCGTCGGCGATCTCGGAGATTGGTCGCAGCGAGGCTCCCTGAGCGATCTGCACATCGGTCAACATCCGGTGGCCTCCTTGCCAGCGACGACGTCGAGGGAACCCTACAAGCAGGTCAGCTCTCGATGCCCAGACGACGCATCGAGCGGGAGCGCTGCCGACGGGAACGGTCCCGGCGCAAGCGCTTGATCAGCAGCGGCTTGTGGGCCAGCGCGGACTCGCTGTCGATCAGCTGGTTGAGGATCTGGTAGTACCGGGTGGCGCTGAGGTCGAAGAGGTCCTTGATGCCCTGCTCCTTGGATCCGGCGTAGGTCCAGTGCCGGTTCTCGAAGTCGAGGATCTCCCGGTCCCGCTCGGACAGGTCCGGGGAGGTGTCGACCTGCTGCGCACGCGTGGCAGCGCCCATGGTGAAGTCCTCTCGCCGCGTCGGCCCGATCAGATGCGTCGTCAGTCTACGACACGGGAACTACAGGCGTGTCATTCCGGCGTCGCCGGTCGCGCCACGGCCGCATACCCTGGATCCATGAGCCCCACCCCGCTGCCCGACCTGGTGCACCCGAGCTGGGCGGAGGCCCTCGCGCCGGTCCAGGACGACATCACCGCGCTCGGCGACTTCCTCCGGGCGGAGGTCGCCGCGGGGCGCGGCTACCTGCCCGACGGCGCGCACGTGCTCCGGGTGTTCGAGCAGCCGCTGGACAGGGTCAGGGTGCTGGTCGTGGGCCAGGACCCCTACCCCACGCCCGGGCACGCGGTCGGCCTCAGCTTCTCGGTCGCGCCCGACGTCAGCCCGGTGCCGCGGAGCCTGGGCAACATCTACACCGAGCTGGTCGAGGACCTCGGCGTGCCCCGCCCCACCAGCGGCGACCTGTCACCCTGGTCCGAGCAGGGGGTGATGCTGCTGAACAGGGTGCTGACCGTGCGCCCGGGAACCCCGGCGAGCCACCGCGGCAAGGGCTGGGAGGCCGTCACCGACCTGGCCATCGACACCCTGGTCCGGCGCGGCGGACCGCTGGTGGCGATCCTCTGGGGGCGGGACGCGCGCAGCCTCGCCGCCCGGCTGGGCGACGTGCCGCGGGTGGAGAGTGCGCACCCCTCCCCGCTGTCGGCACGCAACGGCTTCTTCGGCAGCCGCCCGTTCAGCCGGACCGACGAGCTGCTGCGCCAGCAGGGCGGCGAGCCCCTGGACTGGAGGCTGCCGTGAGCGGGCACGGAACCCCGCAGGTGCCAGAGGTGGCGCACCCGCTGCGCCTGGTGCACGGGGAGTCCGGTCCGAGCGTGCACGGCGGCGCCGGCAGCGTGCGGCCGCAGTCCCGCCCCTGGGGTCGATACGTGGCCATCGGTGACTCCTTCACCGAGGGCATGAGCGACCCGGACCCGGCCGTGCCGGACGCCTACATCGGGTGGGCCGACCGGCTCGCGGCCCTGCTGGCACCGCACGCCCCGGAGTTCTCGTACGCCAACCTGGCGGTGCGCGGGCGCAAGCTCGCCGACGTCGCCGGCCCGCAGCTGGAGGCCGCGCTGGCCCTGCGGCCGGACCTGGTGAGCATCGTCGGCGGGGGCAACGACATCCTCCGCCCGCGGGCGGACGTGGACGCGCTCGCGGCCCAGCTCGACGAGGCCGTCGCGCGGATCCGCGCCACCGGTGCCGACGTGCTGCTGGCGACCCCCACCGACCCGGCCGGCGCCCCGATCATCGGCCGCACCCGGGGGCGGGCGGCGGCATACATCGCGCACATCTGGTCGATCGCCCAGCGGCGCGGCTGCTTCGTGCTGAACCAGTGGGCGTGCGACTTCCTCAAGGACTGGCGGATGTGGTCCCAGGACCGGATCCACATGACCCCGGAGGGGCACCGGCGGATCGCGCTCACCGCCTACGTGGCGCTCGGGCACAGCGCCGAGGAGGCGGACTGGCGGGCACCGCTGCCGCCACAGGCACCGGCCGGCACCGTGGAGACCGTGCGCGGGCACGCCCAGTGGGCCCGGGAGTATGCCGGCCCCTGGGTGCAGCGGCGGCTCCAGGGGCGGTCCTCGGGGGACCACCGGGAGGCCAAGCGGCCGGACCTGCGGCCGATGGGCGACCCCGAAGGCGCCTGAGCGGCCCGACCTGTTCCCACCGCGGTGGGAACGTGCTGCCCGGACGACCTCTAGCCACCGCGGTGGAAACGTGACGGCCTGACGGCCTCCGACCACCGTGCCTACCGCGGTGGGAAGGTGTTGCCCTGACGACCTCTAGCCACCGCGGTGGGGGGCGTCGTCACCGGCATATGGCGCAGATGCGTGGGTATGCTCGACCCTATGACGCAGATGCGAGTCTCCGAGGCGGCCGAGCTGCTGGGAGTGTCCACCGACACGGTGCGCCGGGCCGTCGACGCGGGGCGGCTGCCCAGCACGAAGGACGACGCGGGGCGCACCGTCGTCGAGGGGGCCGACGTCGCCGTGCTGGCCCAGGAGCAGGCGCACCCGGCCGAGATCGGGGCCGTCGGCCTGTCCTCCCCGCGGAACCAGATGCGCGGGATCGTCACCCGCATCGTCAGCGACCCGGTGATGTCCCAGGTCGACATCCAGGCCGGCCCGTTCCGGCTGGTCTCGTTGCTCTCGACCGAGGCGGTGCAGGCGATGGGGCTGCAGGTCGGGTCGGTGGCGGTCGCGTCGGTGAAGGCCACCAACGTCTCGGTGGGGGTGCCGGTATGAGAGTGGTCCGAGCGTCGGTCAGGGCGCCGGGACGGTCCGCGGTGGCGGTGCTCGCCTGCGCGACCCTCGTGCTGGCCGGCTGCTCGGGCGTCGCGGGTGGAGCAGCGGGCACCGGCGATGGGGACGGACCACGCACGCTCACCGTGCTCGCGGCCGCCTCGCTGACCGACGTGCTGGGGCCGGTCGCGGAGAGCTTCGAGGCGGCGCACGAGGGCGTCACCGTCGAGACCAGCTTCTCCTCCAGCTCGACCGTCGTGCAGCAGGTGAACGAGGGCGCCCCGGCCGACGTGGTCGCGCTGGCCGGGGAGGCGTCGCTGGAGCCCCTCGAGCAGGAGCGCCGCTCGGGACCGGTCACCCTCTTCGCGACCAACCAGCTGGAGATCGCGGTCCCGCCGGACAACCCCGCCGGGGTCACCGGGCTGGACAGCCTGGCCGAGGAGGGCCTGCGGCTGGTCGTCTGCGCCGAGCAGGTGCCCTGTGGTGCCGCCACCCTGGCCCTCTTCGAGCAAGAGGGCCTCTCCCCCGCGATCGCGTCCTACGAGAACGACGTCCGCGCGGCGCTGACCAAGGTCGAGCTGGGTGAGGCCGACGCCGGGCTGGTCTACCGGACCGATGTGGCCGCCGCCGGCGACCGGGTCCGCGGCATCGAGATCCCCGGCGAGCGCAACGTGGTCAACCGGTACCCGGCGGTGGCCGTCTCCGAGCAGGAGCTGGCGCAGGCCTTCGTGGACCACCTGCTCTCCGCCCAGGTGCAGGGCCAGCTGGTCGACGCCGGCTTCGGTGAGGCCCCCGCCGCCGGGGCCGGGTCCCGGTGACCGCCACCCGGGTGCCGAGGCGGGGGCCGGCCGAGGTGCCGCCCCGGGTGCCGGCGCAAGGGCGGGCCGCGCGACGGCATACCCCCCGGTCGTGGTCGTTGCGGGTGCCGGCGCTGGTCGGCATCGCGTTCATCGTGGTGCCGCTGCTGGCGCTGCTGGTGCGCACCGACTGGGCGAACATCACCACCCACCTGGCCGCGCCCGTCGTCGGTGAGTCGCTGCGCCTCTCGGCGGTCACCACCAGCGCCACCATGGTGCTGGTGTGGCTGCTAGGGACTCCTTTGGCCTGGCTGCTGGCCCGCTCGGACCACCCGCTGACCTCGTGGGGGCGGGCGCTGATCACCGTCCCGCTGGTGCTCCCCCCGGTCGTCGGCGGGGTGGCGCTGCTGATGGCCTTCGGTCGCCGCGGTGTACTCGGCGGGTCGTTGGACGCGTGGTTCGGGATCAGCATCCCGTTCACCACGGTGGCGGTGGTGATGGCCGAGCTGTTCGTGGCGCTGCCGTTCTACGTCATCTCGGTGGAGGGCGCGATGCGGGGCCTGGACCGCCGCTACGACGACATCGCCGCGACCCTCGGCGCCGGCCCGGTGCGCACCTTCACCACCGTGGTGATCCCGATGGTGCTGCCCGGGATCGCGGCCGGCTCCGCGCTGGCCTGGGCCCGGGCGCTCGGCGAGTTCGGCGCGACGATCACCTTCGCCGGCAGCTTCCCGGGCCGGACGCAGACCGCACCGCTGGGGGTGTATGCCGCTCTCGAGCAGGACCCGCAGGCCGCGATCGCGCTGTCCGTGGTGATGCTGCTGGTCAGCGTGGTCGTCCTGGGGGCCCTGCGGAGCCGGTGGCTGCGGTGAGCGGCCAGGCCCTGTCCGCCGAGCTGACGATCGACCGCGGTGGGTTCCGGCTGCGGATCGACCTGGAGGCCCCGGCCGGGGTGACGGCGCTACTCGGGCCGAACGGGTCCGGCAAGTCCACCGCGCTGCTGGGCCTGGCCGGGCTGCACCCGCTGACCTCCGGGCACGTGCGCGTCGGGGGCACCACCTGGGCGGACACCCGGGGTGCCGGCCCGCTGCGCCGTGGGTTGGCGCCGGAGGCGCGCAGCGTGGGGATGGTGCTGGCCGAGCCGATGCTCTTCCCGCACCTGAGCCTGCTCGACAACGTCGCCTTCGGCCCCCGCTCGCGAGGTATGCGCCGGGCCCCGGCCCGCGAGCGCGCCCGCTCCGAGCTGGACCGGGTCGGTCTCGGTGACCTGCGCGGTCGTCGCCCGTCCCAGGTCTCCTCCGGTCAGGCGCAACGGGCGGCGCTGGCCCGGGCGCTGGCGACCGATCCCGCGCTGCTGCTGCTGGACGAGCCGCTGTCTGCGCTCGACCCGCAGACCCGCTCCCGGACCCGGGCCGACCTCGCCGCCCGGCTGCGGGACTACCCGGGGGTCACCGTGGTCACCACCCACGACCCGCTGGACGCCCTCACGCTGGCCGACCAGCTGGTCTTCGTCGAGGACGGTCGGGTGGCCCAGGTCGGCAGCCCGGGCGAGGTGGTGGCCCGCCCGCGGACGGCCTACGTGGCCTCGCTGGTGGGGCTGAACCTGCTCGCCGGGGTGCTGGAGACCGGCGAGCCCCCGGTGCTGCGGCTCGAGGGAGGCGAGCCGCTGGTGCTCGCCGAGCCGCCGGCAGGGGCCCGACGCGGCGACCGGGTGTGGGCCACGGTGAACCCCGAGGCGGTCTCCCTCTTCACCGGGCGCCCGGACACATCCGCCCGCAACCTGTGGCCGCTCGAGGTGGAGTCGGTGACGGTAACCGGGCAACGGGCCCGGGTGCACCTCGGGGGCGTGCTGCCGCTGGTCGCCGAGGTGACCCTGGGCGCGGTCGCCGCCCTGGGCATCACCCGCGGCCGGCAGCTGTGGGCCGCGGTCAAGGCGACCGAGATCCACGCCTACCCCGCCTGAGCGCGTCAGCCCTTCAGCCCGGTCTGCGCCAGCCCCTCGATGAACTGCCGCTGGGCCAGCACGAAGATCGCGAGCACCGGCAGCACCGTCATCGACGCCGCCGCCAGCTGCACGTTCCACATCTGCCCGCCGTAGGCGTCGGTGTATCGGGTCAGCGCCTGCGGCAGCGTGAACATCTCGGGCGACTGCAGGAAGACCGTCGGCTCCAGGTAGAGGTTCCACACGTGCTGGAAGGTGAAGATCGCCACCGCGGCCAGCGCGCTGCGGGCCAGCGGCATCGCGATGTACCACCAGATGCGCCACCTCCCCAGCCCGTCGAGGCGGGCGGCCTCCTCCAGCTCCACCGGCAGGGTGATGAAGAACTGCCGCATGATGAACGTCGCCAGCACGCTGGGGGCGCCGAAGGTGGTGGCCAGGATCAGCGGCCAGTGGGTGTCGACCATCCCCCAGCTGTTGAACATCTGGAAGAGCGGGACGATCGTCACCTCGCTCGGGATGAGCAGCCCGAGCAGCACCACCAGGAACAGCGCGTTCTGGCCGGGGAAACGGATGCGCGCGAAGGCATACCCCGCCATCGAGGAGATCAGCATCGTCCCCACCGTGACGATCATCGCGATGTAGACGCTGTTGAAGTACTGCCGGACGAAGGGTTGCAGGGTGAAGGCGTCCCGGTATGCCTGCAGCGTCGTCTCCTGCGGCCACAAGGTCGGCGGGTACGCGAAGATCTCGCTGATCGGCTTGAAGGACGAGGTGACCATCCACCAGGTGGGCATCACGAAGGGGATGGCCAGCACGCACAGCGCGGCGTAGAAGATGATGCGCCGGCCTACCGGGGTGGGCGCACGGGTCGCCACGGCACTGTCAGTTCTCATAGAACACCCATCTCTTGCGCATCTGCCACTGCACGATCGTGAGGACGAGGACGATCAGGAAGAGCAGGATCGCCAGCGTCGATCCGTAGCCGAACTGGTGGAAGTCGAACGACTGCTGCACCAGGTAGTAGACAAGGACGGTGGTCGAGATCCCGGGACCGCCCTGGGTCAGGACCGCGACCTGCGCGAAGACCTGGAGCGAGCCGACGATGGTGATGATCGAGGTGAGCATGATCATCGGTGAGATCAGCGGCAGCGTGATCCGCAGGAAGCTCTGCCGCGGGGTCGCCCCGTCGATCTCCGCCGCCTCGTAGAGGTCCTTCGGCACGCCCTGCAGGGCGGAGAGGAAGAGGACCATGTTCAGGCCCACATTCTTGAAGGCCTGCACGACGATGACCGCGATCATCGCTCCCCAGCCCTCGCGCAGCCAGTTCGGCCCGTCGATCCCGAGCACGGACAGCGCCCCGTTGATGCCGCCGTCGTTCTGCAGCAGGAAGCCCCAGACGATGGTCCAGGCCACCAGGGAGATGACGACCGGGGAGAAGAAGATCGTCCGGAACGCGGTGATCCCGCGCAGGGTCCGGTTGAGCATCACCGCCAGCAGCAGGGCCAGGGAGAGGTTCAGCACCACCAGCCCCAGCGAGAAGACCGCCGTCGCGCGCAGCACCGGGACCAGCTGCGGGTCGTCGAAGAGCCTCTCCACGTTCTCCAGGCCGACGAAGGTGAAGCTGCCCGCCAGGACGTTCCACTCGTGGAAGGAGTAGTAGAAGATCAGGCCGAGCGGGGCCAGGACGAACAGGACGATGCCGAGCAGCTGGGGGGCGATGAAGACATACCCGCTCCAGGCGTCACGTCGGGCGTAGGCGGGGCGCCGTCCTGCTCGCTGCCGGACCAGCGTCACGTGTCGCTGCCGAGGAGCGGTGAGATCGCCCCACAGGTCTGCTCCAGGGCCGCGGGGATGTCGGCGTCCTCGGTCCACAGGTCGTCCAGGGACGCCCGTGTCTGCTGGGCGATCTGCACGGCGTCGGTGTGGCTCGGACGCACGACACCGTCGGCGATCCCGGGGATGACCACGTCCTCGATCTGCTCCGGGGTCAGCAGCGGGTTGGCGTCGGCCATCACGTCCAGCGTCAGCAGCGAGGTCCGCGGCGGCGGGAAGTACTCCGCCAGGTCGGCCCCGTTCTCGGCGTTGGTGAAGTAGGCGAGGAACTCCGCCGACGCCTGCGGGTTCGGCCCGCTCTGCAGGACGCCGACCCCGGCCTGGCCGGTCACCGCGTACTCGCCGTCCGGGCCCTCGGGCAGCGGCAGCAGGTCCCACTCGAAGCCGTCTTCGGGCAGCAGGTTGGCGCGCGAGATCTGGGTCACCGTGAAGGCGGCCTCGCCGGCGAAGAAGTCGGCGCTGCTGCCCGGTCCCGGCATCGACCCGGCGTCGAAGGCCGCGTCGTGCAGGAAGTCGAAGGCCTCGACCATCTCGGGGCTGTCGAAGGTGCAGCTGGTGCCGTCCTCGGTCCAGGGTTCGGCGCCCCAGCCGTTCCAGACCGTGCTCAGGTAGTCCCAGTTCAGGTAGTCGAAGTCGCGGATGACGAACCCGGACTCCCCGGTCTCCTGCGCGACGGTGGACCCGGCGTCGCTGACCGCTTCCCAGGTCCAGTCACCCTCGGACCGCATCTGCGGCGCACTGGGCAGGCCGGCCTCGGCGAGCAGGTCGTTGTTGACGAAGGTCACGAAGGGTGAGGTGCTGAACGGGTAGGCGAGCAGCTCGCCGTCCTGGGTCCACAACGAGGCGGCGCTCTCCGCGATGTCGTCGACGTCATACCCCTCGGTCGCCTCCAGGGTGTCGCTCAACGGCATCAGGGCGCCGCTGGCGACGAAGTCGGGCGCCGCGTTCTCCAGGATCCAGGCCATGTCCGGCGGGCTGCCGCCGGCGAGCTGGGTGGTGACGGTGGAGGTGTAGTCGTCGAACGGCAGCGGGTCGAAGGTGATCGAGGCGATCTCCGGGTGGTCGGCCATGTAGTCGTCGGCGATCGAGTCGAAGAGCGCCAGGTGGTCCTCGTTGGAGGTCCAGATCGTCATCCGCAGGTCGATGTCCTCGGTGGCCTCGTCGCTGCCACCACCACCGCCGCCCGAGCAGGCGGCCAGCGTCAGGCCGGCCAGCGGCAGCAGGGTCAGCCTCTTCAGCGTCGTTGCTGAGGTCATGATCGTCTCCTTCTAGTAGCCGACGACGTCGGGCCAGTGCAGCTCGACGCCGGTGTTCGTGAGCACGGACTGGAACTCGGTGAGCAGCCCGTCGGTCGCCTGGACCGCGCGCGGGGTCACCGCACGCTCCAGGCAGAAGGCGGCGAGGGACCCGGCGGCCTCGCCGATGTTCCACTCCACCGGGTGCAGCCGGAAGGCACCGTTGGTGATGTGCGTGGTCCCCACGTTCTTGCCCGCCGGGAGCAGGTTCTCCAGCCGCCGCGGCACCAGGATGCCGAGCGGGATCTCGAAGGGGGTGCTGGCGATGTCCAGGTAGTTGTCCCCGCCGGTGCTGGGGTGCAGGTCCACCCGGTACATGCCGACCCCGACCGAGTCGTGGGTGGTGAACGGTCGGGCGTGCCCCTTGTGCTCGATGGACAGGTCCGTCTCGGTGACGGTGCCCACCGTCAGCAGGCGCCGTGACTCGCGGATGTAGGGCGCCATCGCCAGCCCGTCCGGGCCCTGCGTCAGGTCGCCCCGCAGCCGCAGCCCCGGGAAGCCCTTCCCGCCGTCCGCGCGCGGGGCCTCGGTCTGCAGCCAGTACAGCATCGACAGCGACTGCCGCCGGGCCGCGGCCTGGTGGGCCAGAGCCTCCTCCGGGTCGACGTCGACGAGGGTGCCGTCCAGGTAGTCGATCATCGGCCAGTTCACGAGCACCACGTCGCTCGGGTATGCCCCGGGCCGGAAGTTGGCGCGGTCCAGGATCCGGCGGAAGGTCCACAGCTCGCGGTCCCCGGGGTTCTGGGCCTGGTCGGCGACCTGGTCGGCGGTCTGCGCGTGCGGGGTGAAGGTGCGGGTTAGGGTCTCGAGCGTGCGCGGGTCGGGGCCGGTGAGCGACAGCATCGGCGCCCCCCAGTAGTCCGGCTGCTTCGTCCGCCACTGCTCGTAGTCGTGCGGCGGGTCGATGGTGTGGTCCTCGCCCTCGACGTGGTCGACGACGAAGCACCAGCTGAAGGCCTGCTGGTTGCCCGGTTGCGCCTGCTCCGGCGCACTGGGCTCGCCCGTCTGGTCCCGAGACTCGAAACCGGTGACGTACTCGGCTCCGGTCAGCGGCAGCAGGTCCCCCAGCTCGGTGGCGTCGATGACGTAGTCCGCCGCGACGGTGACCTCACGACCGGGGCCCTCGAGCCGCAGCGTCACGTCCCGGACCCGGTCGCCCTCCGTGCGTGCCCGCACCGGCACCGCGGGCTGCAGCACCTGCAGGCGGCCGGCGGCGCGGTGCGGGGCCAGCATCGCCTCCAGCACCGCGACCCCGACGGCCGGCTCGGCGCACAGCCGGCTCACCATGCCGTTGCCCGGGTTCAACGCCGTCTCGCCGCGGGCCTCCTCGGTCAGCGGGTAGCAGCGGCGGTAGTAGTCGCGGATCCCGTCGCGCAGCCGCCGGTAGCGTGCGGTGACGCCGAACTGCTCGACCCAGGAGTGCTCGTCCAGGGGGACGCCCTGGCTGGTGAGCTGACCGCCCAGCCAGGCGTACTCCTCGCTCAGCACGACCCGCCGGCCGGCCTCCAGCGCGGACAGGGCGGCGGCCACCCCGCCGAGGCCACCGCCGACGACCAGCACGTCGGTGGTGAGCCGGTCGGCGACACCGCCGGGGACCGGGGCGCCGAGGCCGTGGACAGGTGGGGAGGAACGGGGGGTGATGGTCATCAGGTGGTCTCCAGGTGGTGGTCGGCGGGTTCGGACAGCGTCGATCCGGGGACGATGTCGCAGGGCAGGGTGAGCCGGAGCTCGTCGGGTCCCACCTCGACGTCGGGGTCGAGGATCCTGCCCAGCAGGGACAGCGACTCCGAGCCCAGGCGGGTCCGCGGGGGGCTGAGGCGGGTGAGGTCCGGGTCGCCCTCGGCGCTGTGCGAGGGGTCGGCCAGGGTGACGATCGAGAGGTCCTCGGGCACCCGCACACCGTCCTGGACCGCGAGCCGGTGGATCGCGAGCGCGTGCACGGGCGACTCGACGACCAGGACGGTCGCCCCGCTGGCCCTCAGCTCGGCCCAGGCGTCGGTGAGGTCGTCGCCCTCGTCCGCGCTGCGCCAGGCCACGGCCGCGGCGGACGGGTCCTGGCGGCGCAGCCCCTCGGTGAACCCGGTGAGCCGGTCCTGGACGGACTCACCGGAGCTGTCCCGGTGCAGCATCGCGAAGCGGCGGTGGCCGAGCTGCCAGCAGCGCTCGACCAGGGTGGCGACCCCGGCGACGTAGTCCGCGGCGACGAAGGGCACCCCCGCCGCGTCACGGCGACCGATGGCGACGAACGGGAAGCCGCTGTCGACCAGGCGCTCCAGCTCCTGTCCGTCCATCTCCAGCCCGAGCAGCAGGCACCCGTCGGCCAGCCGGAGCCGGGTCGAGGGGTGGAACAGGCTGCGCCGGCCGTCCTCGACGGGAGCGGAGGTGAACATCAGCAGGTCGCAGCCGAGGAGCTCGGCCTCGCTCTCGATCCCGGTGAGCAGCGCGGCGTAGAAGTCCCGGCTGGCCGAGGGAAAGGCCGGCTCGTAGGTGAACACCCCGATCAGGCGGTTGCCCACCCCGGCGAGGCGTCGTGCGGCCGGGTCGGCCACGTACTCGAGGTCCTGCAGGACCTGCCGGACGCGCTCCCTGGTGGCCGCCGGGATCCGACTGACGGCGTCGGCCTTGCCGTTGACCACCAGCGACACCGTCGCCTGGCTGACCCCGGCCAGCTCGGCGATCCGGCGCTGGGTGATGCGGGGAGGCGTGCTGCGGCGGGTCACTCTCACTCCTCCTCGAGGGACGGTCGGCCGGATGCGTCCGACCCCTGGATCTGTCTGCGGAAACGCACTAGTCTGGGTGAACCCGGTGCTAATGCGTATTAGCACGAGTATAAGCGGTTCCCCCGCCACGTTGTCAACGGGCTGTCCGAACGAGGTCGGCCACCGGCGCGGACGACCGCGCGAGACGAGAGGCAGATCAATGACGATCACCCACCGACCCCGGCGCACGGTCGCCGCGGCAGCGAGCACCCTGGCCGCGGTGCTGGCCGGCACCCTGGTCGCCGTGTCGGCCGGCCCGGCACTGGCCGACACCGCCGACCCGCCGGACCCGTGGCCGGAGTTCGGCTACCAGGGGGTGATCACCGACAAGGACACCCTGGAGTTCAACGAGACCGACGAGTTCATCTTCCCGAGCATCTTCGAGGCCGGGGAGCATCTCGAGGACCCGCTCGGCCACTGGTACCTCTACTACGCGCCGCACGACGACCCGGGCGGCATCGCCCTCATGTATGCCGACGACCTCGAGGGTCCCTGGACGGAGTACGAGGACAACCCGCTGATCACCAACACCTGGGGTGACATCTACTCGGTCCCGCACGTCTCCAGCCCGGAGGCGATCTGGAACGACGAGGCGGACGCGATGTTCCTCTACTTCCACGGGGACAACTCGCAGACCCGGTGGGCGGAGACCGACGACGGCGTGACCTTCACCTACGGCGGGATCGCGGTCGACAACGACATGGGCGGCGACGACGTCACCGAGACCAGCTACGCGCGGGTCTTCGAGCACCCCGACCCGGCCTCCGGGTACGCGTACGGGATGTTCTACATGGGCAACAAGACCGACGACATACGCCGGATCCGGCTCGCCGAGTCCGTCGACGGCACGACCTGGGACGTCGAACCGGAGTACGTCGTCGAACCGGGGACGGAGGAGGGCCAGAACGTCTCCGGCGGCAACCTGTGGGAGTGGCAGGACCAGCTCTACGTGATCTACCACGCCTCCAGCGGCAACATCTACGCCCGCACGGTCGACGAGACGCTGCGCGAGGTGGGTGACGAACCGATCCTGCTGCACTCCTCGAGCGGTATCGGCGACGACATCGGCCGGGTCGCGGCCCCCGAGATCCTCTCCTCCGAGGGTGAGACGTACATGTTCTACGAGGCCGGGGACAGGCTGGGCGCCACCATCGCCTGGGCCAAGGACGGCGCCGAGGTCGTCGTCCCCCCGCCGTTCGGTAGCTTCCCGCAGGACCCGGACAACCCGCTCTTCGCGGAGTGCGCCGCACCCGGCAGCGACGAGTTCACCGGCGACGCGCTGGCGCAGGACACCTGGTCACGGGTGCTCCGCGAGGACGACGCGCGGCACGAGGTCGGTGACGGCGTCCTCACCGTCCCGACCTACAGCGGCGGCGTCGCGCAGGCACCGCTGCTGCAGCAGGAGCTGCCCGACGGGCCGTGGCAGGTGACCACCGCGGTCGACATCGACGCCACCGACCGGTTCCAGCAGGCCGGACTGCTGCTGTACGCCGACGACACCCACTACGCCAAGCTCGACCTCGGGCGCGCCACCCCGGGCCCGACCGTCGAGCTCGTCTACCACCGGGACGGGCAGAACCGCCAGGACAGCTCGGCGCCCGAGGTGCCCGGCACCCGGTCGATGTGGCTGCGGCTGACCAGCGACGGCGACACCGCCCGGGCCTCCGTCTCCTACGACGGCGAGACCTTCTCCCGGTACGGACGGGACATCGACCTCGCCGAGGCCGGGTTCACCCACGTCGGCCCGTACGCCTTCCGGGGCATCGACAGCGCGCCGGAGATCGACGCGTCCTTCGACTGGTTCCGCCTCTCCCCCACCGAGGACGAGTATGCGCAGTGCGCCGGTGGTGACGAGCCGCTGCCGAAGGACTCCGAGTCCGCACCTCCCGCGCGGGCGAGCCTGTCCTCCACCAGCGGGTGGGCGCACGGGCTGCACGACGGGAACCACGAGATCCGGATGGACCTGTGGTGGGGCCACAACGCCTCCCGGGTGATCCTCTTCGAGAACGGTGAGGAGGTCGCCCAACAGGACCTGGTGGCCGACGGCCCGCAGGCGCAGCACGCCACCTTCGACATCCAGGGCCGGGTCGACGGCGAGTACGTCTACATCGCGCAGCTGCTCAACTCCCAGGGCAGCACCGAGACCGCGCCGGTGACCGTGACCGTGACGGACGCCGCACCCGGGGTCCCCGTGGTCAGCCACGACAACAGGGACGGCGATGGCGACTACCGGGTCAGCGCGAACATGTGGTGGGGCACCAACGCCACCTCGTGGACGCTGCTCGAGGACGGGACGCCGGTGGCCGAGGGTGACCTGAGCGCGGCCTCCCCCGCGGCGCAGCGCGTCCAGGTCGACCTCACCGACCGTTCCGTCGGCGAGCGCGAGTACGTGATGGTCCTGCGCAACGCCGCGGGGACGACCCGCAGCGCCCCGGTGATGGTGCCGGTCACCCGCTGACGCGCCGACCCGACCACCCGCATACCCCCTTTCCCGACCGGGCGAGCGTCCTGTTCCGACCGGGCGAGCGTTGTGCTTCCACCGAACGCAGCACAACGCTCGCCCGGTCGATGCACAGTGCTCGCCCGGTGGGTGCACAGTGCTCGCCCGGTCGGTGCACAGTGCTCGCCCGGTCAGGGTTGGGGGGGCGGTGGGGTGCGGTTATCAACTGACGCGACGTCCGGCGCTAGCGTGCCGGGCATGGTGCAACGAGTGCTCCCGACCGAGGAGGCCGCCGACCTGCTCGCGCTGGTCCGTGAGATCGCCGACGAGCAGCTCCTCCCCCAGGTGGACGAGGCGGAGGCCGCGGCCCGGTTCCCGCGGGAGGTCTTCTCGATGCTCGGCCGGACCGGCCTGCTCTCGCTCCCGTTCGCCGAGGAGCACGGCGGCGGCGGACAGCCCTACGAGGTCTACCTGCAGGTGGTAGAGGAGATCGCCCGGGGCTGGATGTCGGTCGCCGTCGGCGTCTCCGTGCACTCCCTCACCGCCTCCCCGATGGCCCACTTCGGCACCCCGGACCAGCAGCAGGCCTGGCTGGGCGGGATGCTCTCCGGCGACCAGCTCGGTGCCTACGGCCTGTCCGAGGCCCAGGCCGGCTCGGACGTCTCCGCCATCCGCACCCGCGCCGTCCGGGACGGCGACGACTACCTGCTCACCGGCAGCAAGGCCTGGATCAGCCACGCGGGCCACGCCGACTACTACACCGTCTTCGCCCGCACCTCCGACGACGGCGGCCGCGGCCTGTCCTGCTTCCACGTCCCCGCGGACACCGCCGGGCTGTCCTTCGCCGAGCCCGAGCGCAAGATGGGCCTGCACTGCGACACCGTCGGCGAGATGGTGCTCGACGGGGTGCGGATCCCCGCGTCGCACCGGATCGGCGCCGAGGGGCAGGGTATGCCGATCGCGCTCGCCGCCCTGGACGCCGGGCGGCTGGGCATCGCGGCCGCCGCCACCGGTCTCGCCCAGCGGGCCCTGGAGGTCGCCACCGCCTACGCGCAGCAGCGCGAGCAGTTCGGCCGGCCGATCGCCAGCAACCAGGGGCTGGCGTTCCTGCTCGCCGACATGGCCGCCGCGGTCGGCACGGCCAGGGCCACCTACCTGCACGCCGCCCGCCTCAAGGACGCCGGCCAGCCGCACACCCAGGAGGCCTCGATCGCCAAGCTGGTCTCCACCGACGCCGCGATGCGGGTGACCACCGACGCCGTGCAGGTGCTCGGCGGCTACGGCTACACCACGGACTTCCCGGCGGAGCGGTTCATGCGGGAGGCCAAGGTGACCCAGATCTTCGAGGGCACCAACCAGATCCAGCGGCTGGTCATCTCCCGCCAGCTGCTCGCCCAGCACGCCTGACCCCCCACCCGAGAGGACCCGCACCATGCAGATCACCGAGCGCACCGTCGCCCTCGTCACCGGGGCCGCCAGCGGCCTCGGCGAGCAGAGTGCCCGCCGACTGCTGGACGCCGGGGCCAAGGTGCTCCTCGTGGACCTGCCCGGTGGCCGGGGCGAGGAGCTGGCCGACGAGCTCGGCGACCGGGTGAGCTTCGCCGCCGCCGACGTGCGGGACGGCGAGCAGGTCGCCGCCGCGGTCCGCGCCGCCACCGACCTGGGCGAGCTGCGGGTGGTGGTGAACTGCGCCGGGGTCGCGACCCCCGGCCGGATCCTCTCGCGCCGCGGGGTGGCTGACCTCGAGGCATACCGCACGGTGGTGGAGATCAACCTGATCGGCACCTTCAACGTGCTCCGGCTGGCGGCTGAGGCGATGGCCGCCAACGAGCCCGACCTCGCCGAGCACGGCGACCGGGGCGTCATCGTGATGACCGCCAGTGTCGCCGCCTACGACGGCCAGGTGGGCCAGGCCGCCTACGCCAGCTCCAAGGCGGGGGTCGTCGGGCTCACGCTCACCGCCGCCCGCGACCTCGCCGACAAGGGCATCCGGGTGATGACCATCGCCCCCGGCGTCTTCGAGACCCCGATGATGTCGGGCCTCGGCGACGAGGTGAAGGACTCGTTGGAGGCGCTGGTGCCGCACCCCTCGCGCCTGGGCCGACCCACCGAGTATGCCGCGCTGGTCGCCCACATCGTGGAGAACCCGATGCTCAACGGCGAGGTCATCCGCCTCGACGGTGCGTTGCGGATGCCCCCGCGCTGACCCGTTCCCGGCGCCCTGCCCGCCAGGCGCGCCAGGCTCCGGTCGACCACAGCGCCCACGCCACCAGCACCGGCTGGAAGAACAGCCGGACCAGGCGCCCCTGGTCGGTCTCCAGCCCGAAGGCGTCCCGACCCTCGACGTACTGCGCGACGTTGCCGGGGAAGATCGCGACGAAGAAGGCCGCGGTCAGCCACCCCATCAGCACCCGGTGCCGAACGAGCAGGAGCAGACCCAGCCCGAGGGCCAGCTCGGCCACCCCGGAGGCCAGCACCACGAGGTCGGCGTCCACCGGCACCCAGCTCGGCACCTGCGCCTGGAACTCCTGCCGCCCGAAGGTGAGGTGGCCGGTGCCGGTGAAGAGCAGCGCGGCACCGAGCAGGAGCCGGGCCAGGGTGCGCGGCCAGGACGTCCGCGTCGGCCTCGCGCCCGTCGAGCTCACCGGCTCTCCCGCGGCAGCAGGTGGCTCGCGAGGAAGGCCACCGACTCGTCCAGGATCGGGTCGACGGGCCGCCCGACGAAGCAGTGGTCGGCGTCCTGGACGATCGAGAGCCGTGAGTCCGCCCCGGCAGCGACCAGCGCGTCGTGGATCCGGTGGGCGTCCTCGACCGGCACGATGCTGTCCTGGGTACCGTGCACCACGAGGGTGGGCGGGGACCACGCACTGACCTGCGAGACCGGCAGCAGCGCCCGGACGATCCCCGGGTCCGCGGCCGGGCCGGGGCCGTCCCAGCCGGCCAGGAACGCGTGGAACTGGTCGTTGGGGGTGTACCAGGCGACGAGCGCCGCCGGCAGCGGCTGCGGGCCCTGCACCCCGACGGCACCGAGCAGGTCGACATCGTCGACCACGTCGCCGTGGGCGGCACGGGCCGGCGCGAAGGACGCCATGCACGCCAGATGGCCCCCGGCGGACTCGCCCCAGACGCCCGTGCGCGACGCGTCGACGCCGAGCTCGTCGGCATACCGGTGCAGGTAGCGCAGTGCTGCGTGCACGTCGTGCACGCAGGCGGGGAAGGGCGCTTCACCCAGGTGCCGGTAGTCGATGGTGGCGACCGCCATCCCGGCGGCGACGACCTTCTCGAAGAGCCCCTGCTGGGTCCACCACAGCGGCAGGTAGCGGCGGTCCCCCTCGGCCCAGCCCCCGCCGTGGATCCAGACGACCAGCGGGGGGTCGCTCACCCCGACCGGGACGTGCAGGTCGAGGGTCAGCGAGCGGTGGCCCCGCAGCATCGCGTAGGTGAGACCGGTGCGGCTGCGGGCCCCGGCGACGACCTCCCCGGTCAGCGGCGGCAGGTGCGTGGGCGGCGCCCCGGTCTCGGTCGGGCGCAGGTCTCGGATGTCCATGCGCCCCAGCCTAGGGTCGGCGGGCGCGCCAGCCCTGCGGGTCGACGTGCCAGCGGCGCAGCCGCTCCAGCTCCGTGGGAGGCACCGCCAGCAGGGTGATGAGCCGTCCGTCCCGGGCGACCGCCTGCACCCGCCAGGCGTGCCGACCGGGCAGGTCGGTCCGCAGGTCCAGGATGTCGTCGCGGGTCAGCCGGGTGACCTGCGCCCCGGAGGTGAGCACGATGGCCTCCTCCTCCAGCCGGGTGCCGCTGCGCTCGCGCCGGCTGGCCCAGACCAGGAAGGCCCCGTAGCCGGCCCACAGGGAAGTCAGGCCCACCTCCAGCGGCCGCCACGGCCAGGCCACGACCAGCGCCCCGACGGCGCTGAGGATCACGGCGACGCCGATGCCCGCGCGCAGGGTCGGCAGCCAGCGCGGCTGCATCAGCCACTCCTGCGGTTCCGCGCCGGGCGCCACCGCACCCGCCTCAGCGGCGCTTCAGCCGCTTGCGCAGGGTGGCCACGTCGCTCATCGGGACCCCGGGCAGCTCCACCGCGCGGCCGTTGCCCAGCACCGCCACCGCTCCCCCACGTCGCGGGTCCTCGCGCACCGCCGTGACGGCGCCCCGCTCGATCTCCAGGGCCCGCACCCCGTTGTGCACGACCAGACCGTCGGCGGACACGGTGGTGCTGCCGCCGATCCGCAGGTACGTCACCGCGATCAGCACGAGCACGGCCAGCCGGAGCACCAGACCGACCAGGTCGTCGCTGACGGCGACACCGCCCGAGGTGTAGTGGCGGACCGTGAAGACGATGACCAGCACGAACGCCAGCACCAGGGCCCACGACAGGGCCTTGGGCCGGTGCCGGGTCCAGGTCATCGGGCGCTCACCCCGACCGGGCGGGGCGCCGCTGCCGGCGACGGGCACGCGGGGGCGAGGGAGGGCATACCCCCAGCCTAGGGACCCCACCCCGTTCCCGCGGTATGCCGGGGCGCAGACTGGACGTCCGTCGTCGCCGAGGAGAGGTCCGACCGTGTGGTTCGACTCGTGGTCCGCCGTCCTGAGGATCGTGCTCGTCGGGGCCGCCTCGTACGTCGCGCTGGTGGTGCTGCTGCGCCTCAGCGGCAAGCGCGTCCTGGCCAAGCTGAGTGCCTTCGACCTGGTGGTGACCGTCGCGCTGGGCTCGATGCTGGCCAGCGCGGTACTCAGCAAGGACGTGCGCTACGTCGACGCGCTGACCGGGATGGCCCTGCTGGTCCTGGCCCAGCTCGCCGTCACCACGGTCACCAGCCGGCTGCCCGGAGGACGCTCCTTCGTCAACGCCGAGCCGACCGTGGTGGTGATGCACGGCCGGCTGCTGGAGGAGGCCCTGACGCGGATGCGGCTCACCCAGGACGAGGTGATGCAGGCGATCCGCTCCTCCGGGCACGGTGGTCTGGACTCGGTCGGAGCGGTGGTGCTGGAGCCGGACGGCACCCTCAGCGTCGTCGGCCGCTCCTCGGTCGGCGACGGACAGGCGCTGGCCGCCGTCCCTGGCTGGTCCGGGACCCGGTCGGGCTAGCAGGTCAGTGCTGGAAGGTCAGGGCTGGCAGCCGGTCGACCCACCCCGCGCAGGTAGCCTGCCAGGGACGACGTGGAGGAGACCTCGGATGGCCCGCCGGACCGACAGCACCAGGACCTACCCGCTGAGCCGCGATGAGATCGTCGGCAAGGCGCTCGAGGTCATCGACGCCGACGGCCTGCCTGCGCTGAGCATGCGCAGCCTCGGGGCGGCGCTGGGCGTGGAGGGGATGGCGCTGTACCGGCACGTGAGCGGCCGGGAGGACCTGCTGGAAGGGGTGGTGCAGCAGGTCCTCGACGGTGTCCTGCAGTCACTGGACCCCGAGCTCACCGCCACCTGGCAGGGCTACCTGCAGAGCCTGGCGCACGCGGTGCGGGACGTGGCGGTGACCCACCCCCGGGTGTTCCCGCTGATGGCCACCCGCCACCCGGCCGCAGCCTGGCTCCGGCCACCGCTGCGCAGCCTCGCGGTCGTCGAGCACTTCCTGGACACCCTGGACCGGCTCGGCTTCGAGGACGAGCAGATCGCGACCACCTACCAGGCGTTCACCTCCTTCCTGCTCGGCCACCTCCTGCTGGAGAGCCTGCAGCGCGGGGCGCCCGGCGGTCCGGCCGACGAGCCGCTCGACGAGGGTGAGGCGACGGTGCCCAACGCCGACGGCAGGACCGACGTCGACCGGTTCCCGGCTGTGGTGCGGCTGCGGCCCCTGCTGAGCAGGGACACCGCCGACCAGCACTTCGAGATGGCGCTGGAGATGCTCATCGACCGGCTCGAGATGACGCGCAGCCAGTAGCCCGGCTCAGGCGTCGGTGTCGCGACCGGCGTCACGGTCGGCGTCGCGGCGCAGCTCGCGCCCCTGCCGTATGTCCTCGCGGGCCTTCTCCTCGTCCTTCCGGATCTTCGTGTCGTCACGCGGCGGCAGCTGGATCTGCTCCTCCGCGTGCTGCCCGGCGAGCAGCTCCCGGGTGCGCTCCAGCTCGGCGTCGACCTCCGCGCCGAAGAGCAGCGCGAGGTTGGTGATCCACAGCCAGAGCAGGAAGATGACGACACCGGCCAGCGACCCGTAGGTGTTGCCGTAGCTGGCGAAGGTGGCGATGTAGAACCCGAACCCGGCCGAGGCCACCGCCCAGACCACGAGTGCCACGATCGCGCCGACGCTGATCCACCGGAACGTCGGCTGCTTCACGTTGGGGGTGGTGTAGTAGAGGATCGCCACGACGAGGACCACCAGGGCGACGATGACCGGCCACTTGGCGATGCGGGCCACCAGCAGGGCGGTCGACCCGAGGCCGACCGCGTCCCCGACGGCCTCGGCGACGCTGCCGGAGAGCACCAGCAGCAGGGCGACGACGACCACCAGCAGCAGCATCACCAGGGTGACCAGCAGCAGGACCGGACGCAGCTTCCAGACGGGCCGGCCCTCCTCGATCTCGTAGACCGAGTTCATCGCCCGGCTGAAGGCGTTGACGTACCCGGAGGCGGACCACAGCGCCGTCAGCAGGCCGAGCACCAGCGCCAGCCCGGCCCCGGGGGACGAGGCCAGGGACTGCACCACCGGTTCCAGGGTGGAGGCCCCCTCCTCGCCGACGACCTGGCCGAGGACGGGCATCACCGCGTCCAGGGTGGCCTGGCTCTGGCCGACCACGCCCAGCAGCGAGAACAGCGCGATGAGGGCCGGGAACATCGCCAGCACGGCGTAGTAGGTGAGCGCCGCCGCCAGGTCGGTGCAGTCGTCGTCGATGAACTCCCGGAACGCCTTGCGCGCCGTGTACCTCCAGCCGGGGCCGCTCACGTCGGTGGGCGAGTCCGGCTTGTCCGCGGACTCGGGATCCCGCTGACGGCGATCCTGGTCGGCGTCCGTCTGCCGGCTCACCGGCGGGTCCTGCGAGCGACGCCGGACCAGAGGGTGACGACCGCCACCCCGCTCAGGGCCAGGGCGACCAGCCGCGCCGGGTCGGTGTTCGAGTCCGGTCCCTCGCCCGGTCCGGTCAGCGTCGACCGCACCTTCGCCGTGGCGGAGCTCATCGCGTCGCGGGCCCTGGCCTTCACGTCCAGCCGCGCGGACAGGGCGTCGACGGTCTGCGCCAGGTCCTCACGGTGCCTCTGGATGGTCTCCTCGATCTCCTGCACTTCCGGCGTCGCCGCCGTGTCCTGCTCCGTGTCGTGAATCATCGGTGCGCCCCTTCCTTGACCTGCGCCAGGTCCTGCTGGACGGACTCCTTGGTGCGCTCCGGCGTCAGCGGGGTCGCCTCGTCCACCTGCTTCTTGCCGATCAGGCCCGCGACACCCGCGGATGCCAGCAGCGCAAGGCTGACGACCAGCGCCGCGGCCCAGGCGGGCAGCACCAGCGCGAGGGCCAGGATGGCGGTGGTGACCAGCCCGGCGGCACCGAGGAACCCGAGGAGGCCGCCGGCGCCGAACAGGCCGACGCCCCTGCCCGCGTGCGACGCCTTCTCGCTCAGCTCGGCCTGGGCGAGCCGCAGCTCGTCACGGACGAGCGTGCTCACCTGCTCGGTCAGCCGCGAGACGAGTTCGCCGGTGGAGGGATCGCTCCCGGGGGTCGTCGATCCGGGGGACGCGGATCCTGGGGACGTCGATCCGGGTGCCGTCGGTCCTGGTGCTGCCATGGGTGCCTCCTGGTGGTCGTGAGGGTGGTGCGAGATCAGCGGAAGAGGCCCTTGACGACCTGCGAGGCGCGCTGCTGCTCACCCTGCTGGGCGCCGAGCACGATGACGGCGCCGACCAGGACGGGGGTGGCCCACTGCAGGATGCGCAGCTGCTTCTGCTGCTCGGCGAGGTCGGTGGGGGTGTCCGAGCGGGGCGCGGTGGCGGAGTGTGCGGCCGGAGTGTCCCCGTCCTTGAGGTGCTGGGCGATCTTGCCGCCGAGGACTCCCGAGTAGGCGGTCGTCGCGAGCGCGGCTCCGGTCAGGACGATCTTGGTCACCGTGTTGGCGCGGACACCGTCCTGGTGGCGGGCACGGGTGCGGTTGTCCAGCAGCACACCGGCTCCGCCGACCAGGTGCAGGGCGATGGAGGCGGCGGCGACCGGGGACCAGCGCGCCCAGCCGGAGGTGGCCACGGTGAGGGCCTCGCGCCCGTCGGAGGTGTCCGCGGAGGCGCCGTTCAGGCCGGTGGCTCCCATCAGGGATCCGCCGAACCAGGAGGCGGCGCCGAGGTCGTGCATGGACCGGACGAAGGTGGCGCGGTTGCTGCTCATCTGAACTCCTCAGGGTGGTGGTGCATGGTTGTGTACACCGTAAGCACCCTGTCCGTGCCCTGCGTCCTGAACGTCCACCCCCCTCCGCGGGGGCGCCCGGAGGTCAGCGTCCGGAGAGCCTGCGGACCACCCGGTGCAGCGCCGAATGGTCCAGCCCGCCGTCGCCGGTGGCGACGAGCGAGCGCATCAGCTGCCGGACGACCCCGCCGACCGGCAGCACCACCCCGACGTCGTCCGCCGCTGCGTGCGCGATCCGCAGATCCTTGTCGTGCAGCGTGGCGCGGAACCCGGGCGTGTAGTCCTGGTTCAGGAAGGCGTCACGCTTCCTGGTCAGCGCCGTGCTCCCGGCCAGCCCGCCCCCGAGGACGTCCACCGCGGGGCCGAGGTCGACCTGGTGCGCCTCCAGGAACACCAACGCCTCGGCGATCAGCTGCAGGTTGCCGGCGACGATGAGCTGGTTGGCGGCCTTGACCACCTGCCCTGACCCGGCCTCGCCGACCCGCACGACGGTGCTGCCTAGGGCCTGCAGCACAGGGAGTGCGGCCTCATGATCCGCCTCGTCGCCTCCCACCATGATCGACAGCGCGGCGTCGATGGCCCCCTGCTCGCCACCACTGACCGGGGCGTCCAGCACCCGGTGCCCGAGGGCACCCAGCTCCTCGGCGATCTCGCGGCTCACGGCCGGGTCGATCGTCGACATGTCGATGACCAGGCCGCCCTCGCCGAGCGGCAGGTCGGCATCGAGCAGCACGGCCCGCACGTCAGGGCCGTCCGGGAGCATCGTCAGCACCACGTCGGGGTCGGTATGCAGCTCGCCGAGCGAGTTCACGACCGGCACCCCCTCCTGGCGGGCACGGTCACGGGACGCCGGGGTGCGCGTGTACGCCCGGACGTCGAAGCCGGCGCGGGCGAGGTTGGCGGCCATCGGCCGCCCCATCACCCCGAGTCCGACGAAGGAGACCTTGTGCATACGTCCTGCCTTTCCTCGATTGGGTTGGTTCGCCCGGGCCGGGAGCACAGGATCTCCTTCGGCGCGGAAGCGAACGTGCTCAGCACCGTCCCAGTATGAGGCCGGCACCGAAGGTGAGCGGTATACACCCGGCTGACCTGCGAAGACAGCCTCCACGCTGTGTGATCTATTTCACTTCTGCATGTTGTTCCGGTATGTACGCAGACGGGTTCGGCTGACTTAACATTCCCTCGACGGGGCGTCGCTCCGACCGGCCCCGATCGGCGCGGCTGCACGACCACATCCCCGGAGAAGCACATGTCCCTACCCCGCCTTACCCTGCGGCCGCCACTCGCCCTGCTCACGGCCCTGCTGGCCGCCTTCGCCCTGATGCTGGCCTCCCTCGTCGCCGCCCCTGCGGTCTCGGCCATGGAGGACGACGCCGCTCAGACCGCGGATCCGGCTCCGGTCGAGGAGGCACCCCAGGCCCTTCCGGCCGAGGACTTCGTCGTGGACTACGTCGGCCCCGAGTGCTGGGACAGCTCCTACAACGTCTACGTGGAGTACGCCCGCGACGACACCGACCTGCGCCTGGTCCTGCAGGAGCAGGTGGACGGCACCTGGGTCACCCTCAGCACCCAGCGCTTCTACGACGGCTCGGCCGCCGTCTGGAGCGACTGGCTCGAGGAGGGGGAGACCGGCACCTTCCAGGTGCTCGTCTACGACCGCACCTCCGCGGCGGAGCAGACGCTCCTGCACGGTCCGGTCACGGTCACCGGCGTCTCCAGCGAGGGCTGTGACGGCGAGGAGTTCCCCTACCTGCCCGAGGACGAGTGGACCGTCGCCGAGCCCGACTGCGGGACCGTGACCTTCACCAGCCGGACGGACGTAGAGATCGCCGTGGTCTGGATCGTCGAGGACGCCACCACCTACGAGGAGAACTACTTCTTCCTCGCGCCTGGCGAGTCCCACACCATCGAGACCGCGTACGACTCCGTCTACTGGGTGAGCATCACCGGCCTCGACGAGGACCTGCTGCCCATCGACGATGAGATCTCCTTTGCCGGTGAGGGCGACGTGGAGGTCGAGCAGGACTGCGCCGTCCCCACAGAGCCCGAGCCCACCGAGCCGACCCAGCCGGAGCCCGGGCAGCCCGGTGACGACGAGCACACGATCCCCGGCAAGGTGCAGACCGACGGTGGCGCGAACACCGCGACCATGAGCCTCGGCCTGGGGCTGCTGTCCCTGGCGGGCCTGGCACTCGTGCGCCGCACCGTCTGATCCGACCTCCCGATGCCCCCGCCGCGCCCACCGGCCCGACGGGGGCGTCATCGTCACCCACCCGAGGAGCCACCCGTGGCCATCAGCCCGAGCACCGGCCCGCATCGACGGACCCTGCGCAGGGGGGCCACCGTGAGCCTGCTCGCGCTCGCCCTGGTCGGTGCACTGCTGACGTTCTGGGGGTGGCGGGGAGGCTCGGCGGTGGGCCAGGCCGATACCGACATCGCGACCGCACCGCCGTCTGCTGCAGCATCTGCCTCGCCGGCCCCGGCGCCGGCGCCGACCGAGGCCATCACCGCGACCCGGGACGCCCGCGAACGTCCCACGCCGAAGGCACCGCGCAGGACGTCGACCCCCGTACCGACCGCGACCCAGGCCCCTTCACCTGCAGCGACCGCCGAGCCCACCCCGACGCAGGTTCCCGCCATCGCCGACGTCGAGGCGGGCCCGGTCCACGTCACCATCTCCCGTGGTGCCGAGGTCCTGGTGGACGCGCCCGTCGCCCTCACCCAGCTGAACGACCGGGACGAGCTCAACCCGCCCGCAGGGGTGGTGGGCTGGTACGGCCCGCCGGAGTGGGCCACCGTGCCGGGTGACCTCTCGACGTACCCCGGGGTGCTGGCCGGGCATACCAGGTATGACGGCGTCCAGGACGTGTTCCACCGCCTGGGCGAGGTGCGCGCCGGGGACACCATCACGATCGGCTACGCCGACGGTGAGCAGGCCAGCTTCAGCGCCGACGCGGACGCGCTGTCGGTGCCGAAGAACGACGTCACCGAGAAGGCCGGCTCGGACTACGCCTGGGTATGGCGTCTGCCCGACCCGGACCGCAAGGTCTCGTTGTTCTCCTGCGACCTGGGGCAAGGGATCGACCTCACCGGGCACAGCGTGAACAACTGGGTGGTGCAGGCGACCCGGACGGCATGACAACCATCACCGGTATGCGGCCGTCCGGCCTCGGCCGTAGCGTTGACCACATGATCCTCAGCCGGGGCGTGCCGCTGCTGCTTCTCCTCTCCGCGTGCCTCGGCGTCAGCGGCTGCAGCATCGGGTGCACCGCGGTGGGAGCCGCGAGCGGGGTCCAGGTGCTGGTCACCGGAGATGCCGCGGTGGCGGAGGAGGACACCCGGATGGACGTGACCACCTGTGTCCGCGGCCACTGCCCCGCCACCGCCCAGGACCTCGCCGCCGGGGAGCGGCCGAACTTCTTCGTCGAGGCGCCCTGGGTCGACTCCGAGCGGCCGGTCGAGGTGCAGGTGACGGTGCACGAGGGCCGTCGCGTCGTCGCCGGACCGGTGACCCTGACGGTCACCCCTGAGGTCGTCCAGCCCAACGGTCCGCACTGCGACCCGACGGAGTACGTCGCGACGGTCGAGGTGGCGGCGCACCCCTGACCAGCGCTCGCCCTGGCATCCCGTCACGGCCGGGCCGAAATGGCCTCGACAGCCGCTCGCCGCGGATCGTGTCCGCGGCCCTCAGCTCTCGAGGGTGCGCAACCAGCGACGCCAGGCCCCAAGGCTCGCGACGGTCGACGTTGTCGGGATGAACTCGAGCGCCAAGGCGCCCTGGTAGCCCGCCTCCACCGCGGTCGCGACGAAGGTCTCGATCCGGCCGTCACCGCTGCCGGGCTCGCCCCGGTCAGGGGTGTCGGCCAGCTGCACGTGGTGCACCGTCGCCCCCAGCTCACGGGCGGTGGCCACCGGGTCCTCGCCGTTCCGGGCGAGGTGGAACTGGTCCAGCAGGAAGCCGAGGTTGGTGACCCCGGTGCCGCGGCCGACGCGGTCGATGATCGCCAGGGCGTCGGCGGACGTCTTCATCGGGTAGGGCGGCATCCCACTGACCGGCTCGAACATGATGGTGGCATCGATCTCGGCGGCCTGGGTCGCGGCATACGCCAACGAGCCGTCGGCGACCGCGTCCTGCTCCTGCGCGTCCAGGCCCTCCCGTCGGTGCCCGTACGGGGCGTTGAACATCCGGGTGCCCAGCCGACGACCGATGTCCATGGCGATGTCGACGCTGTCCCGGAACTCCTCGACCCGTTCGGGATAGGAGAGCACCCCGCGCTCCCCCGCCGGCATGTCACCGGCGAAGAGGTTCATCGCGGTCAGCGAGACCCCCGCCTCGTCGACAGCCCGGACGAAGCGGTCCACCTCCTGGGTGGACGGGCGACCGGTGGTGCCGAACGGCCACCAGAACTCCACCTCGGTGAAGCCCGCCTCCCGGGCGGCGGCGGGCCGCTCCAGCAGCTCCGTCTCGGTGAACAGCAGGCTCAGGTTGGCTACCCAGCGCAGGTTGTCGAACATGACGGTCCTCTCAGACGGTGGTGGAGACGCCCCAGGGCTGTCCGTAGGTGGTGGTGAGGTGCTCGACCTCGTCCGCGGCGAGCAGGCGCGCCTCCGGTCGCTGCCCGACGGACAGCGTCACCCGGGCGGCCTGCTCGATCTCGATGGCCCGGGCGACGGCCTCCTCGACGGACGCGCCGGCCACGACCGGGCCGTGGTTCTGCAGCAGCGCCCCGTGACAGTCCACGGTCAGGTCCCGCAGGGCGGCGGCCTGACCGACGTCCCCCGGAGGTGCGTACGGGACCATCGGCAGGTTCCCGACCCGCATCAGCAGGTAGGGCGTCAGCGGCGGCAGCGCGCTGTGCTCGGCCCACGCCGGCAGGCAGGAGGCCGCGACGGCATACGGGGAGTGCAGGTGCACGACGCAGACGGCCTCAGGGTCGCGGACGTACAACGCCCCGTGCAGTCCGTACTCCTTCGAGGGTCGTGGCCCGCTCACGTGCTCGAGGCCCTCGGCGGTCACTGTCATCCTGGACAGCGCGGTAGCGTCGAGCCGGCTCAGCGACGACCCGCTCGGGGTCAGGTGGACCTCGGAACCGACCCGCACCGAGATGTTTCCCGACGCGCCCGGGGAGAGACCGAGCTCGGCCAGGTGACGACCTGCCCAGCACAGCTGCTCGACGGTGGCGCTCATCGCAGGGCCTCCCAGGCGGTGAGGAACAGGTCGGCGGTGCCGAAGTTGCCCGATTTGAGGACGACGTTGTGGTCGGTCCCGCCGGCATCCGTCCCGCTCAACCAGGAGACGCCGGGGCTGAGGGGCTGGCCCACCCGCAGTCGTCGTACCCCGAGGCGCTCAAGGACCGCACCGGAGGTCTCACCACCGGCGACGACGAGCTGCAGGGCTCCGGCACCGGAGAGCAGCGCGGCAACGTCGGCGAGCGCGGCCTCCACCAGCGGGGCGGTCGCGGCCCGGACGGCGGGGTCCGGGTCGACGTCGCCGGGGTGGCCCACGGAGTAGACGAGCACCGGACTCCCCGGTGCGCGACGCCACTCCTCGCAAACCCAGGACACGACCCGGTCCAGTTCCGCGTCCCGGTCCCCAGCCAGGGCCGCGACGTCGAGGCGGCGATGGGCCAGGTATGCCTGTGCACGCTGGACCTGCTCCTGGGTCGCGGCCGAGGCGCTGCCGGAGAGGATGAGCTTCTCCGAGCCGGTTTCGGTGACCTCCTCCGGCTGTCCCACCCCCGCGAGCGCACCGAGGGCCAGGCCGGAGCCACCCGTGACGAGCGGGTCCTGCCTCGTGGCCTCGGCGATGACCGCGAGGTCGTCGTTGGTGAGCGCGTCGACGACGACCAGGCGCCGACCGTCCGCCTCCGCCCGGTCGAGGACCTCGCGGACGGCGGCAGGGCCCTGGCGCACGACCTCGTGCGGGACGAGCCCGACCTGGTGCACCGTCTGGGGGCTCAAGATCCGGACGACGTCGGAGTCCCACATCGGGTTGAGCGGATGGTCCTTGAGCGGGCTCTCGTCCAGCGGCTGGGAGCCGACGAAGAGGTGCCCCTGGTAGACGGTGCGGTGGTTGTCCGGGAAGGACGGGACCACGACCGCACGGGAGGCCCCGGTGAGCTCCAACAGCGCGTCGGCCACCGGGCCGATGTTCCCCTGCGGCGTGGAGTCGAAGGTGGAGCAGTACTTGTCGTAGAGCTGCTCGTAACCCAGCCCGCGGAGCAGACGCGCGGCGGTGAGGCTCTGCTCCACCGCGGCGTCGGCCGCGATGCTGCGGGTCTTGAGGGCGACGACGACCGCGTCGTCGTCCTTGAGACCCGCCAGTTCCGCGGGGTCGTGCTCGGCGCCCAGCAGCACGGAGGTCCGCAGACCTCGCGCACGCCAGTTGCCGGCCAGGTCCGTCGCGCCGGTGAAGTCGTCGGCGATGGCTGCGTGTCTCACGGTGGCTCCTCGTCAGTAGCCGAGCAGGCGGGGCAGGAACAGGACCACGTCGGGGAGCAGCGCCAGGATCACCACGACGGCGATCAGGACGCCGACCAGGGGCAGCACGGCCACGGACACCTTCTCGATGGTGGTCCGGGCGAGCTTGGCGGTCACGAACAGGCAGACACCGACCGGAGGGGTCGCCACCCCGAGCGCCAGGGCGGCCACCACGATGACACCGACGAAGAGCGGGTCCAGATCGGAGCTGCTGGTGATGCCCACGATGATCGGCGCGATGATCGCGATGGCGGCGTTGGTCTCCATGAAGCTGCCGATGACGATCAGCAGGGCGACCAGGACGAGCATGATCGCCCACTCGGACTCGAGGTTGCCGAGCAGGGCGTCCGCCGCGGTCCGCGGGATGCGCTCGTAGGTCATGATGTAGCCGAGCACGGCCGCGGTGGCGATGACGGACAGGATCACGCCGGTCGTCACGGCGGTCCGACGCAGGGCGTGGTAGAGCCCCGACCAGGACAGGCTGCGCAGGAAGATGCCGGCCACGACCAGGGTGTAGCTGGCCCCGACGGCGCCCGCCTCCGTCGGGGTCATGAACCCGAGCAGGATGCCGCCGATGATGATGACCGGGATGGCGAGCGCGCTCAGCGCCTGCAGCAGAGCGGTGCCGACGACGCTCAGGCTCTCCCGTTGGTGGACAGGGACCTGGTAGCGGGTGGCCATCCAGCGGACCACGAGCGCCAGGCCGAGGACGGACAGCAGGCCGGGGACGTAGCCGGCGACGAACAGGCCGCCGATCGAGACCCCGGTGAGCGAGCCGTAGACCACCATCGAGATGCTCGGCGGTATGACGGTGCCCAGGCTGCTCGAGCTGCTCTCGATGGCCGCGGCGGCCGCCGGCGGGTAGCCCTGCTTCTTCATCGCCGGGATGGTGATGGAGCCGGTACCGACCGAGTTGGCCACGGACGAACCGGAGAAGGAGGACATCGACGCGCTGGACACGATGGCGACCATGCCCATACCGCCGCGCAGGTGGCCGACGAGGACCTGCGCCAGCCGGACCAGGCGGTCGGAGATGCCGCTGGCGTTCATCAACTCGCCCACCAGCACGAAGAAGGGGATGGCGAGCAGCGGGAAGGAGGACGCCTCGGAGGCCATCAGCTGCGGGATGATCGTCAGCGGCACGCTGGCCGGCATGAAGAAGTAGACGTAGGCCAGGGAGGACAGACCCATGGCGAAGGCGATGGGGACCCGCAGCAGGAGCAGGACCACGAACGAGAGCGCGAGGACGGTGACACCCATGTCAGACACTCTCGATGTCGTCGTCGTACCGCGTGTGCAGGGTCAGCGTGGGCTCGCCGCGCCAGAGCTGGACCAGGTTGGCGCAGACCCGGAGCACCACGAAGGCGGACGCCAGCACCATGCCGACCAGGACGGACGCGTACTGCCAGGCCGGTGAGATCTGCAGGCTGGGCGTCAGCCGCCCGCCGTCGAGGGCCAGCTGGACGTACCGAAGGGCCTCGAAGGACACCAGCACGAGGAAGACCAGCAGGAGCACGTCGGCCAGGACGGTCACGGCCGTCTCCAGCCGACCCCGCAGCCGCGAGACGAGCGCCGTGATCGCGAGGTGCCCGCCCTCCAGGAAGCCGAGCACCAGCCCCACGAAGATCATCCAGGCGAAGAACAGGGTCGCCAGCTCGGTGGACCCACGAGGGACCACCCCGAAGAACCGGAGCACCACGCTCCCGGTGATGACGACCACCACCCCGGCCACGAGGAAGACCGCTATCGCCTCCAGGACCTTGGCCGGGTACCGCAGCACAGACACGACCCGCATGGCTGCCTCTCTCTCCGTCGTCCGTGACCCGGGTCCGCGGGTATGCCGCGGACCCGGGTACTGGTCAGTTCTGCAGCTCGGTGATCTGGTCGCGGCTCATGTCCAACCCGGACAGGTGCTCGTCGACGGAGGCCTCGGTGGCGGCCCGGAACGGTTCGATGTCCGGGGTGACCACGTTCATGCCCTCCTCGCGCAGCAGCTCCAGCTCCTCTTCGTTGGTGGTGAGCTGCAGGTCGGACTGGAACTCGCCGGCGTCACGGATCGACGTCAGGATGAGCTCTTGGTCCTCCTCGCTCAGACCGCTGAAGAACTCCTCGTCCATGAGGACCGTCTGGTTCTGGGTCATGTGACGGGTCAGGGTCAGGTTGTCCTGGACCTCGTAGAGCGCGTTCTGGTAGATCGTGCTGATCGGGTTCTCCTGGCCGTCGATGACGCCGGTGTCCAGGGCCGAGTAGACCTCGCTGAACGGCATCGGGACCGCCTCGGCACCGAAGTCCTGGATGGCCATGGTGTGCAGGTCTGCCGGAGGGGTCCGGATGACCAGACCGCTCATGTCACCCGGCTCGCTGACCTCGGTACCGGCCGTCGTGAGGTTGCGGTTGCCGTACCACCAGGCGTTGTCGATGACCCGGTAGCCGGTGTCCTCGGCGCAGGCCTCGACGATGCCGGCGTTCCAGTCCGAGCCGGTGAGCTCCTGGAGGTTGGCGTACTGGTCACGGTCACCCTCACCCTCCAGGATGTAGGGCAGGGCGTACACGCCCAGCTCGGGGCAGGTGTCGGCGGCGACGGCGGTCGCGACGATCGCGACGCGCACGTTGCCCATGGTGAGCCCTTCCATCATCTCGGGCTCGGAGCCGAGCTCCTCGGCCGGGTAGACCTCGACGGTGATGCGGCCGTCGGAACCTTCGTCGACCAGCTCCTTGAACCTCTCGGCGCCCTGGTTCATCGGGACGGTCGCGGCCTGCGAGTGGCCGATGGTGAGGGTGATGGACTCCTCGCCGCCGCCCTCAGCCGCCGCCTCGCCGTCGTCGCTGTCGTCGGCGCCGCTCCCGCGTCCGCCGCAGGCCACCAGGGCCAGTGCCGTGGACGCAGCCAGGGTTGCTCGCAGGACTGTTCTTGTCTGCACGTTGATCGTTCCTCTCCACGCGCCATTGCAAGGATATGTGCGTTCGCACAACGCTTTGACCGTAGCGTAGCCAGCGACGCCGCGTCAACGCGAGATATGCGTGTTCGTTAGAACACAACATCGAAGCCGAGCGGTAGTGTGCACCCGACACCGACCGTCGCTCCCTCGTTCCTGGAGGCAACCATCACCGATCTGCAGACCCAGACCGGTCGCGGCTCAGGCAGCCTCCCGGCCGACCAGCGTCGCTCGCACATCCTGGAGGCCGTCCGCTCGGCCGGGGAAGTCGACGTGCGTCGGCTCGCCGCCGACCTGGGCGTCTCCCAGATGACGGTGCGGCGGGACCTCTCTCATCTCGACCGCGTCGGCCTGCTGCGGCGGGTGCACGGGGGCGCGACCGTCCGCGCCTCCCCGACGGCCCGCTCCGAGGTGATGCCGGCCGAGAAGACGGGCATCGCCCAGGCCGTCGCGGGGCTGGTCCAGGACGGTGATGTGGTGGGCATCGACGTCGGGAGCACCTGCACCGCTGTCGCCCACCAGCTCGCTCTGCGCGAAGGACTGACGGCGGTGACCACGTCGCTGCACGCCGCGCTGGCCTTCCAGACCTCGCCCAGCAGATGCGTGCTGCTCGGGGGGATCGTGACCCGCGAAGGGTCCCTCGTCGACGGAGGACCGCTCGTCCACCGACGCGAGCTCAACCTCACGAAGCTGGTGCTCGGCTGCGGCGGCGTCTCCGCCGACCGCGGTATCACCTACTTCGACCTGGGTGAGACCGCCATCCGCGAGGACCTCATCGAGCGCAGCGAGACCGTCATCCTGGCCGCCGACCACTCCAAGTTCGAGGTCGACAGGGCCATCACCCTCGGGGGCCTGGGGGTCATCGACGTGCTGGTCACCGACGCGGAGCCGCCGCAGCGGCTCGCCGAGGCGCTGCGGGCGGCTGACGTGGAGGTCGTCGTCGCCTCGACGTGAGGCGACTCCCTGACCTCATGCCCCTGGGCCGGCCCGGCTGATCACGCCGGGCCGGCCACAGCACCGTCACACAGCACTACATCCGTCACCGGATGGAGCACTCACCCCCACTGCCGGTCATAGCTCCAGTCCCCGTCCCAGGAGGAGGTGTCAGCGAACCACTGGCTCTGCGGGTGGAGCCTGGCGCGCATGGCCTCCTCGTTGATGCCGGTGAAGCCGAGGCCGGGACCGTCCGGCACGGCGATGTGCCCGTCCTTGAGGATTCCCTCCGGGAGCCCGGTCACCAGGTCGGCCCACCCGGGCACGTCGGCGGCGTGGAACTCCAGGGCGAGGAAGTTCTCGGTCACGGCTCCGATCGCCACACTGGCCATCGTGGCGATGGGGGTCGCAGCGAGGTGCAGTGCCATCGGGACGCCGTACCCCTGCGCCAGGTCCCCGATCTTCTTGGTCTCCAGGATGCCGCCGGCCGAGGCCGGGTCGGGGTGAGCCACCCTGATGGCCTGGGCATCCAGCAGGGGCTTGAAGCCCTCGGCGAGATAGATGTCCTCCCCGGTGCAGGTGGGGGTCGCGATGGACTCGGTCAGCTGCCGCCACTGCTGGGTGTACTGCCACGGGATCAGGTCCTCGAGCCACTCCAGCGAGAACGGCTCGAGGGCGCGGGCCAGCCGGATGCAGGAGTCGACGTCCATGTAGCCGAAGTGGTCGGCAGCGATCGGCAGCTCGTAGCCGACGACCTCCCTGACCCTGGCGACGTAGTCGGCGATGTACTCCACGCCCAGCTGGGTGATGTGGGTCCCGGTGAACGGGTGCATGGTGAAGGGCAGGTCCTTGGGGTGCCGGGTCCGCTCGACCGGCCGGGCGATCACCGCGCCGGGCACATCCCACAGCAGGGAGAGTCCGACGTCCATCTTCACCATCTGGAAGCCCTGGCGCTGGCGCTCCAGGAGCTTGGCACCCATGGCTTCGGGGTCGCTCTGCTCCTGGGTGTCGGCGTAGACGAGGATCTCGTCGCGGTACTTGCCCCCGGCGAGCAGCCAGGCCGGCACGTCGTAGGCCTTGCCGGCGAGGTCGAGCAACGCCATCTCGACCCCGGACACCCCGCCGCCCTGGCGCCCCGGGCCACCGAACTGACGGATCTTCCGGAACACCTTCTCGACGTTGCACGGGTTCTCACCGAGCAACCTGCTCTTGAGCATCAGGACGTAGTTGACGCTGGACTGGTCCCGGGCCTCACCCCAGCCGGTGACGCCCTGGTTCGTGTCGATCCTGATGATCGTGTGCCGCATCGGCACGCCGGACAGCTCCGCGACGCGCACGTCGGTGATCCTCAGGTCACTGGACCTGGCACCGGTGTTGAGACGGTTCTCGAGCCCGAGCTCAGTCATGTTGTTCCTACCTTCGTTGTCGGTGTGGGCGGTCATCGGCGGGCGAGGAGCCACTGCTGGAAGTCCGACTCGACCTCGTGGCTCCACTCCGGTATGTCGATCTCGGCGCTGGTGTAGACGCGGTCGGCGAGACGCGACTTGCCGAAGATGTCGCGCATCTGCGTTCCCTCCGCGTGGGCGGCGACGGTCTCCGCCAGGTGCGGCGGAATGACACTGACCCCTGCCGACGTCGCGAGGATCACGTCACCCGGCAGGACCGTCACACCGCCCAGGCGCACGGGCACGTTCAGCCCGGCGATGGTCACGTCACCGATGCCCGTGGGGTGCGAGCCCTGGTGGAGGATGTTGATCGTCGTGATCTCCGCGATGCCCTGGGCGTCGCGGATCCCGCCCTGGATGATGGCGCCGGTCCCCGTCCGGGTGGACACGGCCGTGGCCAGGTTGTCCCCGACGAAGGTGCCGTGCTCGATCTTCCCGAAGAGGTCGACCACCATCACGTCGTTGTGCTCGAGGCTCTCGACCACCCACCAGTTCTGCTTGACGACCTCGCCACCGGAACGCTGCTCCTGCCGTCCGGCTTCGAGGATGACCTCGTCGAAGTCGGGCCTGAACGGGAGGAACTGAGCGGTGACCGCACGGCCGACGAACGAGTGGCCCGGGTTCGTCTCGCGCCACCCGTCGGCGAACTGGTGGTGGTAGCCGGCGTGCTTCATCGGCTTCCAGGCCTGCTCCACCGTGATGCCGCGCAACCGGTCCAGCACCTCGTCGCTGACGCGCGGACGTCCTCCGGGGAATCGCTCGCCCACCCACCGTGGAGTCAGCGCCGTCATGACGGATTCAGCGGGTTCAATCTGCATGGGTCCTCTTATCTTGGGCAGCATCGGATGTGATCCGGTCCTCCGATGGTGTGAACGCCGGGCCCGAGGCGGGACCGACGGTGATACCGGCACGTGGGTGTCCGGAGGTCTCGTCGTAGAGATGGCACTGGACGCCGACCGCGTCCACCTGGATCGTCCGAGGGCGTTGCTCGCGGCAGACGTCGGCGACGAACGGACACCGGGAGGCGAACGGGCAGCTGTCCGCGCCCGCGTCGGTGTCGGAGTCGGTTCTCACGTCCACGCCGGAGCCGGCCCGCGCGAGCTGACGTTCCTCGCGCTTACGGCGCTGCAGCTGCGGGTGCGGCACCGGGACCGCGTCGAGCAGGACCCTGGTGTAGGGATGCAGCGGAGCCGAGCACACCTGAGCGGCGGGACCGGACTCCATGACCTGGCCGCGGTAGAGCACCACGACCCGGTCCGCGAGGTGGTTGATGACCGCGATGTCGTGGGAGATGAACAGGTAGGCGACACCGAGCTCCGCCTGCAGCTCCTGGAGGAGCAGCAGGATCTGTGCCTGGGTGGACACGTCCAGGGCGCTCACGCTCTCGTCGCAGACGATCAACCTGGCGCCGATCGACAGGGCCCGGGCGATGGCGATGCGTTGTCGCTGCCCGCCGGAGAAGGAGCCTGGGTACCGGTCGGCAGCGTCGGCGGGCAGGGCGACCCGGTCCAGGAGCCGTCCGATGACCTGCCGAGCCTCGCCCGCGCTGTGCCGACCGCTGGCCTGCAGCGGTTCGCTGAGGATCTGCCCGATCGTCATGGCCGGGTTCAACGAGCTGTAGGGATCCTGGAAGACCACCTGGAGGTCCTGGGCGAGCTCGGCCCGGCGACGGCGGGACAGGCCGGTGATCTCATGCCCCTCGAAGCGGATGGACCCCTCCGTGGCCGGCGCCAGACCGAGCACCGCCCGCCCGATCGTCGACTTCCCGGAGCCGGACTCGCCCACCAGCCCGACGGTCTCGCCGGGGGCCACGCTGAGGCTGACGCCGTCGACGGCGCGGAAGGTGCGACGCCGACGGACGCGGTAGTCGACCGCGAGTCCCTCGATCGTGAGGAGCGCCTCGGGCGCATCTCCGGTCTGCCCGGCCGTTCCTGCCGGCCCGGCATCGTGTCGGGAGGTCGTGGGGGTACTCATCGGTCACCTGCTCGTCGCGACGTGTCGGTGACGGCCCCTGCCGACGCCATCACCGGGGAGAGGTCCAGATCCTGCGAACGCACGCAGCGCACCGAGTGGGCCGGGTGCACCGGTTCCAGAGGGATCGGCCCGGCCCGGCACACGTCGGTGGCGAAGGAGCACCGTGCGGCGAACCGGCAGTGCTGCGGCCAGGCGCTGGGCAACGGGACGGTGCCGGGGATCCCGCTGAGCTCCTGCTCGACGCCCAGCAACGGCGTGGACGTCATCAGGGCCTGGGTGTAGGGCATCTGGGGGTTGTCGAAGAGGTCGTCGACCGGGGCCTCCTCGACGATCTGACCGGCATACATGACGATCACCCGGGAGCAGATGTCGGCGATCACCCCGAGGTCGTGGGTGATGAGGAGCAGCCCCATCCCCAGCCGCTGCTGCAGGTCCCGCAGCAGGTCGAGGATCTCGGCCTGCACGGTGACGTCGAGCGCGGTGGTCGGCTCGTCGGCGATGAGAAGGTCGGGCTCGCCGCTGATCGCCAGCGCGATGGCGACCCGTTGGGCCATCCCTCCGGACAGCTGGTGAGGGTAGGAGGTGAGCACGTCCTCGACGCGGGGGATCCCGACCAGGGCGAGCAGCTCCCGTGCACGGGCACGGGCGGACGACCTGTCGTGGCCGTGACCCCGCAGCACCTCGATCATCAGGCTGCCCACGGTGAAGGCCGGGTCCAGCGCGACCATCGGTTCCTGGGAGATCAGCGCGACCGTGCGGCCACGGAGGTCACGGAAGCTGCGCGGGGCCGACTCGGTCGAGCCACCGGCGATGCGGATCCGGCCATCCACGCTTCCCGGCTCCGGGACCAGCCCGATGAGGGCCAGCCCCGTCATCGTCTTGCCGCAGCCGGACTCTCCCACCAGACCGATGACTTCCCCACGCCTCATCGAGAACGAGACGCCACCGACGACGGGAACCGGTCCGTCCTCACCGGGGAACGAGACGGACAGGTCCTGCACGTCCAGCAGGAGATCGCGGTCGTCCGTCGCCACCGCCTGCGGAGCCGCCGTCCCTGCCCGCGCAGATCGTGTGCGGGCCTGCGAGGCGTCCGGCGACGTCGAGCGAGAGGCATACATCGCGTCGCGCAGGTAGTCCCCGAGAAGGTTGAGGGCCAGGACGGTGATGACGATCATCACGCCGGCCGGGGCCAGCAGCCACGGGTGGACGTTGATCGCGCTGGCTGCCTCGGAGATCATGCCTCCCCAGTGCGGCACCGGCGGCGGAGCGCCCAGCCCCAGGAACCCCAGGCCGGCCTGGACCACCAGCGCGGTCCCCAGCGCGGCCGACCCCTGGATCATCACCGGACCCAGCGCGTTGGGCAGCACGTGCCGGGACAGGATGCGCCCCGTCGACAGTCCGGCGACCTTGGCCGCATCCACGTACAGCTCCTCGCGGACGGCCTGGGTCGAGGCGCGGACCAGGCGGATGAAGGCGGCCGACATCAACAACCCCAGCACCATCATGGCCGCCCAGATGTTGTTGCCCAGCACCGTCGCCACGGCGAGCAGGACGAGGATCGTGGGCAGCGTGATGAGGATGTCCTGGATCCAGCTGATCACCGCGTCGACGGTCCCGCCGGCGTAGCCGGCCACCAGCCCGAGCGCCGTTCCCAGACCGATGGCGATGGCCACCGCGAAGCCGGCACTCAGCAGCGTCTCCCACCCGCCGTACAGCAGCCTGGCCAGGACGTCCCGGCCGAGCATGTCCGTGCCCAGCCAGTGCTCGGCGCTGGGGTTCTGGTACGACCTCGCCAGGTCCTGCTGCAGCGGCTCACCGATGTCCAGGGTGCGGTACACCACGCTGAGGACGACGACCAGGAGGATCCAGGCGAGGCAGGCCACAGCACCTGGTCGTCGGAGCAGACGTGCTGCCGTACCGCTGCGCCGGCGCTGGCGCACGACTCGGCTGTCCTCGGGGGTCCCGGTCTGTTCGACGCTCATGCCCTCACCTTGGGGTTGACGACGGAGTTGAGAAGGTCGACGGCCAGGTTGATGACAACCACCGCCACCGCGGTCACCAGGAGAACCCCGAGCACCACAGGAAGGTCGTTACGGGCAAGGGCGGTCATCGTCAGCTGCCCCAGTCCGGGCACGGCGAAGACCTGTTCCACGATGATCGATCCGCCGGACAGGTTGACGAACTGGATGCCGAGCGTGGTCAGCACCGGCACACCGGAGTTCTTCAGGACGTGCCGGTAGAGCACCGAGTTCTCGCTCAGCCCGTTGGCCCGCAGGGTGCGCACGTAGTCCCGGCCGAGGTTCTCGAGCATCGCGGAACGGGTCTGGCGCGCGATGGCCGAGATGGAGACCGTCGCCACCGCGATCACCGGGAGCACGAGGTGCAGGGCCCACAGCTGTGGGTCCTCGGCGAGGGGGACGTACCCGGTCGCCGGCAGCACGTCGAGGGTGAGCGAGAAGGCGAGCACCAGCAGCAGGGCCAACCAGAAGTTCGGCACGGCCAGCGCCAGGACCGTCCCGCTGACCAGGATCCGGTCCAGGAACCCGCCCCTCACCGCAGCGATGACACCGATCGGCACGCCGATCAGCAGGGAGAGCACCAGCGACAGCACCACCATCGACAGCGTGACCGGAGCGCTCGCGACGATGCTGTCCAGCACCGGCTGGCCGTTGTGCCACGAGACCCCCAGGTCGCCCCTCAGCGCGCTGAACACCCACTCGGCATACCGTTCGACCACCGGACGGTTCAGTCCGAAGCTCTCGCGGATGGCGGCGATCGTCTCCGGTGTGGCGTCCTCCCCGGCGCGGGAGTCGGCGATGTCGGTGGGGAGCAGGTTGAGCAGGAAGAAGGCCAGGGCCGAGACCCCGAAGAGCATCGGCAGGGCATACAGGAGCCGCTTGGCGATATAGCGCATTGCATCCGTCGCTTTCTGGGATCGGCAGGTCGGGGGCGCGAGGCCCCCGACCTACCGAGCTGCCGTCAGGGCTGGTTCAGCCCCTCGAGGATGTACGGGCCGCCGTGGCCGGGCAGGACCATGATGTCGGTCACCGCCTCCTCGTCGTAGTACGTCAGCGAGTTCACGTAACCCAGCGTCAGGTTGTAGGCACCCTCCACGGAGACCTCGGCGATCTCCTCCATCAGGGCGACCTGCTCGTCACCCGTCGTGGTGACGGCCTCCTCGTAGAGGTCGCGGATCTCGGGGACCTCGTGCCCCCGCTGGTTGGTGGCGGTGGCCGGCCCCAACCAGAGTGCGGGCGGGGTGGCGAAGGAGTCGGCCAGCCCTTGGGCGACGGCTGCCGCGTCGTACTTGCCGATGTCGGTGTTCGCCGTCTCCCCCGGAGGCCGGACGATCAGGTTCATCTCGATCCCCACCTCCCCGAGGTACCCCGCGATGGCCTCCGCCATCGGCTGGTCCTTGGTGAGCGTCACGGCATCGAACGAGAAGCCGTCCTCGTAGCCGGCCTCGGCCAGCAGCCGGCGCGCCTCGTCGGGGTCGTAGGGGTAGAAGTCCAGCAGGTCCTCGACGTAGCCGGGCCCGCTGCCCGGGGTGAAGGTGAGGGAGCTGGGGACGCCCTGGCCCTGGAAGACCGTGTCCATGATGGTCTCGCGGTCGATGGCCATGTTCATCGCCTGACGCACCTCGAGGCTGGCGAAGGCCGGGACGTTCTCGCCCTCCCGGTCGTAGAGCGCGATACCGTTCGCGTTCTGCGGCTGGGCGAAGATGGACAGGTCGGTCGTCTGCGCGGCCTCGTAGTTGTTGCCACCGCCGTACCCGACGTCCACCTGGCCCGAGACCAGGGCGTTGTACATCGCCTGCGGGTCGGTGTACACGTTGATGACCAGCTCGTCGAAGTCGAAGCTGTCGGCGTCCCAGTAGTCCGGGTTCTTGACGTAGGTGTAGGTGCTGTCCGTCACGGTCCGGCCGGCGTCCAGGGTGTACGGGCCCGCGCCGACCGGGTTGGTCCCCAGGTCGCCGGACTCCAACGCGGCCGGGCTGGGGACCGCCCCCATGTGCCCCACGAAGAACTTGGTCAGCCGGGGGTCGGGCCTGCTCAGGTCCAGACGCACCGTGAGCTCGTCCTCCACGACCACCTCGTCGATGGCGTCGAGGTTGCGGTAGGGCGTGTCGTCCGCCTCGCGGCCGTAGTCCAGCCAGGTCTTCACCGCTTCGGCGTCGTACGGCTCACCGTCGGTGAACGTCATCCCCGGGCGCAGGGTGAAGCGCAGCGTCTGTGCGTCCTCCCACTCCCAGGACTCCGCCATGCCGGGCCGCTCCACCCCGTCGGCGTCGCGCTCGATCAGGGAGCCGTAGAGCGCGTGCATGTGCGCACTGACCTGTGCCCCGGCGATCGCGTACATCGGGTCGTACGTCTCGGGCGCGAAGGCATACCCGATGGAGACCGAGGAGGTCGACTCCGCGGTCGACGCCCCCTGCTCTTCCCCGCCACCGCTGCACGCGGAGACCACCAGGGCCATGGCGGCGGCCACGGCGACCGCCCCTGAGCGCCTCGGACGAGACAGCTGCGATGAACTCTTCGTTGACTTCATGACGTGTCCTCTTGTAGGGACGCCCCGGCAGGACGTCGGTCAGACCTTGCTCGAAGGCGACCGTCCGTGGACCTTGTCGTCGAGACGGGCAACCTCTGCCCGCTCTGTGCCTTCATTGCCACAACATGCCTATCGTAGCATCCCATGCAACGTATATGCATGAGATGCAACAACTAGTTCGCTGATCCCACGATCAGCGCGAGGGAGACCGCACCCGGGTCCGGGGTGCCGATCGATGCGTCCCCGTGCGTACGCGAGCGCCCGGTCCGCGCGGCGTGGTCCGCCGTCGCCTGCGCGGCCCGCGTCGCCGCGTCGGCGGCCGCGGACCACGCCTCGCGCAGGGAGCTCCCCCGGTCGAGCTCGTGGCGCAGGTGCTCGACGAACGGCACCAGTGCGTCCACCATCGTCTTGTCACCCAGCTGGGCCCCGCCCCTGGACTGCACCGCGTCGAGGAAGGCCTGCACCGCGTCGAGGACCTGGCCGGCGGTGGGCTCGGCGTCGTCTCCGAGGCTGTCCCCCGAGGCACGGAGGCCGGCGCCCCACAAGGCACCCGAGGTGCCTCCGGCCACGTCGGACCAGGCGGTGCCCGCCCGGTGCAGGGCGGTGCCCAGACCGGCGCCGTCAGCGACGCCTGCCCCCATGGCCTGGTGAGCTGCTCGCGCGCCCCGCACCATCCCTGCTCCATGGTCGCCGTCCCCGGCCACGGCGTCGAGGGCGCCCAGCTCGGCCTCCTGGGCCTCCACCGCGCTCACCGCCCGCCCGAGCGCCTCGTGCGCCCACCCCGCCGCCGCGACCGACCGGGGGTCGGCGGGCGCGGTGACATCGGGCCGCATACCCCTGTCCGTCCCGGCAGAAGCGGCGCGGGGGTCGACGTCCGTGCTCGTGGACGCCGACACCGGGGGTGTCGACGATCCCGTCTCGGCGCGCCAGAAGGAGGAGGTATGCGCGGGCGCCAGCCAGTAGGACTCAGTCTCCTCGTCCAGGTCCAGCAGCGACACGGAGACCCCGGCCATGTCCATGCTCGTGACGAGGCTGCCCACGACCGGCGCCACCACCCGCGCCCCGGCTGCGACCAACCGGGACTGCACCCGCGCCGCGACGAGGTACAGCTCGTCCGGGGTGGTGGCACCCAGACCGTTGACGAGGACGGCGACCGCTCCCCCGGTGCTGATCGGCCGGTCGGCCGTCAGTCCGTCGACGAGGAGGTCGGCCACGTCCTGCGCCGTCCCGAGCTCCTGGTGGGACAGTCCCGGCTCGCCGTGGATGCCCAGACCGACGGCCATCTGCCCGCTGGGCACGGAGAACAGTGCCTGGTCGGCACCGGGCAGGGTGCACCCGGAGAAGGCGACACCCAACGAACGGGTGGCGTCGTTGACCCGCACCGCGAGGTCGGCGAGCGGGTCGAGCGCCATCCCGGAGTCAGCGGCGGCAGCCAGGACCTTCACCACGAGGAAGCTGCCCGCGATGCCACGCCGCTGGTGGCGCTCCGCAGGGCCCCCCGAGGCGATGTCATCGGTGACCGCCACCAGCCGGGCCGGCACCTCGTCGCCCTCCAGGGCCTCGCGCGCCGCACCGAAGTGCAGGATGTCCCCCGCGTAGTTGATCGGGACGAAGAGGACCCCGCCACCGGCCTCGGCGGCGCGGGCGACGGACAGCACCTGCGACTCGGACGGCGAGGAGAAGATGTTTCCGCAGACGGCCCCATGACCCATCCCTGGACCGACCCAACCGGCGAAGGCGGGGTGGTGACCGGATCCACCCCCGAGCACCAGCGCCACGTGTCCCGCTCGTGGCGGCGTGGCCCGGATGACGCCCCCGGGCACCGCCTGGACCAGGTCCGGGTGGAGCGCGGCGAAGCCCTCCAGCGCCTCGGCGGCGAAGTCTGCGGGGTCGTTAGCCAGGTGCGTCACAGGTGTCTCCGATGTCGAGGCGGCAGGAGGGGACGGTCTCAGTCATCCTCAGGAAGCCCGTTGGTGGGCGGCCGGTGCGGGTGACTGCCGATCCGGTGATCCCGGTTCATGTCCGCCAGGAGCTGGTGGTCCGCCTCGCTCAGCTCGAAGTCGGTGACCGCCAGGTTCTGCCGGATGCGGTCGGGGTGGGAGGACTTCGGGATCACGACGTGCCCGAGATCCAGGTGCCACCGAAGGATGACCTGGGCCGGGGTGCGACCGACCCGTGCGCCGATCTCGGCCAGGAGCGGCTCGTCCAGCAGCTTGCCCTGCCCCAGCGGGCTCCATGCCTCGGTCCGGATGTCGTGCTCCTGGTGATAGCGGCGGAGCTCGTGCTGCTGCATCCACGGGTGCAGCTCGATCTGGTTGACGACCGGCTGGTGGTCCGACGACGTGCGGAGCAGCTCGAGGTGCTCGACGAGGAAGTTGGAGACACCGATGGAGCGCGTCTTGCCCTCCTGCTGCAGCTGCACCAGGGTGTCCCAGGTCTCCTCGATCAGCCCGAGATGGGCCATCGGCCAGTGGATGAGGTAGAGGTCGACGAAGTCGACACCCAGACGCTCCAGGCTGCGGTCCATCGCAGCCCGCGTCCGCGTGGCACCGTGGCAGGTGTTCCACACCTTGGTGGTCAGGAAGATCTCCTCACGGGGCACGCCGGACTCGCGCAGCCCCTGACCGACACCACGTTCGTTGCCGTAGGCCGCTGCCGTGTCGATCGAGCGGTATCCCGCCTCGACAGCCGTCCGTACGTTGGCCGCGGCATCCGCGGAGCCCACGCGCAGGACCCCCAGTCCCACCGGTGGGATGCTGTTCCCGTCAGCGAGCGGGACCCGCTGCTGACCGGGCGAGCTGCCCGGCTTGGCATGATCGGCTATCTCCATGGACATCGAGCACCAGCTCCCGTGATGGCGTGAGTGAACTGACTTGTTGCAGGTGGTGCAACGGCGTTCTGTCAGGTAGGATGGAACGTACCTACGAGCCCCGGGGATGTCAAATGGTCACGCACACCACCAGCCCAGCCCTCACGAACGCCGTCGCCGACCTGCTTCCCAAGGCGAACATGCTGCTCCGGGGCCTCGGTGTCCTCGAGTGCGTGGCGGAGTCCCCGAACCGCACCGGGGTCAGCGTGGGCGAGGTCGCCTCCCGGACCGGGCTGGAGAAGTCGACGGTCTCGCGGACCCTCGCGATCCTGCGCGAGGCGGGCTACGTGCGGCAGGACGGCTATCGCCGCTACCGGCTCACGGGCAAGCTGACCACGCTCTCCCAGGGGTACTCCAACGTAGCCGACCTGCTGGTCGCCGCGCGCCCGCACCTGGAGTCGCTGCACGCGGAGTTCGACGAGGAGGTCCACCTCGCCACCCTGGACCAGGGCTACATGGTCTTCGTCGACTACATCCCCTCCTCCCAGGTGGTCCGCTCGACGCTCTCGACCACCCAGCGACTCATCCACGAGACCGCGGCCGGCCGGGCAGCCCTCTGCCTCCTGGACCACGAGGCCCGGGTGGATGCGCTGAGGCTCTCCGCCGACGCCGGCGGAACGTCCTTCAGCTCGGTCGAGCTCACCGAGATCCTCGCCGAGCTCGACGGCGCCAAGGAGCGGGGGTGGGCGGGCTACGACCGTGGCGACGAGGTCTCGCGATTCGCCGCTCCCATCCTGGACGAGAGCGGTGAACCGCTGGCCGCCGTATGCCTGTCCGGGCCCACCTTCCGGATCAGGGGCCAGGAGGAGGCCTACGGAGCGGCCGTCGTCCATGCCGCCCGAGAGATCACCGCGACGCTCTGAGCACCACCCACCCCCACTGGCCCACGTGGCGCACCCACCACCTCCGAGGATGACCTGTGAAACTGCTGCTGCCCGACTCGCTGCCCCTGGACCCGCACCTGCCCGACCACGTCACAGCGGTCCGGTATGACGCGACGGCGCCGGTTCCCGAGGAGCACCGGGACGCCGAGGCCCTGGTCGTCTGGGGCAGCTCGCGGGCCGACCTCGCCGAGGCCGCCCCGCACATGGAGCAGCTCCTCTGGGTGCAGAGCCTGGGAGCGGGCGCCGACTCGGTGCTCGCGGCGGGCTTCCGGCCCTCGGTGCGCATCGCCACCGGGGCCGGGCTGCATGACGGCCCCGTCGCGGAGCACGCCCTGACGCTCACCCTCGCCCTGGTCCGGCGTCTGGCGTCGACCGCTCAGGCGCAGCAGGAGCGCCGCTGGGCCCCCGAGCTGGGTGGGGCGCAGCCCTTGCGGCCGGATCGGGGCCCGGTGACCTCCCTCCTCGGCAGCAACGTCGTCATCTGGGGCTTCGGGCACATCGGTCAACGGCTGGCCGGGCTCCTGCAGGGACTCGGTGCCACCGTCCGGGGGGCCGCGCGCTCGCCAGGTGTGCGCGGCGGCGTCGTGGTCGTCGGCCCTGAGGACCTGGACGACGAGCTGGGACGGACGGACATCCTCATCATGATCCTGCCGAGCTCGCCCTCCTCCGATCGAGCCCTGGACGGTCCGCGTCTCGCGCGGCTGCCCGAGCACGCCTACCTCGTGAACGTCGGTCGCGGGAGCACGGTGGACGAGGAGGCGTTGGTGGAGGCTCTGGCAACCGGGAGGCTGGCCGGTGCCGCCCTCGACGTCGCGAGCGTCGAACCGCTCCCGTCGTCCGCGGCACTGTGGGAGGCCCCGAACCTGTGGATCACCCCGCACTCGGCGGGGGGACGCCCGGTCGGCGCCGAGGAGCTCATCGAGAGCAACCTCGCGGCGGTGCTGCAGGACCGACCGTTGCGCAACGCCGTCCCTGCGTCGCGGGCGACATGACGGGCGTGGAGGCCGGCACCCGGGGCGGGGGGCTCGTCACGTTTGGCGAGGCGCTGGGGCGCCTCACCTCCGAGCACGTCGGGCTGCTGGAGTCGGGTCGTCCGCTGACCCTGTCCATGGGCGGCGCCGAGTCCAACGTGGCCATCGGTGCCGCCCGCCTCGGCGCGGACGTCACCTGGGCCGGACGCCTCGGGTCGGACAGCGTCGGCGACCTCATCGAGCGGCGGCTCCGCGCCGAGGGTGTCACGACCCGCCTGACCCGCGGGGCCGGGTTCACCGGCCTCATGGTGTGCAGCCGACGGACCACCGGTGCGCTCCGGGTGGACTACCACCGTGCCGGCAGCGCGGCCTCGCAGCTGAGCCCGGCGGACGTCGGTGACGAGCTGGTCCGAGGGGCGGACATCCTGCACGTCACCGGAATCACCCCGGCGCTCGGCGCCTCGGCACGCGACACGACGGCGTGGGCGGTCCGCACGGCCAGAGACGCCGGCGTCACCGTCTCCTTCGACGTCAACTTCCGGAGCAAGCTCTGGAGCACCGAAGAGGCCCGGCCCGTCCTCCAGGACCTCCTGGAGCACGCCGACATCCTGTTCGCCGGTCCGGAGGAAGCGGCGCTGGTGCTGGGGGTCACCCTCGACCCGAGCCGGGACGACCGGGGCCGTCTGGCACGGCTGGCGGCACAGGCAGGCCCACGGGAGGTCGTCATCAAGGACGGCAGCCGTGGTTGCCTCGCCGTCATCGACGGCCACGAGTACGTCCGCGACGCTCCCACCGTGACCACGCTGGACCCGGTCGGGGCAGGGGACGCCTTCGTCGCGGGGTACCTGACCGAGCGCCTGCAGGACGTCGACCCGCAGGGACGTCTGACGACAGCCATCCGGGCCGGCGCGTATGCCGTGACCGTCCCCGGCGACTGCGAGGGGCTGCCGTTCCGTCACGAGCTGGACGACCTCGAGGCGACGACCGACATCCTCCGATGACACCGAGAGTCCGATGACACCCGAGACGAAGGACATCACGTGGAGATTCCCTACACGGTCAACTGCTCGATCCTGCTGACCCACCTCGACCTTCCCGAGCGGCTCCGGGTCGCCCGAGAGGCGGGCTTCACCGGGGCGGAGCTGTGGTGGCCTTTCCCCGTCGCCGTACCGGACGACGACGACGTCGACTCGCTGGTGCGCGCCGTCACGGACAGCGGGATCCAGCTGACCGGCCTCAACCTCTTCGCCGGCGACATGCCTGCCGGCGACCGTGGGCTGATCTCCTGGCCCGCTCGCACGCAGGAGCTGCGCGACAACCTGGACGTCGTCACCGACATCGGCGAGCGCACCGGGTGTCGACGGTTCAACGCCCTCTACGGCAACCGCATACCGGGCATCGACCCGGCCGAGCAGGACGCCCTGGCCGTGGAGAACCTCGCGCTCGCCGCCCGGGCGGTGGAGCGCATCGGCGGGACGGTCCTGGTGGAGCCCGTGTCGGGGATGCCGTCCTACCCCCTGAAGACGTCCGGCGACGTCGTCGCCGTCCTCGACCGGGTCCAGACCGAAGCCGGGGCCACCACCATCGGCCTGCTGCTCGACGTCTACCACCTGGCCGTCAACGGCGCGGACGTGAGCCACGACGTCACGCAGCACATCGACCGTGTCGCCCACGTGCAGATCGCCGACGCCCCGGGGCGGGGCGCTCCCGGGACCGGCGCCCTCCCCCTGGACCGCTGGATCTCCGAGCTGCGTCAGGCAGGCTACGAGGGGCCCGTCGGCCTGGAGTACCAGTCCGTCGACCCGGACCCCTTCGGCTGGCTCCCCGTCGCACACCGCTCCGCCTCGTCATCGACCACCACCCCAGGAAAGGGATCCGCATGAGCACCATCGCCTTCATCGGCCTCGGGATCATGGGTAGCCCCATGGCCATCCACCTGCAGCACGCCGGACACGAGGTCACCGGTTACAACCGCACCTCGGAGAAGGTGAGACCTCTCGTCGAGGCCGGCGGCACCGAGGCGGCGTCGATCGCCGAGGCGGTCGCGGAGGCGGACGTCGTCTGCCTCATGGTGCCGGACTCCCCTGATGTCACCGAGGTGCTGACATCTGAGGACGGGGTCTTCGCCCACGCCCGACCGGGCACGCTGATCATCGACTTCTCCTCGATCCGCCCGGACACCGCCAAGGACCTGGCGCACCAGGCGCAGGATGCGGGGCTCCGCCTGGTCGACGCCCCCGTCTCCGGAGGCGAGGCCGGCGCCAAGAACGCCACCCTGTCGATCATGGTCGGTGGGTCCCAGGACGACGTCGACGCGGCGAGGGAGGTCCTGGACGTCGTCGGGAAGACCATCGTCCACGTCGGTTCCCCCGGTGCCGGTCAGACGGTCAAGGCGGCCAACCAGCTCATGGTGGCGGGCAACATCGCCCTGCTCGCCGAGGCCATCGTGTTCCTCGAGGCGCACGACGTGGACACCGCCGCAGCGGTCCAGGTGCTCGGCGGTGGGCTCGCAGGATCAGCTGTGATCGACCAGAAGGCGCAGAAGATGCTCGACCGTTCCTTCGACCCGGGCTTCCGCATCGACCTCCACCACAAGGACCTGGGCATCGTCACCGCAGCTGCGCGCGAAGCGGGAGTGGTGACGGTGGTGGGGTCCTTGGTGGCGCAGCTCATGGCGTCCGCACGTGCCAACGGGGACGGCTCCCTGGACCACTCCGCGCTCATCGGGGTCATCGAGCGTGCGAGCGGCCGCACTCCCTGAGTCGCGACGACCTACCGACCGTCGGTGACGGGGACGACGCTGCTCAGGACACCGTGCCGCGGAGCGACGAGATCTCCCCGGCGAGCTCCTCGATCCTCGCCCAGTCGCCTGCGGCGACGGCCGATTCCGGCGTGATCCACGAACCGCCGACGCAGGGAACGTTGGGCAGCGCCAGGTAGTCCCGGACATTGGCCTGGTTGATGCCCCCCGTGGGACAGAACTGGAGGTCCGGCAGGGGGCCCCGCAGGTTCGACAGGTACCGGGCACCGCCGGCGTCCTCCGCGGGGAAGAACTTGACGGTGCGCCATCCACGGCTCGCCAGTTCCAGCATCTCCGTCACCGTGGCTGCACCGAGCAGGGCGGGTATGCCTTCGTCGTGGACGGCGTCCTGCAGCGCGGCCGGCGATCCGGGCGAGACGACGAAGCGAGCGCCGGCGTCGACGACGAGGGCCACCTGTTCCGGGGTGACCACCGTTCCGGCACCGAGCGTGATCTCCGGCACCTCTTCGGCGATGGCCCGGATCGACTCGACCGCCGTGCTGGTGCGCAGCGTCAGCTCGATGACGGACACCCCACCCCGGACGAGAGCCTTGGCGACCTCGACGGCTGCGTCGGGGTCCGGGGCCCTCACGACCGGCACCACCGGGCTGATCCGGCAGATGTCTTCCATCGTGAGTGTGTCGGTGCTCGGCACGGTCGTCACCTGTTCTCGTGAGTACCCCGCTACAGCTGACGTCGCGCGGCCGGGGAGCGTCGTTCCGCACCCCGGATTCTACCTCTCACCACCCGGGCAGGGGTTGAGGGACACGAGCCCTCGACCCCTGCTCACAGGCGTGCGGAAAGACTCAGGAAAGGCCGAGGCTGAGGCGCAGCGGCTTCGTCGCAGGACCTGTCAGCAGCTCGAAGATGTGTCGCGCCTCCTCACTCCCGGTCGCATCGCCACGCCAGCTCCCCGCCCCTCGTCTACGCTCGACGAGTGAGCGTCACACCCCGGCAGACTGTGTCCTTCGACAACCAGTTCGCCCGAGAGCTGGGCGAGCTCGCCGTCCCGTGGCAGGCCGAGGACGCACCGGACCCCCGGCTGCTGCTGCTCAACGAGTCCCTGGCTGCCGAGCTGGATCTCGCACCGTCCTGGCTCCGCAGTCCCGAGGGCGTGCGCCTGCTGGTCGGGCATCTCGTCCCGGACGGCGCCACCCCCGTGGCGCAGGCCTACGCCGGGCACCAGTTCGGCGGGTACTCACCGCGTCTCGGCGACGGGCGGGCGCTCCTCCTGGGCGAGATCACCGACACCTCAGGCACCCGGATGGACGTCCACCTCAAGGGCTCCGGTCGCACGCCCTTCGCTCGCGGCGGTGACGGCCTGGCCGCGGTCGCTCCGATGCTGCGGGAGTACCTCATCAGCGAGGCGATGCACGCCCTCGGCATCCCGACCACGCGATCGCTCGCGGTGGTCGCCACCGGGCGGCCGGTGCAGCGCGAGACGCTGCTGCCCGGAGCCGTCCTCACACGAGTCGCCTCCAGCCACCTGCGCGTCGGCAGTTTCCAGTACGCCCGCGCCACCGGCGACATCGATCTACTGCGCCGTCTCGCCGACCACGCGATCAGCCGCCACCACCCCGACGCCGCCGAGGCTGACAACCGCTACCTCGCGCTGTTCGAGGCGGTGATCTCCAGCCAGGCCGAGCTCATCGCCCGCTGGATGCTGGTCGGCTTCGTCCACGGAGTGATGAACACGGACAACATGACGATCTCCGGCGAGACCATCGACTACGGTCCGTGCGCCTTCATGGAGGTCTTCGACCCGGCGACGGTCTACAGCTCGATCGACACCGGCGGACGGTATGCCTACGGCAACCAGCCGGGCGTCGCCCAGTGGAACCTCGCTCGCCTCGCCGAGGCACTGCTGCCCCTCCTGCACACCGATGAAGAGCAGGCCATCGCGCTGGCGGTGGGCTCCCTGGACAGGTTCTCCGCACAGTTCGCCTCGGCCTGGACCACCGGCATGAAGGCCAAGCTCGGGCTGGCGGACACGGTGAGCACGGACCTCGTCGACCCTCTGGTCGGCGAGCTGTCGACCCTCCTCCAGGACAACCGCATCGACCACACCTCCTTCTACCGCCGCCTCAGCGATGCGGTCCGCGGCGACACCGAGCCGGCCCGCGGCCTCTTTATGGACCTGGCGGGTTTCGACGTCTGGACCCGACGGTGGCTGGCCCTCGAGCCGCAGGCCGAGCTGATGGACCAGGTCAACCCCATCTACATCCCTCGCAACCACCTGGTCGAAGAAGCTCTGGCAGCCGGCAGCGACGCCGACCTGGACCCCCTGGTCCGCCTCCTGGACGCCGTCACCGACCCCTTCCGCGAGCGCCCCGGCCTCGAACGGTACGCGGACCCCGCACCGACGGACTTCGGTCGCTACCAGACCTACTGCGGCACCTGACCCACTAGACGCGCACCTGCACACCTTCGACGACGAGTCTGATGCATCGCCGGGTGGGTGATTTCTGCCCCGGCGTGCAGCTTGGAGGCGTGATTCGGTGCACGGCCCCTCCAGGATCCGGTCGGTGCGGAACGAACAGTGCGGTGTGACGACGACGCTGCGGCCTACCAGAACGGACTCCTCCCTCAGTGGGAAGAAGGTCTCGATCCGGGCGTCGCTGCTGCCCGGCACCGACGCGGAGCCGCCGCAGCGGCTCGGTGAGGCCCTGCGGGCGGCTGACGTCGAGGTCGTCGTCGCCCGGGCGTGAACCGCCCCGGAGGCCAGGCCCGCATGAACTGCTGAGCACGCCCACCCGGGCGTCTGCATCGACCTCTCCCCGCCGCTGAGCGAGCTTCCGACCGCGAGCAGCGTCAGGAGGCGGGGATGCGGGGGCGAAGCGCTGCTCGCGCACGTTCAGCGACGCCGCCGTCGACCAACGAGTCGACGAACTCGGCGATCATCTCGTCCACGTCACCGGTCAGCCCCTCCTCCTCCAGAAGCATCCGCTTGGTGGCCCGCACTGCACTGTCGACGTTCTCGCGCAGCTCCCGAGCGATCCGGTCCACGGCGACGTCGAGGCCGCCGACAGGGACCAGCTCGTCCACGAGCCCTGTCCTGAGGCACTCGACCCCGTCCAGCTCGTGCGTCAGCAGGAGCACCCGGCGCGCGACGCCCGGTCCGCCGAGCCGGGACAGCCGCCCTGTGGTGATTCGGTCCGGCACGACCCCGAGCCTGGACACCGGGATCTGGAACGCCACGTCGTCCTCGGCAACCCGGAGGTCGCAAGCCAAGGCGAGCTCGGCCCCTCCACCCCGGACATGATGTTTCAGCGCCGCCACGGTGACCTTGGATGAGGTGGCCAGGGCGTGGAGCGCCGACGCCACCCTGCGGGCGAAGGCACGCGCCGTCACCGGATCACCGGCGGAGGCGACCATGTCCGCCAGATCGGCCCCCGCCGAGAAGGCCGACCCCTCTCCGCGAAGCACGATCAACCGGACGGCCGAGTCCTCTTCCAAGCGGTGCATGTGGTCGGTGAGCTGCACCCACATGGACCTCGTCACCGAGTTGTGCTTCCACGGGCGGGCGAGTACGAGCGTGGCCACGTCCCCGTCGAGTTGGCACCTGACCTCCCCGGCGTGATCCATCGGCATCTCCTCGTGGTCGGTCTCTGTGGTCCCCACAGTGTGGCGCATCCGTCGGCACACGACGCATGGGCACCACGCCGAGCACCGGTGCGGGATCGCTCACCGCATGTCGGGCTCACTCACGCGGGTGGTAGGAAGGAGGCCAGCACCCGCGCCCGCAGGTGGGCGAGGCACAACCCCGACTCAGGAGCACGCATGGAGCAGACACCCGGCCAGGGGCAGGCGGACGCGGAGGGTCCTTTGAGCGGGATCGTGGTGCTGGACCTCAGCCGGGCACTCTCGGGTCCGCATGCGGCCATGATGCTCGGGGACCAGGGCGCTCGCGTCATCAAGGTGGAGGAACGAGTCAGCGGTGACCAGACGCGATCGTGGGGGCCGTTCGTCCGGGGGGACCAGAACGACCAGGACGTCTCCACATACTTCCTGTCCTGCAACCGGAACAAGGAGTCCATCACCCTGGACCTGAAATCCGAGGAGGGCCGGGCCACCCTGCGCTCCCTGGTGAGGCGGGCGGACGTACTGGTGGAGAACTTCCGTCCCGGCGTCCTCGACCGGCTCGGTCTCGACGCCGCGACGGTGTCAGAGCTGAACCCCCGCCTCGTGCTGCTGTCCATCTCGGGCTTCGGCCACGACGGGCCGGAGGGGCAGCGGCCCGGCTACGACCAGATCGCCCAGGGTGAGGGCGGCCTGATGTCCGTCACGGGGAGCGGGCCGGGAGACGAGCAGCGGGTCGGGGTAGCCATCAGCGACGTCCTGGCCGGGATGTACGGCGCCTTCGGTGTGGTGTCGGCCCTGGTCGAGCGTGACCGGACGGGCCGGGGACAGGTTGTCCGCACCTCCTTGCTCGCCTCGGTCGTCGGAGTGCATGCGTTCCAGGGCACCCGATGGACGGTCGCGGGGGAGGTGCCTCAGCCGGTCGGCAACCACCACCCGACCATTGCTCCCTATGGCCTCTTCCGGTGCAAGGACGGCGGCGTGCAGATCGCCTGCGGCACTGACGCCCACTGGCGGGACCTCTGCGACGTGCTTGGCCTGGATCCCGCCGCCGAGGACATGGGGAGCGGCCACATCAGGGTGGCGCGACGAGACCGGCTGGTGCAGATCCTCGAGGAGGCGTTGAGCGCCTGGACCGCACAGGACGTCCTGCGCGCCCTGGAGACGGCAGGGGTGCCTGCTGGTCGGGTCCGGAACCTCTCGGAGGTCTACACGTGGGAGCAGACCCTGTCCCAGGGCCTGCTCGTCGGTGTCGACCATCCGCAGCTGGGGCCGATCACTCTGCCCGGACCCCCGTTGCGGTTCTTCTCGCGTACGGAGTCGGGGGAGTCCGAGGTGACCCGTCGTCATCACGCCTCCCCACCGATGCTCGACGAGCACGGGGCGCAGATCCGCACGTGGCTGGAGGAGCTGGTCGACTGACCTGGGGTGGGCCACCCGCCCCCTCGCCACCCGCGATCAGAACGGAGCAGTGACATGACAGACGAATCGACCCGCTCGGCGGCGCAGGACGAGCTCCGCTCCGCGCGGACCGCGCTCTTCGTGCCCGGGGACCGACCCGACAGGTTCGAGAAGGCAGCCGCCAGCGGGACGGACCTGGTGGTCTGCGACCTCGAGGACGCCGTGACCCCGGAGCGCAGGTCGGAGGCACTCGGAGCGGTCGCCGACTGGCTGGCAGGCGAGGCACGAGCCTGCGTCCGCACCAACGCCTCGGGCACGACCGAGCTGGAGGCGGAGCTGACGAGACTGCGCGGACTGCCAGGCCTGCTCGCTGTCATCGTGCCGAAGGCCGAGGAACCCGCCGAGCTCGAGCGCATCCACCGACACCTCGACGTGCCGGTCGTGGCGTTGATCGAGAGCGCGGTCGGCGTGGCGCGGGTCACGGAGCTCGCAGCGGCCCCCGGCGTGGTCAGGCTGGGCTTCGGTCACCTCGACTACTCGGTGGACATCGGCAGCGGGAACGGGCGCGCGGCGATGCTCACCGCCCGGTCGGCCGTCGTCCTCGCCTCGAGACTCGCAGATCTCGCCGGCCCCTTCGACGGGGTGACCCCCGAGCTCGACGACGTCGACAGGGTCGCCGACGACGCCACCTACGCCCTCCACCTGGGATTCGCCGGCAAGCTCCTCATCCATCCACGGCAGGTCGCCCCTGCCCGACGGACCTTCACGCCGGGTGCGGAGGAGGTGGACTGGGCGCACCGGGTCGTCGCCGCCTCCGAACAGGGCGGAGCGGTCCGGGTGGACGGCTCCATGGTCGACGCCCCCGTCGTCGCCAGGGCGTTGCGCGTGCTGAGCCAGAACAGGGAGGTCTGAGCGCCAGGCCCTAGAGGTGTCGGTGCATCGCGTCTGCGATCTCTCGGCACACCGCAGCGACGTCCGCTCCGACCTCCGGGATGTCCAGTTCGTGGAAACGGGGCGCCGGCATGGACAACGAGATGGAGCCGATGACCTGACCACCCGGTCCGAGGATCGCCGCTCCCACGGCCGAGATGGCGTCACGCCACTCGGCCTCGTTCGTGGCATACCCCCGTTCTCGAGCCAGAGCGACCTGGTCCCGCACCTGCTTGGGGTCACGCAGAGTGCTGGCAGTGTGGCCGCTGATCGGCTGCGCCAGGACCTTCTCGAGCGCCTCGGGCCCCAACCCTGCCAGCATCGCCCGGCCGCCCGCCGTGCTCACCAGGGGCGCTCGGGTACCGAGCTGCAAGAAGGTCCGGAGGTTGTTCGTACCGTCGATCCGGGCGATCACCAGCAGATGGTCCCCGTCCGGCACCCCGAGGTGGACCGTCTCCCCGTACCGGTCCCGCAGGGCGGACATCTGCGCCTCAGCGCTGCGCGGGAACGGGCTCGATGTCGCGCCGGAGACACCGATCCGAAAGACCTTGCGCGTGAGGCGCCAGTGCACCACGCCGTCACCGGCGGTCTCGGCCCACCCCGCCAGCTCGAGCGTGCGCAACGTGCGCTGCACGGAGGACTTGGGCTGCTGCACCAGGCGGGCGAGCTCGGACACACCCACCGGCTGGACGCCGGCCAGCGTCTCCATGAGGGTGAGTGCGTTCTGCACGGCACGCACTCCTCCACCACCTGCCGAATCCTGCATCGGGGATCCCCTAGACCTTGGCGCGAGCAACCTCTTGACATCAACGCAAGACAGACTAACGTAGGCCACTAGATAGAACATTGTGCCGACAGATGGCACGCACGCCACGGTTCTCATCGAGGAGGCCCAACGTTGGAGGACTACACCCGACAGCTCGGTGAACTTGCTGCGTCATGGGTGCCGTCGGACCGCCGGTTCTCCGACCAGCTGGCACGTCGGGCGGTCATCGACACTGTGGCGGTCAGCCTGGCAGCGCTCGACGACCCGACCGTCACTACCGCACTGCGCGCCCTGGGGCCCGGCAACGGTGGGCCGGCCACCGTCCTGGCCACGGGACAGGGCGGCGACCCCGGGCACGCGGCGCTGCTCGGAGGCCTGCTCGGTCACGCCCTCGACTACGACGACGTCGACGACGCCATGATCGGCCACCCGAGCACTGTCCTGGTGCCCGCACTCCTGGCCGTCGCCGAGGAGCTGGACGTCGCCGGGGACGCGGTCCTCGACGCCTTCGCCCTCGGTCTGCATGTATGCCGTGACGTCGCTGCGCGGGTGGGCATCGAGGCGCACTACACGAAGGGTTGGCACTCGACCGGCACGGTGGGGACGATCGGGGCCACAGCGGCGCTGTCGAGGCTTCGTCGGCTCGATGTCGGCGCTACCCGCCACGCCCTGGGGATCGCTGGCTCCCTGGCCGGGGGCAGCAGACAGAATTTCGGGACGATGACCAAGCCGCTCCACGCCGGAGTTGCGGCCCACAACGCAGTCCTGGCCACCCGCCTGGCCGCGGCCGGCTTCACCGCGGACCCCGACCAGCTGGAGAGCCCGCTGGGTTTCCTCGCCCTCCACCACGGAGCGGGCTCCGGCTCCGCCCCCGACGCCACCACCCAGGACGGTCTCAACGTCAAGCTCTACCCGTGCTGCTACTACATCCACAGCGCCGCCGACGCGGTGCTGGAGCTGGTGGGCGCGGGTGTGCGCACCGAGGACGTGGAGCGCCTGCGCGTGACCGTCCAACCGGGAGGGTTGGGGCCTCTCATCCACACGCACCCCGCCACAGGTCTGCAGGGCAAGTTCAGTATGGAGTACGCCATGGCGGCGGCGGTCCTGGACCGCCAGCTCACGCTCGCCACCTTCACCGACGAGCAGGTGCAGCGCCCAGCCGTCCAGCAGCTCCTGCAGCGCGTGGAGACGACCGAGTCGGTGGTGCCCCCGGCCGGTGGGGACGCGCACGGCGCCTTCGCCGTCGTCGAGGTGGACGTCCGCTCCGGTGGACGTCTGCAGCGCCGGGTCGACCGTCCACGGGGCCACGCCACCCGGCCCGTCACCGACGACGAGCTCCACGTCAAGTTCGCTGACTGCGCCGCCTACGCCGGCCTGCACCCCGAGGAGACCGAGCCCATCCATGAGCTCCTCTCCCAGCTGGGACCGACGAGGTCCGTGCGCGCCTCCGTGCGTCCGTTGCGCGAGCTCGTTCGCCGTCGTGCGGCGGCCGGGACGACCGGATGACTCGCACGTCCAGCGCCCATGGTGCACCGCGCCCCCTCGAGGGAGTTCTCGTTGTGGCGGTGGAGCACGCCGTGGCCGCCCCCCTGGCCACCCGGCAGCTGGCTGACCTGGGGGCGCGGGTGATCAAGGTCGAGCGCCCCGGAGGAGGCGACTTCGCGCGGGGCTACGACGACAAGGTCGACGGGCTTTCCAGCGCCTTCCTCTGGCTCAACCGTGGCAAGGAGTCCGTCGAGCTGGACCTGAAGACCGACACCGGTCGTCGGAGCGTGGAACGACTTCTCTCGCGCGCCGACGTCTTCGTGCACAACCTGTCCTCACAGGCAGCGCTCCGTGCCGGACTGGACACTGCCGCCGTGCAGGGTCGCCACCCGTCGCTGATCGCCTGTGCCATCGGCGGCTACGGCACCACCGGGCCGATGGCCGACACCAAGGCCTACGACCTGCTCATCCAGGGCGAGACCGGCCTCATCTCCCTCACCGGCGATGGCGAGGTGATGGCCAAGGTCGGCATCTCGATCGCCGACATATCCGCCGGGACCACCGCGTGCACCAGCATCCTCGCCGCCCTGCGTCACCGGGACCGTACCGGCGTCGCCCTCCCGGTCGACGTGACGCTCTTCGACAGCCTGACCGAGTGGCTGGCCTACCCCCTGTACTACACCCGCTACGGAGGCACAGCCCCGGCCCGGACCGGCACCGGGCACGCGACGATAGCTCCCTACGGCTCGTTCCCGACCGCTGACGGCCCGATCCTCCTGGCGGTGCAGAACGACCACGAGTGGCGCCGTTTCTGCGAGACGGTGCTGGAGCAGGCGGACCTCGCCCACGACCCGCACTTCGTGACGCACGCCGCGCGCGTCGCCAACAGAGCCCGCCTCGAACGCCTCATCGCCGACCGGCTCGAGCACCTGTCCCGCGCCGACGTCGCCAGGCTGCTGACGCAGGCCGACATCGCGCACTCCCGGCTCAACGACATCAGCGAGCTCGCGGAACACCCGCAGCTGACCAGTCGCGACCGGTGGGTCGGCACCGGCAGCCCGGTGGGAACGGTCGAGACCCTGTTGCCGCCCTGGCTGCCCACGTCCCCGGACGGCACACCACCGGACCTGGGAGCTGTCCCCGCACCGGGAGAGCACACCGCGAGCGTTCTCGCCTGGCTGGCGGCGGACGACCATCCCCCTCACGACCCGGAGACGACAGCATGAACACCAAACCCGGATGGACAGGTCGCTACTTCGAGGACTTCGAGGTCGGCGACGTCTACGAGCACGTGCTCGGACGGACCGTCACCACGACGGACAACAGCTGGTTCACCCTGCTGACGCAGAACACTGCCCCCATCCACTTCGACCACGACTACGCGTCCCGGACCACGTTCGGCAAACCCCTGATGAACTCGGCCTTCACCCTGGCACTCGTCACCGGACAGACCGTGTCCGACATCTCCCAGAACGTGTTCGCCAACCTCGCCTGGGACAAGATCACGCTGCCGCTGCCGGTCTTCGAGGGCGACACCTTGCACAGCCGGTCCAAGGTCCTGGGCAAGAAGGAGTCCAGGTCCCGCCCCGAGCTCGGCATCGTCCACGTCTACACCGAAGGGTTCAACCAGCACGGTGAGGTCGTCATCACCTTCGAGCGCAAGGTGATGGTCTACCGGCACGGGCATGGTCCTCGGTTCACCGCGCCCCCGACAGTTCCGACCACTCCCCTCCCCGAGGTGCAACCATGACGACCACGACCCCCCAGCCCGGCGTCGAGTCCGAGCTGCGGCGCGACCTGCGACAGCTCGTCGACCAGATCTGTGCCGACTACCCGGATCCGTACTGGCGTGAGATGGACAAGACGCACAGCTACCCGGAGGAGTTCGTCGCGGCGCTGACCGGCACCGGCGCGCTGGGCGCGCTCGTCCCCGAGGAGTACGGCGGGCTCGGCCTCGGTATGGGCGATGCCTCGGTCATCCTCGAGCAGATCAACCGCAACGGGGCCAACGCCGGCCCGGTGCATGCACAGCTCTACACGATGGGCGCCGTGCTGCGTCACGGCAGTGAGGAGCAGCGCCGCCAGTACCTCCCCGGCATCGCCGACGGGTCCATCCGGCTGCAGGCGTTCGCCGTCACCGAGCCGACCGCCGGCACGGACACCACGAGCCTGCGCACCAGGGCCGTCCGGGACGGGGACGACTACGTCATCAACGGGCAGAAGGTCTGGATCTCGAGGGTCCAGCACTCCGACCTCATGCTCCTCCTCGCCCGGACGACCCCCCTGGACCAGGTGGAGAAGAAGTCCCAGGGCCTGTCCCTCTTCCTCATCGACCTGCGGGAGGCGAAGGGCATCACCGTCCGCCCCCTGGAGACCATGGTCAACCACGAGACCAACGAGGTGTTCTTCGACGACGTCCGGGTCCCGTCGTCGGCTCTGGTGGGCGAGGAAGGACGCGGCTTCACGTACGTCCTGGACGGGCTGAACGCCGAACGGATCCTCATCGCCGCGGAATGCGTCGGCGATGGCCGCTGGTTCATCGAGCGCGCCAGCCGCTACGCCACGGACCGCATCGTCTTCGGGCGCCCGATCGGCGCCAACCAGGGTGTGCAGTTCCCCATCGCCCGAGCGCACGTCAACGTCGAGGCCGCCGACCTCATGCGGTGGCGGGCCGCGGACCTCTTCGACGCCGGGCACGCCTGCGGGGCAGAGGCCAACATGGCCAAGCTGCTGGCCTCGGAGGCCTCGTGGGAGGCGGCGAACGCGTGCCTGCAGACCCACGGTGGCTACGGTTTCTCCACGGAGTACGACATCGAGAGGAAGTTCCGTGAGACACGCCTCTACCAGGTGGCGCCCATCTCGACGAACCTCATCCTGTCCTACGTGTCGCAGCACGTCCTGAAGATGCCCAGGTCCTTCTGATGGCGCCCCTCACCACCCAGCACCCGCGCGTGGGACTGCTGCTCTGCAGCCAGTTCGCGGCGGGCGAGGACCCGGCCGCTCGCTTCGAGGAGCAGCTGGAGCAGGTACGGCTGGTGCGAGACGCGGGCTTCGGGTCCGTCTTCGCCTCCCAGCACTACCTGGCGCATCCGTTCCAGTACCTTCATCCGCTTCCCGTGCTCGCCAGGATCATCCCCGAGCTGGGCGACATGCGCCTGGGCACCGCCATCAGCCTGCTGGCCCTGCCCAGCCCCGTGGACCTCGCCGAGCAGGTCGCGACGCTGGACATCCTGAGCAACGGGCGGATGACCCTCGGCGTGGGGCTCGGCTACCGCGACGTGGAGTTCTCCGCCTTCGGGATGGGCCGGACCGGTCGACTGAGGCGCTACCTGGACAACCTCGAGCTCGTCCGCGCCCTCTGGACCCAGGACCGGGTCACGTTCCACAGCGACCATGCGACGTTGGACGACGTGCCGGTCGCCCTGCGGCCCGTCCAACGACCGCACCCCCCGATCTGGATGGCCGCGCACACCGAGAAGGCCATCCGACGCACGGCTCAGATGGGCCTGCCGTGGGTCGCGGCTGCGGCACACGTCGACGAGGAGCACCTGGCGCGCCAGGTGGGTGTCTACCGGGAGGAGAACGCCGCGCTGCAGCAGGGCGAGCCCGAGCTGCCGCTCCTCCAGGAGGTCTACGTCGCGCCGACCGAGGAGCGGGCCCTGGAGGTGGTCCGCCGCTCGCTCGCGACGAAGTACGAGGCGTACGCCCAGTGGGGTCAGGACCAGGTGCTACCGGAGAGCCAGTCCTTCGACAAGGAGTTCGACGAGCTGCGGAAGGGACGCTTCCTCATCGGCGACCCCAGGGGCGTGCTGGAGCGCATCCGTCGGCTGCAGGCGGTCGCTCGGCCCACCCAGCTCCTGCTGCGTATGCAGTGGCCGGGCATGACACAGCAGGAGACGGTCTCCAGCATGGAGCTCTTCGCCGAGGAGGTCCTGCCCCACCTGGACTGGACGCCGCAGACGAGTCCGTGACGGCGGCCACGGGTCTGCGCGACCGCACGGCTGAGGTGCGTGAGCCCCGATGGTCACCATGACAGGTCCGCGGCACCGTACCGCCCCGGGACTCCCAGCGGTACCGGCACCCCGTCCCGGGTGATCGGTCCGACGGCGTGGTCCAGCAGCCCGTGAGGGCTGTGCGTCTGCTGCGTCGTGACCGAGAGCTGCCTCGCCGCTCCGCTCACCGGTGGCAGCTGCAGGAGCACGTGCGCCGTCCGCGCCAGCGAGAGGTGCGCGCTGCCGGCTCCGTCGCGGGTCCTGCGCAGGAGAAGAGCCATCGCGGCGGCCGCCATGCCGTACCCGGTGGCGTGGTCGAGGGCCTGCACCGGTAGGGCGCCCGGGCGCCAGGACCCACCCACCTCGCCTCCGTAGACGTGCCCGATGCCGGTCGCCGCCTGGACGATGCTGTCGAACCCGCGCCGCCCTGCCCACGGCCCCTGGTGGCCGTAGGCATCCAGCACGATGACCACGAGGTGGGGGTACCTCTCGCGCAGTGCCTCCTCGCCCAGGCCCCACCGGTCGAGCGCCCCGGGTCGGTAGCCGGTCACCACCACATCGGCGGCGCCGAGCAGGTCCTCCACCCGTGAGCGGGTGCCCGGGTCCCCGAGGTCTGCCACGACGCTGCGCTTGCCCGCTCCCGTGTCCAGGTGCTGCGACAGGATCTCAGGACGGTGGGGTGGGTCCACGCGCAGGACGTCCGCCCCCAACTGGGCCAGCAGTCGTGTGCCGGTCGGGCCGGCGATCACACGGGTGAGGTCCAGCACCCTGACGCCGGACAGTCCCGGCCCGGCCGGCGGCGACGACCCCGAGCCGCCGAAGCGCCAGTTGATCCAGGGTTCGTCCGCGACCGCCCGCCCCGCAGCTGAGCTCAGCCACTCCCCCGGCGTACGCAGCCCCGCAGCGATCCCGCCGGCTGCGTCCACCGCACCCTCGATCTCGGCTGCCGTCCGGTCGCGCAGGATCCGCGCCAGCTCTTCGGGCTCGCTCACCCCGTAGACCTCGCGAAGCGCCAGGACGTGGTGCGGGTAGTTCCCGTGAAGTCGGACCCACCCATCGGCTGCACGGAACCACCGCGACAGCGGCGCGAACATCTGGGGTGTCCTGCCGTCGACGCGCAGGTACTCCTGAGAGCCGAAGGCGCCGGCCACCTGCGCCGCGGGCACGGCCAGGCCACGCTCACCCGTCAGCAGCCGGAAGGCGCTGACCGCCGCCCGGACGCTTCCGAGGGCGAGACCCTCGACGTCGAGCGGTCCGGCCCACCAGCGACGTGGGCCGTCGACCGCGTCGGGTCCGTCATCGACGGTCCCGACAGCCGGCTCGAGCCATTCGGCCAGTCGAGGAAGGCTCACGTCCGTCGCCCGGCGACCGCGACCGCCACCGTGGCCGACAACGCCAGCGCGGTGAGGACCCACAACATCGCAGGGTAACCGTTGAGCGTCTGGGCGAGGGCGGTACCGGCCCACGGGGCAAGGGCGGCCGCGGTGGTGATCGGGGCGGCGAACCACCCGGACAGCGTGCCGTACGACTCAGTACCCCAGACATCGGCCACCAGCGTGGCCTGGAGCAGCGTCGCCGCACCGCGCACCGCTCCCAGGAGCATGGCGAACACGACAAGAAGAACCGCGGGGCCGGGCACAGCCGCGAGCAGGGCCAGGCATACCACCGACCCCGCCAAGAGAACGCTGGTTCGACCGGGCGGGGTCGTGCGGGCTGCGAGCGGCGCGTAACCGGCCCGGCCGAGAAGCTGGCCCGCACCGATGAGCCCGAAGGCCAGCGCGGCGAGCGAGGCGCTGAGGCCACGGCTGGTGAGCAGGGGGATCAATGTCATGCTCGCGGCGTACAGCCCGAACGCCGTCACCGCCATGGCTCCGGAGAGCAGCACGAATCGTGGTCGACGCAGGACCGCCCGCAGCGGCAGGTCGTGGCGCTCTCTCCTGCGTTCAGGACGGTCGGCGCGCCACGGTCTGGCCAGCACGACGAGGTGGAGTGGCACAGTGATGACACCCAGAAGGCCGGCGAGGCAGAGGTAGGTGGAGCGCCAGTCAAGGTGGGTGAGCATGACCTGCGTGAGCGGAGCGAAGACCGTGCTGGCCAGGCTTGCCACCAGGGTGAGAAGTGTCAGAGCGCGCACCCGTCTCGGCCCGAACCACTCCGTGAGCGCCGCAAATGCCGGCTGGTAGAAGACGGCGGCCATGGCCAGACCCGCCAGTACCCATGACCCGAGGAACATCACGAAGTGATGCGAGAGAGCGAGCCCCACCATCGCAACGACCGCCAGGCATGAGCCGCCCGTCATCACCGGGCGAGGACCCCAACGGTCCAGCCACCGACCGACCGGCACCCCGGCGACGGCCGAGGAGACGAGGCCGGTGGAGAAGGCCGCCATGGCGGCACCCGCTGACCACCCGGTGTCAGCAGTGACAGAGGCGAGCGCCACCGGGAAGGCGTAGTACATGACGCCCCAGCTCGTGATCTGTGAGACGCAGAGCGCGACCAGGACACCCCAGGGTGAGGGCTCACCCTGGGGTGTCCTGCCAGGGCTGATGGCCCCTACCAGGTCCTGCTCCCTGTGACCTTCGCCTATCCGACGATCACCGATGGGAGCCACGTCGCGATCTCCGGCACCACGAGCATGACCATGAGGAGGCCGAACTCGATGATGATGTACGGGATGACACCTCGCATGATCGAGCTGAGCGGGATCTCGGGCATGACGGACTTCATGGCGAAGAGATTCAGCCCGACAGGTGGTGTGATCACCGCCAGCTCGAGGTTCATCACCAGCAGCACACCGAACCAGAGCGGGTCGTAACCCAGCTCTGCGACAACCGGAACCAGCACGGGGGTCACCACGAGCAGCAGCGACGCGGCATCGACCATGCACCCCAGGGCGACGAGCACGACCATGATGGCGGCCATGATCACGAAGGACGGCAGGTCCAGCCCGCCGACGAACTCTGCGACCGTGCTGGGGACACGCGCGAGGACGAGAACCTTGGTGAACACGAAGGCCGAGGCCACGATGGCCAGCACCGCGCAGCTCACCTGGACCGTGGAGACCAGGATGCGCTTGAGGTTCGCCCAGGACAGCGCCCGGTAGACGAGTCCTGCGATGAGGAACGCCGCAAGGGCTCCCACGGCGGCCGCCTCCGTCGGTGTGGCAAAGCCGGTGTAGATCGCCCCGAGGATGCAGACGATCAGCAAGATGGCCGGGATGACCTTCCTCAACGAAGCGAACTTCTCGCCCCAGGTGTACCGCTCGTCCGTGCGGGGCGCGTTCTCCGGACGGATCGTCGCGACGACGATGATGTAGCCGGCCATGAGCACCGCCAGCAGGATTCCGGGCACGATCCCACCGGCGAACAGTGCCGCCACGCTGGTGCCGGTCACAGCCGAGTAGAGGATGAACATCAAGCTGGGCGGGATCAGCATCGCCAATGCTCCTGGCGCGACCACGGACCCTGTGGCGAACGCTGGTTTGTATCCCTTCTCCAGCATCGCAGGGACCGCCATACGTCCCACGACGGCCACCCCCGACAGGCTCACACCGGACATCGCACCGAACGTCGCGCACGACGCGACGCTGGCCACGCCGAGGCTCCCGGGAAGCCTGCTCATCCACTTGTACGACGTCCTGAAGAGATCTCGCCCCAACCCGGTCACCGACAGCGTCTCGCCGATGAGGATGTAGAGCGGGACGGCGACCAGGGTGAAGTTCGCCAGCTGGGCCGTCAAGGCCAGAGGAAGGGTCTGCAGACCCTGGTCACCGCGAATGAGGTAGAGGCCGAGGATCCCGGCGAACCCCAGCGCGAGAAACAGTGGCGTCCTGATGAAGATCAGTGCAAACAGCACGATGATCGAGATGACTGCGCCGGTCCCGGGGTCGATCATGCGACGCCCTCCTTCGGGTGTGTATCAAGATCGACCGCGGGCGCTGGCGCCACCAGGGCGATCAGAGCCAGCAGCAGGCCACCGAGGGCCATCGGGGCGGAGACCCAGGACACCGGCAGGCTGAACGTTCCCGAGGTCTGCAGGCCCGCGGTCGACGCCGATCGGACGAGGTCGATCCCGTACCACGTCAGGACCAGCCCGAAGACGACGGCGACCACCCGGGTCGCCCAGCTCGCCCCCACACGGACCGCGCGGGGCAGGTGGTCGTAGACAAGATCGACCGCGATGTGGTCGTCCCTGGCGTACAGGTAGGGGATCGCCAGGAACGAGATCGCCAGCAGACCGTTGGAGGCGAGGGTGAAGACCCATTCGGTGGGTTGGTTGAGCACGTAGCGGGCCAGGACGTCGTAGCAGATGATCACCATCAGGAGGAAGATGCCCGTGGCACCGACGACCCAGGCCGCTCTGGCGACCGCGTACAAGGCCCGCCGCACCGCCTCCAACGCATTCCTGGAACTGGTCATCAGTTCCCGATCAGGCCGAGCGCCTCTTCAGCCGTGGCGGGGTCGTCGACAGACTCTGACCACTGGTCGTAGGTCTCGGCGACGGCCTCCTCGAAGGCTGCGGTCTGGGCGTCGTCGAGCTCGACGATCTCAACTCCGGCGTCCTCGATCGTCTCGAGGTACTGCCCCTCGTGGACACCCACCATGTGGTCGGTCCCCTCCTCGGAGTACACGCGACCGGCCTCCATGAGAGCGTCCTGCTGGGCGCCCGTCAGGTCGTCGAACCAGCTCTTGCGGACGTAGGCGTCGACGCTGTAGGCGCCGAAGGGGGCAGCGGTGCCGTACCTCACGACCTCCTGCAGGCTGCGCCCGGGGATGGTCCCGATGTAGGAGAGGACACCGTCGACCGTGCCCCGCTCCAGGGCCTCGTAGACCTCCGCGGAGCTCATGGTGACCGGAGAGCCGCCCAGCGCCTCGATGGTGCGCCCCTCAAGAGGGCCGGCCACACGGATGCGCATGCCGTTGATGTCCTCAGGCGACGTGATCGGCTCATCGGCGGTCCAGATCCACTGGTAGGTGGTCGGCATGGTGCCGATGGACATCAGATCCTGCTCCGCCAGCTGCTCGTTGAGAAAGGTCCGCAGCTCGCTGTCGTAGGAGAGGGCAGCCCGCTGGTCCTCGTACTCGTTGGTGACGAACGGCAGCTCGTAGACCCCCAGGATCGGATAGGTGGAGGAGATGTAGGAGCTGGTGGTGAAGACCATGTTGGCCACTCCCTGGGTCAGGCCAGGGACGAGCTGGTCCGCCTCCAGCAAGGTCCCGGAGTCGTACCAGTCGAAGGTGATCGCCCCGTCGCTGGTGCCCTCGGCCTCCTCCATGAAGACCTCGAACCCGTGGTACAGGTCGTCGTAGGAGGGCGGGATGTAGGTGGCGGCGGTGATCTCCAGAGGCTCCACGTCTGCGCCGGCCTCGCCGCTGCTCCCGTCTTGCTCATCGGCGCTGTTTCCGCAGGCGCTGACGACGAGGGCGGCTGCGGCAAGGCTGAAAGCAGGGCCCCTGCGGCGGGCCAGGGTCGTGCGTGTCTTCGTTGACATGGTCTTCTCCTGTGCGGGATCTAATGAGCGGTGATACAGCAGTGATCAGACGGGGTCCGTCGCTCTGGCTGAGCGGTCATCTTTGACCTTCCGATGGACCTGGTGCGTGCGGACCCGGGTAGCGCACGAGCGCCTGCCTGGCACGGTGTCCCGGCGGGAGTCTCGACGGGGCGGAGCGCGGGGCGACCCACCCAGTGGTACAGCGTTCCGTTTTCACATGAGCCTCACAGAGGTGTCAGTTGCCTGTCAAGCATCTGGGCCGGTGTGCAGCTGCCAGGACGGGTCAGCGCGTGCGAAAGAGCTCTCGAGGGAGTGGTCCACGACCGGGGCGACCTCGTGCCGGGCGATCCGGATCAGCGCGTCGAGGTCGACGCCGGTGCCGATCCCGAGGAGCTCCAGCATGTGCACCAGTTCCTCGGTGGCGATGTTGCCGCTCGCACCCGGGGCGTAGGGGCATCCGCCCAGGCCACCGACGCTGGCGTCGAGGATCGTGACGCCGGCAGCGATGCTGGCCAGGACGTTGGCCATGCCCAGGCCGCGCGTGTTGTGCAGGTGCACGCTGAACGTGATGTCCGGGAAGTCCTGACTGAGCCGGGCGAAGACGTTGTGGACGTGGGCCGGGTCGGCAAGACCAGCGGTATCCGCCACGCTGATGCAGCGGACCCCTGCCTCGGCGTACAACCCCACGACCCAGGCGATCCGGTCGTAGGTAGGGCGCCCCTCGAAGGGGCAACCGAGAGCGGTCGCCATCACACCCACCAGGCGAACCCCCTCGTCCCGTCCCAGCTCGATGGCGGGCCGGATCCGGTCGAATGCCTCGCTGGTCGGACGGTTGGCGTTGGCGATGCTGTGCGCGTCGGTCGTCGAGAGCATGAGCTCCCAGGTGTCGACCGCGAAGGCGGCGGCCCGCTGGGCACCGCGGAGGTTGGGCACCAGCACCGAGTAGTCGACCGCCGGGTTGCGCTCGATACGACGCAGCACGTCATCGGCGTCCGAGAGCTGCGGAACCGCCTCCGGTCGCACGAACGACGTCAGCTGGATCGCAGGCAGTCCGCTGGCGGACAGAGCGTCGATGATGGCCACTTTGGCATCGGTGGGAATGCGACGACGCTCCAGCTGGAACCCGTCGCGAGGTCCGACCTCCTGGATGGTGACCGTCGCCGGCAGCTCGAAGGGGAAGGTGCCCAAGGCGGACATCCCCGTGTAGCCACGGGCCCGGGCGGTGGTTGCGGTGGCCACTCCGTTTCCTCTCGTCAGCAACGTTGCTTCCGTACCCCGGCCGACGAAGCGACCCCCACAGCTGTGGTCGGCGGGCCTCTTGTCAACTTTTGGGCGAGCAACTACCGTAGCACGCACCATCCACAGCGTGGATGGTTAAACCACATCGTGGATGTATGCTGTTCACGCCGTGGGCGAGCGGCAGAAGGGATGACGCCGATGTCACCGAACACGCCTGACGCGCGACGCGGGGTCCACCGATGACCTCTGTGCGCGGCCGTCCGGCCGCGAGCCGCCCCAGCCCCGTCCTGGTGCTGAGGAAGGCCGGAGCCGTTCTCGAAGCCTTCACCCCCGAGGAGCCGGCGCTGACGGCCCGACAGGTGCAACAACGGACCGGACTGCCCGCCACCACCACCCTTCGGCTGCTCTACACGATGGTCGAGGAGGGTTTCCTGGACCGGCGGGGTGATGAGTACCTCCCCGGCCTGGCCACCCTGCGCTGGGCGGCGATCGCGCGCCGAGGCATGGACCTCGTCTCGCTCGCACAGCCGGTGCTGCAAGGACTCCGCGACACCACGGACGAGAGCGCGTACCTGTACGTCCGCCACGGACTGCACTCCGTGTGCGTCTCCGTGGCCGAGTCACGCCACGCGGTGCAGCAGGTCCTGCGGGTGGGAGAGGTCCTCCCCCTGCACGCCGGGTCCGCAGCGCGGATCTTCCTCGCCTTCGACCCCGGGGCCATGGAGTCGCTCGGCTCGGTAGCGCTGCCGGCGCTGACCAGCCGCACCATCACCGACCCCGCCCGGCTGCGGGAGATCGCGGTCGAGACCAGGCGCGCCGGGTATGCCGCGTCCTTCGAAGAGCGGTCGCTCGGAGCCGTCTCCTTGAGCGCTCCGGTCTTCGACGACCGAGGCAGCCTGGCCGCCGTGCTCGGCGTCGCGGCGCCGCGTCAACGGTTCAGCCCCGACCGCGTGTCGTCGCTGGCGCCGCCCGTCGTGAGAGCCGCACGCACGCTGTCCGACCAGCTCGGCCACTCGCCCTCTGCCGAGGACTCACCAGCCACCGTCCGCCCTACCTGAGGACCTCCACGTGACCAGTCGACCTTCTGCAGGACCACTGCATGGCATCCGGGTTCTCGAGCTCGGCAACTTCATCGCCGCACCGACCGCCGGTCGGCTCTTCAGCGAGTTCGGCGCCGAGGTCATCAAGGTGGAGCGTCCCCACACCGGGGACGAGCTGCGCGCCTGGCGGCGCACCGAAGGCCAGACGTCCCTGCTCTTCCGCACGATGGCACGAGGGAAGAAGTCGGTCACCGTCGACCTGCGCAGCGAGGAGGGGCGCGACCTCGTGCTGCGGATCGCGGCAACCTGCGACGTGGTGCTGGAGAACTTCCGGCCCGGGACCCTGGAACGGCTGGGACTCGGCCCCCAGCAGCTGCGACAGGCTCGTCCCGAGCTGGTCCTCGTGCGCATCAGCGGCTACGGCCAGACCGGGCCGTACCGGGACCGTCCGGGCTTCGCGAGCGTGGCTGAGGCGATGGGTGGGCTGCGTAACCTCACCGGCGACCCGGACCGGCCGCCCGTACGGGTCGGGGTGAGCATCGGTGACACGCTGGCCGGCCTGTACGGAGCCCTCGGAGCCGTGATGGCGCTGCTGCAGCGCGAGCGCGCCGACGGCACCGAGGGCGAGACGCCAGGCGGCGAGACCGTCGACGTCGCGCTCTACGAAGCGGTGTTCGGCGTGCTGGAGGACCTGGTGCCGGAGCACGACGGCTACGGACTCACGCGGACCCGGACCGGGTCGTCGCTGCCGGGCATCGTTCCGTCGAGCACCTATCCCTGTCTCGACGAGGACTGGGTGGTGATCGGCGGCAACGGCGACGCCATCTTCCGGAGGCTGATGCAGGCCGTCGGCCGCGAAGACCTCGCCGACGACCCGGACCTGGCCGACAACGCGCAGCGGGTCCACCACCGTGAGCGGATCGACCGTGCCATCGCGGACTGGACCAGGCGCCGTGGCCTCGACGAGGTGGTCGAGCGGCTGGAGGGATGCGGCGTGCCGGTGGGGCCCATCTACTCCGCCGCCGAGATCCTGCGCGATCCGCACTACTCCGAGCGGGAGATGCTGGTACGCCACCGCGTCGAGATCGATACCGGCGACGTCCGCGAGGTCACGTTCCCAGGGGTGGTCCCCAAGCTCGCCCACTCCCCCGGGAGCACGCGAGGCGTCGGCCCGGACCTGGGACAGCACACCGACGAGGTCCTCACCGGGCTGTTGGGGCTCACGCAGGCCGAGGTCGACCGCCTCCGGACGGAGGGAGTGCTGTGAGCGCCGAGAACCTGACCCGCAAGATCCTGCTCGACCACCTGCGCCAGGGCCGGCTGGAGCCCGGGACCGACATCACTCTCGACGTCGACCAGGTGCTGCTCGAGGACGCCACCGCCACGATGGCCGCCATGCAGTTCGAGCAGCTCGGCGTCGACGAGGTCGCCGTACCGCTGGCCGTCGTGTACGTCGACCACAACGTGCTGCAGATCGACGACAAGAACATGCAGGACCACCGCTACCTGCGCACCTTCTGCGCCCGCTACGGCCTGCGCTACTCCCCGGCGGGCAACGGCCTCTCCCACTACATCCACCTGGAACGCTTCGGCCGACCTGGGCACCTGCTCATCGGTGCCGACTCGCACACCACCATGGCCGGCGCGCTCGGTATGTTCGCTACCGGCGCCGGCGGTCTGGATGTCGCGGTGACCCTGGCCGGCTTCGGTGCCGAGCTCACGTGCCCGCGGGTGGTGGGCGTCGAGGTGACCGGCTCCCTGCCACCGGCCGTCGAGGCCAAGGATGTCGTCCTCGAGATCCTGCGCCGCCGCGGCGTGCGAGGGGGCCGAGGTTCGGTGTTCGAGTTCTACGGCGAGGGCCTGGCGGACCTCACGGTGACGGCGCGCGCCACCATCGCCAACATGATCGTCGAGACCGGCGCCACCGCAGCGATCTTCCCCTCCGACGAGCAGACCCGCCGCTGGCTGCAGGCGCAGCATCGACCCGCCGACTTCCGACCGCTCCAGGCGGATCCGGGAGCCGTCTATGACGAGCGAGAGATCGTCGAGCTGTCCACCCTGGAGCCCCTGGTGGCAGTCCCGCACTCGCCGGGGAACGTGGTGCCGGTGACCGAGATGGAGGGCACGGAGCTCGTGCAGGTCTGCGTGGGCTCCTCGGTCAACAGCTCCTACGAGGACCTGGCCACCGTCGCCGCGTCGCTCCGCGGCCGTTCTGTGGCCCCCGGACTCCAGGTGACCGTGACCCCGGGGTCGCGGCAGATCCTCGACACCGTCATCCGCGCCGGCGTCCACCAGGACCTGCTCGCCGCCGGGGCACGGGTCCTCGAACCCATCTGCGGCCCGTGCATCGGCATCGGCCAGGCCCCGGTCAAGGGAGAGCCGTCCCTGCGGACCTTCAACCGCAACTTCCCCGGACGCAGCGGAACCGCCGAGGACCAGGTCTACCTCTGCTCCCCCTCGACCGCGGCGGCCAGCGCGGTGACCGGCCGCATCACGGACCCCCGCGGGATGCAGCTGCCCGAGCGGCGACCAGCCGTCCCCTCCGACCCGTCCGTCGTCGACATCCACATCACCGCGCCCCTGCCCGCCGACCAGCGTCACCACGTCGACATCGAACGCGGCGACAACCTGGTGCCGCCACACCGCCCCGGGCCGCTGCCGGAGGACGTGCGCGCCAAGGTCGGGATCGTCGTGGGCGACGACATCTCCACCGGCGACATGGCGCCCGACGGAGTCATCGCCATGGCGGTCTGGTCCAACATCGCCCTGTGCGCGGAGTTCATGTTCCGACGGATCGACCCGGAGTTCCACGACCGCGTGCACGGCTGGGGCGGCGGGCTGATCATCGGTGGCCACAACTACGGCCAGGGCTCCTCCCGCGAGCACGCGGCGCTCTCCCCGTTGCACCTGGGTGTGCGGGTCGTCGCCGCCGCCAGTTTTGCCCGGATCCACCGACGCAACCTGATCGCGGTCGGCATCCTTCCCCTCGTCCTGGAGGACCCGTCCGACCGTGACCGGGCCCACGTCGGCCAGGAGTGGTCCATCCCGGGCCTGGCGGACGCTCTCCGGCAAGCCCGGGACTCGGTCACCGCCGAGACCGACGAGGGGCCGGTCCCGCTGCGCATCGACCTGTCGCCACGGGAGCGGGAGATCGCCCTCGCGGGTGGACTGCTGGACCTGCTCGCGGCGCGGTAGCCCGAGGGACGCGACCGGGGCCGGTCAACCGGTCCACTCCACGAAGAGCTGGGTCTGCATGGAGGCCGACAGCTCCTTGCCGTCGCCTCTCGTCGTGGTCACCAGGACCACAAGGGTCGTGCGGCCGACGTGCAGGGGCGTCGCCACCGCTGTCACCGTGTCCCCCACGCGCGCCGACCTGAAGAAGTTGGTCTTCCCCTCGACAGTGACCGTCGTCCGCCCCGGAGGGCAGCTGAGCAGGGCCAACGTCCCTGCGGTGTGGTCGACCAACGACATCAGCGCCCCACCGTGGAGCACGCCGTTGCGGTTGGCCAGACGCTGCGACACGGGCATCCGGTTGACCACCCGTTCCGGTCCTGCACCGGCCTCCTCGATGCCGAGGAGGTCGGAGAAGTTCGACGTGCGCGGCACCTGCTCCTCGCTGCTGACGCTCTCTTTCATCGCTGCCTCTCCTTCGTGGTCACGGCGTCTCACGCGCACCTGCGCGCCCATCGGAGACCGACACGGCCACCATTTGACGAAATGGTATGCCATTTGCCATGCTCGTCTCACACCGCAGAGAGGGATGACGTGGCACAGCCGCAGATGACGGCCCGCGCGGAGCAGCCGGGCTACCGCCGGCTCGCCGCCGCTCTCCGCGACGAGATCCGGCACCAACGGTGGGGCGAGGGTGAGGCCCTTCCCACGGACGGGGAGCTGGGTCGACGCTTCGGCGTGAGTCGGCAGACGGTCCGTCGCGCCTACCTCGACCTGGTCAACGAGGGCCTGGTCTACCGCGTCCCCGGTCGTGGCACCTTTCTGACACCCTCCCATCTGCGGTACCACCGAGCCTTCGAGACGGTGGACGACCTGCTCGCGCTCTCGCAGGACACCGAGATGGAGATCCTCCAGCCGTTGGGGGGGACCTTCGACCTGCGCGCGGGCGCGGCGCTGCAGCTGACCGGGCGCCTCATGTACGGAATGCGGTTCGTCCGCCGCCACCAGGGCACGGTGTTCTGCCACACCTCGGTCCACCTGCCCCCGGACATCGGCCTCCTCATCGAGGACGACGAGCCGTTCACAGAGGTCGGCACCCGGAGCACGCGCACGGTCATCGGCTCGCTGGCCGGACGCGGCCTCCAGATCAGCGGGGCGGAGCAGTCGATGACAGCCCACGCCGCTGACGAGACCGACGCCGAGCGGCTGGGCTGTCCGGTCGGGCACCCGTTGCTCCGCATCGAGCGGCTCTACGTCGACGCCAGTGGACGCCCGGTGGAGTGGGCGGTCTCCGACTTCGTCCCCGAGCACTACACGCACCGGCTCCACCTCGGACGTCAGGCTCGTCCTGGACCGGCACTGACGGTGGCCACGTCCCCGACGAGAGGAACGTCCCCGTGACGCCCGGAGCCCCCGTGAACCCCCTGGCCGACATCACCGTGGTCTCCCTGGAGCAGGCGGTGGCCGCGCCTTTCGCCACACGTCAGCTCGCCGACCTGGGCGCCCGTGTGATCAAGGTCGAACGGCCCGGACGAGGCGACTTCGCACGCGGCTACGACGAGACGGTCAGCGGCATGTCGAGCCACTTCGTGTGGCTCAACCGCTCGAAGGAGTCGGTGGCGCTGGACCTCAAGAGCGAGCTGGGGCTGCGCGCCGTTCGCGAGCTCGCCGCGCGGGCCGACGTGTTCGTCCAGAACCTGGCCCCGGGGGCGGCCGAACGCCTGGGCCTGGGTGCCGATGACCTGCGTGCGCACAACCCGCGGCTGATCCACGTGTCGATCTCCGGCTACGGCACGGGCGGCCCGTACACGACCAAGAAGGCATACGACCTCCTCGTCCAGTGCGAGGCCGGCTTGGTCTCGATCACCGGCACCCCAGACGACCCGTCGAAGGTCGGGATCTCGGCGGCCGACATCGCGGCGGGCATGTATGCCTACAGCGGCATCCTCACCGCCCTGATCCAGCGCGGCCGGACGGGGGAGGGTGCGACGCTCGAGATCTCCATGCTCGAGGCGCTGGGCGAGTGGATGGGGTTCCCGCTCAACTACGCCCTCTACGGAGGGGCACCACCGGCCCGTTCCGGAGCGCGGCACGCAGCGATAGCCCCCTACGGACCCTTCCGTTGCGGCGACGGCGAGCAGGTCTTCCTCGGGATCCAGAACGAGCGCGAGTGGGCGAGGTTCTGCGAGCAGGTGCTCGGCGCCCCGGACCTGGCCACCGACCCCCGCTTCGAACGGAACTCGCAGCGCGTCGACAACAGTGACGAGCTCGTGGCCGAGATCGAGCGCGCTTTCACGGACCGGACGGCCGAGCAGGCCGCCGCCCGTCTGGAGGAGGTGGGCATCGCCAACGCCCTGCTCCGCACCATGGCCTCCTTCGCCGACCACCCACAGCTGGCCGCGCGCGGTCGCTGGGCGGACTACGCCTCTCCCGTCGGGCCGCTGCGCGCCCTGATACCCCCGGCCACGCTCGAGGGCCACACCCCCGTGATGGGTCCGGTCCCCGACGTCGGCCAGCACACCGACGCCGTCCTCGCCGAGCTGGGGCTGGACCCCGACTCCTTCGCCTCCGCCGTGGACCACGACCCGGAAGGAACGCCATGACCACCGCTCGCGCCCTCGCGGACTGGGCGCTCGCCCTCGAGCCCTCCCCCGAGGACCTCGCCCTGGCCGACCGCAGCCTGCTCGACACCGTCGCCGTGGCGCTCGCTGCCGGCACCCACCCGGTGAGGCCGGTGGCGGACACCCTGGCCGACGCCTCCGGTCCCCTGCCCGGCGACGTCGCCCGCTGGGCGCTGCTTGCGCACGTCCTCGACTTCGACGACCTGCACCTGCCCTCCACCACCCACATCTCCACCGTCTGCGTGCCGGTAGCCCTGGCCCTCGCCCCGCAGGACCCGACGCTGGCTGCCCGCGCCTATCTGGCCGGCGCCGGGGTGATGGCCCGCCTCGGCACCGCCCTGGGCTGGCGGCACTACACCAGCGGCTGGCACGCCACCACCACCGCCGGTGCACCGGCCGCGGCCGTCGTGGCGGGTATCGCCCTGGGCCTCGACGCCCGGCGCATCGCGACCGCCGTCGCGCTGACCGTCCCGGCGGCCGGAGGGGTGCAGCGCGCCTTCGGCACGGACGCCAAGAGCATCCAGATCGGGATGGCCGCAGCCGCTGGGGTGCGGGCGGCCCACCTCGCCGCCGCCGGCGCTTCCGCCGACCCGCGCGCCCTCGAGGCCTGGCTCGGTCTGGTCGGGGGCCACCCCACCCATCCGTCCATCACCGACCCGGCCGGTGCCAGCGCGACGGTGCCGGGCGGCCTGGCCATCAAGGTCTACCCGGCGTGCTACGCGCTGCAACGCCCGATCGGCGCGTTGCGAGAGACCGTCGGGGGCCCTGTCGGCGCCGAGCAGGTGACCGCCATCCGACTGGCCACCCCGCGCGGTACGGTCACCCCACTGGTCCACCACGACCCGCGCACGGGGCTCGAGGGCAAGTTCAGCCTCGAGTACGCCGCCGCGACCGCGCTGCTGGACGCGCACTCCGGCTTCGCCGCGTTCGACGACGGCGCCGTCACCCGCCCGGAGGCCGCCCGGCTCGTCGACCTCACCGAGGTCACGCTGACCGAGGGCACCGGTGACGGGCTGCTCGACGGGGCCGTGGAGGTAGAGGTCGACCTCACCGACGGCACCACCCGTCGCGGGCGTCTGGACCTTCCCCCCGGCTCGCCGGACAAGCCGCCGACGGCTGAGGAGATGAGCACCAAGGTCGCCGACTGCCTGCAGTTCGGCGGCATCGGCGGCGTCAGCCCCGAGGACATCTCGTGGGCGTCCGGCGCATCCCTCCTGACCACCCACCTGGGCGCGTCCGCGCGCTGACCCGCCGGACGGCATACCCGAGACCGAGAGGAACCCCATGACCACCGTGCTCGTGGACGTGGACCAGCGCGGCGTCGCGTCCGTCACGCTCAACCGCCCTGAGGTCAACAACGCCTACGACGAGACGATGCTGCACGGGCTGCACGCCGCGATCGACGCGACCGAGGCGTCGCTGTCGAGCGGGTCACCCGTGCGCTGCGTCGTGCTACGCGGCAGGGGACGCCACTTCCAGGCGGGCGCCGACCTGCACTGGCTGAGCGCCGTGCAGGCAGGAACCCCGGAGGAGAACCTCGCGGCCTCCGAGCTGACCGGCACCGCGATACGCCGACTAAGCGCACTCGCCGTGCCGGTCGTGGCGCTCGTCCAGGGGGCCTGTCTAGGCGGCGGCACGGGAGTCCTGGCAGCGGCCGACGTCGTGCTGTGCGGCGAGGACTCCGTCTTCTCCATCGCCGAGGTGCGCTGGGGTCTGCACGCCTCGATCATCCTGCCCCAGCTCGCGGATGCCATCGGGCCGCGGCAGGTGCGCCGCTACGCCCTGGCCGGCGAGCGCTTCGACGCCGCCGAGGCGCACCGCATCGGTCTCGTCCACGACGTCGTCGCGCGGGATGCGCTCGAGGCCCGCGGCGCCGAGGTCGTCGAGGCGATCCTGGCCAGTGGACCCGGTGCCGTCACGACGACCAAGCGACTGGCGCGAGCGCTGTCCTGGACAGCTGCGGAGGACGGGTCCTTCGACCGGCTCGTAGCCGAGCACAGCACTGCCCGGCAGTCGGCCGAGGCCCACGAGGGTCTGAGCGCCTTCCTGCAGAAACGTGCACCCGCCTGGGCGCCGTCGGATCGCTGACCCGAAGTCCGAGCACACCCCTACCCCAGTGAGGCCCCATCGTGACCGTTGACGCCACCGTCGAGACCGCCCGCACCCGGACCCGGGAGGTGACCGCCCGCTTCGACGACGAGTACTGGCGCACCGCCGACCAGGAGCGTGCCTACCCGCAGGAGTTCGTCGACGCCATGGGCGCCTCGGGTCTGCTCGCCGCCATGATCCCCACCGACCACGGCGGGCTCGGCTGGGGCATCGGGGCGGCGTCGGCCGTCATGGAGGAGATCAACGCCAGCGGCGGCCACAGCGCGGCGTGTCACGCGCAGATGTACACCATGGGCGCGGTGCTCCGGCACGGCACCGAGGAGCAGAAGCGCCAGTACCTGCCCGCCATCGCCTCGGGCGACCTGCGACTGCAGGCCTTCTCGATCACGGAGGCCTCCGGCTCGGACACCTCCCGCATCGAGACGGTGGCCGAGCGCGATGGTGACGACTACGTCATCACCGGTCACAAGACATGGACGAGCCGCATCGAGGAGTCCGACCTGGCGCTCATCCTGGCCCGCACGTCTGTCCGGGGTGAGCGGCCGACCGAGGGCATGACGTTGTTCCTCGTCGACCTGCGGGAGGTGCGCGCCACGTCTCCCGAGCAGCTGGAGGTCATCCCCGTGCGCACGATGTTCAACTACGCGACCAACCAGGTGCGCTACCACGGGCTGCGGGTACCGTCCTCGGCGGTGCTGGGCACGGTCGGCAAGGGTTTCCGGCACGTCATCGACGGCTGGAACGCCGAACGGATACTGCTCGCCGCCGAGGCGGTCGGCGACTCGCGGTGGTTCGTCGACCGCGCCGTCAGCTACTCCCAGGAGCGGGAGATCTTCGGCCGGCCCCTCGCGGTCAACCAGGGGGTGCAGTTCCCGATCGCGGACGCCTACATCCGTATGCGCGCGGCCGACGGTGTCAGGTGGGAGGCCTGCGCGCTCTTCGACGCGGACCAGCCGTGCGGCGCCGAGGCCAACATGGCCAAGTGGCTGGCCGCCGAAGCGAGCTGGCAGGCGGCGAACACCTGCCTGGACACCTACGGTGGTTTTGGTTTCGTCGACACCTACGACGTGGAACGAAAGTTCCGGGAGACGCGCGTCTACGGCGTGGCTCCCGTGAGCAGCAACATGATCCGCTCCTTCATCGCTACCAAAGTCCTCGGCCTCCCCAAGTCTTACTGAAGCCTGACCTCATGAGCGATCCGTCTCGCACGGGCCCGGTCCGTAGGCTCTCCGCGGCTGCTGCTCTCTCGACACTCGGGGCGATCCCAGCCTTCCTGCTCGGCGCGCAGTTCGTCCTGATCCAGGAGGACCTGTCCCTCGACGAGCGCCATCTCGGCGTCGCGGTCGGGATCTTCTTCGCTGCTGCAGCCGTCGCATCGCTCCCGGCCGGCTCGGTGGCCGACCGCCTGGGACAGCGAGCGAGCACCCTGGTGGCGGGCGGACTCTCCTTCACCGCCGCCGTGATCGTCGCCGTCGCAGCGCGAGGGACGGCCGTCCTCCTCATGGGTGTCGGGGTCGCCGGGGTGGCCAACGCGGCCCTCCAGATGACCGCCAACGCATCGCTCGCCCGCTCGATACCGCGGCGCCGTCAGGGCCTCGCCTTCGGCATCAAGCAGTCGGCGGTGCCTCTGGCCATCCTCCTGGGCGGCTTGGCGGTGCCGGCAGTGGGCCTCCTGGTCGGCTGGCGCTGGACGTTCGGAGCTCTCGCACTGTGCGCCGTCGTGGTGATGGCCCTCGCCCTTCGGGGTGGCAGCGACCGGCCGATGACCGCATCGACCACTGCATCGGCTAGTGATGGTGCCCCGCGCGCGGCGTTGGTGCTGACAGCGGTGGCGGCCACGATGGCGAACGGCGCTGCGAACTCGTTGGGCGCTTTCTTGCCCGCGTGGACCTACAGCCTGGGGGTATCCACGGGAGCAAGTGGCCTGCTCCTCGCCCTGTGCGCCGCCGTCTGTGTCGCCGCCCGGGTTCTCTCCGGATGGGCCGGCGACAGGCGAGCGGGACGCAACATCCCCTGGGTGGCAGCCCAGATGTCCCTGGGCGCCGTCGGGTTCGTCCTCCTGGCCCAGGGCGACGTTCCGCTCGTCGTGCTCGGGGCCCTCATCGCCTTCGGCTTCGGCTGGGCCTGGCCCGGGTTGCTCATCTTCGCGGTTGTCCGAGTCGGGCGAGACCGGCCCGCTAGCGCATCCAGTGCCGTGCAGTCCGGCGGGTTCGCAGGTGGCGCCCTCGGCCCTCCGCTCTTCGGCTGGCTCATCGTGACGACGTCGTACGAGACCGGCTGGCTCGCTGCGGCCGGCCTGCTGCTCGCCGCCGCGGCGCTCCTTCTCTACTGCCGACGCCTCTTCCTTCGAGATCTGCATCGACGTCCACCGGCCGAGTAGCGAGGTGTTGCACCCTGGTCCCGGACACGCCAGGGTGAGGTCCGTGCCAGACCACCACGTCCACGCCCCGCTGGATCCGGCCGCGGTCCGGTGACCCCAGCAACCACCGGCCACCGGGTCCTCGCCACCGCCGACAGCACGGCATACGCCTCCATCCGCAGACGGCCCACCTCGCGGGCCGAGCGCTACGCCATGGGCAAGGCGCTGCGCAAGGAGGTACCCCGCAAGAGCCTGGGTGACTGGACACCCCGACCAGAGCGGCCGGACCCGGTGTCGCTGATCCAGGAGTCGCACGAAGGGCGGCGCAGCGAGCTGGTCCCGCTGCGCGTGGACCGGATGACCGCCAGCCCCTACGGCTTCCTGCGAGGCACCGCGATCGTGATGGCCGACGACGTCGCGCACCTGCCGGCGACCGGGATCATGCCGGTGATCGGCGGCGACGCACACTTCGGCAACTTCGGTTTCTACGCCTCCCCCGAGGGCGAGCTGGTGATCGACCTCAACGACTTCGACGAGGCCCACCCCGGATGCTGGGAGTGGGACCTGCGGCGTCTGGTCGCCAGCATCCATGTGGCCGGACGCGCGAACGGTCTGTCCGAGAAGCAGTGCGAGGCGGCCGTGCGGGCCTGCGTCGCGGCATACCGCAGCGAGCTGAGGTTCCTGGCCGAGCAGCCGCTGATGATGCGCTCCTACAACCGGCTCGACGTCCACCGGATGCACGAGACCGCGACCGAGAAGACCCTGCGCAAGGAGATCCACCGCTCGGTCGAGCGGGCCCGCAGGCGCACCAGCGACCGCGCCCTGCCGAAGTTCACGGCCGAGCAGGACGGACGACGGATGATCGTCGAGGACCCGCCGACGATCACCCGGGTCAGCGACGCCGAGCGGGAGGCCCTGGCCGAGGCGCTCGACGGCTACCTGATGACGCTCGCACCGCACTGGCGCCGGGTGGTCGGCGGCTACACCCTGGTCGACATCGCGCACAAGGTCGTCGGGGTCGGCAGCGTGGGGCTGCGCGCCTACGTCGCGCTGCTGGAGGGCAGCACCCCCGACGACGTGCTCTTCCTGCAGCTCAAGCAGGCCCGCCGCTCGGTCATCGCCCCCTACGTGCACGGCGACTCCGCGCTGCACGAGCACCAGGGCCAGCGGGTGGTCGAGTACCAGCAGGCGCTGCAGACGGTCAGTGACCCGCTGCTCGGGTGGGCGACCGTCGGCGACGACTACACCTACTACGTGCGCCAGTTCCGCAACAGCAAGGGCACCATCCCCCTGGACGCGATCGACGCGCCCGCCCTGACCGACTACGCGGGTATCGTCGGTCACCTGCTCGCCAAGGGCCACGCCCGCACCAGCGGGGCGTCCATGATCGCCGGGTATGTCGGGGGCTCGGACAAGGTGGACGTCGCCCTGAGCAGGTTCGCCCGGTCCTACGCCGACCAGACCGAGGCCGACCACGAGCAGCTGCTGGCGGCGGTGAAGCGCGGCGAGCTCCCCGGCTGACCTGACGGGCACAATGGTGACCATGACTGAGTCGCTCGTCCTGGGTCCGTTGCTGCGGCACGTCGACGACCGGTCCGCGGCGATCTGGGTCGAGACCGACCGGGCCGCCGTGGTGACGGTGCGCCTCGCCGACCACCCGCGGGGCCACCGTGACTGGCGCAGGTCCACCTTCGCCGTGCACGGTCACCACTACGCCCTCGTCGAGGTGGGCGACCTGAGCCCCGGGACGCGGACGGCATACCAGGTGCTGGTCGACGACGAGGTCTGCTGGCCGCTCCCGGACAGCCCGTTCCCAACGAGCACCGTGACCACCGCCTCGCCGGACGGGCCGGTGCGGCTCGCGTTCGGTTCCTGCCGCACCAGCGTCCCCCACGACGCCCTGCACCACCTCAGCCACGGCGTGGACGCGCTGCGGACCTTCGCCCTCGACGTCGCGGGCGGCGGGTCCGGCCCGCTCGGCGGGCTCCCCGACCTGCTCCTCCTGCTCGGGGACCAGGTGTATGCCGACTCCACCAGCGCCGCGATGCGCGACTTCATCGCCGCCCGGCGCGACCCGAAGGAGGGGCCGGGCACCGAGCTGGCCGACTTCGAGGAGTACGCGCACCTCTACGCCCTGGCCTGGGACGAGCCGGCCCTGCGGTGGCTGCTGTCCTGGTTGCCGTCACTGATGATCTTCGACGACCACGACGTGCGCGACGACTGGAACACCTCCGCGCGGTGGCGCGAGCAGATGGAGGCGACGACGTGGTGGCACGGCCGCATCGTCGCCGCGCTGGGGTCCTACTGGGTCTACCAGCACCTGGGCAACCTCTCCCCCGGCGCACGCGCCGCCGACCCCTTGTGGCAGGAGCTGAACCGTCGGGAGGAGCTGCACCCAGGACAGGAGGTGGACCTCACCGAGGCGGTGGACGCCTTCGCGGCCGACGCCGACGCACACCCCTCGTCCTACCGGTGGAGCTACACCCACCCGCTGGGCAGGTCCCACCTCGTCGTCCTCGACACGCGCGCCGCGCGCGAGCTGACGCCCGGCAGCCGGTCGATGCTCGACCAGACCGAGATGGCGTGGGCGGACGAGCAGCTGAGGGGAGGTCACGAGCACCTGATCGTGGCGACCTCCGTGCCGTTCCTGCTGCCCAGGGGCCTGCACCACCTCGAGTCCTGGAACGAGGCCCTGGCCGACGGCCGGTGGGGACGGCGGTTCGGCCGCGTCGGGGAGCACCTGCGCCAGGGTCTGGACCTGGAGCACTGGGGTGCCTTCAGCGGCTCCTTCGACCGGGTCGCCCGGATGGTCGACGAGGTCGCCGACGGGGAGCGTGGACCGGCACCGTCCTCGGTCATGTTCCTCTCCGGGGACGTGCACCACTCCTACATCACCGAGGTCGAACGCACCAGCGGGTCCCGGATCCTGCAGCTCGTCTGCTCTCCTATCCGCAACCCTCTCCCCCGGGCGCTAAGGGCGTTCGTGTCCTGGAGCTCGCACGCCGCCCGCCCCCTGGGCCGGGTCCTGGCCCGCTCGGCCACGGTGCCGGACCCGCGGTGGCGCTGGCACGGCGTCGCAGGACCCTGGTTCACCAACAACCTCGCGCTGGTGGAGATCGACGACGGGCACCTTCGCGCGGCCTGGGTGTCCGGCAAGGTCCTGGGCAGCGAGGACGACCACCCGCGGCTGGCCACGGTCGCCGACCTCGAGCTCGCCGTCCCACCCGTCGGCGCCGGGCACGAACCCGCCCTCGCCCACGTGCACCCCGGCGTCGTCGGTGGGGCGCGTGGCCGGATGCTCCGCCTGATCGAACGACGACGCGCCGGGAGGGACCACACCCGCTGAGCGTCAGGCGATGCCGCTCGCGACGCTGCGGACGGCCGCCATGCACCGCTCGACGTCCTCCTGGGTGGTCGACCAGTTGCTGACCGAGATCCGCAAGACTCTCTGCCCGTGCCAGGTCGAGCCGGTCATCCACGTGGTGCCGTCGGCGAGCAACCGCCGGACCACCTCGTCGGTGCGCTCGTCCGACCCGAAGCTCGCACACACCTGCGTGAACACCACGTCGTTGAGGACGGTGACCCCCGAGATGGCACGCAGGGCCTCCGCGAACGCGGTGGCGTGCATGCACAGCCGCTCGACGAGGTCGGCGACCCCCTCCCTGCCCAGGCAGCGCAGCACGGCCCACACCGGGATCGCCCGGCCCCGGCGGGAGAGCTCGGGCACCTTGTCCAGCGGTTGGCAGGTCTCGTCACGCACCAGGTATGCGCCGTGGGCCCCCATCGCCGCCTGCAGCGCCGCGGCGTCCCGCACGATGCACAGTCCGCTGTCGTAGGGCACGTTGAGCGTCTTGTGCGCGTCGGTCGCCCAGGAGTCCGCGTCCTCATAGCCCTGCACGAGATGTCGGTATGCCGGTGCGGCGCCGGCCCAGAGCCCGAAGGCACCGTCGACGTGCACCCACGCGTCGTGCCGGTGGGCGATGGCGACCGTCTCGGCGAAGGGGACGCACGCCCCGGAGTGGATGTTGCCGGCCTGCAGCACGACCAGGACCGGCCCGTCGAGGGCAAGCTCGAGGGCGTCGGCCCGGATCCGCCCCTGGTCGTCCACGTCGACGACCTCGGGGGCACCCAGGCCCAGATAGCGCAGCGCCACGTCCACCGTGTCGTGCCGCTCGGCCCCGACCAGCACCCGGACCGGAGGTCCCCCGGTGAGACCCCGGCGGGCGACGTCCCACCCTGCACGGCGCAGGACGGCGTCCCGCCCGGCGGCCAGGCCGGTGAAGTTGGCCATCGTCGCACCGGTGGTGAAGCCGACGGCGCTCTCGGTAGGCAGGCCGAGCAGGTCCAGCAGCCAGGCGCCGGCAATGTCCTCGACCGCACTGTGCGCAGGTGTCAGCGTGCGCAGCCCGCTGTTCTGGTCCCAGGCGCTGACCAACCAGTCCGCGGCGCGCGCGGCCGGGTGCGTGCCCCCGATGACGAACCCGAAGAAGCGGCCCGACGCCATCGCGGTCAGTCCGGCGTCACAGGCCTCCGCCAGCAGCGCGATGGCCTCCTCTGGCGGGCACCCGTGCTGGGGCAGGTCCGGGCCCAGCGCGGCGACCACCTCCTCGATGGTCGCCTGCGGGGGCACGGGTCGGTGCTCCAGCGAGTCCAGCCAACTCGTGGCGTGCTCATGCGCGACGTCCAGCGCCCGGGTGTAGGGGTCCATCGCCGGAGTCTCCTCCTACGAGGGGTCCGTGAACAGGGTCTTAGGGACCGCATCGCAGGGACCTCCTCCAGCGACCCCCCGGGGTCGAGCTGCGGCAGTGCGTCGTTCTGACCTGGCCCGTGACAAACCGGTGGTCGTCCACTACCTTGAAATCAGCTCTTCGTGTCCCGTTCCTGGCCCAGCCCACGCGGCTGCAATCGGCGGGTCTACTGGTTGCGGCAGCCAGTCAGGCACACCACTCGTGTTTCTCACCCTGACTCCGCAACATTAGCGAAGGGCTTCCTTGTGGCTACTGACGTCCGACTAGATGACGATCCCACCGAATCCTGGGTAACCATCGACGGCCAAGTTCTCAACATAGCCGGTTCCGACCTGATCCTGAGTTCGACAGAACGGCGAGGTACGCACGGTGGGCAGTTTCGCCGCGCCTTGGTGCACGACACCAACGACGGCCTAACGGTCAACTTCGCTCACGACTACACGGGTGGGGTGAAGATCAACGGCGCTTCCCTGAACTTGAAAGTTGTCAGCCAAGGGCAGAAGTCGGAACTGCCAAAGGCCGGAAATGCGGGCGACCTGGTGCTCACCAGAAACGTCACAAGCATCGAGGGCGGAGCCGTCGTGGGTGAAAGCTTCACCCTGTGGCTCTGCACCGGAAGCCCTGCTCAGACGCGGCGCCTGAACGCCGCCGCCTCGTGGTTGCCGATATCCACCGGCGAAGCGGTGGTCGGCACCAGCGAGTGAGACCTGGATGCTCTCGATGCACGCCTCGAAGCCACCCCTGATGCCAGAGGCACATCTGACGACGCACGTGATGGAACCCCAGGAGAGAGGTCTCAATGTAATCGTTACGCGACTTGGGTTTGTTGTTCGGCCTGCCTGAAGGCGACCCGGCCGACGCAGGGGCGGGCGCCCCTTGGGCGGAGAGTACGCGCTTGGCCTTGGTCGGCAAACTTCTAGCGCCGATCAGCAACGGAAACGAGCGGACATCATTGCGCGCCATGCTCCGCCGAGTTACCGACGCCCGACCGCCTATAGGACTACAGGCCGAAGTGATTGGGGCACGTGTGGGTCGTGAACCATTCGCACCAACGGTTCGCATTCAGTCAGGCAGTGGCCTGGTTCTCTCGACACGCATCCATATCTTCAAGCCCGACAGCCTGGTGGAGATATGGCGAGGCGAGAACTACGGCGCCTCAGGAGTCGAGGTGTCCACCCCGCTGCACTCAGCGGGTGAGTTCGATCTGGCAGTACGCCGAGTAGGGATAGAAGGCGCGGGCCTACGGAAAGTGTCCACGAGCTTCCGCGTGCGCATGGTGGCCGCATCCCAGCCACCGGTGGATCCGCCCCCGGTCGACCCACCTCCGCCTCCACCGCAGCTCTTCATCGAGGTGGAGCACGCATCCGGTGGTGGGTTCACTGTGCGTGGCTCCGGCTTCCTCCCGAGGTCCCGCGTATATCTCGCAGTCGGTGATGGGACGCTGACGACCCCAGACCTGTACTTCACCGCGACCTCTGACGAGAACGGCCAGTTTGTCGGGCTCGAGACAGGGAACATCTGCCAACCCGGGGGCCGCCGGATCTTCGTGGCCAACGATGGGCGTCTTCATGCAGGGCGTCAGGTGACGAGCAACCCTGTCGAGATGACGTGCCCCTACTAGCCGGAGATGTCTGACGCTTGTCGCGCAGGTGGCGGTCTCGCTGTGAGGCGCTAGCACGGCGCGATGGTCACGCCCTCGCTCACAGAGTCCACCTCGATGCTGTCGCCGATGAGACGGACGGCCCTCTCGGAGCCGACGTCGACGCAGGTGGCCTTCTCCTCGCTCGGTGTCGTCGCCGCGGGGAACCACAGTGTCAGGGTCGCGAGAAGGACCAGCAACGCCCCTGCGCTGACCAGACGAAGTCCCCGAACAAGATGCCGACGGACCACGACGGACTGCTCCTCCAGCGCCGCGAGATAGCGACCGTGGAGGCCGGCGATCGAGCCCGTCTGAATCGTCGTCGCTTCGCCGGCATCTCCGTAGGCCGCCCGGTAGAGCAGGTAGGTCCCGGCGGCAAGGAGCAGATAGGCGACGGTGACGACGACAGCGATGCCCCAGCGCCCGACCTGGGAGACGTCGGCGATACTCTCCGGACCCTTGAGGATCGCGACGACCGCGACGAGGGCGGTCAACGTCGACGAGATCCCCAGCCAGCTCTTCGCCAGCTGCCGCGCGCTCTTCAGGACGGTGACCCTGTGGGACTGCAGCTTCTGTTCCGTGTCCAGGTCATCGAGCGTCACCTCCGGGCCTTGCTCGTCGGAACGGTCCCTCATGGACTGCGCCACCGGATGACCCAGCTGGCACCGCACCCCGAGGTGTCACTGCCACTGTGCGAGCGGCCGCACCTGCACTCGAACGGCACGTCCGGGTCCACCTCCACCTTCACTGGCACCGTCCTGGCAGACCGCCCGAACAGCCTGTCCCACCCGGGGACGGTCAGGTCCGAGACGTCGCCACCGGCGGCCAGGTCTGGCAGCTGGACGATGCCCTTTGCCGAGCGGCTGTTGCGCAGGGACGGGCCACCGCACCGCGGACAGGGACCGGCAACGATCCGTTGGTCCTCGTGGGCGGTGAAGGTGTAGGCGCCGAGATCGATAGCGGCACCGCCCACCACCTCACGGAAGAAGGGCACGTCGTCCTCATGCGGTTCATCTGCTTCACGATCGGCATCGCACATACAGGGCCTCCACGGGGACAGACCAGCACGACCACGGTGACTACGCCGCCAGTCTGGCAGGTCTTGACGTCCCGTGGGGTGCCACTGCGGGCGGAGGCATCCCACCGATGAGCAGGGGCGCCGGTGGATGAACCACCGGCGCCCCTGCTCATCGGACGGCGATCAGGGCTGGAACAGCTCCTCGATCGCTCGGCGCACCTCTTCGGGGATCCGCAGCTCGCCACCGAGCAGGGTCACCTGCGAGGGATCGCGCTCGGTCAGCGCGAGGCCGGTCACCGTAGGCAGGTTCTCCGCCCTGGTCAACAGCATCGGGCTCCCGTGCAGGCCGGCCAGGGCGCCGCCGGAGAGGGCGTCCGCATACTCCTGCCCGGAGGCCACGAACTCGCGGCCGGTAGGCGTCAGCTGTTCGGCGACCGCCCCTGCGGTCTTGTACCGGTCCTTACCGGCCAACCGCTCCACGGTGCCGGCGTAGCTCTTCAGCTCGTCGAACACCGAGTCGTCGATCGCCACGTCCCCGCCCAGCAGCACGATCCGCTCCGGAGCCAGTGCCGTCAGCGCCTGCACCGTGGCCGTCGGCAGGCCATCGGGCCTGGTGAGGAGGATCGGGTCGGCGCCCTGGCCGGCGAGCGGACCCGCGGACAGGGAGTCCGCGAACTCGCGGCCGGAGGCGACGTAGACCGTGTCGACGTCGTCGGCGACGAACAGTTCGTGCGCCAGCTCTGCAGCTGTGCCGTAGCGGTCCTTCCCAGAGACGCGCGAGACCTGCGCCCCGGTCAACGAGTCGACCTGGTCCAGGACGGTGTCGCTGATCGCCTGCGTCCCACCGAGGACGACGACGGTCGTCGGGGACAGCTCCGCCAAGGCCGTCGCGGTGGGGCCAGGCAGCTGCCCCGCCCTGGTGAGGAGGACCGGAGCACCGTCCCGGACCGCGGGGGCAACGCCGCTCAGGGCGTCCGGGAACTGCTGCCCACTGGCCAGGTAGACCGTGTCGACGTCCCCGAACTCGAGGGCGGTCGCCGCCGCGGTGGCGTAGCGGTTCTTACCGGCGATCCGGTCGACCTCCACCGGCGCGGGCTCGACCGGCTCGGGCAGCCCGACGGCGCGGTGCACCTCCTGCTCCACGGTGCTGCCGGCGGAGTCCTGGGCGCTCATCCGAAGCGACAGCGTGCCGTCGTTCGACTCCGGGACGTCCTCGGGCAGATCGCCCGCGAACCGTCCGTTCTCGAGCTCGCGCAGGTTCTCGATCGGGCTCCAGCTCGTCCCGCCGTCGTAAGAGATGTCCAACGTGGCGTCCGACAGGATCGGGGACTGCGACGCACCGTTCTGGTGCCCCACCGTGAACTCGACGGTGGCCGGCTCCCCGGTCGGCGAGGCCGGACGCAGCCTGTTCTGCAGGTCGACGTCGAGGTCGTAGTCGACGGTCAGCAGCGGCTCGATCCGCGTCTGGCCGTCCGCCGGACGGGACGACTCGTAGGTCCAGGCCGAGATGGTGTGCGTCGACAGCTCGGCCCACGGGGCGTGGTTGTCGACCTCGTACTCGAGGCGGTACTCCTCCGCGTCGGGCGGCAGGTCCAGGCGACCGTTGGCGTAGTCGCTCTCGATCAGCAGCTCACCGTCTGCCAGCAGCCTCATCGCGACGTCGAACCCGTCGTCGAAGTACGAGGCCGACCCCTCGGAGGTGTTTCCCTCGCCGTCGACGAAGGCAGCCAGGCGGATGTCCAGGAAGTCCTCGGTCCGCACCATCGAGCGCTCCGGCCACAGGCCGGGCCGCAACGGTCCCTCCAACCAGGACCGCTCGACACGCTCCCCGGGGGTGAAGGCCTGCGGCTGGTTGCTCAGGGTGATCTGCGCCCGCGGGTCGCTCGGCCACAGGTAGTTGTACTGGTCCTCGGGGGTGGTGATCCCTTGGATGTACTCCACCTCGGGGTCGGCCACGTAGTAGTCCACCCGCTCGCGCGGCCCGCCCACCGTCGGTGTCGGGAAGCTGATGGCGAAGTTCTCCCCCACCCGCTGGGCATACCATGCCTCGGTCAGGGTCACCTCGGTGCTCAGCTGGCTGTGGAACCCGTTGGTCACCGCGGCGAGCTCATCGGTGTCGAGCACATACTCCAGGTCTGCCGGGATGGCGCCTTCCTCGGTCAGCCGCAGGTTGTACCGGTACGGGCTGGCGGGCTCGCCGGTGGCAAGAACCGTGACCGGTCCCTGACCCAGCAGCTCCAGCAGACCGGTCCCCTCGGTGTTCGAGAGCCGCACCGTGGGCACCTCCAGCAGCATGCCGGCAGGACCAGGGTCGGGGTCCGAGCCTGCGGTGTCGTGGTAGACCGCGACCATCGCCGCTCCCGCCGCGGCCGCGTTGGTGGACTGCTCACCCGCGGAGAGGGCATCGGAGCTGCGGACGAGCGCGAGGGCACCGGTCAGGTCGGCTCCGGCCACCTCCTCCGGCGTCGCCGTCCCCACGTCGATGACCGGCAGCGAGTGCTCTCCCTCGAGTCGCGGGAACTGCCAGCTGTGGTCACTGAAGTAGTAGGGGTCGTAGTAGTAGGGGTCCAGGGACAGCGACTCGTTGCCGTCAACGTCGAGGGTGACGTCCGGGGCCTCCAGCGTCCACTGGGTGTATGCCGACAGCTCGCCCAGCTGCACGTCCTCGGTCGGCTGCATGTACAGGCGTGACTCGATCATGGTCCGCGGGGGGATGAACTGCCCGTGCGTGGTCGCCACCCCGTCCTCGGTGACCCGGTCCAGGCTGACGTGCAGCGCGGAGCCGGTCGCGGGCCGCGTCTCGTGCTCGGGGGTCTCGATCTGGACCTCCACCGCGTCCCTGGCGTCCAGGGTGAGCGTGGAGGGACCGTCGATCGAGATCTCCGGGTCCACCACGAGCGAGGTGTTGAGGACGTACTCGTCGTAGGCCGGCGGTGTCGTGGAGGACTGGTCCTCGGGCATGGTGTTCACGACACCGGAGATCGAGTAGGTGCCCGGCTCCAGCCGGATGCAGTTGCTCACCGCCCAGGAGTCGGTCGAGCACGAGGTGTCCCCCGTGCCCCAGTTGCGGGTGGCCGACACGCTCCCGTCCTCCACGTCGAGCACCCTGAAGCTGCCCTGCGCCGGACGGCCGTCACGGGCGATGCCCTCGACCACGACGTCATAGCGCTCGGGCTCCTTGTAGTAGCTGAGCGGGGTGGACAGGGTCTCCCCCGACCCCGAGGTCGCGACCACAGCGCCGCTGAACTGGCCCGTGCCGGGGGCGGTGGTGTCGAGGGTGACCGTCGCGGTCGCGCTCTCTCCCGCCGGCACCGTCAGGCTCGTCGGGTTGACGGCGACAGCGTCCTCGTGAGCCGGCTCCCCCTCGACGTTGCGTGCGCTGGCCACCAGGTCCAGGGTCAAGGGCTCCTCCCCCAGGTTGCGGTAGGTCACTGTCTCCTCCACCTGCACCTGCTCGTGCGGGAAGTCGTAGCTCCCCAGGTGCAGGGCGACCGGGTCGGCGACGGCCTCACCGTCCAGCGCGCTGGGCACGTCGACCCGGCCGGCGCCCTGGTCCAGCACCCTGAGGTCCTCGTTGGGCACCGCAGTGCCGACGAGCATCGCCCTGAGCTCCATACCGGTGAGCTCCGGCCGTGCCTGCGCCAGCAGGGCAGCCGCCCCCGCCACGTGCGGCGCCGCCATGGACGTCCCGGACATCGCGGTGTAGTGCTCGTCGATCGGGAACCCGGCCGACGTCCCGGTGGCCCTGGCGGCCACGATGTCGACACCGGGGCCCGTGATCTCCGGCTTGACCGCGTTGTCGCCGAATCGAGGCCCGCGGCTGGAGAAGTAGGCGATGTCCTCGTTCCGGTCCACCGCCCCGACGGTCAAGGCCAGGTCTGCGGTGCCGGGTGAGGTGACGGTGCCCTCCCCGGGACCGTCGTTGCCGGCCGCGATCACGAACAGCGTGCCGTGCTCCTCGACGAGGGCGTTGACGGCCATGCTCGCGGGGTCGGTCCCGTCGGTGTAGAGGCCCCTGACCCCGAGGCTCATGTTCACGACGTCGGCGCCCTGCTCGGCCGCCCACTCCATGCCCTCGATCAGACCGCTGGTGGTGCCGTTGCCGAAGTCGTCCAGCACCTTGCCGTTGAGGAGGCTGGCTCCGGGGGCGACGCCGACGGACCGTCCGTCTGATGCCGCCCCGGTCCCTGCGACGGTGGCGGCGACGTGCGTCCCGTGACCCCAGTTGTCGTTCGTGGTGTCCGCGTCGGTGAAGTTCTCGCTGGCGACCACCTGGCCGGCCAGGTCCGGGTGCTGCTCGTCGATGCCGGTGTCGAGCACCGCGACGGTGACCCCGCTGCCGTCATACCCCTGCTCCCACGCCACCGGCGCACCGATCTGGGGGACGCTGTGCTCCAGCATCGACTCGATGGGGTAGTCCAACCAGATCTTGTCGAGCCCTGTCAGCGGGCTCTGGCCGCTGTCATTGCCCCGGGCCAGCTGCTCGAGTGCCGTCGCCAGGTCCGCGGTGCCCTTGTCCGTGTCCACCGTGACACCCAGACCGTTGAGGCTCTCCAGCTCGTGGGCGTCCGCGTCGACGGCCCGGGCGGCCGCCGGCACCGACGCCCCCTCCTCGTAGGTGAGGATGAGCGGCACCGAGTCCATCCGGGCGTCGGTGTATCCGGCCTCGACCAGGTCACTGACGTTGAACAGTGCGGGGTCGAGTCGCTCCGGGATCAGCGGCATCAGGCCGTTGGGGACGACATACAGGTCATCGCCCTCGTGGTGGGTCCAGAACCCGCTCGCCGTGCCGTCGGCTCCGGGCAGGATGCTGGCCAGCTGCTGGCCGTCCGGTCCGGTCGTCACCTGCACCCTGTCCCCCGTGAGCAGGGTGACGGTGTCGGCCTCCCCCGATGCGCCTGCGGCTGCGCCGGACGCTGGGATGAGGTCGGTCGCCGTCGCCGCGGCGAGGGTCGATCCGCCGGATTCCTGCGCCACGGTCGCGAGCGGAGACAGGATCAGCGGCGTCGCCAGAGCGCCGTAGGCCAGTCGTCGCACTCCGGGCAGGCGTCGCCGCGCCGCGTGGGCAGGCTGATGTGGCATTGAGGCTCCTCGGTCGTTTAAGGGATAGCTCATTCGAGTCCGGCGCCACGGGCATGTCAATGCTTTGGTATGGCGTACGCTCGCCATGTCGACAACTCGCCATCCGACCAGGGGGTACCCAGCGTGGCGGAGCACAAGGACTTCCTGCTCGGTGGGCTCGGCGTGTCCGAGACGGAGGAAGTGACCTACCGCGCCCTGGTGCGGAGCGGCCCCTCGACGCTGGCCACGCTGGCGGAGCGGGCGAAGCTGTCCAGGGAGTCGCTACGCCGGATGCTGCCGAGCCTGGAAGAGCTGGGCCTGGTCAGCAGGCTGCCCGGCCGGCCACTGCGACTCACCGCGACACCCCCGGGAGTGGCGCTCGATGCGTTGGCTGCCCGCCGTCAGGACGAGGTGGCCTCCAGCCGCGCCGCGGCCGGCGTGCTGGTGGCCGAGGCGGCCGTCGCCACCGCCGAACGCCCCGAGGAGCTCCTGGAGGTGATCACCGGAGGGGACGCGATCGCCCAGCGGTTCTACCAGCTGCACGAGGCGGCGCAGCACCAGGTGCTGGGCCTGGTCAAGCCACCGTTCGCCATCGACACGGCCCGACCGAACGTGACCCAGGAAGCCGCGATGCGCCGGGGCGTCACCGTGAGGTGCGTCTACTGCCCCACCTCCTTCGAGTCACCGAGCATGCTCGCCAACGTGCAGCGCGCGACGGCCCACGGAGAGATCGCCCGCATCGCCGACATCCCGACCAAGCTGACGGTGATCGACGCCAAGTTCGCCCTGCTCCCCCTGACCTCCCGCTCCGTCACCGTCGACAGCGCCCTGATCGTGCACTCCAGTGCCCTGCTGGATGCCCTGATCGCCCTGTTCGAGGTCCTGTGGCGCACCGCCGCACCCCTCGACCTCGCCACGGCGACTCCCGAGGCGACCGGCCCTGACACCCTGGAGCACGACATGGTCTCGCTGCTGGCCACGGGTATGCAGGACGAGGCGGTGGCCCGCCAGCTCGGCGTCAGCACCCGCACGCTCCAACGCAAGCTGCAGACCCTCTTCGACCAGCTGGACAGCCGCACCCGGTTCCAGGCCGGCTTTCGAGCAGCAACTCGGCAGCAGCAGCGCGGGAGCTAGCCCTTCGCTGAGCATCCGTACGTTCGCGCCGATCATTCGGACCCAGCGGGTTCTACCGAATCCTCAGCAGGCGAGGTTCTGGTTGCCACCACCGGGGCTTGACCTCGAAACCTGGGCAGCCTGTTTACAAGACTACCGAGCGAAGCCGGGACTGCTGCACCGATAGGTGACAGTGGTTAGTCACGCAGCCTGGTCGGCTGGTGTCGTCATGATGGTCTCGTACTCGATGGGGGTCAACCGGCCAAGAGCGGCTTGTCGTCGGCGGCGGTGGTAG